>CAIXBB010000046.1 GCA_903917565.1 uncultured cyanobacterium | reverse complement strand
GGCCACGCTCTGCCGTTGCGGCGGGGTCATCCGCCTCCTCACATCAGCCTTGACGGCCTCGCTGTAGCGACGCATTGGTCATGTCCTCAAGCCCCCGGGTGTACGAATGAGAGGGGTGACATCTTTCCTGAACCCGGGGGTGGTCTGGCGCGTTCTGTTGATTGGGTTGCTGGGTCAAGGCCATACTGTCTTTATCACAACCTGCTCCGGATTCGACGACGAGGCGCTGGGCTTTCTCGCCGATCATGAGATCTACTGCCTGAGAAGATCGAATCAAGGTCGCTGCATCGGGGCCTATCGGGATACGGCACTGATCGCCACTCAGCTGGCCTCAGAGGGCCTGCCGTTCCGGCATGTTCTGTTCATCAATGACAGCGTGCTTCCCCTCGGACCCGATTCTTCCGCCTTGCAGAGCCTGGAGGAGGTCATCGCGCTGGTGGCCGATCGCCAGGCTGCGGCCCTTTCCGGTTTGACGGATAGTTATGAAAAGGGTTACCACTTGCAGTCCTATTGTTTGTGTGCCAATCAGTTGCTGCTTCTGGAGCCCGCCTGGCAGAGCTTCTGGCAGTCTCTGGATGTGGATATCGCCAAGAATCAGTTGATTACCGCTGGTGAAGTTGGGCTCTCTTTGACCATGTCATCCTCAGGTGTGGCCCTGCTCCCCTTGTATCCCCTGATCGCGCGGTTGTTGCTGAGTCCGTCTGTTCTTGAGGATCTGGCTTGTTGTGGTGAGTACTCCTTCAAACAGATCAATCCATCGTTGTTCCTATGGCGTGCCCTGCATAGCGAGGGATTCCCGTTTGTGAAGAAGATTCTGCTGTTTGCTTTGCCGACTCGATTGGGTGGCGCCCTTGGCGTTCAGACAATTCTTGCTGCACTGGCCCTCCCCGCGCAGGTGATGCTTGCTGAAGATTTCCACCGTGTGTTCCTTTCCCGTTCCCTTCCGGCTGCCGTTGGGGTCTGCGGGGCATCGCCTTGTCCTGAGCTGCTCCCATCTCCGCGCGATCTGTCGACACGACTGGATGAACTGCGTAAGCATGTCTCCAAGACGGCTCTGGGCATGGAGATTGGTCCGTTCCACAGGCCGACTTGCCCCAAGGGCGAGGGATTCAACTGCTTGACGGTCGATATCTTGCCACGTGATCAGTTGCTGCAGGCCTATGCGGATGACCAGGATGTGATCAGCCTCCAGGACAGAGTGGAGGAAGTGGATGTGTTACTCACCTCAGACCTCGTAGCCAGCTTGGCTGCTTACACCCAAAGCCAGGATGCTCGTGTGGAGCGTGCAGAGGGCTGTCTTGCCTATATAATTTCTTCGCACAATTACGAGCGTCTTCCAGATCCGATTGCGTTTCTCGATGATGCTGCAACGCTGCTTGCGGATGGGGCCTTCCTTACCATGGCCATCCCGATAGGCACCCGCTGTTTTGATTGCTTTCGCCCGCTCTCCACCACGGGACAGCTCATCGATGCCCACGCATCGGGCCGCGTGAAGCCGACGCTTGGCGCCATCTTCGACCAGTCAGCCTCCGCTGCAACCCATTCTGGAGGCCAAACAATTGGATATCGCAGCTATGGTTTTGAGCAGGTGGTGGTCGACGCCTGTGGAGGAACGATCGACATATCTTCCTTCGACGCCCTGCAATTCACCCATGAGTTTGGACATTCAGGTGGGGTTCAGAGCTTTGTCTTTAATCCCTACAGTTTCCTGTTGATCATGGAGGATCTGCAGGCCTGTGGATTTCTGCCTCTTCTGCGAGTTCGGGATGTGGTGGATAGAGGCAGTGACGAGTTCTTCGTTCATATTGAGAAAATCCCTGAAGCCTCCCGTAGTCCACTTCCTCTGGGCGCTGAGCGACGCACCGAGCTGCTCAGGCTTGCGATCGCCTATTACATCGACGATCTCAATGCAGCGCGCCATCTTCAGAACTCTCCCTGAGCTTTCTGCGGGCGTGGTTCCGTTCTGTGGGCCAGGGCTCCTGAGCCCTTGGCCTGCCCTGCGGATCATCCTCAACAGTGCAGACGCACGCCCCGGGGAAGCTCCTCGAGGATGGCGCCTTCGGGGCTGAGGGCCGGGTAGGGGCGCCCCTCACGGCGGCACCAGGCGGCCACCTCCGGGTAGGCCCACTCAAACAGCAGCAGGCCGTAGCGCTCCGCTGAAAGCCCCTCGCCGTGGCTGGGCAGGCAACCCTTTTCCTGCCGTTGCCGCAGGGCCTCGAACATCAGGATCGCGTTGGCGACCGACACATTGAGCGACTGCACCATGCCCGCCATCGGAATCACGATCGCCTGGTCGATCGCGGCGGCGGTGGCCTCGCTGAGCCCCCACTTCTCCGCTCCCAGCACGAAGGCCGTGGGCCCGGTGAAATCACAACGGCGGTAGTCCACCGCCTGCGCCCCCAGGTGGGTGCCGTAGATCCGGAAGCCATTGGCCTTGAGCATCGCGATGGCGTCGGTGGTGCGCTCGTGCCGGTGCAACGCCACCCATTTCTGGCTGCCCAGGGCCGTGCTGTTGAAGGTCGGCACGCGTCCTTTGAGGCTCACGGCGTGGGCTTCGAGCACCCCCACCGCATCACAGCTGCGCAGGATCGCCGAGAGGTTGTGGGGTTTGTCGACATGTTCCAGCAGCACGGTCAGATCCCCCATGCGGCGATCGAGCACCGCGCGCAGGCGCTCGAAGCGGCGGGGCAGCAGCGGCATCGGCCTGGGAAAACGCCATCATCGGCGTTGCCCCCTCCCCTGTTGATGCCTTGGCCAGGTTCGCCGCCGAGACCTGCCGTCCCTTCGACCGTCGCGTCTACGCGATGGTGTGCCGCATCCCCGAAGGGCAGCTGGCCACCTACGGCCAGGTGGCCGAGCTGATCGGTGCCTTCGGCTGCGCCCGCCAGGTGGGCTGGGCCCTGCGGCGCCTGCCCCTGCCCTCGGAAGTGCCCTGGCAGCGGGTGGTGAATGCCCAGGGGCGCATCGCCATGAGCCCCGGCCGCGAGGGCAGCGACTGGATGCAGCGGCAGCTGCTGCTGGCCGAGGGGATCGCCGTGGCCCCCGACGGGCGGCTGCCCCTGGCCCGGCACCGCTGGCGGCCTCCCCTGGAGCTGGTGATGGCGGCCGAGCCCTCCTGTACAAAGGAGTGAACCTTCCAGGGAGTCCGCCGATTCACGCCAGCGACGTCGTTCCCGGCCTGGCCTCCCGGCAGCTGGCCTGGCAGGTGCTGCAGGCGGTTGCGGCCGGCGCCTACGCCGACGCGGCCCTGGAGCGCGAGCTGGCCTCCCTGGCCCGCGCCGGTGGTGGGCTGTCCCCGGCCGACCGCGCCCTGGCCACCGAGATTGCCTACGGGGCCATTCGCCAGAGGTTGCTGCTGGACGGTTGGATCGATGCCCTCGGCAAGGTGTCCGCCCTGCGCCAGCCACCGGCCCTGCGCTGGCTGCTGCATGTGGGGCTCTACCAGCTCCTGTTCAGCGATCGGGTGCCGGTCGCGGCGGCGGTCAGCACCACCGTCGCCCTGGCCAAGCGGGCCGGCCTGGGTCGCCTGGCGCCGGTGGTGAACGGCCTGCTGCGCTCCCTGCTGCGGCGGCGGGAGCCCCAGGCCGGCACTCCACACTGCCATTCACCCTGGGACGGGCTGGCCTTGCCGGCCGATCCCGCCGCCGCCCTGGCCCTGCGCCGCTCCCTGCCCCCCTGGCTCACCGCCGAGCTGCTGGGCTGGCTGCCGCCGCAGCGGGCCGAGGCCTTCGCCATGGCCTGCAATGCGGTGCCGGCCCTCGATCTGCGTGCCAACCCCCTGCGCACCACCCGGGACGACCTGGTGGCGCGCTTCGCCGCCGCCGGCGTGGCCGCCTGCGCCCTGAGCGAGCTGCCCCATGGCCTCACCCTGCTGGAGCGGGTGGGGGATCCCCGCGACCTTCCCGGCTACGCGGAGGGGCTCTGGTGCGTGCAGGACCGCGGTGCCCAGGCCATTGCCCCCCTGCTCGACCCCCAGCCCGGCCAGCGGATCCTCGATGCCTGCGCCGCCCCGGGCGGCAAGAGCACCCACCTGGCTGAGCTGATCGGCGACCGGGGCGAGGTGTGGGCGCTCGACCGCTCCGAAGCCCGGCTGCGGCGGCTGGATCGCAACGCTGAGCGGCTCGGACTCACGACGATCCGCTCGGTGGCCCTGGACGCCACCGCCCTGGCGGCGGCCAAGCCCCACTGGCGGGCCCACTTCGATCGCCTCCTCCTGGATGCCCCCTGCTCCGGCCTGGGCACCCTGGCCCGGCACCCGGACGCCCGATGGCGGATCACCCCGGACGCCATCGACGGCCTGGTGATCCTGCAGCGCCAGCTGCTGGAGGGGCTGCTGCCCCTGCTGGCCCCCGGTGGCCGGTTGGTCTATGCCACCTGCACCGTCGAACCACGGGAGAACGGTGCCCTGATCGCCGCGCTGCTGGAGGCCCATCCGGCCTGGACCCTGCTGCAGGAACGTCAGTGGTGGCCGGAACCCCCCGGGGGGGAGCATGGCGGCGGGGATGGCTTCTATGCGGCGGTGCTGCAGGCGCCGGGCTAGGGCGCCATTCAGGGGGGTTGTGGCGGGGCGGCGACCGGTGGCGGTGGTGCCACGGGGGCGGGCGCCTCGGCGGGGGGGGCCGTTGGGGGCACCCCCGCATCGCGGGAGCGGGGAGCGGCGACGGGATTGCTCGGCGGAGCCGCCTGCGTCGGTTCCCTCTCAGCCGGGGGCCGCTCGGTGGAAGGCTCCCACGCGGGCGCGTAGGTGCGGCTGGGCTCCCGCGCCGGTCCTTCCCAGCGCTGGCTGTCGCGATACCCCCCTGAAGACGGGTAGGCATCCCGCTGGGCATTCTTCGCGGTGGGCACGGGCTTGAACGTGCCGGTGAGGACGGGCTTGGGCGGGAATTTCTGCACCGGCATGCCCTTGGTGATCGGCTCCATGAACGTCCGCCAGGCGTAGGTGGCCAGGACGCTGGTGGTGCCCGTCTCCCGGTTGTTGTCGTACCCCAGCCAGACGCCGGTGGTGAGCTGGGGGATCGAACCGATGAACCAGAGATCCCGACCCCCTTCGGAGGTGCCCGTCTTGCCGGCCACCGGCCGGTCGGCCAGGGCGGCGCCACCGCCAGTGCCGCCCTGCACCACCTGCTGCAGCATCCACACCATCGCGTCGGCGATGTCGCTGCTCACCGCCCGGCTGCCGCGGGGGCCATTGGCCCGGCGCGACCAGAGCAGTTTCCCGTCAGGCCCGTAGATCTCCTCGAAGGGTTGCGGCTGGATGTAGACGCCCCGGTTGATCATCGCCGCGTAGGCCGCCGTCATGTCGAGCACCGTCTGCTCGTAGGCGCCGATCGCCATCGGATAGAAGCGGCCCAGCTCCCGGTGGATGCCGAGGCTCTTGGCGGTGGCGATCACCTTGTCGAAGCCCAGCTTCTGCAGCAGTGCCACGGCCACCACGTTCAGGGAGTTCTGCATCGCCACGTAGAGCGGCACGGCGCCCAAGTAGCGGTCGCCGAAGTTCCTGGGGCAGTAGCCGTGGAAGCAGCGGGGGGAATCCACCATGATGTCCTCCGGCTTCATGCCCTCCTTGAGGGCCGTGAGGTAAACGAACAGCTTGAAGGTGGACCCCGGCGAACGCAGAGCCTGGGAGGCTCGGTTGAACTGGGTTTTTTCCCAGTCCTTGCCACCCACCATCGCCCGCACCAGACCGGTGCCCGGCTCCATGGCGACCAGGGCCCCCTCCATGCTGCCGGTGGCATAGGTATCGATGGTTTTCTGGGCCTGGGCCTGCCAGGCCGCATTCAGGCCGCTGCGGATGGTGAGGCCCCCCACTTCCAGTTGCTCCTTGCTGAGCACCTTGGGCAGTTCCTGCTCAAGCCAGCTGGTGTACCAGGGGGCCTGGGTGTGGAAGAACTTCGGCTCGGCCGGCTTCAGCGCCAGAGGGGCGGCCTCGGCCCGCTCCAGCTGGGCATCGTCGATGAAGCCCGCCTCCCGCATGCGCCCCAGCACGATCGAGCGCCGCCGCAGGGCCACCTCCGGATTCACCAGGGGTGAATAGACCGACGGGGCCGGCGGCAGGCCGGCGATCAGGGCGGCTTCCGGCAGGGTGAGCTGGTCGGGACGTTTGGAGAAGTAGATCCAGGCGGCATCGGAAACCCCGTAGGCGCTGGAGCCGAGGTACACGTAATTGAGGTACTGCTCGAGAATCTGCTCCTTGCTGAGCTGGCGCTCGATCTTCCCGGCCAGGGCCGCCTCCTTGAGCTTGCGCATGATCGTGCGGTCCTGGCTCAGGAACACCGTGCGGGCCAGCTGCTGGGTGATCGTGCTGGCGCCCTCCTCCACGGTCCCCTGCTGCAGGTTGCGCAGCATGGCCCGGCTGATGCCGAGCAGATCGATGCCGTCGTGCTGGTAGAAGCGGCGGTCCTCGGCGGCCACGAAGGCGCGCTGGATCAGCAGCGGCATCTTGCCGGCGGGCAGCTTCTCCCGGGTGGCCGGACCCTTCTTGAGCACCACCTGGCCGTCGGAGGAGAGGATCGTGATCGTCCCCGGCCGGTTGAAGCTGTTGATGCGGCCGGCATCGGGAAGCAGTCCGTCGAGGCTTCTCACCACGATCGTCTGGCCCAGTGCCACCAAGCCACCTGCGGCGGCGGCCGCCAGGGCTGGCCTGAGCAGGCGCCAGTTGGAGCGTCGCGAGGGGCGTCTGGGTGGTGCTTCGCCCGGTTGCCGGGGGCCGGTGGTGGCCGTGGACTGGCCCACCCTGGTCATGGCAGGGTCAGGTCGCTGTGGCCGATCGCCAGGGCGGTCACGAGCATGCCCAGCACAAGGAACGGCTGGGCACTGGCCTGGTATTTGACGTCAAAGGCGACGGGATCGCGCAGCAGCCAGATGTCCTGGAAGGTGATCTGGGGGACGATCAGCAGCACCAGCAGCACGGCGGCGAAGTTCTGGCCGATGGCGATCAGCACCGCCACCATCGCCAGCTGGAAGAGGTCGATCATGCCGGCGCTGATCCAGCTGGCCCGTTCGATGCCGAACACCACCGGCAGGGATTGCAGACCCAGGGCCCTGTCGCCTTCGACGCTCTTGAAGTCGTTGACAACGGCGATGCCCAGCCCCGCCAGGCTGTAGGCCAGGGTGAGGAGGGCCGTGGTCCAGGTGAGCTGGCCGAACAGGGCCTGGCCGGCCCACCAGGGCAGGGCAATGTAGCTGGCACCCAGGGCATAGTTGCCCAGCCAGCCGTTCTGCTTGAGCTTCAGCGGTGGAGCTGAATAGATGTAGCTCACAAAGGACCCCCCCAGCGCCAGCAGCAGCAGCACCGGCGTGCGATGGCCGGCCCAGAGATCCAGACCCCAGGCCACCGCCAGCCCCGCCAGCAGCAGCACCACGATCTGCAGCCGCACCTGGCCCAGGGGAATGGCCCCCGAGGGGATCGGTCGGTAGGGCTCGTTGATCGCGTCGATCTCGCGGTCGTAGTAGTCGTTGATCGTCTGGGTGTAGCCCGCCAGCAGGGGGCCGCTCATCAGCATGCAGGCCACCGAGGCCCCCACCTCCGGCAGGGTCCAGTGGAAGTTTCCCGACGCTGCCGCCCCGCAGATCACCCCCCAGATCAGGGGGATCCAGGTGACCGGCTTCATCAGCTGCAGCCGGATCTTCCAGATGTTGGAGCTGCCACTGGCGCCCTTCATGCCGAGCAACTGCCTGGCGCCGCCGGAAACGCCTGGCGAGCCGGCGCTGGTTTCGGGCCTCTGGCTCATGGGGGGGCCGTCTCAGGCGGGGGTGATCTCATCATCGAAGAACCAGGTGGTGGTGCCACCGCTCAGCTCCACCACCACACCGATGCCTGTGCCGTCGGTGAGGCGGAAATCCTTCACCGTGCCGGTGGCATCGGCCTTGAGGGCCGCCACCAGACCGGCCGGAATGCGATCGCGCACGCGGGTGACCCTCACTTTCGAACCGATGGTGATGCCAGCCTGGGCCATGTCCGGCGCGATTAGAAAGTGGGGCAACCTTAACAGTGAACCCGTGGTCGCCAAGCGGATCATCCCCTGTCTCGACGTGGCCGGGGGCAGGGTTGTGAAGGGCGTCAACTTCGTGGATCTGCGGGATGCCGGCGACCCGGTGGAGCTGGCCTGTCGCTACAGCGTTTCCGGCGCCGATGAGCTCGTCTTCCTCGACATCGCCGCCAGTCACCAGGGCCGCGCCACCCTGGTGGACATGGTCCAACGCACCGCCGAGGCGGTGACGATCCCCTTCACTGTCGGCGGCGGCATCGTCAGCGTTGCGGGCATCACCGAGCTGCTGCGGGCCGGCGCCGACAAGGTGAGCCTCAATTCCTCCGCGGTCCGCACCCCCGAGCTGGTGACGGCCGGTGCCGATCGCTTCGGCTGCCAGTCCATCGTCGTGGCCATCGATGCCCGCCGTCGACCCTCGGATGGGGACGCCCCCTTGGCCTGGGATGTCTTCGTCAAGGGCGGGCGGGAGAACACTGGCCTGGATGCGGTGGCCTGGGCCCGGCACGTGGTGGCGCTCGGCGCCGGCGAGATCCTTCTCACCTCCATGGACGGTGACGGCACCCAGGCGGGATACGATCTGGCCCTCACCCGGGCGGTGGTCGAGGCCGTGGAGGTGCCGGTGATCGCCTCCGGAGGCGCCGGCAGCATCGATGACATCGCCGACGCCCTCGCGGTGGCCGGGGCCTCAGCCGCCCTGCTGGCCTCCCTGCTCCATGACGGGGTGCTCACGGTGGAGGAGATCAAGCTGGACCTGCTGCGGCGGGGCCTGCCCGTTCGACCCCTGCTGGCGCCGCTGACATCGGCCTGAGATCGCCGGGGCCCCCGATCACATCAGCTCCTTCATCCGCCGTAACATTGAAGAATGTCCGTGGTCCGTGGTGCATCGGTGAACGCCTTCCTGCTCCTGCCGACGCCCGTGTTCACGGCGATCGCACTGGTGGTGGTGCTGGTGGTGGTCGCCCTTGTGGCCTGGGCTCTGCAGCTGATGCAGGCCGCCACCGACCGCCGCGAATTCTCCCTGATGCTGGCCGGCTGCATGGTCTGCTCGGCGGCCGTGGGCCTGGCCACCGTGATGGTGCTCACCTTCACCAGCCCGGTCCGTCTCGAGGCCCGCGGCCTGACGGCCCCCGAGCTCGAATCGGCCGGCGTCAGCCTGGATGCGATCGTGCTGCCCTGGGATGACTCCCTGATCCTCCAGGGTGCGGGTTGAAGCCCGACCCTTCCGGCTCTTCCCCGCCGCCTCTCCCCAGCCGATCCGTCCCGCTCCCCTGTCTTGGCCACCGTTGATCCCCGGCAGATCAGCGATCTGTTCGACGCCATCGCCCCCCGCTACGACCAGCTGAACGATCTGCTCAGCCTGGGGCTGCATCGCCTCTGGAAGCGGCAGGCGCTCCTCTGGTTACGCCCCCGCCCCGGCCAGCGCCTGCTGGATCTCTGCTGCGGCACCGGTGACCTGGCCCTGGTGCTGGCCCCCCGCGTCCGACCCGGCGGCCTGGTGCTGGGCCTGGATGCGGCCGCCGCGCCACTGGCGATCGCCCGCCGCCGCTCGGCGCGGCAGCCTTGGCTGCCCCTGCAGTGGCAGCAGGCCGACGCCCTGGCCACCGGCCTGGCCGATGGTTGGGCCGATGGGGCGGTGATGGCCTACGGCCTGCGCAACCTGGCCGATCCCGCCGCCGGCCTGGTGGAGCTGCGGCGCCTGCTGCGGCCGGGCAGGCGGGCGGTGGTACTGGATTTCAACCGGCCCGATGCGGCGTCGGCCGAGGCGGCCTTCCAGCGTTTCTACCTGCGCCATCTGGTGGTGCCGGCCGCCCGTGCCGTGGGGTTGCCCGAGCAGTACGCCTATCTGGAGGAGAGCCTGGCCCGCTTCCCCACCGCCGGAGTCCAGGAGGAACTGGCACGGGTTGCCGGCTTCTCGGTGGCACGGCACCGGCCCCTGGCCGGCGGCCTGATGGGGCTGCTCCAACTGCTGGCCTGATCCAGCGGCTTGATCCACTGGCTGCAGGGATCCGGGAGCACCGGTCTGGGAGCATCGGTCTGGCAGCATCGTGCCACCCTTCCTGCCGTCCTGGCCAGAGCCCGACCGGCGCACCATGCTTTTCCAGGACATCATCGCCAGCCTCAACCGGTTCTGGGCCGACCAGGGCTGCCTGATCCTGCAGCCCTACGACACCGAGAAGGGCGCCGGCACCATGAGCCCCCACACCGTGCTGCGGGCGATCGGCCCGGAGCCCTGGTCGGTGGCCTACCCCGAACCCTGCCGGCGCCCCACCGACGGCCGCTACGGCGACAACCCCAACCGGGCCCAGCATTATTTCCAGTACCAGGTGCTGATCAAGCCCTCGCCCGACGGCATCCAGGAGACCTACCTGGCCTCGCTCGAGGCCCTGGGCATCGACGCTGCCGACCATGACATCCGCTTCGTCGAAGACAACTGGGAGTCCCCCACCCTGGGGGCCTGGGGCGTGGGCTGGGAGGTCTGGCTCGACGGCATGGAGGTGACCCAGTTCACCTACTTCCAGCAGTGCGGGGGGATCGACTGCCGGCCGGTGTCGATCGAGATCACCTACGGCCTGGAGCGGCTGGCGATGTACCTCCAGGACGTGGAGAGCATCTGGGATCTGCGCTGGAACGATGAGCGCAGCTACGGCGACATCTGGCTGCCCTTCGAGAAGGGGCAGTGCACCTACAACTTCGAGGCCTCCAATCCCGAACGCCTGCTGCAGCTGTTCGCCCTGCACGAAGCCGAGGCTGCCGATCTGGTGGCGGCCGGGCTGCCGGCCCCGGCCCTCGACCACGTGCTCAAGTGCAGCCACACCTTCAACCTGCTCGAGGCCCGCGGCGTGATCTCGGTGACGGAGCGCACCGCCACGATCGGGCGCATCCGCCATCTGGCGCGGCAGGTGGCGGAGGCCTGGCTCGAGGAGCGCCGTGCCCTCGGCTTTCCCCTGCTGACGGCACCGTCGGCGTGAAGCGCACCCTGCTGGTGGTGGTGCTGGTGGCTGGCGCCTTCCAGGCCGGCCGTCTCACCGAGCGGGCCATCTGGCCCTGCCGGTTGCGGCCGCTCGCCGCCCTGGTGGCCCCCCTGCTGGGTCAGCAGCTGCCCAGCCCCCAGCTCTGCGAGCTGATGCTCAAACTGCCGAATTTCTGAGCTGTCGCTCCTGCCTGGGTCAGGGCGCCACCAAGGGGGCGGTATCCGGTGTCGCCGCAACCGCTGGGCCCCTGGGCGCACCACCGAAGAAGAACTTCACGCCCACCTCGATGCCGTTCATGTTGACGGAAAAGCCGTTGGCCTGCTGGTCCCCGTTGTTCCAGTTCAGGCCCATGTAGCGCCAGGAAAGGTTCAGATCCGTGTTGTCCCCGATCGCATAGCCCAGGCCCACCTGGGCATTGCCGCTGAGGTCCCGCTGGCCGCCCAGACCGAAGCCACCGATATCGCCGCGGGCGAAGGCCCGCAGGCGCGGGGAGAGGAACACGGTGGCCTGGGTGCCCACCAGGGGCTGCACCCAGGTCCGCTGAAAGTTGCGGGTGGGCTCCAGCAGGGTGCGTCCGAAGGGGCCATCAAGGGTGGCGGCAAGACTCAGGCTGCCATCGATCAGCCTGATCCCGGCATAGGGGATCACCGAGTAGGTCCCGGGTTTGCCGAGGGCCGATTCCCGCTCGCCGAACCGGTAACGGAGGGCGAAGTCGTAGATCCCCAGGGTCTGGCCCACATCGGCCGTCGTAGTGAACAGCTGCCGGGGACCGACCAGGCGCCCCGCCGAGTCGCCCAGGCTGGTGTACCAGAGGTCCGTCTGCAGGCCCACCCGGTCCTTTTCGATGCTGCCGCGGGCGGAAGCGGCGAACCGCAGCACGTCGAGAATTTCCCCCAGGTCCTGGTCCACCTCGGCCTCCAGGCCCCGGATTGTGGTGGTGCCGGTGGTGCGCAGCGGCGCGAAGCCATAGAGCTCGAAGGTGCCGCTCCAGGGATTGACGGCAGGGAAGGGGCCCGGCCCCGGGTCGGCCAGGCCCGCCGCCGGCCACAGCGGGGGAAGCCCCAGGGCCAGGCCGGCCAGGACGGGGACCAGACGGCGCGGGCGGTTGTTCATGGGGTGGGTGAGGGGGATGGGGGGCAGGATGCTCAGGGCCGGAGGCTGGTGCGGGGATGATCGCCGATGGGGCTCTGGGAATGGTGCGCAGCCGTGCCCGCGTTCATGAATCCCCACCGAGCAGGGACACCAAAGGGACCGGGCACCGCACGCTTCGATGGCACTCACGATCATCGATGTCTTCGCCTTGGCGTTGCTGGTGATGGGTTCCCCTCTTGGTTGACTTCCATGCCCCACGTCGCTGCCTTTCTGGTCCCGGCCACGATCGTCACCCTGATGTTCAGCCTCGGTCTGGGGCTGAAGCAGTACCCGTTCATGCTGCTCAGGGATCGCCCCGCCTTTCTCTGGCGCGTGATGCTCGGCACCTGCGTTCTGGTGCCCCTGGCCGGCCTGGCGCTGGTGCTGCTGCCCTTCAGTGGCCTGCTGAGTCGGCCGGCCTGGGTGGCCATGGCCCTGATGCTGGCGTGTCCCAGTGCTCCCCTGATCCTGTTCCGGGTGCGCAGCAGTGGCGGCACGGCCGAGCTGGCGGCGCGGCTGCAGATCGCCGCCGCGTTGCTGGCCATCGTCACCATCCCGGTGATGGAGATCGTGTTCCGTGCCGGCGCCAGCCAGCTCGGATGGCCGGCGGTTGGATGGGGGATCAGTCCTGCCCAGGTGGCGGGCCAGGTGCTGAAGGTGCAGGTGCTGCCGGTGATCGCCGGCGTGCTGCTGGGGCAATGGCAGCAGCAGCTGGCCCAGCGCTGCAGCCACGCCCTCGGCACCCTGGCCACCGCGCTGCTGCTGCTGATGATGGTGGCGCTGCTGGCGCTGAGCAGCAAGCAGCTGCTCCCCTTCCTGCAGCAGAACCTGGTGGCCCTGGCCGGCATGGCCGGCCTCAGCGCGCTCAGCCTGGCGATCGGCTACGTCCTGGCGGGAGCGGATCCACGCGAGCGACGCACCGTGGCCCTGGTGACGGGGATGCGGAACACGGGACTGGCGGCCCAGCTGGCCCTGACCTACGGCAAGGCCATGCCTGATCTGGTTCCCGGGATCCTGTCCTATGTACTGATCACGGTGATCGTCTCCAGCCTGTTTCTGCGATGGCAGCAGCGGGAGCTGACCGGAGCGCGCCCATAGGCGCTGCGTTCGCCGTTGTTGTGGCCATCGATCAGGGAGGCCTGCCAGAAGCGTTCCACCTGGTGCTGCCTGTCACACGCCCGCCCACCGGGCTGACCATCCTGTAGAGGTTTTCGCCAGCACCAGCACCCGCTCCATCACGTCGCGATCGCTGGGGTCCCGGCGGCCGGCGGGAACCCTGGAGCATGCATCGCTCTCCCCTGCTGCCGCTGCTGCTGTTGCTCCTGGTGCTGGTGCAGGCCCAGCTGCGGCCGCTCCAGCCCGCCGCAGGGGATCCGCTGCGGTTGCTCGCCGGTGCGGACGGGCCCCAGCAGGTGATCCTGCAGGGTCGGCTGCTGAGTGATCCGGTGGCCATCGCTGGCCAGTCCGGTCCCTGTCGGGTGCTGCTGCAGACGGCAGGGGGCCGCAGTGAGCTGGGCTTCCCCACCTGTCCGTCCCTGCGCGAGGGTTGGAGCGTGCGGGTGGCGGGGATGCTGCGGCGCCCCCGGCCGGCGCCCCACCCTCTGCTGGCCGGTCCGGCCGAGCGCCTGGCCCGCCAGGGCAGCTGGACCCCCCTGTCGGTGGAGCGTCTGGAGGTGCTCCGCCGGCCCGCCACCCCGATCGCCGATCTTCGCCGCAGCATCGCCGCCCGCTTCGTGGCCGCGGCGGGCCCGGAGCGGGGTGGGCTCCTGGCGGCCCTTGTGCTGGGCAGTGCCGTGGTGCCCCTGCCGGCAGAACTGCGTGCCGATTTCCGCGTTGCTGGCCTCTCCCACGCCCTGGCGGCCTCGGGATTCCATCTCAGCGTCCTGCTGGGAGCGGTGCTGGCCATCGGCAGGGACCTCGGCCGCTGGGCGCGTCTGGGCCTGGGCGGCGGCGCCATTGCCCTGTTCCTGCTGCTGGCCGGGGCCCAGCCCTCGGTGGTGCGGGCGGTGCTGATGGGGGCCATCGCCCTGGTGCTGCTTGAGAGCGGCCGGCGGGCCCGCCCCCTGGGGCTCCTTGGCCTGAGCCTGGCGGGCATGCTGCTGCTGCGGCCGGCCTGGCTCCACGACGTGGGCTTCCAGCTGAGCGCCGCCGCCACCGCGGGACTGGTGCTGACGGCCAGGCCCCTGGAGCAGGCCCTGGCTGAGCGGATTCCTGGTGGTGGTGCCTCGAGCACCGCCCCCAGGTGGGTGGGCTGGCTGGCGTCCGCCCTGGCGGTGCCGGTGGCGGCCAGCCTCTGGACCCTGCCGCTGCAGTTGCTCCACTTCGGCGTCGTGCCCCTCTACGCCGTGCCGGCCAACCTGCTGGCGGCTCCCCTGCTCACGCCACTGACCCTCGGGGCGATGGGCCTGGCGGTGGTGGCGGTGCTGGTGCCGGCCCTGCTGGCGCCCCTGTTGGTGCCCCTCGGCTGGCTGGCGATGCTGCTGCTCCAGCTCGCCCACGCCGTCGCCGGCCTTCCGCTGGCCCAGTGGCAGAGCGGCCGGCCCCTGCCCCTGCTGGTGCTGCTGTTCACGCTCGCCCTGCTGGGTCTGGTGCTGCCCGGGATCGGTCGGGGCCGGCGGCTCCTGGCGGCCGGCCTGGGCCTGGGGGTGCTGGTGCTGCATCTGGTGCTGCTGGGCGGCGACCAGTTGCTGCTGGTGCACCAGGGGGAGGGTGGTCCCGCCCGCGACCTGTTGCTGGCCCGGCACCGCGGCCGCGCCGGCCTGGTCAGCACCCGAGCCGATGGCTTCAGCTGCCGCCAGGCCGGCCAGCTGGCCCAGGGGCTCGGGGTGGCCCGCTTCGACTGGGCCCTGCTGCTGGATCCGGTGGCGGGTGTCGATCCGGCCTGCTGGGAACGCCAGGCCGGCCGGGTGGTGGCCTACGGCGAGGGCGCGGCTCCCCTGGCGGCCGGGCAGCGGCTGGTGAGCCGGGGGCTGGCGGTGGAGGCCCTGGCCATGGACAGCCACGCGCTGCGCCTGCAGCTGGGCCGACAGCGTTGGCTGTTGCTGCCCGATCGGCAGTCTCTGGCGAGCTGGCGATCGGGCCATCAGACCGGTGCCACAGAGACTGCCGCGGAGTCTGTGTGGGTGGGGTTTCGGCCCCGGCCTGCCGAGCATCAAGCCCTGCTGGTCCAGCGACCACGGCAGGTCTGGTTGAGCGGACCGTGGCCGGCAGGCACTCCCCTGCCATCCGGGTGGCGGGCCAGTGGGGCCAGCGGCGCGTTGACCGCTCCGTAGGATGGAAACGGCTTGAAGTATGGAACGCGCCGCTTCGGCGATGCGCTCGTGTGATCAAGCTGTGGAGAGGTGGCTGAGTGGTCGAAAGCGAACGACTCGAAATCGTTTGAAGGGAAACCTTCCGTGGGTTCGAATCCCACCCTCTCCGTTCCATTCCGAAGCCCTATCAGGTTGGGATCAGCGATCAAACGGGCTGAACGTCTGGCCCAGCCTTCCGGCGGATCGTTGGGGTTGTGATCGTCAGGAATGGAACAGCAGCACCAGGCCCGATTTCACCTGGTGAAACTCCCGTTCCTCCCGGCTCAGGTCCAGGCCCACCTGCAGCCCCTCCCTGAGCGCCACATCGAAAGGCGGAGCCGGGGGCGGCTTGCCATCGCACCAGAGCGCCGCAATGCCCACCGGGGTGGCATGCCACCGGAAACAGGCGGTCTCGCCGATGGAGGGCTCCAGCAGGGCGTCTTCGAGGAGCTCGCGGATCGCCATCGTGTCCCGGCTCTCGCCATCCCAGTCGTCGCCTCAGCATCGGCAGGGAATTCCGCAAGGGCAATCGGCTGAGAGTTTTCGTGATAGTGGCGCCTTACGGTGCCTGCCATGGAGGCCTTCCCAACCCCTGTCGCCCTGGTGCATGAGTGGTTCACACCCCGTTCCGTGGGCGGGTCCGAGCAGGTGGTGGCCGAACTCGACAGGCTTCTGGCGGAGCGGGGAGCCCCGCCTGAACTCTTCGCCCTTGTGGATGGGGAGAGCGGCCGGCCCGGCAGCTGGCTGTCGGGGCGGAAGGTCCAGACCAGCTTCATCCAGCGGCTGCCGTGGGGGGTGAGCCACGTCCAGCAGTACCTGCCGCTCCTGCCCCTGGCGATCGAGCAGCTGGACCTGTCCGGCCATCCCCTGGTGATCAGCAGCAGCCATGTGGTGGCCAAGGGGGTGATCACCGGCCCCGACCAGCTGCACGTCAGCTATGTGCACACCCCGGCCCGCTATGCCTGGGATCAGATGCACCCCTACCTGGCCCGTTCCGCCCTGGCCCGCGGCCCCCTGGGTCCCCTGGTGCGGCTGCAGCTGCACCAGCTGCGCCAGTGGGACGTGGTCAGTAGCGCCCGGGTGGAGGCCCTGGTGGCCAATTCCCGCTTCACCGCCCGCCGGATCCGCAGCTTCTGGCGCCGGGGCGCCCATGTGCTGCATCCCCCCGTGGCGGTGGAACGGTTCCGCTGGGATCGGCCCCGGGACGACGTCTACGTGAGCCTCTGCCGGCTGGTGCCCAACAAACGGGTGGATGTGGTGGTGGAGGCCTTCAACCGCACCGGTCTGCCCCTGGTGGTGCTCGGCGACGGCCCTGAGCGGCGGCGGCTGGAGGCGATGGCGGGGCCACAGGTCCGCTTCCTCGGCCGCCTGTCGGATCAGGAGACCGCCGGCTGGTTGGAGCGGGCGCGGGCCTATGTGTACGCGGGCCTGGAGGATTTCGGCATCGCGCCGGTGGAGGCGATGGCCGCCGGTGCCCCGGTGATCGCCTTCGGGAAGGGCGGGGTGCTCGACAGCGTGCGCTGCCTGATGGACGGGGAGCCGGGCCCCACCGGCCTGCTCTTCCCGCAGCAGAGCGCCGCCAGCCTGGCGGCGGCCCTGGAGCACTTTGAGGCGGGCCGCCTGTGGCGATCGCTGCCGGCGGAGGAGCAGCGGCGCTGGGCGGAGGGCTTCGCCCCGGCGGTGTTCAGACGCCGCATGGACACCCTGCTCGACAGGCTGTGGCAGCAGCATTGTCGCCGCCTCCGCCGTCCTGTGCCTCTGATCTGAGTGGCCCTTCGCCATGGAGTTCCGGTCGAGCTGATCCTTAACTTCATCTGTCGAAGCAGTCCCCCATGCTCTCTTCCATCGGGACCCCCTACGCCACGCGACAGCTTGTGACGTCTCCGGCGCAGGTGTTCACCGCTGAAGAGCTGATTGCCTTCCAGTCCAAGCGGGATCGGGTCGTCAAGCGAAGTGGTGACATCCTCTTTTCCCTCACGGTGCTGACCCTCGGAGCTCCGGTGCTGCTCACCCTGGCCCTGCTGGTGAAGGTCACCTCCAGGGGGCCGGTGTTCTATGTGCAGCAACGGGTGGGCCGTGATTACCGCAGTTTCGGTTGCATCAAGTTCCGCACCATGCGCCGGGATGCGGATCGGTTGCTCTCCAAGCTGCTGGCGGAATCTCCCGATCTCGACGAAGAGTTCCGCAACGATTTCAAGCTCAAGAACGATCCCCGCATCACCCGTCTGGGCAAGTTCCTGCGGCGTTCCAGTCTCGATGAGTTGCCCCAGTTCCTCAATGTGCTTCGGGGCGAGATGAGTGTGGTGGGTCCCCGTCCCATCGTCACAAGCGAGCTGATCCGCTACGGCGACCGCATGGACGAGGTGCTCGCCGTCCGCCCCGGTCTGACGGGTCTGTGGCAGGTGTCCGGCCGCAACAACCTCAGCTACCCGGAACGGGTGCGGCTGGATGTGCGCTACGCCCGCCGCCGCAATCTGCTGATGGACCTGCGGATCATTGTGCGCACGATCAGCGTGATGCTGGATCCCCGCGATCGCGGCGCCTACTGAAGCACTCCTCCTGCGTTGAGCACCATCAGGACCGGTAGCGCCAGCAGCAGCCAGAGCAGCTCGAGCCGATCGCCCAGGCCCAGGATCCGCTCAACGCCTTCCCGATCGGCGCTTCGGCCAGCGGCCGCCAGGATCGGCTTGAGGCGAACGCCATCGGCATAGGTGTTGGCGCCGCCCAGGCGCACGCCGGCGGCGTGGGCGAAGGCCGCTTCCGACACCCCCGCATTGGGGGAAGGGTCGGGGGCGCCGTCCCGCAGGGCCGCCCGCCACCACCGGCAGGTCTGCCGGGGCCGCCCCGCCGCCAGGGGCAGGCTGAGGGCCACCAGCCGGGTGGGGAGCCAGGTGAGCAGATCGTCGAGGCGGGCGCCGGCGGTGCCCAGCCAGCGCAGGCGGCCGTGGTGGTAGCCCAGCATCGAGTCAAGGGTGCTGGCCGCCTTGAAGCCCCAGGCCAGGGCGAGGGGGCCCGGCAGTGGTGGCCCCAGCTGCATCAGCGCCGCCCCGACCAGCATCCAGAAGAGCGGGGCGAACAGACCGTCGACGGCGTTTTCGGCGGCGGTTTCAGCGGCGGCCCGCAGGATTTCCGCTTCCGGCAGCTGGCTCACCTCGCGGCCCACGATCCGGGCCAGGCGCGCCCTGGCCATGGGTAGGTCGGGGAGGGCCTCCAGCACGGCCTGCACCGCCCTGGCCAGACTGCCCCCCGCCAGGGCGCTGGCCAGGCCCAGCACCAGCAGGGGGGTGCCCACCAGCGGGCTGCGCCTGGCGATGGCCTCGATCCCCCAGCCCGCCAGGCCGCTGCCGGCAACCACCAGCAGGGTGAGGAGCGCCCCGCCCAGGCGCAGGCGCCGGGGGGCGTCGCCGGCCCAGGCTTCCACAGCCCGTTGCAGCACGCCGATGGCCCACCCCATGGCCTGGACCGGGTGCGGCCACCAGAGGGGGTCCCCCAGCAGCCGATCCAGCCCGCAGGCGAGCAGCACGAGCAGGGCGGCGCTCACCGCCGGCCATGTTGCAGCAGGGGCAGCAGGGCTCCGGCCCCCAGGAACGCCACCAGCTGGATCGGCAGGCTGCCTGCCAGGCCGATCATCTGGGCGATCAGGCCCATCCCCAGACTTCCGGCCAGGCCCCCCAGGGCCGAGGAGCGCTCCAGGCGGTTCCAGTTCTGCTGCAGGTCCCCATCCGGGTCCACGCCAATGGCCAGGCGGGCGTCCGCCATGGCGGCCAGCAGGCCGAAGGGCACGAACAGCAGCACGGCCCACCAGCCACCGGCAAGCTGGGTCGCCACCAGCACGGCGGCCATCAACAGGTAGGGCAGCCGCGGTGGCAGCCGCAGCCCCCAGGCTTCCGCCCCGGTGCGGCCCAGGCCGTAGGCCGTGAGCACCAGGCCGAAATCGAAGCAGTTGCCCGCCGCCTCCTGGCGCACCCACAGGGGCAGCAGGGCGAACAGGCCCCCGAACAGCAGCCCCTGCAGCACCCCGCCCGGCTCCAGCCCCACGGACGTGTTCTCCTGATCTGGGGCGGGCTCCTGCTTGAGGTGGGCACCGGGGTGCAGCGCGCCCACCACCGGTGCCAGGGGCAGCAGGAGCACCAGGGCGTTGCCGAACTGGAGCAGGGCCTTGCCCAGGGGAAACAGCAGGGCCGTGAGCAGGTTGCCCACCAGCCGGCCCGCTTCGGCTCCGGCCCGCAGCTCACCGATCGGCACGGCCCAGAGGCCATGCAGCTGGCGCTGCAGCGGCTCCTGGGCCAGGCGGAGGCCAATGGCCAGAAGGGCGATGCCCAGCATGGGGCCCACCACCGAGCGCCCCAGCAGGCCGGCGGCCACGGCCAGCAGCAGCAGCAGGCTGAGCAGCTGGATCAGGTACCCGAGGCGGATCCGCTGGGGCAGGGGCAGCAGCAGCGGCAGGGTGGCCAGGGCCGGCAGCACCCCGTTCAGCAGTGGCGAAGGGGTGAGGCCGCTGAGCAGCCAGGCGGTGGCTCCGACGGCAAGGGTGCCGCCGGCCTGGCTGCTGCTCCAGGCCAGGGTCAGCAGTCGCCTCTGCATCGGGGGAGGTTCAGGCGGCCTTGAGCCAGCTGAACATGGAGCGCAGGCCCTTGCCCACCTGTTCGATCGGATGGGCGGCATCGCGCTCGCGCGCTTTGGCCATCTCCGGCTTGCCCGCCTCGCACTCCGCCACGAAGTTGCGGGCGAAGGTGCCGTCCTGGATGTCGGCCAGGATGCGCCGCATCTCCGCCTTGGTGTCGGCGGTGATCAGCCGGGGGCCGCTCACGTAATCGCCATACTCGGCGGTGTTGGAGATCGAATCGCGCATGGCGGTGAGGCCTCCCTTGACCATCAGATCGACGATCAGCTTCACTTCGTGCAGGCACTCGAAGTAGGCCAGTTCGGGCTGGTAGCCCGCTTCCACCAGGGTCTCGAAACCGGCCTTCACCAGTTCGCTCAGACCGCCGCAGAGGACGGCCTGCTCACCGAACAGGTCGGTTTCGGTCTCCTCCTTGAAGTTGGTTTCCAGGATGCCGGCACGGGTGCCGCCGATTCCCTTGGCGTAGGCCATCGCCAGGGCCCGCGCGTTGCCGGTGGCGTCCTGCTGGATGGCGAACAGGGCGGGGACGCCCTGGCCGTTCTGGAACTCCCAGCGCACGGTGTGGCCGGGGCCCTTGGGGGCGATCATCACCACGTCCACATCGGCGGGCGGCTGGATCAGGCCGAAGCGGATGTTGAAGCCGTGGGCGAAGCTCAGCACCTTGCCGGCGCTGAGGTGGGGCGCGATCTCGGCGGCGTAGACGGCCTTCTGGGCCTCATCGGGCAGCAGCACCATGATCCAGTCGGCCTTGGCGCAGGCCTCGGCCACGCTCAGCACCTCGAGGCCGTCGGCCCTGGCCTTGGCGGCCGAGCGGCTGCCGTCGTAGAGGCCCACCACCACGTTCACACCGCTGTCCTTGAGGTTCAGGGCGTGGGCATGGCCCTGGGAGCCGTAGCCGATGATGGCCACCGTCTTGCCGGTCAGCAGGCCGAGATCGGCATCGGAGTCGTAGAAGAGCTGGGCCATTCCGGGCGGCGGGCAGGGCAAACGCAGACTTTAGTTGTGCGTCCGCACCGGCCTCAGCCGCCCGCCGCTTCCGAGGGGTGGGCGATCACCCGGTCGATCAGGCCGTAATCCTTGGCTTCGGCGGCACTGAGGAAGTAGTCGCGGTCGGTGTCCTTGGTGACTTTCTCCAGGGGCTGGTCGCACAGATCGGCCAACGATTTGTTGAGCATGTCCTTGATGCGCAGGATCTCCCGCGCCTCGATCTCGATGTCGCTGGCCTGGCGCTGGCTGGTGCCTCCGAGGGGCTGGTGGATCATGATCCGGCTGTGGGGCAGGGCCAGACGCTTGCCCTTGGTGCCGGCCGCCAGCAGGAAAGCCCCCATGGAAGCCGCCAGCCCGACGCAGATCGTCACCACGTCGGATTTGACGTATTGCATCGTGTCGAAGATCGCCAGACCGGCGGTCACCGAACCGCCCGGTGAGTTGATGTACAGATAGATCGGTTTGGAGCTGTCATCGGAATCGAGGTACAGCATCTGGGCCACCAGACTGTTGGCGATGCCGTCGGTCACCTCCTGACCGAGGAACAGGATCCGCTCCACGCCCAGTCGGGTGTAGATGTCGACCCAGCGCTCGTACTGGCTGCCGGGGAGACGGTAGGGAACGCTGGGGGTGCCGATGGGCATGGCGGAAAGGCTCTCGTTCGGAGCCGGGGAGAAGGTGGTGAAAACGCCGGCGTGAGGCCGGTGGAGGCGAGGGTTCAGCGCACCGGGGGCATTCAGCCCACCGGAACGGGCGTCGGCAGCTCCTTGCGGCTGGTGAGCACCCGGTCGATCAGGCCGTAGGACTTGGCCTCCTCGGCCGTGAGGTAGGTCATCCGGTCGGAGTCGCTGGAGAGCTCTTCGACGCTCTTGCCGGTGTTCTCGGAGAGGATTTCCAGCATGCTGTGTTTGTTGTGCAGCACTTCCTTGGCCCGGATCTGGATGTCGCTGGCCTGGCCGCGGGCTCCGGAGCGGGGTTGGTGCAGCACGATCGAGGCGTGGGGCAGGGCGGCCCGCTGGCCCTTGGTGCCGGCCGAGAGGATCATCGCGGCGGTGCCCATGGCCTGGCCGATGCAGATGGTGTGAACCGGCGGTTTCACGTAGCGCAGGGTGTCGCAGATGGCGAAGGCTTCGGTCTCGAAACCGATGGCGTCACCGGAGTACCAACTGGTGCCGGTGGAGTTGATGTAGAAGAAGATCGGCTTCTCCGGATTGTCGAACTCGAGATAGAGAAGTTGGGCGATGATCAGCTCTGTGACGTCGATGCCCATCTGACGCTTGGCTTCGTCGTCGGAGAACAGGGGCAAGCCCAGATAGACGATCCGCTCCTTGAGCAGCAGGGACGGCAGATCCGGCGGCGGCGTGCGCATCACAGCGGAATCGCCGTAGTAGGGGGCCGACACCGTCATCCGCACTCACCAGCAGTCTTGAGGCAGGAGCCTAGCCGGGGCCAGGAGGCTGGTGCTCCTGCAGGGCGACGGGTTTCCCTCCCTGTTTGTCGAGGCCCCGGCCGTTGCCCCGCTCGCCGGGACGGTCCTGGAGGCGGTCGCAGCGGGCGAACACCATGCGGCCGGTGGGTGTCTGCAGGGCACCGGTGACGGTGACGGGCAGCCGTTCACCGATGCGGCGCCTGGCATCTTCCACCACCACCATCGTGCCGTCCTCCAGGTAGCCGACGCCCTGGTCGGCCTCCTTGCCTTCACGCACAATTTTGAGCTGGAGCCCATCGCCGGGCTGCACCTCGGGCCGCAGGGCGATTACCAGCTCGCTGAGGTTGAGCACCTTCAGCTCCTGCACCTGGGCCACCTGGGCCAGGTTGAAGTCGGCGGTGAGGAGCGTTCCACCGGTGTCGGCGGTGAGCTTGAGCAGTTTGTCGTCGGCGCCGTTGCCGCTGTAGCGGGTGCTGTTGAGCACCAGCCGGCGGCCGTAGTCCTCGCGCAACTCGGTGAGCAGCTTCAGACCCCGGCGTCCCTTGGCGCGTTTCTCACCGTTGGAGGAGTCGGCCAGAGCCTGGAGTTCGTCGATGACGGCCTGGGCGACGATCACCTGGCCCTCCAGGAGGCCGGAGGCCAGCAGGCCACGGATGCGGCCGTCGATGATCACGCTGGTGTCGAGGATCTTGGCGCTGGCGGGCAGCAGCACGCCATCGGCCACCAGCAGCGCCTCGGTGCTGGCCGGGTTGAACAGCCGCAGCAGGGTGCGGCCGTGGACCTCCGCCAGGTTGTACCCCAGCACCCCGAAGAAGACATTGCTGAGCACCGCGGCCAGGGGCTTGACCAGCACCACCTCCCAGGGAAGGGGCAGCAGCAGGATCGGGGCCAACAGCAGGTTGGCCACCAACAGGCCGAGAATCAGGCCCACCGCCCGGCTGATCAGCAGGTCGGTGGGCATGCTGCGCACCTGGGCCATCAGGCGCCGGCGCAGTTGCTGGAAGAAGAGGCCCGCGATCAACCCGAAGAAGGCGCCGAACCCCCCCATCACCATCCGCAGACCTTCCTGGTTGGTGACCTCCAGCAGCAGCTGTTCCGGCAGAAGGTCGACCCCGAGCCAGCCGGTGGCTGCCCCTGAAATCAGGAACAGCAGCAAGATGAGGGTGTCCACCATGCTTCGAAGTCCCGACGCCTTGGCCGCCCAGCAGGTCTCCAGAGCAGCTTGGCCGATCTTCCGCCGTTTGGGTCCCTGGGATTACCGCCCGTGATGGATCCCCGATCCGCCTACGTCCACATTCCCTTCTGCCACCGGCGCTGTTTCTACTGCGATTTCCCGGTGGTGCCCCTCGGGGACAGGGCCGACGGGGCCACCTCCGGTTCGGTGGCCGCCTACCTGAGGCTGCTGCACCAGGAGATCGCCACCTCCCCCGGCGGTCCGCCGCTGGCGACCGTCTATCTCGGCGGCGGCACCCCCTCGATGCTCAGCAGCGCCCAGGTGGCGGGGATTCTGGAGGTCCTGGCCCGCCGCTTCGGTCTGGCGCCGGGGGCGGAGCTGAGTCTGGAGCTGGATCCGGCCAGCTTCGACGAGGACCGCCTGGCGGGCTACCTGGCCGCGGGCATCAACCGCGTCAGCCTGGGGGGACAGAGTTTCGACGATGGGGTGCTGGCGGACCTGGGCCGCCGCCACCGGGGGGCCGACCTGCGCGAGGCGGCCGGCTGGCTGCACCGGGCCCGCCGGCGGGGGGCACTGGCCAGCTGGAGCCTGGATCTGATCCAGGGGCTGCCGCGGCAGAACACCGCCAACTGGGACCACCAGCTCGGCGAGGCCATCGCCCTGGAGCCCCCCCATCTGTCGGTGTACGACCTGAGCATCGAGCCCGGCACGGTTTTCGAGCGGCGACTGGCGCGGGGGGATCTGGCCCTGCCCCCGGAGGATCTGGCCGCCGACCTGATGGACCTGACCTGGGCCCGGCTAACGGCCGCCGGCTATGGCCATTACGAGGTTTCGAACTACGCCCTGCCGGGCCACGCGTCGCGCCACAACCGCGTCTACTGGAGCGGTGCCGGCTGGTGGGGATTCGGCGTGGGGGCCACCGGTGCCCCCCGCGGTCGGCGGCGGGCCCACCCCCGCACCCGCGCCGGCTATGCCGAGTGGCTGGCCGCACAAGGGGAGGAGCCTGCCGGCGCCGAGGCGGGAATGCCCTTCGACGAGCGGCTGATGGTGGGCCTGCGCTGCCGGGAGGGGGTGAACATGGACCGGCTTTCGCGCCAGGAGGGCCTTGAGGAGTCCCAGCTGGAGGGGCTGCGGGAGCGGCTCGGGGCCTACGAGCGGCGGGGCCTGCTGCGCGTCGAGGGTCCCCGCTGGCGCCTGGCGGATCCCCAGGGGCTGGCCCTCAGCAATGGGGTGCTGCGGGAGATGCTGGCCTGGTGGCAGGAGCTGGAGAGGGAGCCGCTGCCGGCCCCTGCTGCCTGACCCAGCGGCCGAGGACCTTCACCGCCAGGGCCCTGCCCTGAATCAGGGGGGGGCTGAAGGGGGGCTGGCGGCTGCTGAGGCCCAGCAGATCGGCCGTCACCCGCACCTGGCCGTCGCAGCCGTCACCGGCGCCGATGCCGATCACCGGAATCACCAGGGCAGCGCTCAGCACGCTGGCCAGCTCCGCCGGAACGTGCTCGATCACCAGGGCGAAACAGCCGGCCTCCTGCAGGGCCAGGGCCCGCCGCCGCAGCCGCTCCTGGCTGACGGGATCGCCGGCCTGGCGCCGATAGCCCAGCTGATGCACGGACTGGGGGGTCAGCCCGAGGTGTCCCATCACCGGAATCCCGCTGCGCACCATCCGATCGATCACGGCAAGCGTCTCGGGTTCGGCACCCTCCAGCTTCACCGCCACGGCGGGCGTTTCCTTCAGCACCCGGCCCGCGGCCGCCACCGCCTCATCGGCGCCGCACTGGTAGCTGAGAAAGGGGAGGTCACAGATCAGCAGCGGCGGATCGTGGGGCGCCGCCGCCGCCAGCCCACGGCCGGCGGCGCGGCAGTGATGGAGCATCTCCTCGAGGGTGACCGGCAGGGTGGTGGCGTGGCCGAGGACCACCATCGCCAGGGAGTCGCCCACGAGCACCGCATCCACCCCAGCGCCGGCCACCACGGCGGCGGAGAGGGCGTCCCAGGCGGTCAACAGGGTGATCGGCAGCCCCGCCTGCTTGCGCCGTGTCAGATCAGCGGGTCGCAGGGGCACGGCAGGGTGTGCGGAGGGGGCATTGCTAGCATCGACCCGACTCGGACCCACGCGGCTCTGACGCCCAAATCTGGTCAGGACCGGAAGGGAGCAGCCACACGGGATGCTCAGGGCAGGCGTGGATTCCGGGTCACCCTCTTCGCACCGGGACGTCATTCGACCCGGTTCTGGCGATTGATCAGGAACGGAGGGATCATGGCTCCCCGCTCCTCAGAGGTGTGGGTGAGGTTGTCGGTGAAGCTCGCGGTGGGGGTGCGCTCCGGCCGGTAGTGGCCACCGCTCTGGAAGCCGGTGGCGATCACCGTCACATGGATCTCGCCTTCCAGGGATTCATCCACCACCGCGCCCACGATGATATTGGCGTCGGGGTCCACGACGTCATAGATGACCTCCGAGGCGGTGGTCATGTCCTCCAGGGTCATGTCCTTGCCGCCGCTGATGTTGATGACGCAGCCGTTGGCACCGTCGATGCGGGCCGATTCCAGCAGGGGGCTGCTCATGGCGGCCTGGGCCGCCTCGATGGCCCGTGAACGCCCGGAGCCCACACCGATGCCCAGCAGGGCGGTGCCGGCATCGGCCATCACCGAGCGGATGTCGGCGAAGTCGACGTTCACCAGACCGGGCCTGGTGATGATGTCGGTGATGCCCTTCACGCCCATGCGGAGCACATCGTCGGCGGCCCGGAAGGCCTCCTGGAGCGGCGCGCCGGCGATGGCGTCCCGGAGGCGATCGTTGGGAATGATGATCAGGGTGTCGACATGCTCGGCCAGGCGCGCGATGCCCTCCTCCGCCTGACGCAGCCGTTTGCGGCCCTCGAAGCCGAAGGGCTTGGTGACGATGGCCACGGTGAGGGCGCCGCATTCCTTGGCCACTTCCGCCACGATCGGAGCCGCGCCGGTGCCGGTGCCACCGCCCATGCCGACGGCGATGAAGACGAGATCGGCGCCCTCAAGGGACTGCTGCAGATCAGACCTGGATTCCTCCGCCGCCTTCTGGCCGATCACCGGGTTGCCGCCGGCCCCCAGGCCACGGGTGAGTTTCTGGCCCAGCTGGATGCGCTGGCCCGCCGCCGACTGCAGCAGGGCCTGGGCATCGGTGTTGAGCACCCGGTAGCCCACCCCGGTGAGATCGGTGGCGATCATCCGGTTGACCGCGTTGCTGCCGCCTCCCCCCACGCCGATCACCTCGATCCGGGCCGACTGGCTCGGGACGATCCCATTGCTGCTGGGCGAGATCTGGCTCATCGCGTGGGGCTCCTGCGGGGACGAAAGATCGACGTGGTACGGGCGGTCCTGATCGCGCGACATCGCGGGAGAGGGGATGGGGCCGTTGATCTGCGGCTGCATTATGTCGGTGGCCAGCTCAGTTGAAGTTGCCGATAGATCACATTGGACCGAATCTCATCAGGGCGCAACGCCTGTGAGGTTTGTCTGGCTGGGTGGCGGCTGCTGAGATCCCTCACTGGGCCCCGGATGGAGAGGGGCGGGGCATGGCGGGACCGGGCAGCGGCGGAAGGGGCGGGGAGGCGCTTCCGCCCCTGGTGCCCAGGCTCAGTTCGGGCTGTTCGGGATCGCTCAGATCGATCAGCTTCGGCGGGGCTCCCTTCATGCTGCCCGGCAGGGTGCGGATGAGGTGGGCGACCACCTCCAGCCGCCGGGGCAGGCGGGCGTCAGGGGGCCCCAGCCGCACCTGACCCAGCTGGGTGGTGGTGAGCCACAGGCTGCCGTCCGGTTCGAAACGGATTTCCCGCAAACCTGGACCCAGCCCCTCACGTTCCTGCAACACCTGGGCCAGCACGGCCCGGTGGCGGGCGTTCCAGCCGACCACCAGGAGGGAAAGGTCGCCCTGGCTGCGCACCCCCATGTGCTGGCGGATGCTGATCCAGTTGCCCAGGCCATCCACGAAACCCATTTCAGGGCCTCGGTCGGTGCGGCGTTCGGCCCGAGCCACCGCCTCCCGGTCCTTCAGTTCCACCCGAAGCCGAGGCGGCAGCATCAGCCGGCTCACCTTCACCTGATCCACCGGCAGGGCCCCCATCAGGTCGCTGGCCACCTGGCGGGGCTGCAGAGCCATCAGGGGCTGGGGGAAGCGCAGACCGGCCGCCGAGATCACCTGGTCACGGCTCACCACGGCACTGCCGATCACCTCCACCTGCGCCGGCTCCCGCAGGGTCCAGCCCTGCCGCAGCAGCAGGTAGCCCAGCCCGGCGGAGAGGCCACTGAAAAACACGATGCGCCAGAGCAGGCGAAGCCGCTCGCTGCGGCGCTGACGGCGAAGTTCCTTGCGGCGCAGCACTCCCGGTGGCAGCGGCGCTCCCGGGGAGGGGGGCGCTCCCTGCGAAGAGGGGGCCTGCTTCACAGCTCGCAGCGGGAGCGGGCCATGAGCTCATCCATCCAGGTCCGGGCCCGACGGGCGTCGGCGAAGGGCAACTCCGCCTGCAGGCCACCGCCCACGAGCCGCAGCCGGCAGGCCCCTTCGCTTTCCTCGGTCAGGGGGGCCTCCCCGGAACTGAGGGAGAGCAGCTCGACCATTTCCAGTCGCTTGATGGTGAAGCAGCCCATCGGCTGGAAGCTGCCGGCCACGAACCGGCACCAGCTCAGTTCCCCGTCGACGAGCCGGGCGGCCCCACAGCCGTCCAGCTTGGCCAGTTCGGCGCCACTGGCCCAGTCGCGGAACAGCTGCTGCCGTCGCCGCTCGATCCAGCCGAGGGACACCAGGAGCACGAAGGCCGCCAAGAGGGGCAGCCACAGCAGGCCATGCGTCATGCCGCCGTTCCTTCCAGGTTCATCCAACCCTCCGATCTTCCCGCGCCCAGCACCAATTGATGCACCAGGTCGGGGAGTGGTAATCCGCTGGCTTCCCACAGCATGGGGTACATGCTCTGGCTGGTGAAGCCCGGGAGGGTGTTGATCTCGTTCAGCCAGAGGGTTTCTCCGGCTTCGTCGTAGAAGAAATCGACCCTGGCCAGCCCCCCCGCCGCCACCGCCCGACAGGCGTCGAGCGCCATCGCCCGGGCCCGTTCACTCACCGCTTCGCTCACCAGGGCGGGGATCACGGTGTGGCTGAGGCCCTCGCTGTACTTGGTCTCGTAGTCGTACCAGTCGGCATCGAAGCGGATCTCGCCCAGCACCGAGGCACTCAGTCCGTCCCCCTGGCCTTCGCTCCGCTGCAGCACGGCGCATTCGAGCTCCCGGGCCTTCACGCCTTGCTCCACCACCAGGCGACGGTCGAGGCCCGCGGCCAGCTCCAGGCCCGTGAGCAGGGAGTCACGATCGATGGCCTTGCTGATGCCCACCGAGGACCCCATGTTGGCCGGCTTGATGAAGCAGGGGTAGCCGAGCTGGCCCTCCAGCCGCTCCAGCAGGGCCTCCCGGGCGCCAGAGCGGGTGGCGGCGGCGGCCAGCTCGGCGACCTCGACACAGGCGTAGGGCACCTGGGGCAGGCCGGCGGCGGCGAAGGCTGCCTTCATGGCCTGCTTGTCCATCCCCAGGGCCGACCCCAGCACCCCGGAGCCCACGAAGGGGACCCCCATCAGAGTGAACAGCCCCTGGACCGTGCCGTCCTCCCCGTTGGGGCCATGCAGCACCGGAAACCACACCTCCATGTCCAGGGCTCCCTCGGGAAAGCCCCGGAAGCCGCCGTGCTCAAGGTGGCCGGGCAGATCGTCGGCTTCGGCGGGCAGGCCCCGCTCCAGGACCGCCGCCGCCACCGCTTCCGGCCACCAGCAGCCGCGGCGATCGATGTAGAAGCAGCTGACCCGATAACGCTCGCCATTGGCGCCGCTGCGCAGACCCCGCAGCACGGTCTGGGCCGAGCGGATCGAGACGGCGTGTTCGCCGGAGGCTCCCCCGAACACCAGGCCGACGCGGGTGGGGATGGCGGCCATCGGAGCAGGAAAGAGGGCCAAACGTATCAGTGAACCGGCGGCCGGCCCAGGGGCCGGCCGCTGAGGCTGAACGGCCGCACCGTCTCGATCAGCACGTCGACGAGATCCCCCGGTGCGTAGGGCCGGCCATCGCCGGGGTCCGCGGCGAAGAAGGTGAGGCGGTTGGTGCGGGTGCGGCCCATCAGCTGGCCCGGATCCCGGGGGTTGATCCCCTCGGCCAGCACCTGCTCCCGGCGCCCCAGGTAGCGGGCGCTGCGCTCTGCGGCGACCGTCTCCACCAGGGCGTTCACCTCCTGCAGCCGTTCCACTTTCACCGCTTCCGGCAGCTGGTCGGGCCAGTCGGCGGCGGGGGTGCCCGGCCGCGGCGAGTAGGCGGCGGTGTTGACCTGATCGAAGCCGATCGCCTCGATCAGGTCCAGGGTGCGACGGAACTGGGCGTCGCTCTCCCCCGGGAAGGCCACGATCACGTCGGCACTGATGGCCGCATCGGGGAGGCGTTGGCGGATGCGGTCGATGATCCGCCTGTAGCGCTCCACGGTGTAACCGCGTGCCATGGCCCGGAGGACGGCGTTGTCGCCGCTCTGGAAGGGAATGTGGAAGTGCTCGCACAGCTTGGGCAGATCGGCGCAGGCGTCGATGAGCCGGTCGGTGAAATAGCGCGGGTGGCTGGTGGCGAAGCGGATCCGCTCAAGGCCCTGGACGTCGTGGACCGTTCCCAGCAGATCGGTGAGGGTGTGGGACCGCCGGCCCTCGGCGGTGATGCCGGGCAGGTCACGGCCGTAGGCGTCGATGTTCTGGCCCAGCAGGGTGACCTCCCGGAAGCCCCGGGCGGCCAGCCCCTCCATTTCCTGCCGGATGGCCTCAGGGAGGCGGGACTGCTCGCGGCCCCGCACCGAGGGCACCACGCAGTAGGTGCAGTGCTCGTTGCAGCCGTAGATGACGTTCACCCAGGCACAGACGGCGCTGTCCCGCCGCGCCGCGGTGATGTCCTCGAGGATGTGATGCTCGTCGGTGGCCACCACCTGCTGGCCGGTTTCCACCCGGGTGAGCAGGGCCTCGAGCCGGTTGGCGTGCTGGGGGCCCATCACCAGATCCACTTCCGGCACCCGGCGCAGCAGGGATTCCCCCTCCTGCTGGGCCACGCAGCCCGCCACCACCAGGGTGAGGCCGGGGTTGGTCCGTTTGCGCTGGGCCTGCCGCCCCAGATAGCTGTAGACCTTCTGTTCGGCGTTATCCCGGATGGTGCAGGTGTTGTAGAGCACCAGATCGGCCGTGTGCTCGTCGTTGCCCGGGGTGTAGCCCATGGCTTCGAGGATTCCCCCCATGCGCTCGGAATCGGCCTTGTTCATCTGGCAGCCGAAGGTGGTGATCCAGTAGCTTCCGCGCCGTGCCGAGGGCGCCTGGTCGGCCTGCGGGCTGGAATCGGTGGCTGTCATGGGATCCAGTTTCCGCTATCGCCCCGCCTGCGCCACCGGGGGGGCTGTGGCAGCGTGAGCCTCCCGGCTGTTTTCTGGAATGCGCTGCCGTCTGAGCCGCTTTCCCCTCACCAAGGCGGTGCCCCTGGCCATCAGCCGCGGCACCACAGGCGCCGTGGAGCACCTGTTGCTGGAGCTGGAGCACGACGGCTGCATCGGCCTCGGCGAAACCGGTGGCTTCGAAACCGGCCCCAGGGCCTACACCACCCAGGCCCTGGCGGCCGAACTGGAGGCCTTCCTGCCGGCCCTGGAAGGCCGTGACCCGGAACCCTTTCAGGCCCTCGAGCCCCTGCTGGAGCCCCTGTCGCCGCCGGCCCGCTGCGCCGTGGATCTGGCCCTGCACGATTGGTGGGGCCGGCGGCTGGGGCAGCCGTTGTGGCGGCTCTGGGGCCTGGACGGGGGCGCGATCAGCCCCACCAGCGTCACCCTCGGCCTGGGCAGTGAGGCGGCGGTGCTGGAGCGACTGGAGCGCTGGTGGGGCCAGCTGCCCGCCAGCCGCATCAAGTTGAAGCTGGGCAGTCCGGAGGGCCTCGACCACGACCGGGCGCTGGTGCGGGCGGTGGCCCAGGCTCTGGAACGGCGCCACCAGAGCCATGGGGTGGCCTGTGAGCTGCAGGTGGACGCCAACGGTGGCTGGAGCCTGGAGCAGGCCCGGCCGATGCTGGGTTGGTTGGATGCGCAGGGTGTGGTGCTGGTGGAGCAGCCCCTGGCTCCCCTCGAGGATCCAGAGGCCGACTGCGCCGCCTTCGCCGCCCTGGAGCTGGACTGCCCCATCGCCCTGGTGGCCGATGAGAGCTGCTGGAATCTGGCCGACCTGGTGCGGCTCGCCCCCTACGTCGATGGGGTGAACATCAAGCTGCTCAAGAGCGGCGGGCTGGGGGAGGCCCTGCTGATGGCCAGGGCCGCGCAACGCCTGGGTCTCGGCGTGATGCTCGGCTGCTACTCCGACAGCGCCCTGCTGAACGGCGGGGCCGCCCAGCTGTTGCCCCTGGCGCGCTGGCCGGACCTCGACAGCCACCTGAATCTGGTGGACGATCCCTTCGCCGGTCCCGCCCTGGATGGTGATCGGCTGGTGCCCGCCACGTCCCCGGGATTGGGGGTGATCCGTGCTCGGGGCTGACGTCCCGATCGTGCTCCTGCAGCACGGAGGCCTGGACACCCTCAGCGGCAAGACGGGCCTGGCGATGCTCCGCTACCGCCGCGGTTCGATCGTGGCGGTGGTGGATCCGGCCCACGCCGGCGCCGAACTGCGGCAGATCACCGGGATCGACCGGGCCGTGCCGGTGGTGGAGTCGCTGGCGCAGGCGCTTCCGTTCGGCCCGGAGGTGGCCGTGGTGGGGCTCGCCCCCTCCGGTGGCCACCTGCCGGAGGGGATGGGCGCCGATGTGGCGGCCGCCCTGGCGGCGGGGCTGTCGGTGGCCAGCGGTCTGCACAGTCGCCTGGGGGACGATCCGGCCCTGGCGGCACTGGTGCAGCCGGGGCGCTGGATCTGGGATCTGCGCCGGGAACCCCCCGATCTGAAGGTGGCCTCCGGCCGTGCCGCCGGGTTGCCGGGCCGCCGGCTGCTCGCGGTGGGCACGGACATGGCGGTGGGCAAGATGAGCGCCTGTCTGGAGCTCCTGGCCGCCGCCCGGCGTCGCGGCCTCGATGCTCGCTTTGTGGGCACCGGCCAGGCCGGCATCCTGATCAGTGGCAGTGGGGTGGCCCTCGACGCCGTACGGATCGACTACGCGGCCGGTGCCGTGGAAGGGGCTGTGCTGGCCGCGGCCGCCGCAGCAGGCCCGGACACCCTGGTGCTCGTGGAGGGGCAGGGCTCCCTCTGCCACCCGGGCTCCAGTGCCACCCTGCCCCTGATCCGCGGCAGCCAGCCCACCGATCTGCTGCTGGTGCACCGCGCCGGGCAGCGCACGATCCAGCGGCTGGAGGACGTCCCCCTCCCCCCCCTGGGACAGCTGATCGCCGCCATCGAGGCCCTGGCGGCCCTGGGCCGGCCGGCGGGCTCCGGTCCGCCCCCGCGGGTGGGGGCGATCGCCCTCAACACCGCCCGACTGGATGGGGCGGCGGCGGCGGCAGCGCTGACGGCCACGGCGGCGGAAACGGGGCTGCCCTGTGTCGATCCGGTGCGACAGGGTGGTGAGGCCCTGCTGGACCTTCTGCTGGGTCAAAAAAGAAGCCCGACGCCGTAGCGCCGGGCCTGAAGGGCGAGCGAGGGGACTCGAACCCCCGAATGGTGGCGCCACAAGCCACTGCCTTAACCACTTGGCGACGCCCGCCGCGGTCTTTGCCAATGTATCAAGTGAGCCCGCCGCCCCCCCTTGCCACCGCCGACCACCGCGACCCGCACCGTTTCCGGCCTCCTGGGCCTGACCGCCGTCTCGGCGGGCTTGATCGGCCTAGCCGTCACCAACCCCGGGCCCCCAGCCTTCGAGGAGTTCGCCGCCGAGAAGCTCACCGAACTGGCCAGCGAGGAGCTGTGCCGCGACGAAGGCCTGCCGTTGCTGGCCCGGTTGCTGATCCAGAACTGTCCCGAACTGGTGCGATCCCAGCGCAAGGTGCTGGGACGCCTGGCCCGGGAGAACTCACGTCGCTACAACTTCGGCCTGCTGAGCCTCTACGGCACCAGGCTGGGCGGGGAAAAGGTGCTGCCCAACTGGAGCATCCCCCGCTATAACGCCGTCACCCTGGCGATCGCGGGCCATTTCGTTCTGCTCACCGCAGGAGAAAGCCAGCCGGGGAGCCCGATGCCGTGAGCGAAGCGCCGCCGCCGGCCGGCCTCCTGCCGCCGATGCGCATCCCCAGGGCCCTGCTGGATCCCCACCTTCGGCTGCCTGCCGCCGACGACCAGGGGCTGGTGGCGGTGCGGCTGGAGCAGGCGGCGGGCCGGATCCGTGCCATCCATGGGCTGGCCGGTGGCCCCGGTGAGGCGGGGGCCGATGGCGGCGACCCCCTGCCCCTGGCGCTCACGCCGCTGGTGGAGCCCCATGCCCACCTCGACAAGGCGTTCAGCGGTGAGGCCTTTCCCAATCCCGAGGGCACCATGGCCGGGGCCATGGCGGCGAACGGCCGGGAAGCGGCCGAACGACAGGCGGAGGCGGTGCGACGGCGGGGGGAGCGGGCCCTGGAAAGGGCCTGGCGCTATGGGCTGCGGGCGATTCGCAGCCACATCGACAGCCTCGGCCCCTGGGCCGCCCCCAGCTGGGAGGTGCTGCTGGAGCTCCGCCGCCACTGGCAGGGCCGGGTGGATCTGCAGCTGGTGGCCCTGGTGCCGGTGGGCCACTGGCGCACGCCCGAGGGTGAGGCCTTCGCCGCCTGGGTCGCCGCCCGCGGCGGCCTGCTGGGCGGGGTGCTCGGCGCCCCCTTCCGCACCACCCGGGCCGACCGCGACGCGCTGCTGGCCCTGATGCTGCTGGCCGAGCGCCTCGGCTGTGGTGTGGATCTGCACGTGGATGAGAGCGCCGAGGACCACGGCCGGGGCGTGGCCCTGGTGAGCGACCTGCTGCTGCGGCACCGCCTGGCGGTGCCGCTCACCTGCAGCCATGCCAGCAGCATGGCCCTGCTGGCCGAGAGGCCCTGTCGCCGCCTGGCGGAGGCGATGGCGGCTGCGGCGGTGGGGGTGGTGGCCCTGCCCACCACCAACCTCTGGTTGCTCGGCAAACACCATCGCCGCACCCCGTCCATTCGGCCCCAGGCCCCGATCCGCCAGCTGCAGGAGGCCGGCGTGACCGTGGCCGTGGGGGGCGACAACGTGCAGGATCCCTGGTTCCCCGGGGGGGATTTCGATCCGATCGCCCTGCTGCGCTTCAGTCTCGCCGCCAGCCATCTGATGCCCTGGCGGCGGCTGGGCCTGAGCCCCTTCAGCACCGCCGCCGCCCAGCTGCTGGGCCTCGACTGGGACGGGGTCCTGCGGGAGGGGGCCCCGGCGGATCTCCTGGTGCTGGGGGCCTCCTCCTGGGGCGAGCTGCTGGCCCGCCCCCCCCGGCGCCGGGTGCTGCGGGCCGGCCGCTGGCTGGCCCCGCCCCCCTGCGAGGAACCGTCCCCGCCGCTGGCCGCCTGCCATGGATGATTTCCGGTTCGTCGAGCCCGATCGGATCCGGGCCCTGGTCGCCGAACTGGGCGCCAGCCCGCTGGCGTTGACGCCGATCCTTGCTCCCGCCGAGCTGGGCCGGCTCTCGGTCGACTTCCACGACTATTCGCCCGTGCTGGAGCCGTTGCTGAAGGGCCGCTGCGCCCAGCTGGCGCTGAAAGTGGACCGGCTGGAGCAGGTGATGGAGGTGGCCGGGGCCTGCGCCCGCCACCGGGTGCCGCTGACGCTGCGGGGCGCCGGCACAGGGAACTACGGCCAGTGCGTACCCCTGGCCGGCGGGTTGGTGCTCGATCTGAGCGGCCTGAACCGGTTGCGGGCGGTGGACCCGGACAGCGGCATCTTTGAGGCCGAGCCCGGTTGCACCCTGGCCCACCTGGACGGCCAGCTGGCGGCCCATGGCCGGGCGCTGCGGCTGGTCCCGAGCACCTACCGCAGCGCCACCCTCGGGGGGTTCATCGCCGGTGGATCGGGCGGCCTGGGGTCGCTGCGCTGGGGTTTCCTGCGCGATCCGGGCCACCTGCTGGGGCTGGAGGTGGTGACGCTGGAAGCCGAACCCCGGCTGCTGCGGCTCGACGCCGCCGCCAGCGCGGCCCTCAACCACGCCTATGGAACCAACGGCATCATCACGGCCCTTCGGCTGGCCAGCTCCGAAGCGGTGGCCTGGCAGCAGCTGGTGGTGGGCTTCAGCCGCTGGGAGGCGGCCCTGGAGGCCTCGCTCCAGCTGCCGACCACCGCCTTGCTGCTCAACGCCCTCTGCCTGCTGGAGGCCCCGGTGGCGGCCCGGATGCCCTGGCCCGCCGGCTGCCCCGCCGCCGACTCCGGCGAGCACCGGCTGCTGCTGCACGCCGCCCCCGACACCCTGGAGCTCTTGCCAGGCTGGCTGGCGGCCCGGGGCGGCCAGCTCCGCTGGCAGGGCAGCCGGCCGGAGCGGGGACGGGGGCGGGGTCTGCCCCTGGGGGAACTCACCTGGAACCACACCACCCTGCACTGGCGGGCCCAGGCCCCCGACTGGACCTACCTGCAGCTGCTGCTGCCCCGGCCGGAGGCGCCCCTGCTGGAGGCGGTGCGCCAGCGCTGGGGGACTGACGTGCTCTGGCACCTGGAGGCGGTGCGCTACCAGGGGGCGCCGCGGCTGACGGCCCTTCCCCTGGTGCGCTGGCAGGGGCCCCAGGCCATGGACGACCTTGTCGCCCACTGCCGTGAGCTGGGAGCGGTCCCTTTCAATCCCCACGTGATCACCGTCGAGGACGGCGGCCTCGGGGTGGTGGATGCCGATCAGGTGGCGGCCAAAGCCGCCTACGACCCGGCCGGACTGATGAACCCCGGCAAACTCAGGGGCTGGACGGGTTAGGGGTGCTCGCTCAGCGCCTCAGCCGCATTCCAGGCTCAGGCGCGTGTCGGCGCCGGTCACCGGGTTGGTGCCGCGGGCCTCGCGGCAGAGGTGGCGCTGGTCCACCCGGTCGAGCAGGGCATCGGTGAAGTCCGCATCGGTGACCGTGGCGCCAGTGAAGTTGCTGCCGGCGGCGATCGCTCCGCGCAGCACCGCGCCGGTGAGATCGGTGCCGCTCATGTCCACCTTGTCCATCAGGGCGTCACTGAGATCGGCGCCGCGGAAGTCGGCCTCTGGAAAGGTCGCCTGGGTGAGGATCGACCCGTGCAGATCGGCACCCCTGAAGCTGGCCTGGCGCCCCGTGGCTCCGGCGAAGGAGCTGCCGGCCAGTTGCTGGCCGCTGAAGTCCTTGCCGCTCTGGTTGGTGAGGGTGTAATCGACCCGGTCCTGGGTGTCGGCCCGGGCGCTGGGGGCGCCCACCAGCAGGGGGGCAAGGAGCAGCAGCAGGGCCAGGAGCAGGGGCAGGAGTCCCCGCGGCCCCGGACTGCCGGCGGGTCTGGAGGCATTGGATCCGAAGGCCGTCGTCATGGGCCGTGGCTGCCGGGGACCTCTCCAGGCTGGCCCAGTGCTGGAGCTTCGTCAGCCTGGGGGGCGTCGAGCAGGGGCAGCACGGCCCCCAGCAGGAACAGGGAGCCGGCCACCAGCGGCAGCGGACCGGGGGCCAGCAGGCTGTCCAGTCCGGACTCCAGGCTGTCGGCCTCCTCCAGCTGGTCGGCCAGATCTGGACAGGCGGCCGCCAGTTCCTGCAGCGACCAGCTGGCGTGCTCCGGCACCGCCACCAGCGCCGCCCGATCGCCGGGGCGCAGCAGCAGCTCCAGCATCGCCGCCCCCTGCTTGTGGCGTTGGATGCCCAGCAGCCAGCGGCGCGGCCCACCGTCGAGCCGGCCGTCCAGCTGGTCGAGTTCCCGGCGCAGGGCCGCCGCCGCCGGGGGATTGTGGGCGCCATCGATCAGCAGCTCGCGGCCCCGCCAGCGGCGCCTCTCCAGCCGCCCGGGCCAGCGCGCCGCCCCCAGGCCTGCGCGGATCATCCCGTCGTCCAGGGGCCTGCCGGCGAGTGGACCGTCCGGTGCCGTCAGGGCCCTGGCCATGGCCACCGCCACGGCCCCGTTGTGGCGCTGCAGCTCCCCCGCCAGGCCCAGCGCGGGGCCGCCGTCGGCCACGGCGGGCAGGGGGCCCAGCCACTGCAGGCTGGCGCCGCAGCGGTGGGCTTCGGCCTCCAGCACCCGGCGGGCCCCAGGCTCCTGGGCGGCGCTGAAGGCCCGGCAGCCCGGTCCCATCACGGCGGCCTTCTCGGCGGCGATGGCCGCCAGGGTGTCGCCCAGGTGTTCGCGATGGTCGAGGCCGATGGCCCCGAAGCCGATCACCGACCGGTGGGGATGGAGGGTGGTGGCATCGAGGCGGCCCCCCAGGCCCACCTCCAGCACCGCCAGATCCACCTGCTCGCGGGCGAAGCGGTCGAAGGCCGCGGCCGTGATCAGCTCAAAGGGGGTGAGCCGGTGGCGGCGGGCGAGGGGCTGCCAGCGGGCCAGGTCGGCCCGCAGGGTGGCCGCCGGGATCCAGGCGTCATCGATCGCGATCCGCTCGCACCAGCTCACCAGGTGAGGGGAGCGGTAGGTGCCCACATGCACGCCGGCGGACCGCAGGATGGCGTGCAGAAAGGTGCAGATCGAGCCCTTGCCGTTGGTGCCGGCCACCTGGGCGGCGGCATAGCGCTGTTCCGGGTGCCCCCCGGCGGCCAGGGCGCCGCCCAGTCGCTCCAGGCCCAGGTCGATGCCTCGGCGGGAGAAGGGCTCGAGCAGGTCGCCCAGGTCGACCGGGGGAGGCAGCAGGGACGACACGGGCGGTGAAATGACTCAGGCCAGGCTGTTGAGGGCCTTCTCCAGGCGCTTCACCGCTTTGCGCAGCTGGCGGGGCTTGATCACGAGCGGGGGCACAAAGCGGACCACCCCGGGGCCGGCGGGCACCAGCAGCAGGCCTTCGGTCATGGCCGCTTTGACGATCTCCGGGGCCGTGACCCCGCCCTCACGCAGCACCAGGCCCCGCAGCAGCCCCCAGCCCCGCTCGCCGGCCAGCCGGTCGGGGTGGCGGGCCACCAGCTCCTGGAGCAGGGTCTGCAGCAACTTGCCATTCGCATGCACCTTGGCCAGCAGGCCCCGGCGTTCGATCTCCTCGATCACCGTGAGGCCGGCCCGGCAGGCGAAGGGGTTGCCGCCGAAGGTGCTGGCGTGGTCGCCGGGGCGGAAGTGGTCCACCGCGGCCTTCACCGCCAGGGCCCCGATGGGGATGCCGCCGCCCAGGCCCTTGGCCATGGTCAGGGCGTCGGGCTCGACCCCCAGCTGTTCGTAGCCCCACCAGCGGCCGCTGCGGCCGACGCCGATCTGCACTTCGTCGAAGATGAGCAGGATCTGGTGGGCCTCGCAGAGCTGGCGCACCCGCCGGAAGAAAGCCGGATCACCGGGGTTCACTCCCCCCTCCCCTTGGAGGGGTTCGAGCAGCACGGCCGCGACCCGGGGACCGTCGGCTTCACAGGCGGCCAGCAGCGCTTCGAAGCCGGCGGTGTCGTTGTAGGGGAAGTAGCGGAAGCCCGACACCATCGGCTCGAAGCCCTGGTGGTACTTGGCCTGGCCCGTGGCGGTCACCGCCGCCAGGGTCCGGCCGTGGAAGCTGGCCTGGGCGGTGAGGATCAGGGGCTCGGCGATGCCGCGTACCAGATGGCCGTGCTTGCGGGCCAGCTTGATGGCGGCCTCGTTGGCTTCGGCGCCGGAATTGCAGAAGAAGACCCGGTCGGTGCAGCTGCGGGCGGTGATCGCCGCGGCCAGCGCCTCCTGTTCCGGGATCCGGTAGAGGTTGGAGACGTGCTGGAGCCGGCCCAGCTGGTCGCAGAGGCGCCGCCGCAGCACCGGGTCGCTGTGGCCGAGGGTGCAGACGGCGATGCCGGCGACCATGTCGAGGTAGCGCCGCCCCTGCTGATCCCAGAGCCACACGCCGCGGCCCCGCTTCAGCTCCAGGGGGTAGCGGGCGTAGGTGTCCATCACCGGCTGGATGGGAGCGGTGGGACTCGAACCCACATGCCCGAAGGCGCTCGATTTTGAGTCGAGTCCGTCTACCAATTCCGGCACGCTCCCGATGACAGGACTCTAGGCCGCGCCCGTTGGCTAGGCCGCCCCCGCTGGCTAGGCCGCGACGGATGGCAGCCTGCGGATCGAAGCGCCGGCGGCATTGAGCTTGCCCTCCAGATCGGCGTAGCCCCGATCGAGGTATTCCAGGCCCCGCACTGTGGTGATGCCGTCGGCGGCGAGCCCCGCCAGCACCATTGCCGCAGAGGCGCGCAGGTCGGTGCCATGGACCGGGGCGCCGCTGAGGCGGGCGACCCCTTCGACGCAGGCGGTGTTGCCCTGCATGCGGATGTCGGCGCCCATGCGCTGCAGTTCGGCCACGTGCTGGAGGCGGTTCTCGAAGATGTTCTCCACCACCATGCTGGTGCCCTCGGCGGTGGCCAGCAGGGCCATGAACGGGGCCTGCAGATCGGTGGGGAAGCCGGGGAAGGGCTGGGTGCGCAGATCCACCGCCTGCACTTTGCCGGCGGTGAGGATCAGGCCCTGGCCGTCGGCTTCGATGCGGCAGCCGGCTTCCTCGAGTTTGGTGATCACGGCGCCCAGGTGCTCGGGCAGGGCGGGGAACACCCGCAGCCTGGAGCGGGTGATGGCACCGGCCAGCAGGAAGGTGCCGGCCTCGATGCGGTCGGGGATGACGGCGTAGTCAGCGCCGTGCAGCCGCTCCACCCCGACGATGGTGATGGTGGGGGTGCCGGCGCCGCGCACCTTCGCCCCCATGGCCAGCAGCAGCCGGGCCAGGTCGATCACCTCGGGCTCCTGGGCGGCGTTGTCGATCACCGTCTCGCCGTCGGCGAGGGCGGCCGCCATCATCAGTGTTTCGGTGGCGCCGACGCTGGGGCAATCCAGGTGGATGTGGCCGCCGGTGAGGCGGCGCTGGCGGCCGGGCACCACGGCGGTGACCAAGCCGTGCTCGATGGTGACCTGGGCGCCGAGGGCCTTGAGTCCCTTGACGTGCTCCACAACGGGCCGGGTGCCGATCTGGCAGCCGCCGGGCAGGGGTACCTGGGCCATGCCCATGCGGGCCAGCAGGGGGCCGATGCAGAAGAAGCTGGCCCGCAGGCTGTTCACCAGCTCATAGGGCGGGGCGGCGGTGGTGATGTGGTCACCGTGCAGCACGATCGCGTCGCCACCCCGCTGCACACGCACTCCCAAGGCGGAAAGGATTTCCCCCATCGCCGTGATGTCGGTCAGCGGGGGCACATTGCTGAGGCGTAGCCCGTCTTCGGTCAGCAGGCAGGCGGCCATCAGCACCAGGGCCGAGTTCTTGGCGCCGCTGACCCTCAGTTCGCCATCAAGACGCCGTCCACCACTGATCTCCAGCCTGGTGGCGGCGATGGCCTTGACAGGCATGGGGGATACGGACATGGACAGGAGTCCTGGTATCAATTTCTGGGGCATCTTGACAACGAATGATCCTGTCGTCTAGGGGTCGCCGCTCAAAGTGTCTTGCCGCCGACGCTCTGCGGGCTGGCCCACCGGCGATGATTTATGCTCCGACCAGCACCGCGGCTTCCGTGGTGGCTAATCGCCCGCGGATGTGGCGGAATTGGTAGACGCGCTAGTTTCAGGTACTAGTGGCAGCAATGTCGTGGGAGTTCAAGTCTCCCCATCCGCATGATCACTCCATGATTGTTCTCAAGATCACCAACGCATCCGATGTCGTCGCCGCGAACATCGGCAAGTTTCTCGAAAGCCTCACTCCAGATGGTTTCGACCAGACCAAGGTGGAGGACATCGTGATCGACCGTCTGGTCGAGAACCTCAAGGCTGAAGGCATCCGTGGTGAGGTGGCGGCCTTCAAGGGTCTCGATCTCAACGACGACGACCTCGTCATTCAAGATCACCTCAAGCTCCGGCGCCGCAAGACCATCTGACCTCCCCGGGTCCTTCCCCTGACCTCCACGGCCTGTCCCCGGGCGGCGAGCAGATCCGCAGCGTCCGCAATCCCCTCATCCAGGCGGTGCGGCGCCTGCACCGATCCAGCGGCCGGCTGGAGCAGGGCCTGATTCTGCTGGAGGGAACCCACCTGCTCCAGGAGGCCCTGGGGCTGGGTCTGCGGCCCCAGATGGTGCTTGTCACCCCCGACTGGCTGACCCGCCATGGCGCCCTGGTGGAGCGGCTGCCGGACCCAGGCCGACTGCGGAGCGCCAGCCCCGAGGTCCTGGCCGCCGCCACCACCACCCGCCACCCCGATGGGGTGCTGCTGACCCTGGCGGCGGCCGACCTTCCCTCCCCCGCAGCGGGCGTCTCACCGCCGGCCTTCGTGCTGGCCCTCGACCGGCTCCAGGATCCGGGCAACCTCGGCACCCTGCTGCGTACGGCCCTGGCGGCGGGGGTGGAGCGGGTGTGGCTGGCGGAGGGGGCCGACCCCCTCCAGCCCAAGGTGCTGCGCGCCTCCAGCGGTGCCGCCCTTGCCCTGCCCATCGAGCGGATGACGGCCACCGACCTGCTCACCCGCCTGGCCGCGGCGAAGGAGCGTGGGGTGCAGCTGGTGGCGGCGATGGTGCCCGAAGCGACGGGCGAGGTGCGGCCCTACTGGGAGCTGGACTGGTGTCGCCCCACGGCCCTGCTGCTGGGCAACGAGGGGGCGGGACTGGCCCCGGAACTCGTCCGGCTGGCCGACCGCTGGGTGACGATCCCCCACAGCCCCGCGGTGGAGTCGCTCAACGTGGCGGCCGCGGCCGCCCTGCTGCTGCTGGAGCGTCCCCGCCAGGCCCACGGCCGGCCCGTGCCCTGACAGGGGAGAATGCCTCCACCCATGCAGCTCCCTCCGGTGACCGCAGCACCCGCCTCTCCTCCCTCCGGATTCGATTTCGACGTGATCGTGATCGGCGCCGGTTATGGCGGTTTCGATGCGGCCAAGCACGGGGCCGAGCATGGCCTGAGGGTGGCGATCGTGGAATCCCGCGACATGGGCGGCACCTGCGTCAACCGGGGCTGTGTCCCCTCCAAGGCCCTGCTGGCGGCGAGCGGCCGGGTGCGGGAACTGGCCGACGCCGAGCACCTCAAGGGTTTCGGCATCCATGCGGCGCCCGTGCGCTTCGAGCGCCAGAAGATCGCCGACCACGCCGCCCAGCTGGTGGCCACGATCCGTTCCAATCTCACCAAGGCCCTGGAGCGCTCCGGCACCACGATCCTGCGGGGCAAGGGTCGCCTCGACGGGCCCCAGCGGGTGGCGGTGCGGGAGGCCAGCGGGGTGGAGCGGGTGTACAAGGCCCGCGAAGTGATCATCGCCACCGGCTCCGATCCCTTCGTGCCGCCCGGCATCGAGACCGACGGCCGCACGGTGTTCACCAGTGACGAGGCGATCAACCTGGAATGGCTGCCCCGCTGGATCACCATCATCGGCAGCGGCTACATCGGCCTGGAGTTCGCCGATGTGTACACGGCCCTTGGCTGTGAAGTCTCCATGATTGAGGCGCTCGACCGGGTGATGCCCACCTTCGACCCGGACATCGCCAAGATCGCCGCCCGCCATCTCATTGAGGGCCGCGACATCGACGCCCGCTCCGGCGTGCTCGCCAGCCGGATCACCCCCGGCTGCCCGGTGAGGATCGAACTGGTGGACATGGTCAGCCGGGAGCCAGTGGAAACCCTGGAGGTGGATGCGGTGCTGGTGGCCACCGGCCGGGTGCCTGTAAGCAAGGATCTCAACCTGGCCAGCGTCGGTGTGGAGACCAACCGGGGTTTCATCCCCGTGGACGACGGCCTGCGGGTGCTGGCGAATGGTGAGCCGGTGCCCCATCTCTGGGCCGTCGGCGACGTGACCGGAAAGATGATGCTGGCCCATACCGCCGCCGCGCAGGGCACGGTGGCGATTGAGAACATCCTCGGCCACGCCCGTCGCATCGATTACCGCTCGATCCCCGCCGCCACCTTCACCCATCCCGAGATCAGTTCGGTGGGGCTCTCGGAGGCGGACGCCAGGGATCTGGCCGAGAAGGAGAGCTTTGCCCTGGGCAGCGTGCGCAGCTACTTCAAGGCCAACTCCAAGGCCCTGGCCGAGCTGGAGAGCGACGGGCTGCTGAAGCTGCTGTTCCGCAAGGACACCGGTGAAGTGCTGGGGGCGCACATCTATGGCCTGCATGCGGCCGACCTGATCCAGGAGATCGCCAACGCGGTGGCCCGGCGCCAGGGGGTCCGGCAGCTGGCCAGCGAGGTGCACACCCATCCCACCTTGAGCGAGGTGGTGGAAGTGGCCTACAAGCAGGCCGCCGCCAGCCTGGCCACGGCGGTGGGTGCCTGAGATGGACATCCGACGCCGGCCCCCCAACCCTTCGGTGCGGGTGGCCCACCTGGAGTTCGGCACGCCCCACCCTGAGGAGCGCCCCCGCCACATCCTTGAGGAGATCGTCTGGGAGAAGGACAGGGAAGTGACGGCCGCCCGCGGGCGGGTGAGCCTGGATTCGCTCAAGCACCAGGTGGAGGACCTGCCCCCCACCCTGGATTTCTGCGGGGCCCTGCGCGCCTGCTGCCGCAAGCCGGCGGTGATCGCCGAGATCAAGAAGGCCAGCCCCAGCAAGGGGGTGATCCGGGAGGACTTCGATCCTGTGGCCATTGCAAAGGGCTACCAGCGTGGTGGCGCCAGCTGTCTGTCGGTGCTGACCGACAAGCGCTTCTTCCAGGGGGGCTTCGAGGTGCTGGTGGCGGTGCGCGAGGCGGTGGCGCTGCCCCTGCTCTGCAAGGACTTCATCCTCACCCCTTACCAGCTCTTCCAGGCCCGGGCCGCCGGGGCCGACGCGGCCCTGCTGATCGCGGCGATCCTCACCGACCAGGATCTGGCCTACCTGTTCAAAGTGGCCCGGAGCCTGGGCCTGGCGGTGCTGGTGGAGGTGCACAACGAAGCGGAGATGGAGCGGGTCCTGCGGCTGGAGGGGGTGGAGCTGATCGGCATCAACAACCGCGATCTGGCCAGCTTCTCGGTGGACCTGGCCACCACCGAGCGGCTGATGGCGAGCTTCGGCGATCGGGTGCACGCAGGCGGTGCCCAGCTGGTGAGCGAATCAGGCCTGCTCAGCCGCGCCGACCTCGATCGGGCCGTTGGGGTCGGTGCCGATGCGGTGCTGGTGGGAGAGGCCCTGATGCGCCAGGAGAACGTGACGGCGGCCCTGGAGACCCTGATCGGCGGGTGAGCCCCTGTGGCTGGCTGGCGATCAGGGCCGTCGTGTCGCCTTCAGGGTGAGCGGCCAGTGGATCCACCGCCTGGCGCTGGCTTCTCCCCAGGCTGCCGCCAGCGGCTGGCGGATCGGGTCGAGGGGATCGCTGCGCCGCTCGGCGCGGTAGCGGGCGCTGGCCGACCAGGTGGCGAGATATCCGAGCAGTTGCTCCAGGCTCCAGGCGGTCGTCATGGGGAAAGACGGCGCAGGGATGCCCGCAAAGGGCAGTTCGATGTCCTGGTAGCCGTTCTCCACCAGGGCCCGCTCCGCTGGCCAGAAGGGACCAAGGATGTGGTGATAGAGGTGCCGCAGCAGGCCATCGACCGCCTCGTCGTCGACCGTCGCGAGGCCATAGCTCCACACGGCCAGCACTCCACCGGGCCGAAGCACCCGTTCCACTTCCTCGAAGAAGCGGGGCCGATCGAACCAGTGCAGCGCCTGCGCCACCGTGACCAGGTCAATGCTGGCGGCTTCCAGGCCGGGGTTCTCCGCCGGAGCCAGACGGTACTGAACCCCTGGATGGGGCTCGGCCGCGGCGAGCTGGGAGGCGCTGGCGTCGGTGGCGAGCACCGTCTTGAAATGGTCGGCAAGGGCGAGGGCGGCCTGGCCCGTTCCGGTGGCGCAATCCCAGACCCGCTGATGGGTGGGGGCGACCTCGGCCAGCCAGGCGAACAGTTCCCCGGGGTAGCTGGGGCGGAAGTGGGCGTAGCCGCTGGAGAGGGTGGCGAAGTGATCGATGAAGTCCCTGGCCATGTCATGCCCCGCCGATGCCGGCGCATGGGGAATGGCGCCGGAGCCGTTCGAGCAGCAGGCAGCCCCCCAGAGCCACCACGGACGTTGTCGCCAGCAGCGCCAGTAGCGAGGCCGGCGGCAGGGGCCCGCTGGATCCGAACCGCAGCAGGCTGAGGCTGCCGGCCAGTCCGGACCCCCCCAACACCAGGCCGGCTCCGAGCCCGCTCCAACGGGGCGTCAGCGCCGCCAAGGAGGTGGCCATCAGGCTGGTCACCACCAGGCTGTGGATCAGCCCCAGCAGGGGCAGCAGCACGGGTTCAAAGCCACTCGGATGGGCGAGGTTCGCGGCCAGCGCCAGAGCAAGCAGCGTGATCCCCTTCGCCAGGGCGGGGAGCCGGCCCCACCGGCCCACGGCCCTGCCGGTGATCGGTGCCCCCAGGGCGGAGCACAGCAGCACCACCGACCCCTCGCCCCCACCCAGCAGACCTGCCGTGACCTCCGGATGGAGGCGGGGAAGCAGATTCAGCAGCAGCTGGAACTGCCCGCCCACGGCCAGGGCCACGACCAGAAGCAGGGCACCGGCCGGCAGCAACCCCCGTGGGAAAGGGTCTGGGGCGGTGACGTCCATGGGTTGTAGGGGAGGCGGTCCCTGCCCTCCCCGCAGCACGGCAAGGCCCAGGGCCAGCACCACGCCTCCCAGGAGGAAGGTGAAGGCTGGACCCAGCCCCAGGGCGGCATGGGTCAGGCTGCCGGAGAAGGCGCCGATCAGGCCCTGGGTGAGGGTCAGCAGGGCCAGGGCCTGGGGCAGGGAGCGGAGCGACACCGCTTCGTTAAGCTCGCCCAGGCTCGGACTCGACGCGGCCTGCACCGCCACCATCCAGGCCACCATCAGACCCGGCAGGGCAACCCCGATCCAGGCCGGGCCCCGGTGCAGCAGCCCCGCCGTGGCCAGGAAGATGAGCCCGGCCACGGACACGACGACCGTGATCGGCAGCAGTCGCCCGTGGGCGCCTGTGGCCCAGCTGTCGGAGAGCGCACCGCTGATCGGTTCGATGAGCAGGCCGATCAGACCCGGCAGCAGGGCAAAGGGCAGCAGCAGACTGGCGAAGCCGAAACGCTGCAGCAGGATCGGCTGATAGGCGCTGTAGACGATCCAGCCCAGCTGCAGGGAAGCCTGCAGGCCCACGACGCCCCAGACGAGGCGCCATTGGATCGCTCGGTCTGCCTGGCCAGCCGAAACCTCTGGCGAGAAGGGCATCGAACCAAAGGCTCTTTCGATCGGTACCCCATACCTAATCGCCGCGGGGCGAAGACGGTGCGGTGACGTCGTGAAGGCTTCAGGAACGTTGTGCTCCCGGTGGGCCTTTTGTGGGCCTCTGAACCGGCCGGCCCCACGCAAAAGCGGCCCGACCGAAGCCGGACCGCCGATGCACGCCGCTCAGAAGGCGGCGGGTCAGGGTCAGGGGTGGGAGGTGCTCACACCTTGCGGCTGTAGAACTCCACCACCAGCAGTTCGTTGATCTCGAGGGCGACCCATTCGCGCTCGATGCGGCCGCCCACCTTGGCGGTCATCTTGGCCTTGTCGAACTCCAGGTGGGGCGGGATGTTGGCCAGGCCGGGGAACGCCAGATTGGCTTCGGCAAGGGTCTTGCTGCACTTGCGCTCGCGGATGGCGACCACGTCGCCCGCCCTGCACTGGAAGCTGGCGATGTCCACCACCCGGCCATTCACGGTCACGTGGCCATGGTTGACCAGCTGGCGGGCGCCGGGGACGGTGGGACCGAGGCCGAGGCGGAAACAGATGTTGTCGAGTCGGTTTTCGAGCAGCTTGAGCAGGTTGGTTCCGGTGGAACCCTCCTGGGCACGGGCTTTCTTCACGTAGCGAACCAGCTGACGTTCGGAAATGCCGTAGTTGAAACGCAGTTTCTGCTTTTCTTCGAGACGGATCGCGTATTCGGAGCGCTTGCGACGGGCTTGGCCGTGCTGACCGGGGGGATAAGACCGTTTGGCGGCCTTACGGGTGAGACCGGGAAGGTCCCCCAAGCGCCGCGTGATCCTCAGGCGAGGGCCGCGGTAGCGAGACATAAGGGAAGGTGACGGAGGTGGAGGGTGCGGCCCGGGGGCCGGACGGCGTGGCCCGCGGTTGCGGCATGCTGGAAGACCCCGGATGCCCGCGCGTGCAGCGCCAACCACCTACCCTAAGCGGCAGCGGTCCCACCTGGTTTCCAGCCGCCCTTTCGGCCGCCGTGGCCGCCGTGCTGCTGGCCCTGATCGGCGCCTACCGCCGCTGGCTCTCGCCCCTGCTGGGTCCCCGCTGCCGCTTCATTCCCAGCTGCAGCGCCTATGGACTGGAGGCGATCGGCCGCCATGGCCCCTGGCGCGGGGGCTGGCTCACCCTGAAGCGGCTCGGCCGCTGCCACCCGTTCACCCCCTGCGGCTGCGACCCGGTTCCCGACTGATGCTGGAGTTGCTGCTGTTCACGCGCCAGGGCTGCTGTCTCTGCGAGGGCCTCGAGGAGAAGCTTCGGGCTCTGGATCCCCCCCAGCCCCTGCGGCTGATTGATGTGGACAACGATCCGGCCCTGCAGGGGCGCTACGGGCTGGCGGTCCCTGTGCTGGCGGTGGCGGCCAGCGGGGACAGGCCGCTGCGGGAACTGCCGCGGGTCTCCCCCCGGCTGGCGGGAGCCCAGCTGCGGGCCTGGCTGACCAAGCAGGGAGTCGGTTGAGCGTCACGCTATGAAAGGCGCCAGCTCCGTCCCGCCGGACGCCGCCGGCGCCGCCATGTCACCGCTGCTTCAGCCGCTTCTGGGTCAGGTGGGCCTGCCGCCGCTTCCCGACCCCACCGGTGCCCTGGCCCAGGTGACGGTCAGCGGCGTCAGCTGCGATTCTCGCCGCGTCGGCCCCGGCAGCCTGTTCGTGGGTCTGCCCGGCACGGCGGTGGACGGCGGCAGCTTCTGGCCAGAGGTGCTGGCCGCCGGCGCCGTGGCGGCGGTGATCGGGCCGGCGGCGGCGGCGGCCCGGCCCCCGGCTCCGGGTGATCCGGTGCTGGTGGTGGAGCCGCCCCTGGCCCTGTGGGCCGGCCGGCTGGCGGCGGAATTCTGGGGCCAGCCCAGCGGGCGCCTGGCGCTGATCGGCGTCACCGGCACGAACGGCAAGACCACCACCACCTACCTGATCGAGCATCTGGCGGCGGCAGCCGGCCGGCCGGCGGCCCTGTTCGGCACCCTGCACAACCGCTGGCCGGGTTACAGCGCCACAGCGACCCACACCACCGCCTTCGCCGACCTGCTGCAGGCGGATCTGGCCGCCGCGGCGGCGGCCGGCGCCACGATCGCTGCGATGGAGGTGAGCTCCCATGCCCTCGATCAGCAGCGGGTGGCCGGCTGCCGCTTCGCCGCAGCGGTGTTCACCAACCTCACCCAGGACCACCTCGATTACCACCCGTCGATGCAGGCCTACTTCGAGGCCAAGGCGTTGCTGTTCAGCCCGGCCCTGCTGGCCGGCGGTGCGGTGGTGAATGTGGATGATCCCTGGGGGGCGCGCCTGGCCGAGCGTCTGCGGGGCGAAGGGCAGGGCGCAGCCGATGTCACCCTCTGCTGGCGCTGTTCCCTGGAGGATCCCCAGGTCGATCTGCATGTCACCGACCTGCGCATGGACGCCGAGGGGGTGAGCGGCACCCTGCACAGCCCTGCTGGAGCGGGGCCGTTCCGCTCCCCCCTCGTGGGTCGCTTCAACCTGATGAATCTGCTGCAGGCCGTGGGGGTGCTGCTGCAGCAGGGCCTGCCGCTCCCCCAGCTGTTGGAGGGACTGGCCAGCTTCCGCGGGGTGCCCGGACGGATGGAGCGGGTGAGCGCTCCGGCCGGCCGCCGCCTGCCGGCGGTGCTGGTGGACTACGCCCATACCCCCGATGGACTCGAGAATGCCCTGGCGGCCTGCCGGCCCTTCACCAGCGGGCGCCTGATCTGTGTGTTCGGCTGCGGCGGTGATCGCGACCGCAGCAAGCGCCCCCTGATGGGGGGGATCGCGGCGCGCCTCGCCGATGCGGTGGTGGTCACCTCCGACAACCCACGCACTGAGGATCCCCAGCGGATCCTGGAGGATGTGGTGGCCGGCATCCCCCCGGGCACCGCCCTGGAGGTGCAGGGGGATCGGGCCGCCGCCATCGCCGCCGCCATCGCCGCGGCCGAGCCGGACGATCTGGTGCTGATTGCCGGCAAGGGCCACGAGGACTACCAGATCCTCGGCACCACCAAGGTCCATTTCGACGACCGGGAGCAGGCGGAGAGTGCACTGCGCCGGAAGGGCTCCTGAGCAGCAGCCCACCGGCAAACGATCACACTCAGGCGGCGCTGTCCCGGCCGCGCAGGACAGTCCAGGAGATCACCGCCAGGCCGATCGGCAGCAGCAACCACCAGAGCCTGGTGGGCTTGAACTCATCACCTGCGCTGACGGTGGTGGCCATGGACTTGGCGAAGTTGTCACCGAACTTGCCCACCCCCTGGCTGACGCTGTAGGGGCAGGTGAGCCGGGCGGTGTTGGTGCCGTCCTTGGTGAGATCCAGCACCACTTCCACCTTGTCCGTGTCGAGGGCCCTGGCCGAGATCACCTTGGCCAGGTCGGCACGCCAACCCTCCTTGGCGGCACTCTCCAGGCAGCCTTTCTCGGCGTTCTTGATCATCTCCTGAGGAGACAGGGCCTGGCCCGGACCGGCAACAGCCAGGAGGCTGGCGATCATCGCCGGGGGAATCAGGAGCGGGAAGAGGGGGGAGCGAGAAAGAGGCATTCTGGAGACATGCATCGTTCGTTGTTTCGAAGGGACGGCTCCGGTCAGGGCCCTTGGCATGAAGGAATAGCAACCGCTCAACTCTGCAGTGCAGGCCCTGGGCTGCGTGGGGCTCCAAGCTTGAAGCGTTTGACGTTAAAACCCTATCCAGGATTGGCAGCGAGACAGACGATGCCGTGATTTGAAACACAACGCCGCAGTCAACCGGCTGGCACAGGCCCCCGGTGTCGCCCATGCGACCGCGCTTGGACAGATCCACTCCGGAAGATGGGAAGATCTGTAAGCACCACTCTCCCTTTCCCGCATGGCCCCTGCTGTTCCACTGGCAAAGAAGTTTCTTGCTGAACTGATCGGGACCTTCTGGCTGGTGCTGGGCGGTTGCGGCAGTGCCGTGCTGGCCGCGGTGTTCCCCTATGACAGTCCAGCCGCGAATCCTCTGGGGCTTGGCTTTCTCGGTGTCTCCATCGCCTTCGGCCTGACCCTGCTGACGATGGTGTACACCATCGGCCATATCTCCGGTTGCCATATCAACCCTGCCGTGAGCTTCGGCCTCTGGGCCGGGGGCAAGTTTCCCGGCTCCCACCTGGTCTCCTACGTGGTGGCCCAGGTGCTGGGGGGCATCATCGCCGGTGGCGTGATCTTGATGATCGCCAGCGGCCGGGATGGCTTCGCCCTCACCGGCAGCAACCCCCTGGCCACCAATGGCTGGGGGACCCACTCGCCCGGTGGCTATGGCTTCTGGGCCGCCCTGCTGATCGAGCTGATCCTCACCTTCATTTTCCTGATCGTGATTCTCGGAGCCACCGATCGCCTGGCTCCCACCGGCTTCGCTGGCTTGCCGATCGGTCTGGCCCTCACCCTGATCCACCTCATCAGCATTCCGATCACCAACACTTCCGTGAACCCCGCCCGAAGCACAGGTGTGGCCGCCTGGGTGGGAGGGGACGCCATGGCTCAGCTATGGCTCTTCTGGGTGGCTCCGATCGCCGGATCCCTGCTGGCGGGATGGTTCTACAGGAACTTCCTCGACTCGTACCGGACCCCGGATTTCGAACCCTCGGCCACCGGCGAGCGCTGAACCATCCTCTGGATGCCTTCCCGCTGCAGGGTGCGGGCCCGCACGCAGGCCGGATCATAGATGGTGCGCAGCCAGATTCCTTGCTCGCCCATCCTGCCCACGATCCAGGCGGGATCGATGAGGTCACCGTTGGCCCAGTGGGCGGTGATACTCACCAACCCGGCAGCTGGGGGCTCCTGCAGCAGGGTGCTGATGCCGGCGAGCGGGCGCAAACCCTTCCAGAGGGATTCGCTGCGTCTTTGGATCGCCCTCAGACGGACCTGGGCCTCCCCCTCGGCCTCCACAGCTGCAGCGACGTGTCGAGGCCGGCGAACAGCGGGATGCAGGAGGTGGCCACCTCAAAGCGGCGGGCATCGCTGTGAAAGCCGGTGGCGGACTGACTGTCGCTGGCGAGACTGCGCCAGCCGATCAGGGTGGGGCTGCTCTCCGCCAGCAGGCGATCGGAGAGCACCACGGCCCCCAGCCCTTCAGGGCCACAGCCCCACTTGTGGCCGGTGCAGGCATAGATGTCGGCGGCATGGGCCGCTTCGGCCATGGGGATGTTGCCGAGCGACCGGGCTGCATCCACCAGCAGCCAGGGTCGGCTGGGATGGCTGGCGAGCCTGGCGGCGGCGCTGCTGCCGTCGAGCATCTCCGTCACCGGCAAGGTGGCGATGGTGAGGCCATGGCGGCGAGACAGTTCCCTGCAGGCGGCAACGACCCCGTAGTGCTCGGCGTCACCGATGAGCAGTTCGTCGCCGGCCTGCCATGTCAGTCCCCAGAGGGGAAGTACACAGCCCGACGACACGTTTTCGGTGAAGGCGGCACGATGGGCCTCGACGCCGAATCAGGCCGCGAGCCGCTGCCTTAAAGCCGCCACCGTGCGGGTTGATGGTGGGCCACACCGCCTCGGTGAATGGGCCGAGCTGCTGGATGGTGACGAAGGCCTCGGTGATCGCGGCCAGGGAGCATGGGGTGGGGGGAGAAAAGAGGCGGCTGCGTCACAGCCAGGGTCAATCTGGAGCATTGCGGCAGGTCCTCTGTTAGGATTCGTTGGCAATGCAGGGGAGGACTACGCAATGGATGTTGGATTCGTGGTTACGATGCTGTGGATTCAATTGTTCACCTCCTGAGCCGATGCCTGCCAGCTTTCCAGTCGTTGCCAGCGTTGTCATTCCATTTCTGTTCAAGTTGGTGGGCGCCGTTGCCCTCTGGATTGCCGGCGGTTGGTGCATCAAGTTCGCCCTGCGCATCCTCAGAAGAGGCCTTTCCTCTGGAACACTTGACCCCACGGTCATTGGCTATCTGATCAATATCCTGGGCGCGATTCTCAGGGTCATTCTGGTTGTCGCCATCCTCGGTTTCTTCGGGATTCAGACAGCAAGCTTTGCGGCACTTCTGGCTGGTGCCGGTGTCGCCATCGGTGCCGCCTGGAGCGGCATGTTGAGCAACTTCGCGGCAGGGGTCTTCCTGCAGGTCTTCCGCCCGTTCAGTGTCGGCGACTTCATCACCGCTGGTGGGGTGACAGGAACAGTCGAGGAGATCGGCATGTTCGTCACATCCGTCCAGTCACTCGATTGTGTTCGCAACATTGTTCCCAATGGCAAGCTCTTTTCCGACACAATCCAGAACTTCTCCTCCCATCCCTTCCGTCGGGTTGACCTTGTCGCTCAGCTCGATAACAGCGCAGACGTTGCCAGGGCCATCGCTCTGCTTAAGGAAGGCATCCAGTCTGTGCCCAACCAGGATCCCAATACAGCGGCTGACATCGAGGTGCTGGAGTTCAGCGAGCGAGGCCCCAGGCTGGCGGTCCGTCCCTACACCCATACGGACCACTATTGGCAGGTTTACTTCGATACCAATCGGATGATTGCGGACGTCCTTGGCAGCAATGGATTCCCTGTGCCGAGGATTCCTGTCGGCATGGCCCAGAGCGGCAACTGAGTCGCTGCCGACCGCGGCCTCCTGGGCTTGTTTCCCAGGGGCCTCCTTTCAGCCCTCGCAAAGCTGAGCCAGCAGCCGATCCACCTCGCCGACGGTGCTGACCAGGTGGGTGCAGGCCCTTACGCAGCGGGGGGATTCCAGGGTTCGCAACCAGGTGCCCCGATCCCCCAGCCGCTTCACGACGACGGCCGGATCCATGGGTTCCCCCGTGGAACCCACCATGGTGAAGCTCACCAGCCCTGCGGGCGGCGGCACCTCCAGCAGGGTGTCGACGCCGCCGAGCCGTTGCAGACCCTCCCAGAGCTGGCCGCTCCGTTCCCGGATCGCCATCAGCCGTTGATCCGCGTTGCCTTCGGCTTCCAGCAGCTGCAGCGATCTGTTCAGCCCCGCGAACAGGGGCGTGCAGGAGGTGGCCACCTCGAAGCGGCGGGCATCGCGGTGGTAGCCGCCGGCACCGGGCCCGTCGTGCTCCAAGGTGCGCCAGCCGATCAGGGTGGGGCTGCTGAGCTCCAGAAGTCGCTCGGACAAGGCCACGGCGCCCAGCCCTTCCGGTCCGCAGCACCACTTGTGGCCGGTGCAGGCATAGATGTCGGCGGCGGCGGCCGCCTCGGCCACCGGTAGGCTCCCCAGCGACTGGGCCGCATCCACCAGCAACCAGGGATGGCGGGGATGGTTGGCCAGCTGGGCCGCGACCGCCGCGATCGGCATCGTCTGGCCGGTGTTCCAGAGCAGGTGGGAGAGCACCACCAGCCGGGTGCGAGGGGTGAGGGCCGCCTCCAGCCGCTGGCCCACGGCCGCCGCCGTGGGCCAGACGTCCCCGGCCAGATCGGCCACCGCCAGGGAGGTGATCCGCAGCTGGTGGCGCCGGGCCAGCTCCTCGAGGGCGGCCACCACCCCGTAGTGCTCGGCGTCGCCCACCAGCAGTTCATCGCCCGCCTGCCAGGGCAGGCCCCAGAGGGGCAGCACACACCCCGAGGTGACGTTCTCGGTGAAGGCCACCCGCGCGGCATCGACGCCGAACCAGGCCGCCAGCCGCTCTCTCAGCGCTGAAACAGTGCGATTCACATAGGGCCAGACGTTGTCGCTGAACGGGCCCAGCTCCTGGATGGTGGCGAAGGCTTCACTGATCGCCGCCAGCGATGGCCCTGGCAGGGGGCCCTGTCCGCCGTAGTTGAAGTAGGTCTTGTTGGCCAGGGCGGGCATCAGACCCCGCAGGGGAAGGGGGAGCGGCAGGTGAGGCTCGGCTGGCAAAGGTCGTGGTGGTGGCGCTTGGGAAGCATGGCAGCGGAGGCCCGGTGCCGCTCCAGCGGGACGGGTCAGCGGGTCGCTCCCTGTCGACAGGGGCTCAGGCCCCAGGGAAGGGGCGGCCGGACATCCATCGCTCCGATATCACAGCCCAGGGGAAATGGTTTATGGGCCTGGGCAGCGCCTTCATCTGAGGAGCTGCGATTTTCCAGGGCTGCTCAGGTAGACAGGCCCATTCCAGCCATCTGTTCAGCGCTGGAAACATGGATGGCGGCCATCAACAAAACCTTGTTATCTTTCGGCACCAGCGAAACGGTGTCATGGGGTCGCAGCGTCAGGACAGCCGCTCAAGACGGCCTGCCGTCCCCCTGAAGGCTGTCCTGGGCGTCGTTGCGACGACGGCCGTGCTGACGCCGACCCAGGCCCATGCCCTCGACTGGCTCTGGAGCTTCACGGCGCAACCGCTATCAATCCCCGCCCCGGGAACGGTCTCAGGGACCTTGCTCAACCTCACCCCCGGCACCAGCGTCAGTGGCGCCGGTTCGAGCGTTGTGGTGGTGTCCACACCGGGAGGGGTGCTGGTCAATCAGCCGTTCACCTTCGTCTTCGGGAACTTCAGCAGCAGCTCCGCAGGGGTCAGCTTCGCCAGCGCCCGGTTCGACGCCGTCGTCGGTGGAAACACCTACATCCTCTTTCTGGGATCGAATCCTGGGGGCGGTACCTTTTTCCCCCAGCTGTTCAGTCTTGCCGGTGTCAACCTGTTCAACCTCACGGAGGGTACGGCGTTTGCAGGTAACATCATTCCCGGCCGTACGTATCTGATCAGCAATCCAGCAGTCCCCACCACGTTCGCAGGGGGAACGCTGACGATGGATGTGCCCGGCACGTTCACCCAGAACTGGACCCTCGGAACCCAGCCCACCAATGCCATCGATCTGGCCGGCAACAGCACGGCACTGAGCGGTGTCTTCTCCGGTGCCGGTGGAAATCTCAACATCATCAATAGCCAGATCGGTGGTGCCCTCTCCCTTTCCGGCACCAGCACCTACACCGGCGCAACAACGGTCTTCGGTGGCGCCAACCTTCAGGTGCAGGGTTCAATCGCCTCGTCTTCCGGTCTGGTTGTGCAGCCTGGCGGCATTGTTGGAGGCACCGGTTTTCTGCCGACGACAACCATCAATCTCGGAGGTGTCATTTCTCCTGGTAGCTCCATTGGCGCCATTTCCGTCAGCAATCTGAATCTCAATGGGGGCACCATTCAAGCGGAAATCCAGGGTCCTCAGAATGACAGGATCAACGTCGGCAACGGCGTCGGTTCCTTCACCGGCATTGCCTCCCTTGCGGCCTACGGCGGGGGCAGCCCATGGCCAGGCTTTTCCTATGTCATCGTTGCTGCTCCCAACAGCACCAGCTTCGCGACCCCCAGCAGCCTCGTGCTCAACCAGACGGGGGTCACCAGCGCGCTGCTGCGTTCGGGAACCGTCCTGATCCAGGAAGCCGATGGGAACCCCCGGACGTTTGATGTCCAGTGGCGGCCGATCAACGGCATCGGTCCAACGGTTTCTGCCCTGCAAGTTCTCGGCCGGGGGGGTGTCAATCAACTGGCGACGGCTGGTGCGTTCGATCGTGTGTTCCAGTCCCTGGCCATTTTCGGTGCCAACAATGCCACCAATGTCGGCCTTCCCATCGGCTTCACAGGATTCACGACAGGACAGGCGGCCGCCGCTGGAATGTCTTCGGACTTCCTGCTCGCCACGTCCCAGTTGCTCGCGCTCCCCACGTCCGGCCAGCTCACCGCCGCGATCGATTCGCTCTCACCCGAACCCTATGCGGCCTTTCAGAGTGTGGGCCTCGAAACCCTGAAGCGGCAGCGGGAACTTCTGATGAATCAGGCGGGACATTGTTCCTCCACCGGTTGGGTGGTCAATCCGGCGAATGGGAAAAAGGGAAGCCCATCGCCCAGGCCGATCTGCGTCTTTGCCCAGGCGGCCAACGCCTCAAGCAGCATCGACGGAGGCGGCGGCCTGGCCTCCTTTGACTCAGGGATTTTCTCCAGTTACTACGGCATTGAGTACCAGCCCTCAGCCAAGTGGACCGTGGGTGCGGCCTATGGCTACGGGACGGCGTCTGTCTCCAACCTGTCGCTGACGAACGCCTTCGTCACCTCCAAGGTGAACAGTGGGTCCCTCTATGGCGTGTACAAACCTTCCAGGCAGTGGAGTGTCCGTGGCCTCATCGGCTATGCGGCGTTCAACACCACGGGAAGCCGCAATGTCGTCTTCGTCGGCGGCGGCACCCCTGTCCAGGCGTCTCCTTCCGGCAGCGGTTACACGGTGGCTCTGAATGCGGACTATCTCCTGCCTCTGTCCAAGCCAACCGCCAGTACCGAGGTGTTCCTGAAGCCCTATGTCGGGGTGGCCTGGGGTGGCTACCAGCAGAGCGCCTTCACCGAGAGTGGAGCCGGGCCGCTCAACCTTGCGGTTCAAGGCAACACGGCGAACAGCCTTGTCGGCACCCTCGGCTTCGAGCTGGCCTCCAGCCCCATTCCCCTCAACAAGGCCAAAACGGCCGCCATTTCCCCGCGATTGGTGGTGGCCTATCAGGTGGACCCCCTGGCCAATGGGGCCGGGGTGCGTTCGGTGACCTCGACCCTGCCGTCCGCTCCTGCGGCGGGAAGCTTCCAGACTCAGGGGGAGAACCGTGGCCTCAACACATTGGTGCTGGAAGGCGGAGTTGACGTCAAGGTTTCCAGCAACGCTTCGCTCTACGCGAACGTTGGCTATGAAGTCTTCTCCAATGGCTCCCAGTTCACCTATGGCGGCGGCATGAAGGTGAGCTTCTGACTTCAACTTCAGCCAGGCTCCGAATCCTCTTTCGTTTCCCGTCCGTCCCAGCCGGCTAACCTCAGGCCCACGGGTTTCTCTCGCTTTTCTCTCGCTCGGCCCCATGGCACGGCGGAGTGAGGGAAACCCGTCGGCGATTCAGTTGCTGGAGATGACCTGGCCCACCACCACAGCCGCCACGGCTGAGAACAGGGTGATGCCAAGGGCCGTGAGGGGGCTCTGGCCCTGGGCCACCGCCAGGGTGGTGATCACGCCGGCCCCGAGGCTGGCAACGGCGAGCTGGGAGGTGAGTTCGCTGCCGGTGCGGGGGCTGGGGCTCGGGGTCACGGCGACTTCATCCGGGGTGTTCGCCAGACGCTACGGGCGATGAATCGTTCGTCACCGTCACCGCGGCCAACCTGTTACCAGGCGTGGTTGTTCTTCATGAAGCCGTTACATCTGGTGGCATCAGGCGGTTCCATGCCAGTTCATGGCGAACTTTGCTGAATTTCTGCGGTTCGATGCATCGAAAGTCTTCCACTTTCGAGTTGTTCCGACTCAGGAAAGAGGCCCTGTCCCGGAGGCCGGTCGGGCCCGGCCGCTGCTGGCCCAGCTGCGCAGAGCCTCCAGCTGCTCCCGGGCCGTGCGGGAGAGGGGCACCACCTGGCTGGCGGCGGCGATCAGGTCGGCTTCCCCGAGTTCGCGGCCCTCGCCGAAGGCCAGGTGCATGGCCTCGATCACGGTCTGCTCCAGTTCGGCTCCGGAGAAGTCGGCGGTGCGGTCCACCAGCACCTCCAGCGGAATCGTGTGGGCCGGCCGCCGGCGCCGCAGCTGCAGATCCAGGATTGCCCGGCGTTCTTCGGCATCGGGCAGTTCCAGCAGGAAGATCTCGTCGAAGCGGCCCTTGCGCAGCAGTTCCGCCGGCAGCCGCTCCACAGCGTTGGCGGTGGCCACCACGAATACGGCGCTGCTTTTCTCCGCCATCCAGGTGAGCAGGCTGGCCAGCACCCTTTGGCTGGTGCCGCCGTCGCTGCGGCCGTCACCGCCGCCGAAGCCCTTGTCGATCTCATCGATCCAGAGCACGCAGGGGGCCATCGCCTCGGCCCGCTGGATCATCTCGCGGGTGCGCGCTTCGCTGGCCCCCACCAGGCCCGCGAACAGGCGCCCCACATCGAGCCGCAGCAGCGGCATGGCCCAGCTATGAGCGATCGCCCTGGCGGTGAGCGACTTGCCCGTGCCCTGGGGACCGATCAGCAGCACCCCCCTGGGCAGGGGCAGGCCGTAGCGCTGGGCCTCCTCGCTGAAGGCCCGGTGGCGTTGCTCCAGCCAGTGCTTGAGGATCTCCAGCCCACCGATGTCGGCGGGGGTGGCTTCGGTGGGGCAGTACTCCAGCAGCTCGCTGCGGGCGATGGCCTGGCGCTTCTCCTCCAGCACCTCCGTCATGTCCTCGATCCCCAGCTGGCCACGCTGGGCCAGGGCCCGGGCCGCCAGCTGGCGCACCCGTTGCTCGCTCAGCCCGTGGCAGGCGGCCGTGAGCGGCTCCAGGACCCCCGGCTCCAGGGGCTGGCCGCTGGCTTCGGCGATGGCCCGCAGCAGGCGGCCGATCTCGCGGGCCTCGGGCAGGGGCAGATCCAGCAGGGTGACGCTGTCTTCCAGCTCCCGCGGCAGCTGCCATTCCGGGGCGCTGATCACCAGGGTGTGGGGCACCTGCCGCAGGCTCGCGGCCAGGTTGCGCAGTCGCCGGCAGATGCCCGGATCATCGGCGTAGCGGTGGAAGTCCTTCAGCAGCAGGATCGCCCCCTGCTCGGAGGGAAGCGCGTCCAGTCCGCCGAGGGCCGCCATCGGCTGACGCACCGCCTGGCCCTGCAGGTTGGGGGCCCCGTCCAACCCGCCGATGAAGTCCCAGCGCAGCAGGGTGCGGCCCCCCAGGCGCTCGGCGGCCCGCTGCAGCAGCCGCTCCACCCGCTCCTCCTCCAGGCTGCGGATCCAGAGGATCGGCGTGCGGGAGCGGATCAGAAGATCCAGCTGATCGCCCAGGTCGTGGACCATGGCTCAGCCCAGGGAGCGGAGGGCCGACCAGCGGGGATCACCCCCCGCCTCGTCGCTGGCTTCGCCCCGGGGCAGCGGCGGGCCGGGACAGTCGGCACCGCATCGGTTCACCAGGGGCAGCTGCAGGCTGAGCTGTTCGAACAGCCAGCGCTCCGGATCGAAGCTGCCGCCGGGATCGAGGCACTCCACCGGATCCTCGGCCGCGAACACCACCTCGTCCTCCTGGGGCCCCGCCATCCCGACCTCCAGCCGTTCGCGGGCCGTGGCCACCAGGGCGTGGTTGAAGGTCTGCAGGCAACGGTCGCAGCAGAGCGTGATGATCGTCTCGGCCGAACCTTCCACCTCGAGCACGCTGCCGTGGTGGAACGCACGCAACTGGCCCCGCACCGGAGTGAGGCTGACCAGGCCGGCGATGGGCTGATCCACCGGCCAGGTACGCCCCTCGATCAGCAGCCGCAACTCCTGAAGGGGCAGCGGCTGAAGCCGGGCGATCATTTCTTGGCCTTGGGCTCGAAGGGCAACCGCCCGCCACCTCCACCAGCCGTGGACGTGGCCGGCGTCTGGGCGAGTTGCTTGTCGAGGATCGCCTGCAGGTTGTCGGGCAGGGCCTCGCGGGTCAGCAGGAAGGTCTGGATGCCCTGGAACACGTTGGCCACCACCATATAGAGCAGCACGCCGGCGGGCAGCGGGAAGAACAGGAACATCGCCGTGATCATCACCGGCGTGATCTTGTTGGCGGTGGCCTGCTGGGGGTTGGCGGGCATGCCCATGCCCGAGAGCAGCTGGGAGGCGAACAGGGAGGCGCCGAAGGCCCCCACCAGGATGGCGATGTCCCAGTTGATCGCCCCATCGGTGTAGAAGCCCACCTGGCCCAGGGCCTTGATGAACAGGAAGCCGCTGCGGGCCGCCAGGCCGGGGATCCGCGCCTCCACGGTGGCGTCGCCGGGGGCCAGGGCGGTGATCGTGCCCTGGTCATTCACCTGCACCACGTCCTCGCCCTTGGTCACCACCCAGCTGGGGGTGAAGCTGTCACCGTGCTCCACGGTGCCCAGCAGGGAAGCGAAGCTGGTCCCGTCCTTGCCGTGCAGTTCCACCTGGGTGGTGGCTCCCACGCCGAGCTTGGTGCCGCCCTCCAGGCTGGCGATCACGGGCACGTGCTCGGTTTCGCTGATGAAGATCGAGTGGCTGGCGCTGTTGAAGGGCTTGGTTTCCACCACGGCGATCTCCTCGGACGGCAGCACCTTCAGGTTGATCGCGTAGGGGACATCAGCGAAGGGGGACCCCCGCAGGGTGGCGAACAGGGCGAAGAGGATCGGCATCTGCACCAGCAGGGGCAGACAACCCGACAGGGGGCTGCCGAACTCCTTCATCAGGCCGCCCAGTTCCTCCTGCTGCTTCTGGGGATTGTTGGCGTACTTGGCCTTGATCTCCGCCTGGCGCTGCTGCATCACCGGCTGGGCGATGCGCATGCGCCGGGCGCTGCGGATCGAGCCCGCGCTCAGCGGGAACAGGGCCAGGCGGATGACCACGGTGAGGGCCACGATCGCGAGCCCATAGCTGGGAACCAATCCATAGAAGAAATCGAGGATCGGGAGCAGCAGGTTGTCGGAGATGTAGCCGATCACGGCAGGGGTGCGCTGGGGTGGGGACTCTCGGCTGCCAGTGTGCCCGACCGGGGAGACCGGATGGGGGTCAGGTGGTCAGGCGCTTTCACGGGCCGGGGGGGCGAACCCGGCCGGACCTGGGGCGCCGGGCTTGCGGGAGGCGGCTTTGCCACGGCTGTCGCGGCGCTCCTCGATGTAGGTCTCGAGCTCGCGGAAGCCGGGCACCGCACGCATCTCGAGCTTCGCGCCATCGTTGAGCACCAGCACCATGTCGCCCCAGGCGCCGAAGCCCCGCGGGACGGAGCGCACCTCCCGGATCTGGCTGTAAACCACCTGGGTGCGATCGCGGCCGAGCCAGCCACCACTGACGCTGATGCGCCGGCTGGTGATGCGGAACCGCAGCCACAGGGCCCGAACGATGGCCCCCACGGCGAACGGGATGCCGATCAGGGTGAGGCCGAACAGCAGGTTGATGACCAGGTCGCCCTTGGCGGGTCCTCCCTCGTAGAAGACCGTTTCATTGATCTCGAGTTTGTTCTCCACCCTGTCCTCCGGGGTCAAGGAGCAATCCTGCCTGGCGCAGCAGATGGGTGCATTCTCCCAGCAGCTGGGCCTCGCCGCGCTCCAGGCAGCCGGGCTTGAGCGTGATCAGCAACCAGAGGGGGCTGGCCGGCACCGGGGGATCCCGAAGCAGCTGGTCGTGAAACAGGCGGCGCAGGCGGTTGCGGCGCACCGCCAGCTTGCTGACCTTGCTGCTCACGACGATGCCGCAACGCCAGGGACTGGCCAGCGGGGGTGTGCTGGGGGGGAGCAGGGATGGCTGTGCGGCAAGGACGCGCAGGACAAGTGCAGGGCCCTGGAAACGGCGCCCCTGGCGATACAGGCGATCAAAGACCCGCCGGCCCCTGAGCCGGTGCTGCTGCGGCAGGGCCACGGCCCCTCCCGGCCGGCCTCAGACCGCCAGGCGTGCCCGGCCCCGGCGGCGGCGGGTGCGGATCACGCGACGACCCGTGTGGGTGCGCATCCGCACCCGGAAACCCGATACCCGCTTGCGCTTGCGGCTTGTTCCTTCCAGTGTGCGCTTCGTCATGCTGCTTCCTGCTCAGTGGGTCACCCTATCAGTTGGAGCCGTTGGGCACGATCTGGATCAGCCAGCTGCCCAGGTAGCCCGAGACGGGGATGTCGCCGGGGGCCTGGGCCAGGGCATTGAACTGATACATACCGGCGTTGAACGGGTTGAACACGTTCATGTAGACCCCGATGGTGTCCTTGTCGGAGATAGGGGTCTCCGGAAAAATGTCGATGGATCTGCCGTTGGCCGACACCTCGATGGTGGCGGGAATCGTTTGCAGACAGCGGGTTCTCTTCAGCATTCCACCTTCACTCATCTTGCACAGCTTGACCTGCTTGGGATCGATCGTGGTGTCGAAGTGGCTGGGGATGCTGATGCTCAACTTGAGGATGGCCGTCTTGCGGTCCTTCGGCCGCAGCATCAGGTAATACTCCGCCCGCTGCATGCGGGTGGTGTCGGTCGTGAAGAAGTAAAGCTTGCGGTAATCCCTGTTGTTCTCCCAGCGGAATTCCATCAGACCGGGTGTGCCCTGGGCGAGGGAAGGAGTGGTGGCGACAGGGGAGAGGACGGTGGCGGTGGCCACGGCCAATGCTCCGAGGCCGGCGATGCCCAGACGGCCGATCTGGCCCAGGTGATGGGACCGCTCACGCGGAAGGGAAGGCATGGCTGGGTGAAACGTCATTGTGAAAGTCTCAGCACACCCGTGCGCCTGGCGTGGATTCAGTGGTCGGCGGGGGAGCTGGCTGGGGCCGCAGGGTGGCCCGCACCAGAGCGGTCGGGCCTCAGCTGGGCCGCGTCCCGCAGGTAGGGATGCACCACCTCCCTGCTGGCGTCCATCCACGCGTGGGCCAGGAGTCGGATGCAGCGGGGCAGGTCTCCCGCCACCGCCATCTGCTGGCAGTCCAGCAGGGCCACCCGGCCCCAGTCGCCACGGTGCCTGGCGATCGCCGCCGGGAAGCAGGCGTCCAGGTCGGAGGTGACGGAGAACGTCACCGAGAGCACCCGATCCCCCGCCAGGTCGTTGCGTTGCAGCAACTCCTCGATCAGTTCAGCCACGGCCTCCGTGATCGCTGCGCCAGTGTTGGCGCTGGCGGTGGTGGCTCCCCTCAGGGCCCTCAGCTCGAGACCAGGCTTCATGACGTCAGGGGCGATGGAGCCAGAGGGGCTGGCCATTCCAGGCCAGTTCCAGGCTCAGGGACTGGGACAGCTGCTGCAGCAGTGTGGCGCCGGGCAGCAGGCCGAGCAGCTTTTTGGGCGGTTTACCGAAGGTGACGGAGCGGGTTGTTTCCGGATCCAGCCCCGCCAGCTCCGCCGCCAGCCGGCGGGCATGGTCCTCGTCACCCAGGGCGTCCACCAGCCCCAGCGGCAGGGCCTGGGCGCCACTGAAGACCCGCCCGTCGGCGAAGGCGCGCACCGCCTCCTCCTCCAGGCCCCTCCCCGCGGCGACCGCGGCGACGAACTGGCCGTAGCTGGAATCGATCAACTCCTGCAGCAGCTGGCGTTCCGCTTCCGAGAGGGCACGGTCGGGCGAGAGGATGTCCTTGTACAGGCCGCTCTTGACGGTTTCGAAGCGGATGCCGATCCGTTTCAGCAGTCGCGAGAGGTCGTTGCCCCTGAGGATCACGCCGATCGAACCGGTGATGGTGCCGGGATTGGCGACGATCTTCTCCGCCGCCACTCCCACGTAGACCCCGCCGGAAGCGGAGATGTTGCCGAAGCTGGCCACCACCCGGCAGCCCTTCTGCCGCAGGCGCAGCAGGGCCGCATGAATCTCCTGGCTGTCCCCCACGGTGCCGCCGGGGCTGTCGATTCGCAGCAGCAGGGCGGGGCACTCCCGTTGCTGCACCTGCTCGATGGCCTTCAGCACCCTGACGCGGGTGCCCCCGGCGATCGGCCCTTCGATGGCGATGCGCGCCAGGGTTCGTCGGGACTTGCGGCGCCAGGGCCAGGGCATTGTGGAGATGCGCGGTGGCTGGATCTTAAAAAGAAGGCTCAGAAGGGCCTGCATCCACGCCTTCCAACCCTCCACCTCCGACCCAGGCCCAACGCCCCACACCCCATGCCCCGGACCCTGCGCTGGGCGTTGATGCTTCTGCCCTTCGCCCTGTGGGGCACCGCGATGGCGGCGATGAAGCCGTTGCTGGTGGGGGCGTCCCCGCCGATGCTGGCCAGTCTGCGGCTGTTGCCCGCCGGGGTGGTGCTGCTGCTGGCGACCCGCCTGCTGGGGCGTTCCTGGCGCATCGATCGCCTCGATTGGCCCTGGTTGCTGCTGTTCGCCGCCGTTGACGGGAGCCTGTTTCAGGGGCTGCTGGCCCGGGGGCTGGGCCAGACCGGGGCGGGCCTTGGCTCGGTGCTGATCGATTCCCAGCCCCTGCTGGTGGCCCTGCTGGCCCGCACCCTGTTCGGGGAGGCGATCAATCCAGTGGGCTGGCTGGGCCTGTTGATCGGCCTGCTCGGGATTCTCTGCCTGGGTCTCCCCGGGGAGGTGTTGCGCCACTGGTGGCTGCAGGGGCCTCCGGCCATGCAGGGGCAGGCCTGGAGCCACGGTGAGGGCTGGATGCTGGCGGCGGCGGCGGCGATGGCGGTGGGCACTGTCCTCTGCCGCTATGCCACCCGGCACAGCGACCCCGTCGCCATCACCGGCTGGCACATGCTCTTCGGTGGCGTGCCCCTGCTGCTGGTGGCCGGCGGCGAGTTCCTGCTTCTGCCGGAGGCGGCGGCCTTCTGGCCCCAATGGAGCCTGGGCGAGTGGGGCCTGATGGCCTACGCGGCCTTGCTGGGCAGTGCCCTGGCCTACGGACTGTTCTTCTGGTTCGCCAGCAGCGGCGATCTCACCGGTTTCACCGCCCTCACCTTCCTGACACCGGTGTTTGCGGTGGTCTGCGGCGTCCTGCTGCTCGACGAGTGTCTGGGGCCCCTGCAATGGCTGGGCGCCGTGCTCGCCCTGGTCTCGGTGCTGTTGATCAACCAGCGCGGCAGGCTCTGGCAGGCAGGCGGAAGGTCGGAGCCGGCCTCGCCATGACCCGCACGCTGCTCTTCGTTCACCAGAACTTCCCCGGCCAGTACCGCCACCTGGCGCCGGCCCTGCAGCGCCGCGGCGACCGGGTGGTGGCCATCGGCGGCCCCACCGGCCGGGCCCTCCCCGGCCTCCAGCTGCATCGCTATGACCCGCTGCCGGCCGGGGCCGGGGGGGTGCCCCCGTGCCACCCATGGGCGGCTGATTTCCAGACCAAGGTCCTGCGGGCCGAGGCGGTGGCCCGTTGTCTGGAGCCCCTTCTGCATGGCGGCCTGCGGCCTGATCTGGTGATCGGCCATCCGGGCTGGGGCGAACTGCTGGTGGTGAAGGATCTGCTGCCGGACGTCCCGGTCCTGCACCACGTGGAGTTCATCTACCAGCTGCAGGGGGGAGACGTGGGATTCGACCCGGAGTTCGCTGACGACGACTGGCGCCTGCGGGCCCGGCTTCGCCTGCGGCGGGCCCCCCAGCTCCTGGCCCTCCAGGATCTGGACTGGGGGCTGGCCCCCACCCCCTGGCAGGCCAGCACCGTGCCGGCCCCCTATCGCCAGAGGCTGAGCGTGATCCATGAGGGCATCGACACCACGGTGATCGCCCCGCAGGGCCCGGCCCGGCTGCAGCTGCAGCGCGCCGGCCTGAGCTTCGCCCCCGGTGATGAACTGGTGAGTTTCGTGGCCAGGAATCTGGAGCCCTACCGCGGCTTCCATACCTTCATGCGCATGCTTCCCCTGCTGCAGCGTCTGCGGCCCAGGGCCCAGGTGGTGATCGTGGGTGGGGAGGGGGTGAGCTACGGCGCGGCGCCCCCCGGGGGCGGCAGCTGGAAGGAGAAGCTGCTTCAGGAGCTGGGCGAAGACCTCGATCGGCGCCGGGTCCATTTCGTCGGTCCCGTGCCCCACCCAGTGCTGCATGAGCTGTTCCGGGTCACCGCCTGTCATGTGTATCTCACCGTTCCCTTCGTGCTCAGCTGGAGCCTGTTGGAAGCGATGAGCTGCGGTGCCCTGGTGATCGGCTCTGCCACGGCCCCCGTTCAGGACGTGATCGTCGACGGCCATAACGGCCTGCTGGTGGATTTCTTCGATCACCGGGCCCTGGCCCAGCGGGTGGCGGCGGTGCTGGCCGATCCCTCACCCCACGATGGGCTCAGGCGGGAAGCCCGCCAGACCGTGGTGGAACGATTTGACCTGGCACAGATCTGCCTCCCCCAGCAGCTGGAGCTTGTGGATCGGCTGATGGCCTGACGGTCGGCTTCGGTTCGCAGGGGTGCGGAGCGATAGGTTCCATCCAACCTGCCCAGCCGGTTTGACCGCCCTGCCCCGACCCCTGCGCCGCCGGTTGCTGCTGATCACTCTGGTGCTGGGCCTGGTGCTGTTCGCCTGGAAGCTGGGCAGCACGGGCCTGGTGGATGAAACGCCGCCGCTGTTCGCGGCATCGGCACGGGCGATGGCGGAGACGGGCGACTGGCTGATCCCCCACGTCAACGGGCTGCCCCGCTACGACAAGCCGCCGCTGGTCTACTGGCTGATGGGACTGGTCTATGCCCTGCCCGGCCAGGAGCAGTGGAATCCCCTGGGCACCTGGGCGGCCGGTTTTCCCTCCGCCCTGGCCGCCATCGGCGTGATGCTGGCCCTGGCGGACACCCTGCTGCACTGGCCCCAGCCCCCCGTCCATGCGAACGGACTCCTGGCGAAGCGCCCAGGCCTCACGGCCCTCAGCGCCGCCCTGGCCTTCGGCCTCTCGCCGCTGGTTCTGGCCTGGGGCCGCACGGCTGTGAGTGATTCCCTGTTCAATGGTCTGCTGGCTTTCTCGCTGCTGCTGTGCTGGCAGGCCTATGCGGATCCAGCCAGGCGCTGGTGGCTGCCGTGGCCCGTGCTGGGGCTGGCCGTGCTGACCAAGGGGCCGGTGGCCGTTGTGTTGCTGGGCCTCACCCTGCTGCTGTTCGGATGGCTGCAGGCCGACATCGTTGGGCTCTGGCGGCGTCTGCGGCCCCTGCGGGGCCTGCTCCTGGCCACCCTGGTGGCCGCGCCCTGGTACCTCCTGGCGCTCCACAGCGAAGGGCGCCCCTTCTGGGACAGTTTCTTCGGCTACCACAACCTGCAGCGCTTCACCGAGGTGGTGAACCGTCACCTGCAGCCTTGGTGGTTCTTCCTGCCGGTGATGGTCGTGGCCAGCCTGCCGGTGTCCCCGCTGCTCCTGGTGGGGATGGCCCGGGCCATCGGCCCGCTGCGCCGCTCCTGGTGCCCCACGCTGCCGCAGCCGCCCGCCGCTTCCCTGGCCCGCTTCGCCGCCTGCTGGCTCCTGGCGGTGCTGCTGTTCTTCACCGCCGCCGCCACCAAGCTGCCGAGTTACTGGTTGCCCGCCACGCCCGCCGCCGCCCTGCTGATCGCCCTGGCGGCCCAGACGGCCTGGGCGGACGGCGGCAACGGCTGCCCCTGGGAGCGCTGGGCCTGGGGCCTGAGCCTGGTGCTGGTGACGGGCCTGGGGCTGGCGTTCCTGCTGGCCCCCCTTTGGTTGCCGTTGATCCACGATCCGGAAATGCCCACCTTGGCGGCGGAGCTTCACGCCAGCCCCCTGGTGCCCCTGGTGGCCGCCTGCTGGCTACTGGCGGCTCTGCTGGGCTGGGTTTTCCGTCGTCATCGCCCTCCCCTGCGCCTGCTGGCGTTGCAGCTGCCGCTGGTGCTGTTCGTCCCCGCGGCCCTGTTGCCCCTGTGGAGCGTGGGGGATCGCCTGAGGGGTGAACCCGTGCGCCGGATGGCGGCGGCGCTTCAGCGCGAGGGCCGGCCCGGGGAGTCCGTGGCGATGGTGGGTGTGCTCAAGCCCTCGCTGCACTACTACGGGCGTCGGGTCGTGATCTACGAGGGCATTGGCGTGGAAGGTCCCATGAACCTGGCGGAACGTCTGCGCCGGGAGCGCCGGGTGGGCCAGCACCCCAGCTCACCGGATGTCCAGCCCACCGTGCTGGTGGTCATCGATCAGACCACCGCCCGCGCCCCCTTCTGGCGCCACCTGGGGGCCACCGAGATCGACAGGGCCGGGGTGTACCTGCTGTGGCGCCTCGACCGCCGCCACCTTGAGGCGTCCGTGGCGCTCCTGCGGCAGAAGGGCTTCACGCCCGACTGGCAGAAGCCGCGGCCGGAGCGCTACTGAGCCGCTGGCAGATGGATGTGAAAGCGGCTTCCGACTGCGATCTCGCTCTCGACGTCGATGGAGCCCCCCATCGCTTCCACCAGCAGCTTCACCACCGACAGGCCGAGGCCCGAACCCCGCTCATGTTCAATGGCATTGCGACCGCGGTGGAAGCGATCGAACACCTTGGGAATGTCCTCTGGGGAAATTCCGATGCCTTGGTCCTGGACGCTGATGCACAGTTTCCCCGCGTCCTGGGACAGGTTGAGGCTGATCGGGCGTCCCGGAAGGGAATACTTGTCGGCGTTCTCGATCAGGTTGAGCAGCACCTGCTGCAGGCGGTCGGTTTCCGCCACCGCCCTGATCGGCCCTTCGGCGGCCTCCTTGGGGAGGGTGAGCAGCAGGGGCCTCGAGAGCTGGCTGCGGGCGAGGTCGCAGGCGGTGGTGAGCACCTCATCCACCGCCACCGGGGCCAGCACCATCTGCAACTGGCCGGATTCGCTGCGCGAGAGATCCAGCAGGTCGTTGAGCATGCGGGTGATGCGGTGGGTCTCGGCCTCGGTGGTGGCCAGGGCACGCATCTGCTCGGGATCCAGGTTCTGGCCGCGGCGCTGCAGGCGGCGCAGGTAGCCACCGATGATCATCAGCGGGTTGCGCAGCTCGTGGGAGACCAGCCCCACGAACTGCCGCTGCTGGCTCCAGGCCAGGGCCAGCCGGTCGAGGAGTCCATTGAAGGACCCGGCCAGCTCCGCCACCTCCAGGGGGGCCCGATCCAGCTTGAGGTGGCTGGTGGCCAGGCTTTCGGAGGTCACACCGGCTGCAATCACACGGAGATCCCGCAGGGGCTGGAGGATGCGGCGGGTGAGGATCGAGATCGCCACCAGGGTGAGCACCAGGCAGAGGATCCAGATCCCGGCCAGCCCCAGCAGGATGGTGCGGAGGGCGTTGATGTTGGTGCTGATGTCCTCGGCAACCCAGAGCAGGCTGCCGTCGCTGGAGCGATGCAGGGGATGGCTGAGAAAACTGTTGCCCTCCTGGTCCTTCACCAGCCGGAGATCCGTGCCGACCAGCAGGAGGGTGATGGAGAGGTCCTGCCAGGTGCCCTGGGGCGCCGCCATCGCCTTTTTGATGAAGCCTTGGTTCACGCCGGGTTCCCCGGGGACCAGCCCTGGAAGCAGCAGGGAACCATCACGGCGCTGCACCCAGAAGAGGCGCTCCCTGATACTGAGGCGATCCAGTTCCTGGCGCAGGTGGCGGGCGTTGACCGAGGATGGTGCACTGCTGCTCCGGTCGAGCGACAGCGTGAGGGGGCCCGCCGCCAGCAACTGCCCAGTCTTTTGCTGGCGGAGCAGAAACTGCTGGTTGATCAGCAGGGTGAAGGCGGAGGCGGCCGTGTATCCGAGCAGGACCGAGGAGAAGGCCGCCAGCCTGAGCTGGCCGAGCAGGCTGCCAAACAGGCGCTGACGCCAACCAAGGCGATGCGGCCCAGCCTGGGAGGCCAAGGGTGGCTTGGTCGTCACAGGTGGCGGTTCCAGGTCCTCTTGGGAAGGAGCCGCTCCAGCAGGTCGGGCAGCCGCTCGAGAAGTTCGTGCTTGAGCACGTAGTCGTCGGCGCCGGCTTCCTGGGCCTGGCGACGCCTCTCGGGATCGTTCAGGGAGGTGAAAATGACCACCGGCACGGTGAAACCGTTGGCGCGCAGACCACGCAGGCATTCGATGCCATCGCAATCGGGCATCTGCACGTCGAGGAAGACCAGGTCGATCCCCCCTTCCCCCAGCACCTCCTCGAGGGCCAGGCCGTTGGTGAGGGAGCGGACCTTGCAGCCGGAGTCCGCCAGTTCCTCGGCCACCATGGCCCGGATCTGGGGGTCATCGTCCACGATCGAGACGGTGGGACTTTCGCAACTGGGCCGTTCAGGGCAGGTCATGACCTGGGTGGCGGTGGGGACGATCGCCCGCTGTGCCGAACGTCCATGAAGGGGGAAGGGTGTGTTCATGGAGCCTGGAACCGTGCTTCATCTTGACGCGATCCGCGTGAATCGGAAGGACTGAATCGTGGCTGAAAAAGCTGATCAGACAGCCACTGGTTGGGAGCAGAGTTCCTTGTATAGCCTTTCCAGGGCGTCGATGTTGCCGGTCAGGGTGTAGCGCTCCAGGGCTCTGATGCGGGCCCGTCGTCCCAGTTCCGCCGTCAGCACCGGCTGGTCCCGCAGCACCGGCAGCAGGGTGCGCAGCTGGGTGGTGACGCCCTGGGTGCTGATCACGATGCCCGCCCCACCCTCCAGCACCTCCCCATCGGCGCCCGCATCGGTGGCCACGCAGGCGGTGCCGCAGGCCATGGCCTCCAGCAGGGCCAGGGAGAGTCCCTCCACGAGCGAAGGAAGCAGGAACACCTCGGCCAGCTGCAGCAGCGTCACCCGCCGGGCGCGGCTGGCCTCGTAGCCCCACCAGATCACATCGGCTTCCGTGCCGTTCTGCAGCGAGGAGCGCAGGGGGCCGTCCCCCACGATGACGAGCACACAGCCCTGGGGGCGCACCAGTCGCCAGGCCTTGAGCAGGGCCTCGACGTTCTTTTCGGTGGCCACCCGGCCCATGTAGAGGAACACGCGCCGGCCGCCTACCCTGAGCCGCAGCTTGGCCAGATCGATTTCGCGCTCTGGGGTCGCCGGCGCCCAGGCGTCGGTGTCGACCCCGTTCGGGATCACCGCCAGTCGCTCCCGACGCACCCCCAGGCGCACCAGCACCTCCGCCTGCAGTTCGGAGAACACGATCACCCGATCGAATTTCGCCAGGGAGGGTGCATAGAGCTGGTAGGTCAGCTGCTGGGTGCCCGCGGTGAGGTTGCGCAGCCCGGCGTCGAAGGGGGGGTGGAACGTGGCCACCAGCGGCAGACCCAGCTGCTGACAGAGGTCGGGCAGCCGGAAATCAAGGGGGGAGAGGGTGAGGCTGGCGTGAACCAGATCGGGCCGCTGCCGCTCAAGGGACTCCCGCAACTCCCGCTGGGCCCCTGGGGAGGGGATCGTGTACACCTGCGACTTCACCAGGTAGGGCAGGGCCACTTCGGGGTTTTCATCCGGCCTTCCGAGCACGGTGAACTCGCCCGCCCCCGCTTCCGGCCGGCCCAGGGAGGGAGTGGGCGTGTCGAAGTGGATGAAGCTCACCGAATGGCCCCGCTGCCGGAGGGCTTCGGTGGTGCTCAGGCCGTAGGTGACGTTGCCGCAGAACGGGGATTTCTTGCCCAACCAGGCAATGTGCATCACCTGTATGGCCTCATGCAAGAGGGGAATTTAGCAGTGTCAGGCCTTCCATCAGCTGCTGCGCCAGGGGCGTTCACTCAGGGCGGCGATCGCCGCGATGGCCGCAAGCCCCCACAGAACCGGCAGCAGTCCGTAGCGGCTGACCACGGTGCCTGCCAGAACCAGGGGAAGGCTGAGGGCGATGTTGATCAAATTGTTCTGCAGGCCGAACACCCGACCCCGCTGGTTCTCCGGGGTGTCTTCCTGGATTGTGGTCTGGGCGGGGATCGCCAGCAGGGCGGCGCCCACCCCCAGCAGGCCGCAGAGCAGCAGGGTGAAGACCAGATTCCCGCGCAGCTGGCCGAGCAGCACCAGGCACCAGGCGATCGTTCCCAGCCCGGCACTGGCCAGCAGACGCCGGCTGAAGCGTTCGCCCAGCTGGGCCATGGCCAGGGCCCCCAGGGCCAGTCCCAGTCCGCTCATCGCCAGGAGCACGCCGAAGCGGGTGGGACCGAGCCCGCCGATCTCGGCCGCCAGGCTGATCGCCAGCACATAGAGGGCGGCCAGCAGGCTGTACAGCAGGACCAGCTGGAGCATGGCGCTGCGCACGCTGGGCCGCTCCCGCAGCACCTGCAACCCTTCACCGATCTCCTCCCAGACGGAGATGGAGCGCGGCCCCCGTGGCGGCTCGGGGATCACGATCCCGGCGATGGTCACGGCCGCGGCGCCGTAGCAGAGCGGCAGGAGCACGAACTCTCCGCCTGGGATGCCCACCTGGGCCAGCAGGGTGCGCAGCAGGCGCAGGATCGGGTCACCGAGGGCAAAACCGACGATGGTGGCGGCCATGCTGGTGGCCTGGTACACCGAATTCGCCGCCAGCAGCTGGGGGTAGCTCACCAGCAGGGGGATGGCCGCCTGCTCGGCAGGGGCGAAGAACTGGGTGAGCACCGACTCGAAGAAGGTCATGGCCACCAGGGCCCAGTAGCCCCAGCTGAGCCCCAGCCACATCGGCCCCGGGAGCAGGGTCAGCGGGGCCAGCATGGTCAGCCCCGCGCGCAGTCCGTTGGAGGCCACCATCACGGTGCGCTTCGGCCAGCGGTCGGCCCAGACGCCTGCCACCGTCCCCAGCAGCATCGCCGGCACGGTGTTGGCCACGTAGATCCCGGTGGCCAGGAGGGTGATCATCTGGGCCCGGGTTTCGAAGCTCATCCGGAAAGCCGCGGCCGCCTCAGCGAGCGCCTCATTGCTCTGGGGGGTGTCCGTCACCCAGTACTGGGCGATCAGGAACACCATCAGCACGATGTAGAACTTGTCCGCCAGCTGGGAGAACACCTGGCCGATCCAGAGCCGCCGGAATCCCTGCAGGGCAAGGACTCCGGCCAGTCCCCTCTCGGTCTTGCCGCTCGGGCTCATGCTGGCTCGGACGGTGGAAAGGGCATGGAGTCGCAGGCGGTCCGCAGCAGTCTGAAGGCTCGCGGTCGCTGACCGAGGTGCTCACCGCACCAGGCGTCCACCAGATCCAGTAGGTGCAGCCACACCGTTTCAGGCCCCATCAGGTGGCCATCAGCGCGGCGGGGGGGGGCGGGACGGGTCAGCCGCTGCAGCAGGGCCAGCTCGGAGGGGTTGAGCATCACCCGGGCACCGGGTATCGCGCCGATCGCCAGTCCCTCGCTGGGCAGGAGGCTGCAGCGCCACGCCCAGTCACCGATCGGCGGCACCAGCGGGGCACCACCGCGGACGCATCGCTGCAGGGGCAGGGCGAAGCCCCCGAGCGCCAGCAGGTGGACGCTTCCCTGCACAGCCACCGCCAGGGCCTCCACCCGATCGGCACGGTCCGTCACCACCGCCTCCAGGCGCCCGAGCTGGAGCAGCAGGTCGGCGAGCACCCCAGGGGCGGGAGCATCGTTGGGCACGAGCTTCAGGCACAGCTCAGCCAGGGCCTGGGCGGCGGCCAGGGTCTCCAGCCGCAGGGCCAGGCCGCTGTAATTGCGCAGCACCCGAAGCTGGCGCACCCGCCTCAGGCCGCTGAGGCCCCCCACCTGAAGGAACAGGTGGGCCAGGGGCACCGCTGCCGCCAGGCTGCTCTTCGGACGCCGCGCCCCTGGTACCGCCAGCCGGGTCAGGCCCTCGTTCTCGCTCAGCAGGGTGAGCAGCCGGTCGTGTTCGCCCAGGGGGCGGCAGGTGAGGGCCAGACCCTCGAGTTGACGTTCAGGCACCGGCTCGCAGGGCCTGCATCAGGGCCACGCCCCGGCTCGTACCCAACCGGCTGGCCCCGGCCGCCACCAGGGCGAGGGCCTGCTCCAGATCGGCAATGCCGCCGGAGGCCTCCACCGCCGCCCGCCCGCGGGCGAGGGCCATCAGCTGGCTCACCTGGTCGGTCGATACCGGAGGGCCGAAGCCGCTGCCGGTCTTGAGGTAGCGCACGCCGGCATCGATGCTGATCTCCACCAGCAGGGCCAGGGCCTCCGGATCAAGGCGGCCCACCTCCAGGATCACCTTCACCGGCAGGCCCAGGTCGGTGATGGCCGCCAGGTCGTCAAGCACGGCGGTGCCGTCGCCGTCGGCGAGGGCGCCGAAATCCGGCACCACATCCAGTTCGTCGGCCCCGGCGGCGGCTGCCCATTCCGCCTCGGCCCGCTTGATCGCCGTGGGGATGGTTCCGAAGGGGAACCCCACCACGGCGATCAGTTTCACGGCCCCATCGACCGGCAGCCGTTCGCGGGCCAGCGGCAGCCAGCGCGAGGCCAGGCAAACGCCGGCGAAGCCGAAATGACGTGCCTCATCACAGCAGCGCTGGATCGCTTCGGAGCCCCGGTGGGGGTCCAGGAGGGCGTGATCGATCAGGGGAGCGAGATCGGGCCGTTCCGCCTCCCGCTCAGGTGTCACGGGCCTGGATAACGCCGAATCCACCGTGGTTGCGCCGGTAGACCACCTGGATCTGGCCGGTGGCCGCGTCGCGGAACATATAGAAGTCGTGATCGATCAGATCCAGCTGATGGAGAGCCTCCTCCAGGTCCATCGCCGGCATGGCGAAGTACTTGCGACGCACGCCGCGGTGGGGAACGGCGGGCTCAAGGCCGTCGGTGAGGGAGTCACCGGGGTTGGGGAGCGTGGCCGCTCCGGCCTCCTCCGCGGCGGCCGAGCGGTGCACCGGTCCCTGGGTGCGCTCCTGGAGACGGTCCTTGTAGCGGGTCAGCTGGCGGCTCAGCTTGGTGGCCACCAGGTCGATGCTGGCGTAAAGATTCTCGCTGCGTTCCTGGGCCCGGATCACCACGCCGTTGGCGAAGACGGTGACTTCAGCCGTCTGCTGGGGAACCCTGGGGTTGCGGGCCACCGACAGGTGCACGTCGGCTTCCTTGACGATGCCATCGAAGTGGCTGATGGCCCGGTTGAGCTTGGTTTCGGTGTACTCCCTGATGGCCGGTGTGACGTCGAGATTGCGGCCGTGGATCAACAGTTTCATACGGATGCGCTTCTCCAGAGGAATTCTGGCTCTGGGGCACCCCCAGGCTAGGAACGCAGGTCCATGGCCCCCAACACTCCCGCAATTCTTTTTGAAGCCAGGGCCCCGGTGCCCTTTCCGCTGGCCTGGGACTGGCAACGCCGTCTGCAGCGTCGCCGGCTCGAGGATCCCTCCGCCCCCGACGCCGTGCTGCTGCTGCAGCACACCCCCTGCTACACCCTGGGACGGGGGGCCAGCCTGCGTCACCTCGACTTCGACCCGGATCACCCGCCCCTGCCCCTCTACCGCATTGATCGGGGGGGGGAGGTCACCCACCACGGGCCCGGCCAGCTCGTGCTCTATCCGGTGCTCGACCTCCAGCGCCACGGCGGTGACCTGCACCTCTATCTGAGGGCCCTCGAGGACGTGGTGCTGGCCGTGCTGTCGGAGCTGGGGCTGGAGGGGGAGCGCGGCGAGGGTCTCACCGGGGTGTGGCTGGAGGGCCGCAAGCTGGCGGCGATCGGTGTCGGCGCCCGCCGCTGGATCAGCCAGCACGGCCTGGCCCTCAATGTGAACGGCTCCCTCGAGGGCTTCCAGGCGATCGTTCCCTGCGGTCTGGCCGGCCGGCCGGTGGGACGGCTGGTGGATTGGCGGCCCTCCCTCACCCCGGAGCAGGTGGCCCCGCTGCTGCTGGCGGCCTTCGCCCGCCGCTTCGGCCTGACCCTGCGGCCGCCGGGACCGGAGGAAGGACTGGGAGAATCCTGATCTTGCTTTGCACCGCGCCGGCCGCCCATGAACGCCAGAGCCGAGATCCACTGGAGCGGCAGCACCCAGGACCGCCTTGCCCTTGCCAGCCGCCGTGACTGGAGCCAGCTCGAGGGTCTGGAGGGCCTCTGGCCTGAACTCGAGCGCCTCTATGGCTCCCAGGTGGCGTTGGACGCGCCCCATGGCCGCCATCCGGAATCGCTGCGGTTTGATGCCTTGCGCCAGGCGATCGACCGGGCCGCGGCGGCCTTCGCCGATCTCGGGGTGGCCGATGGCGATGTGGTGGCCCTGTTCGCAGAAAACGGCCCCCGCTGGCTCGTGGCCGACCAGGGGCTGATGCGGGCCGGTGCGGCCGATGCCGTGCGTGGCAGTGCGGCTCCGGCCGAGGAGCTGCGCTACATCCTTGAGGACGCCGGCGCCGTGGGCCTGGTGCTGGAGTCGGCCGCCCTGCTGCAGCGCCTGGCGCTCGATGGGCTGGCCCTTGAGCGGCTGCGCTTCGTGCTGCTGCTGGAGGGTGAGGCGCCCACCGCCCCGGGGGTGTTGCCCTGCCTCACCTGGGAGGCGTTTCTGGCCCGTGGTGCGTCCAGGCCCTTGCCTGCCTCTCCCAAGGGGGGGCCCGAGCGGCTGGCCACCCTCCTGTACACCTCCGGCACAACGGGCCAGCCCAAGGGGGTGCCCCTCAGCCACGCCAACCTGCTGCATCAGCTGGGCACCCTCGGGGTGGCGGTGTCCCCGAGTCCGGGGGATCACGTGCTGTCCGTGCTGCCGATCTGGCATGCCTACGAGCGCACCGCTGAATACTTCCTGCTGAGCTGTGGCTGCCGCCAGACCTACACCACCCTCAAGCAGCTGCGCTCCGACCTGCAGAAGGTGCGCCCCCAGTACCTGATCAGCGTGCCGCGGCTGTGGGAGGCCCTGCTCTCCGGCTTCGAGGACGCCCTGGCGGCCATGCCGTCCTCCCGCCAGCGCCTCCTGCGTGGCGCCCTCGCCGCCAGCCGGGCCTTCCACCGCCGCCGGCGGGTGGCCCTCAATCTGACCTTGAACCAGGAAACCCCCGCCGGTCGGTTCCTGGCCGCGGCGGGTGCGCTGCTGATCTGGCCCCTGCACGCGACGGCCGGTGCCCTGCTGTGGCCAAAGGTGCGCGGCCAGCTGGTGGGTGGTCGGCTGCGCACCGCCATCAGCGGCGGCGGTGCCCTGGCCATCCATGTCGATGGCTTCTTCGAGGCCGTCGGCATCGAACTGCTGGTGGGCTACGGGCTCACCGAGACCAGCCCGGTGCTCGCCTGCCGGAGACCCTGGAGCAACCGTCGCGGCAGCGCCGGGCTGCCCCTGCCGGACACCGCCCTGAAGGTGGTGGACCCAGCCAGCAGGGCCACACTTCCTGTCGGTGAGCGGGGGCTCGTTCTGGCGAAAGGCCCCCAGGTGATGGCGGGTTACCACAACAAGCCCGAGGCCACGGCCAAGGTGCTGGATGGGGAGGGCTGGTTCGACACCGGCGATCTGGGCCTGCTGCTGGCGGATGGAACCCTGGTGCTGACAGGCCGGGCCAAGGACACGATCGTGCTCAGCAGCGGCGAGAACATCGAGCCCGGCCCCCTGGAGGAGGCCCTGGTGGCGTCGCCGCTGGTGGAGCAGGTGATGCTGGTGGGCCAGGACCGCAAACAGCTCGGTGCCCTGGTGGTGCCGAAGGCGGAGGCCCTGCAGGCCTTCGCGGCCGAGGCCAATCTGCCGGGCCCAAAGGCCGATGCCAGCGCTGATCCGGCCCTGCTGCGGGCCCTCAGCCGCGAGTGCAATCGCCTGCTGGCGGCCCGACCGGGCTCCCGCCCGGACGAACGGCTTGGGGGCGTGGCCCTGGTGGAGCCCTTCAGCATCGACAACGGCCTGCTCACCCAGACCCTCAAGCAACGGCGGGACCGCATCGGCGACCGGGACCAGGCCGCCATCGCCGCGCTCTATGGCGAAGGATGAGGCCGGCGGGCACGCCATGGTTGACCGGAGCGCCCGTCGCCTGAGAGCCTGAGCCCTGCACCTGCAGTCCCATGGCCGACGGCAACAGCCTGAACATCAAGCGATCGATCACGGTGCGAGCCGTGGTGACGCCGCGCTGGAAGGAAGATGCGGAGCGTGAGCTCAGCAGTGCCCTCACCAACTTCGATCAGCAGCTGGCCCAGCTGGAGCAGGAGGGGCAGCGGCTGATCGAAGAGATTCGCCGCCAGAGCGCCAACCCCCTCGATCCACGGGTGCAGGAGCAGGTGGGTTCGGTGCAGCAGCAGGTGGCGGCCAAGCGCGCCGAGTTCGAGGAGCAGAAGCGTCAGGTGCTGGAGCAGCAGCGCCAGGTGCGGGAACTGGAGATGGAGCAGGTGGTGGAGCAGGGGCAGATCGAGAGCTTCTGCGATGTGCAGGTGGGCGACAACCTGGTGCAGAAGCTCCAGGTGTCCTTGCTGGTGCGGGACGGTGTGATCGAGGGGATCGAGGGGGGCTGATCCTTCCGCCGCCTAAAATCCCCCCCATCACAGAGGCAGTCCCCCGTTGGCCACCCACGAAATCTTCATGCCGGCCCTCAGCTCCACCATGACGGAGGGCAAGATCGTGGAGTGGCTCAAGAAGCCCGGTGAGCGGGTCGAACGGGGGGAGTCCGTGCTCGTGGTGGAGTCCGACAAGGCGGACATGGATGTGGAGGCCTTTCAGGAGGGCTTCCTCGCCGCCGTGCTCATGGAGGCGGGCAGCACCGCTCCAGTGGGAGAAACGATCGGTCTGATCGTGGAGACCGAAGCGGAGATCGCGGCGGCCAAGGCGGCGGCCCCAGCACCGGCTGCGGCGGCCCCGGCTCCGGCCCTGGACCCAGCGCCTGCGGCCGCCCCAGCCCCACCCAAACCAGCTCCTGCGGCTCCCGCCCCTCCAGCGCCAGCACCCGTTTCGGTGCCGGTGGCGGTCGCGGCCAGCACCGGCGACGGCCGTGTGGTGGCCACCCCCCGGGCCCGCAAACTGGCCGCCCAGCTGGGCGTGGCCCTGGCCTCCTTGCGGGGCAGCGGACCCAACGGCAGAATCCAGGCCGAGGATGTGGAGCTGGCCACCGGACAGCCTGTGAGCGTGCCGCGGGTGGCCGAGGGCAACGCTCCGGCGATGGCGGTCGCCACGGGCAACGGCGCGGCTGCCGCCCCAGCCGCGCCCGCTGGTCAGGCCTTCGGCCGCGCCGGTGAGACGGTGGCCTTCAACACCCTGCAGCAGGCCGTCATTCGCAACATGAACGCCAGCCTGGTGGTCCCCTGCTTCCACGTCGGCTACACGATCACCACCGACCGGCTCGACGCTTTCTACAGGCAGGTGAAGTCCAAGGGCGTCACGATGACGGCCCTGCTGGCCAAGGCGGTGGGCGTCACCCTGGCCCGCCATCCGCAGCTGAACGCGTCGGCCGGCGACGCGGGCATGGCCTACCCGGCGGCCATCAACGTGGCGGTGGCGGTGGCCATGGATGACGGTGGCCTGATCACACCGGTCCTGGCGGGCTCCGACCACACCGACCTCTATGCGCTGTCGCGCCAGTGGGCCGATCTGGTGGCACGCTCCCGTTCCAAGCAGCTCAAACCGGAGGAGTACACCACCGGCACCTTCACCCTCTCCAACCTGGGCATGTTCGGAGTCGATCGCTTCGACGCGATCCTGCCGCCTGGCACCGGTGCCATCCTGGCGGTGGCCGCCTCCAGGCCCGTGGTGGTGGCCCTCAAGGACGGTTCGATCGCCGTGCGGCGCCAGATGCAGGTGAACCTCACCGCCGATCACCGCGTCATCTACGGCACCCATGCGGCGGCCTTCCTCAAGGATCTGGCCGACCTGATCGAGAACCGACCCGAAAGTCTGGCCCTCTAGGGATCGTCTCTCCACAGTGCCCAGCACCGACGTCCCCGATCCCGCCGACGGGCTTCTCTCCAGCTACGCGTTCGCGTTACCGGAGGCGCTGATCGCCCAGCGGCCGGTGGAGCCCCGCCATGCCGCCCGCCTTTTGGCCCTGGAGGCCGCGGCCGCGGTGGATGCGGAGGCCGCCGCTGCCCGCCACCTCACGGTGTGGGACCTGGTGGAGCAGCTGGAGCCCGGCGATCTGCTGGTGGTGAACGACACCCGGGTGCTGCGGGCCAGGCTGGCGGCGCGGCGGGCCAGCGGCGGGGCGGTGGAGCTGCTGCTGGTGGAGCCCCGCGGCGAAGGCCTGTGGCTGTGCCTGGCACGGCCGGCCAAGCGGTTGCGCCTTGGCGAGGTGCTTGAGGTGGTGGCGGAGCGGGAGCCGCCGCTGCCGGTGCGGATCGAAGCGATCGACCCGGAGAGCGGCGGCCGTTTGGTGCGCTTCCCGCCCGGCTGCGCCGATGCGGCCGCGATCGAGCCCCTGCTGGAGCGCTACGGTTCGATGCCCCTGCCCCCCTACATCGAGCCCGAAGCAGGGAGGGACGACAGCCGCTACCAGACCCGCTATGCCGCCAGACCCGGGGCGGTGGCGGCCCCCACGGCCGGCCTGCACCTCAGCGACGCGCTGCTGGAGGCCTTACGGGCCAGGGGGGTGCAGCGGGCCACGGTGACCCTGCACGTGGGACTGGGCACCTTCCGGCCCCTGGAGAGTGAAGACCTCAGCCGGCTGACACTCCATGGCGAGTGGGTGGAAGTCGGACCGGAACTGGTGGAGGCCGTGGCCGCCTGCCAGGCCCGGGGGGGGCGGGTGATCGCCGTCGGTACCACGTGCGTGCGCAGCCTGGAGGGGGTGGCGACCTTGAACGGCGGCCAGCTGGTGCCCCACACCGGTCCGGTGAATCTGGTGATTCAGCCAGGGTTCCGGTTCGCCGTGGTGGAGGGGCTGCTCACCAACTTCCACCTGCCGCGCAGCTCCCTGCTGTTGCTGGTGAGCGCGCTTGTTGGCCGGCGCCGGCTGCTGAACCTCTATGCCGAGGCGATCAGGCGCAACTACCGCTTCTTCTCCTTTGGCGATGCGATGTGGATTCCCCCCGAGGCCGTGCTGGAACGAGCACGGCCCGGGGGGATGGCGCCGCCTGGGGCGTGATCAGGCGGCGGCGAGGTTCGCGGCCACGAAATCCCAGTTGACCAGCTTGTCGAGGTAGGTGGTCATGTAGTCAGGACGGCGGTTCTGGTAGTCGAGGTAGTAGGCGTGCTCCCACACATCCATGGTGAGCAGGGCCTTCTGGCCATGGGCGAGGGGCAGATCGGCGTTGGCCGTCTTGGTGATCTTCAGGGTGTCGCCATCGAGCACCAGCCAGGCCCAGCCACTGCCGAACTGCGTGGCGCCGGCGGCCTTGAACTGCTCGGTGAACGCCTCAAAGCTGCCGAAATCGGCGGCGATCTTCTCGGCCAGAGCACCTGTGGGGGCGCCGCCACCGCCGGGCTTGATGCACTGCCAGTAAAAGCTGTGGTTCCATACCTGGGCGGCGTTGTTGAACACCCCGGCCTTGCCGGCATCACCGGCGACCGCCAGGATCGCCTCTTCAAGGCTCTTGCCTTCGAGGTCGCTCCCTTCGATCAGCTTGTTGAGGTTGGTGACGTAGGCGGCGTGGTGCTTGCCGTGGTGGAACTCGAGGGTCTGCCGGGAGATATGCGGCTCGAGTGCGTCGAGGCCGTAGGGCAGTTCGGGCAGCTGGTGAGCCATGGGAGAGGGATGGGGCTAAGGCCATTGTAACGATCGCAACCCTTGGGAAGGCCGCTGCAGCGCCGTTGCTCAGCCCTTCACGTCCAGCAGTTCCACCTCGAACACCAGGGTGGCGTTGGGGGGGATCACGCCACCGGCGCCGCGCTCGCCGTAGGCCAGATCGGGGGGAATGACCAGCTTGCGCTTGCCGCCCACCTTCATCCCCGCCACGCCCTCGTCCCAGCCCCGGATCACCCGGCCGGCGCCAAGGGGAAAGCTGAAGGGACCGCGGCCGTAGCTGCTGTCGAACTCCTTGCCGTTGGTGAGGGTTCCGCGGTAGTTGACCACCACGGTCTGGCCGCTCCTGGCCTCGGCGCCTTCACCCAGGGCCAGGTCGGTGATGCGCAGGCCGCTGGGGGTGGTGCGCTCGGTGGGGGAGACGAGCTCCCCTCCCAGGGCCGCAGCGCCGGTGGAGGCCAGGTCGGCGCTGGAGGAATCGGGGGCCATGGTGAACAGGGTGGGGTTGGGGACGTCGGGGTCGAGCTCGAGGGGGGCCGCCACAGCGGGGCTCGCCTCCGGCGCGGTGGCTGGGCGCGCCTCCGGCGCGGTGGCGGGGCCGGAACGGGCCAGGGCCTGCTGGGCGCCTTGGTCGGCGGGGAGCGGCGCTGCCGCCTCCACCACCGAGGGGGAGACCAGTTGGCTCACCAGTGCCAGCATCAGGCAGGCAACACAGACGAACGAGCTGATCAGGATGTCGCGCATGCGGAAGGTCCCTGGATGGGGCGATTCTGCCAGTGCGATCAGTCGCTGCTCTCGCCGCTGCTCTGACGCTGGCGCAGGGTCTGCTCAAGACGATCGATGCGGCCGCGCAGTTCGTCCAGCTCCCGCTGGCGGGCCAGGCCCAGATCCTGCAGCAACTGGTCGCGGTTGCGCTCCAGCTGGCGTTCCGCCTGCTGTTCCACCTCCGGCGTCTCGCCCCGCAGGGCGCGCATGACGTCTTCGACCAGGGCGGAGGCGTGGTTGGGATCAAGGCGGCCGCTGCTCACCCATTCCTGGCTGACGTACTTGAGCCGGTCGGCCACCAGCGAGGTGGTGCCGAGGCCGCGCAGCAGCAGCATCTGCAGCAGATTGCCCTGGTCCATGAAAGAGGTTTCCTTGAGGAAACGGCGTGACTCTCTCTTGACCTTGGCGCCTCCTGTGCCAGGCGACCATGGGCAATGACCGGCGTGCCGGTTGGGTCATCGCCGGGGCCGCCGGGCTTCTGGCGGGTGTGGCCCTGCCGCCCCTGGGCTGGCCCTGGCTGCTCTGGCCCGCCCTGGTGCTGCTCTGGTCCCTGACGGGGAGTCGCGGCGGCATCGCACCGGAAAGGTTCTGGCGCGGCGGCCTGTGGGGGCTGGCGGCGGTGCTGGTGAGCCACCGCTGGTTGCTGTGGCTGCATCCCCTCGACTGGATCGGTGTTCCCGGCCCCCTGAGCCTGCCGATCTGTCTGGCGCTGTGGCTGGCCATCGGCCTGGCCGCCGCTCTGTTGGTGGGGGCCTGGACGGCGCTGGTGGGCCGACTCGATTCCGGACGTCCCAGCACAGCGCTGCTGGCGGCGACTCTGTGGGGGCTGGCGGAGGTGCTGCTGGCCCGCGGTCCCCTGTTCTGGCTGGGGCTGGGCTCGGCGGCACTGCCGGGGGATCGGGCCCTGGCGGGCCTGGCGGCCCTGGGGGGAGCAGGGTTTCTGGCGGCCATTCAGTTGCTGATCGGCTGGGGCCTCTGGCGGGCCCTGCTGGCGGTGCCCGCCCACAGGAACCGCTGGCTGCTGAGCACCCTGGTGCTGGTGGCCTCCTGCCATCTGGCCGGCCTGGCCCTGCTGGGCCAGGCCGCAGCCCCTGGCGGCAGGGCCGAGCGCTGGCTGGTGCTGCAACCCGCCATTCCCACCCGCCAGAAGTTTGAGGTCGATCAGCAGCGGCTGCTGCTGCAGCGGCTGGCCCTCGCCCAGCGGCGTGCCGCCACGGCCGACCCGCCGGTGCAGGGGGTGCTGCTCCCTGAGGGATCCCTGGCCCTCGGCCAGACCCTGCCGGAGGCGGCGCCGGTGGAGGTGCTCAGCGGCGGCTTCCGCCGCGAGGGCGCGGAGCTGCGCAGCAGCCTGTTGCGCTTTGAGCCTGGCCAGCGCGAGCCAGGCCGCTGGATCGACAAGCACCGGGTGGTGCCCCTCGGCGAATGGGTGCCCCTGGCGGACCTGTGGCGATGGAGCGGCCTCTCGGCGGTGGGGGGCCTGGAGCCGGGAACGGCCTCCCGCCTGCTGGCGAGGCCCGGAGGGGATGTGGGCGTGGCCATCTGCTACGAGCTCTCCGACGGGACGGCCCTGGCCGCCGCCAGTCGGGATGGGGCCCGCTGGCTGCTGGCCAGCGCCAACCTGGATCCCTATCCCGAGCAGTTGCAGGGGCAGTTCGCGGCCCTTGCCCAGCTGCGCGCGATCGAGACCGGCCGCTGGCTGGTCAGTTCCGCCAACACGGGGCCGAGCCTGCTGGTGGACGCCGCTGGACGGGTGTTGGAGCAGCTGCCCGCCGGCCGTCCCGCCACTGGCCTGCTCACCGTGCAGCAGCGCTCGCGGCTCACCCCCTACGTCCGCTGGGGCGAGGGGCCCCTGATCGGCATCGCCCTGGCGGCGGCGGCCTGGCGCTGGATCGCCGCTGCCCGCGGCGGCGTCATCGCGCCGGGAGCCGGTGGGGCGGAGCAGGGTCCCCTGGAGGGGCGGCGAAGTCGATGCCCTCCGACTGGAAAGCCTCCAGGATCCCCAGATTGATGGCCTGCTGCAGATCGAGAAACACCACGACGTTGCTGTCGGGAACGAAGAACACGAACTGGAACTCCAGGGCGCCCTCGGCGAAGCGGGTGAAATGGCAACGGTCGAACGTGGCCGGCGGGTGGTCCCGCACCACCCGCTCCACGAGCTCAGGAATGGCGGCGGCTTTCTCGGCCGGCATCTGCTCGGACAGGAGCAGGGTGTGGGCGACGCGGCGCCGGGGCAGATCCCCGAAGTTGCGGATCGTCTTCTGCAGGAGTTCCTCGTTGCCGATCACGATGCGCTCCCCGCTCAGGCTGCGGATGGATGAGGAGCGGATCCCCACCCGTTCCACCGACCCGAGGACATCGGCAAAACCGATCAGATCGCCGATCTGGAAGGGTTTGTCGATGACGATGGTGAGGTAGTTGATGAAGTGGCTCACCGGCCCCCGCAGGGCCAACCCGAGGCCGATGCCGGCCCCCGCCAGGGACGCATAGATGGCCCCGAGGGGCACCCCCTGCTTCTGGAGGAACACCAGGCTGCCAAGACCCCAGAAGAGGGCGCTGATCATCGGAGCCAGGGCCCGCAGGGTGCTGGTCTGCTCCTCCCGCCCCAGGCGCTGCAGGGAGCGTTCCAGCAGCAGGAGCAGGCTGCGGTTGATCAGCCGCACCACCAGCACGACGGCCACCAGCAGGGCGGCACCCTCCACCAGCCGATCGGGCCCGGGATCGATGCGCAGCACCTCCCAGCCCCGCACCAGCGACCGCCAGCCCCAGACCCCCATGGCCAGATAGCCGAGCGACGCCAGGCTGTTCAGCAGCAGCGGCGCGATCAGGCCGTCCGGCAGGGTGTCGGGGCGGAGGACGGCACGCCGCAGCCAGAGGCGCAGCAACCGCACCAGCAGCCACACGGCCAGCGAACCGAGCAGCACCCTGGCGAGGGCCATGAGCAGGGCGAATCCCGCGGCCTGCATCGCTGGGTTCAAGAGCGGACCCGCCCCGGCAAGGGAATGGGATGCGGTCGGGTGATGGTTGGTTTCATGGGGGCTGGTGAAACCTCCGAGACCCTATCGGCCAAGGCTTTCTGTGCATGCTTCCCTCCCCCTCGTCATCGAGGATGATCACGAGAAGGCTGTGGAGTTCCTCCACGCCGCTCCTGGCCACCGGCCCCGTGCAAGCTGCCCCTCAGGTGAGGACCGGCTGGGAGGACTGGGTGGCCGAGCGGGGCATGAGGATCTTGCGCAGGGAGAGGCGCGCGGCCCCTTCAGCGTGTTCCAGGTCCGCAGCGCTAGCCGTGTCTGCTCCCTCCTGTTCGTCGTCCTGGGGTTCGAGCAGATCGAGCACGGCCAGGCGCACCCCCGAGAGGCGTCGCTCCAGCCTGAGGCGTCCCCGTTGCTCCTGCTCCAGTTCCTGCATCAGTGCCTGACACTGCCGATCGGCGGCCTCCTGGCGCAGACGATCCCGTTCCCGCTCGGCCTCCTCCAGGTCCGCCTGCTCCTGTTCGGCGATGGCCAGTTGCTCTCGGACGGCCTCGTGGAAGCGCTCCACCTCCGCTTCGGCCTGGCGCCGGCCCTCCCGGGCCTCGGCCAGTTCGGCCTCGAGCCGTTCCCGCACCAGACGGGCCTCCTCCTGCTGGGCGGCCACCTCTTGGGCCCTGGCGGCGGCGTTGGCCACCAGGTGGCGCCGGAAGCGCCGCTCCTGCTCCAGTTCCTCCCGCAGGGCGTCGACTTCGCCGGTGGCGGCGGCGATCAGGTTCTGGGCCTGGGCCGAGAGGGCCTCGACCGCCTGGGAGAAGGAGGTGGACATCGGCGTGCTCATGGGAAGGACGATGACAACGCTCTAAGTCTGCGAGGGGGGGCCTGTCGGTAGCGATGGGCTCCTCGCATAGGTGGCGCCGTTGCTGCAGTCGCCCTGTTCGGTGCTGGCCCCGAGCGCTGAACGCCCCCCCGGCTTGGGGTACAGTGTGAAGAATGTGCCGAGCTGCACGTCGAGCCAGCGGCGCGCTCGCTTCAATGCCCTGCGGCCCCGCTCTTTAGCCAGCCCATCGATCCGGTGCCCGTCCCCCGTCCCGATGCCCTGCCGTGGGCGATCCTCCTGGTTCTGCTGACCCTGGCTCTGGGCATGGGCCTGCTGGCCCTGGGGCCCGCCCCTGCCCGGGCGGCGGACAGCTGCCCGCCGTCGATGGCGCCGATCCCAGCCGGCCGCTACCGGATCGGCGCGGCGGGGCTCCTGCCGGAGGAGGCGGAGGCGTCCGTGCGGCTGCAGCCCTTCTGCATCGGCCGCACGGAGGTGACCAACCGTGAGTTCGCCGCCTTCGTGGCCGCCACCGGCTACCGGACCCAGGCGGAGCGGCCCCTGCCCGAGGACCAGTTCCCGGAGCTCTCCGCCTCCGAGCGTCGCCCCGGCTCGGTGGTGTTCCGGCCCCCCTCCGCCGTTGAGCCCCTGCGGGAGCTCAGCTGGTGGCATTGGGTGCCTGGGGCCGACTGGCACCATCCGGAGGGGCCCGGCAGTTCCATCGACGGCCGGCTTGACCATCCTGTGGTGCAGGTGTCGCTGGCGGATGCCGAGGCCTATGCGACCTGGGCCGGTGCCTCCCTTCCCAGTGAGGCCCAGTGGGAGTTCGCCGCCCGGGGTGGACTGAGGGACAAGGCCTTCAGCTGGGGCGACCGCTGGCGGCCGGGCCTGGCCAACACCTGGCAGGGGGAGTTCCCCGTCAGCAACACGGCCGACGATGGCTTCACCGGCACTGCCCCGGTCGGCAGCTTCCCCCCCAATGGCTATGGCCTCCACGACATGACCGGCAACGTCTGGGAGTGGACGGCGGACTGGTACCGGCCCGGCCATGACCTCCTCGCCGGCAACGAGGATCCCTTGCTGGCCGACCCCGCCTCCAGCAGCGATCCGCGCGAGCCCGGGGTGGCCAAGCATGTGATCAAGGGGGGGTCCTTCCTGTGCGCCCCCAATTACTGCAGCCGCTATCGGCCCGCCGCCCGGGAGGCCGAAAGCCCCGACACAGGCACCTCCCACATCGGCTTCCGCCTCGCTTCCCCGCTCCTCTCCACCGATGTCTAAGCGTCCCTTCCGCTCCCCGATCGTTCGCCTGGCCGTGCTGGCGATGGCGGCGTTGCTGGTGGCCTGGCCCTTCGGTGGCCTGCCCGCCCTGGCCCAGACGATCACCGGCACGCTGGGCGCCCCCAATGCCACCACCACGCTGCCCGGCAACCAACTGCCGGCCCCGGCACCGCCCTTCGCCGGGGTGATCAAGGACGGGGCGCTGCAGTCCAAACCCTGGTGGGCGCCGCGGATCGTGCCTCCCCAGAGCGCACCCAACGTGCTGCTGATCATCACCGACGACGCCGGTTTCGGGGTGCCCAGCACCTTCGGCGGCGTGATCCCCACCCCGGCGATGGACCGGGTGGCGAAGGCGGGGCTGCGCTACAACCGCATGTTCTCCACGGCGCTGTGCTCCCCCACCCGCGCCGCCCTGATCACCGGCCGCAACCACCACTCCGCAGGTTTCGGGGTGATCTCGGAGCAGTCCACCGGCTTCCCCGGCTACAACAGCATCATCGAGCGCGACAAGGCCACGATCGGCCGGCTGCTCAAGGACAACGGCTACTCCACGGCCTGGTTCGGCAAGGACCACAACGTGCCCGCCTTCCAGGCCAGCCAGAGCGGTCCGTTCGACCAGTGGCCCACGGGGATGGGCTTCGAGTACTTCTACGGCTTCGTGGGCGGTGACGCCAACCAGTGGCAGCCGAACCTGTTCCGCAACACCACCCAGATCTATCCGTTTGAGGGCAAGGCTCCCGGCAGCTGGAATCTGGTGACGGCGATGGCTGATGACGCCATCGACTACATGACGCGGATGCACCAGATCAACCCCAGCAAGCCGCTGTTCATCAAGTACGCCCCCGGGGCCACCCATGCGCCCCACCACCCCACCAAGGAGTGGGTGGACAGGATCCATGCCATGCACCTGTTCGATGACGGCTACGAGAAACTGAGGGAGCGCATTTTCGCCAACCAGAAAAAACTCGGCGTGATTCCCAAGGACGCCAGGCTCGATCCCTGGCCCGCGAATCTGATCACCCCCTGGGATCAGCTGAGCCCGGACGCGAAGAAACTGTTCATCCGCCAGGTCGAGGTGTTCGCCGCCTATGCCGCCTACAGCGACTACGAGATCGGCCGGGTGATCCAGCAGTTCGACGATCTCGGCAAGCTCGACAACACGCTGATCGTCTACATCAACGGCGACAACGGCACCAGCGCCGAAGGCGGTCCGCTGGGCACCCCCAACGAAGTGGCCTTCTTCAACGGACTCAACAAGCTGCCCGTCGAGGTGCAGATGAAGTTCTACGACGTCTGGGGCACCGATCACACCTACAACCACATGTCGGCGGGCTGGTCGTGGGCCTTCGACACCCCGTTCAGCTGGTTCAAGCAGAACGCCTCCCGGCTCGGTGGAGTTAACCAGAACATGGTGGTGTCCTGGCCGGCGCGCATCAAGGACAAGGGGGGCCTGCGGGAGCAGTTCGTGCACGTGATCGACGTGGTGCCCACGATCCTCGAGGCCGCCGGTCTGCGGGCCCCCGAGGTGGTGGATGGCATCCCCCAGAAGCCGATCGAGGGTACGAGCTTCGTTTACACCTTCGACTCGAAGAACGCCCAGGTGCCCTCGCGTCACAAGACCCAGTACTTCGAGATGTTCGGTCAGTGGGCGCTCTACAACGAGGGCTGGTTGCTGAGCACCAAGGTGAACCGGGCCCCCTGGGAGGCCTTCGGCCCGGCCAACCCAGATCCGCTCAACAACCAGGTGCTCGAGCTCTACAACCTCAACAACGATTTCAGCCAGACCACCGACCTGGCCGCCCAGAACCCCCAGAAGGTGAAGGAGATGAAGACGGCCTTCATTTCTGAAGCGAAGAAGTATCAGGTGTTCCCGCTCGATGCCTCTGTGGCGGCGCGCATCGTGGCGCCACGGCCGAACATCGCCGCCGGACGAACCGAGTTCGTCTACACCCGTCCGATGGTGGGACTGCCCCAGGGGGATTCGCCCGTGCTGCTCAACACCTCCTACACCGTCACCGCTGACATCGACGTGCCGGCCGGCGGCGCCGAGGGCATGCTGCTCACTTCGGGCGGCCGCTTCGGTGGCTACGGCTTCTACCTCAAGAACAACAAGCCGGTATGGCTGTGGAACATGGTCGATCTGGAGCGATTGAAGTGGGAGGGCACCGAGCCCCTCTCCCCCGGCAAGCACAAAGTGGAGTTCGATTTCGTCTACGACGGCAAGGGGGCGGGCACCCTGGCCTTCAACAACTTCAGCGGCGTCGGCCGTCCCGGCACCGGCACCCTCAAGGTGGACGGCAAGGTGGTGGCCACCAAGACCATGGCCAAAACCCTGCCGATGATCCTGCAGTGGGACGAGAGCTTCGATGTGGGCTCCGACACCCTCACCGGCGTCAACGACGCCGATTACCAGCCGCCGTTCCGGTTCACCGGCACCCTCAACAAGCTCACCATCAAGCTGGATCGGCCCCAGTTGTCGCCGGCCGACATCAAGAGCCTGGAGGCGGCGATGCGCACCAAGGCCGTCAGTGAGTGAGACCCCGCAACGACTGAGGGCCAGTGCCGCTGGTTGATCGCAGGCCACACTCGGGCAGGCTTCCCACGACTTGGTTGGATCCCATCGACGCTCAACAAGGGTGGGCCAATGCTGAGGGGACTTGCCCCACAACAGCCTCGGTGCAGAGCCTTCTGGCACAGTTGCTGAACATCTGCGGCACAAAAGATGTTTTCGCCCTGCGGGTCTCACAGCAAGCCATCCCCTAAGAGAAAATGGAGTGATGCGGAAATGTGTTTCAAATGCGCGACAAGCCCGCTCATCCGCCCTTTCTGAGGGTGGGCAGGCAGCAACGCCATGGGCACGCTTCTGCCATCAGAGGCTGCCTGCCCCAGAAGGTTTCAAACCATGCAATCCTTGCTCAGGCTTGAGCTTACTTCCGTCCTTCTGAAGGCCAAAAGAACCCTGTCTCAGTCCGTCGATTCATTGAGCCCAACTTGATCGTTTCTGCCGAGCTAAGCTTGATGCAGCTGGCAAGGCTCAATTGACTTGAGTCGGCTAGGACTTGTTTTGGGATGAGCATGTCTTGCCCAAAAGACATGGCCGAGCCAATATCTCTTTTTCTATAGAAATAAGAACCTTCTTCAAGGCCTTAGTGGGGTGGATCTAAGGTATTCAATGCATACAGGGCTTGGGCCATGTCAATCCGTCTTCCTGTTTCCGCTGGGATCCTTTCTGCTGGAATCCTTATGGCCTCTTCCGCGGCGATGCCTTCTCAGGCAGCCATCAAGCCCTTTGGCTTTCAGTGTTTCAAGGCTGGCCCGGCGTACGTGATCGGTCTGGGTTCGATGGCAGCGCTGGGGGTCGGAGGTACGGCCATGAGTCCAGCGAAGGTGGCCTCCCTGCAAGGCTCTGGGTCCTTCCCCATCGCACTGATCACTCCGGCATTGGCCAACTATCCCGTGGAACGTCGTTGCGCGTCGATCGCCGCCCGCCTCACCAACCTTGCCCTCGCCACGAATACGGCAACGCCGGCCGGCATCATCAAGCTCACCAACAACATGGTCGCAGGGACGCTGGATGGTTTGCCGGTGCTTGCCATCAAGTCGGTCAGCAAATCCAACGTTGTGGCCACCCTCCCCAAGGGGATCGACCCAGAGAAGGCTTTGCAGTTGTTCGGCTCCCGGATTCAGCGCGTGGCCGCGCGTAAGGTGATCTCCAATGCCATCAAAGATGGCGACATCATCGAGTTCAGGATCTACTCCGAATAGTCTGTTCTGGCCCTGCCCCGACGGGGTTTCAGCCGACTCAAGACTCTCGACTTAAGGCACGTAGCGCTTCCGCGTCACTGTGAATTCTTATACAGAGATTCCGGCGGGTAGAGCCCAGCCACAGGCTCTATGTCGACATCTCTTCCCGGTTTCTCCGTTGCCGATGGCTTCTTGAGGCGGGGATGTTGGTCGGGGCCACCGTTCAGGGGATCCGGCGCCGTTGAGTGCTCACAGATCACCGAAGGCCAAACCATGGCTGGTGGCCCTGGGGTACCGAAACCCTGGGGCCAGGAAGATGTGGCGGGGGCGACGTCCGGCCGCCTTCCCCCATGTTCTTGGGGCATTTGTTGAGCCTGAATCGATCCGACCCCGACGCCTCTCAGGGCCTGGCAGGACACAGCCGTCTCCATTCCCCCAGGGCCTCCCCGGCGAGGAAGTACTGCCTGCGGTCCAAGGCCGTCTCGTAGCGCTGCTTCTGCAGCGAGCTGTTCCAGGAGGAGGAAGGACAGGGCATGGGAGCGGCGCCAGCGGTGCTGGTGCGTTCGGCCGCATCCACCCCCAGCCGCAGCCGGAAGAGTCCTTCCTGGCCGTACTGCTGCCGGAAGGCCTCGCGATCGATCGGCGCCAGGGAGCCGCTGTCAGGCTCCACAATCCCTCCAGCCTGGCCGACGGCCGGGACAAGCAGCGCCAGGCCAGCGGCGACGCCGCTGATCCAGCGTTGCCGCCATCGGGGCCAGTGGAGTCGGGCAGACAAGGAAATGGGAGCAGGGGATCCGGCCATCCTGTCCGCTGGCCCAATGGCAGGAGCTTCCCGCTCAGCCAGCTTGATCACAGCACCATCAATGGGAGGCTCACTGGCTCTGGTCCTGCGGTTGGTTCCCGCCCAGAGCCACTCACGACCATGAAAGTCTTCACTCCTGGGCTGAATCGCAGAGGCCCCTAAGGAGATTCCCTTCAATGAAATGGAGCCAAGCGGACTCGAACCGCTGACCCCCTGCATGCCATGCAGGTGCTCTACCAGCTGAGCTATGGCCCCATTGATGCGCCGGCTGAACCGGTGCTAGACGAGCCTACAACGTGGCCGATCGCCCCCTCAGGCACCCCTCAGACCTGGCGCCAGACAGCCACCAGCCGACCCTGCACGCTCACCTGGTCGGCGGGCAGTGTGATCGGTTCGTAGGCCGGGTTGGCGGCCTCCAGGCGCACCTGGCTGCCCTGGCGGTGGAAATGCTTGAGGGTGGTGCCGCTGCCCGGCACAAGGGCGCTCACGATCGTGCCTTCCCGCAGCCTTGAAGGGTCGGGAACGGGCTCCATCAGCACCACGTCGCCATCGGCGATGTGAGCGTCCACCATCGAATCGCCGTTGACGGTGAGGGCGAACAGACCGCGGGTGTCGAGGACGGCTGCGAGGTCGAGGTGCTCCTGCACGTCGTCGAAGGTTTCCACCAGGCCGCCGGCGGCCACGGCCCCGAGCACCGGAATGCCGGTGCTCGCGTTACCGAGCAGCTGCAGGGTGCGGGCCTGGCCCTCCTGCCAGGTGATCCAGCCCTTCTGCTGCAGGTGGCGCAGGCGGCTCTGGATCGGGGCCGGCGAGCGCAGGCCCATGGCCTCCATCATCTGGCGGATCGAGGGGCTGTGGCGGTGGCTGCCGATGTAGTCGGCAAGCCAGTCGTAGAGCTCCCGCTGGGCCTCGGTGAGCTCCTGGTGGGTGGCGAACACGGGCAGTACGGATGAACCAGTCCCTTTCTGCCATCCCACGGCCGGTTTGTCCACTCCCCCGTGCCGCTGGCCCTCCCCTCAGTCGCTGACGCCCCCCAGCAGGGTGGCCAGCAGGGCCTGCTGCACGTGCAGGCGGTTCTCCGCCTGGTCGAACACCCGGCTGGCGGCCCCCTCGATCACACCGGCGCTGATCTCCTCACCCCGGTGGGCGGGGAGGCAATGCAGCACGATCGCCCGCGGATCGGCCTCGGCCAGCAGGTACTCGTCGAGGCACCAGCCGGCAAAGGCCTGCTCCCGCTGGGCCTGCTCCTCCTCCTGGCCCATGGAGGCCCACACATCGGTGTAAAGCACATGGGCCGCCCGAGCGGTGGCCAATGGGTCCTGCAGCACCGTGATCACGCAGCGGTCGCCGGCGAGGGCGCGGGCCTGGGCCACCACGGCCGGAAGTGGGGCGAAGCCATCGGGGCAGCCGATGCGCACGTCCATCCCCAGCAGGGCCCCGAGGAGCATCAGCGAGTGGGCCATGTTGTTGCCATCACCCACGTAGGCCAGGGTGAGGCCGTGCAGGTCGGTGGGGCCATGGCCGAAGCGCTCCTGAACGGTGAGGGCATCGGCCAGGGCCTGGCAGGGGTGCTCCAGGTCGGTGAGGGCGTTGATCACCGGGATCGAGGCCCAGTGGGCGTAGTCGGCCAGGTCCTCCTGGGCGAAGGTGCGGATCGCCAGGGCATCGCAGTAGCGGCTCAGCACCCTGGCCGTGTCGGCGATCGGTTCGCCCCGGCCCACCTGGGTGACGGCCGGGTTGAGGTCGATCGTCTGGCCGCCGAGCCGCGCCATCGCGACGATGAAGCTCACCCGGGTGCGGGTGGAGGCCTTGGAGAAGATCAGCCCCAGCACCCGACCGGCCAGGTCGATGCGGCGTTCGCCGCCCTTCAGCTGGCGGGCCAGCTCCAGCAGGGCGAGGGTCTGGGGACCGTCGAGGTCGGCCGAGGAGAGCAGGTCGCGGCCTTTCAGGGCGGCGAGCGGGGCTGAGGGGGACACCATGGCCCACGTCCCAAAGAACCCTTATGCGAGATCGACCCCCCCCACGTCAAGAGCAGGGGCGCAGGCCATGGCGCTCGGGCTGCACGGTGGTGTCGGAGGGGAGGAGGATGAAGGCTGCATGGCGCCACGCCCCTGGGGCTTCCCAGCAGGTCAGGTCGGGGTTGGAGGCGAGAAGGATTGGCAGCTCCAGGTAGGACCTTTGAAAGCCCAGAAACGGCTGCTGCAGAGGGCGAGCGAGGGCCAGCGAATCGCGAGGGAATGGCTGCAGCTGGCCGGGCTGGAAGTAGAGGGGGCTGAGGGCCTCCAGCAGCCAGCCGTTGCTCCAGCAACCCTGGTCGCAGACGCCGCTGCGGGCGACGAAGGCCGCCATCAGTTTGTAGTTCTGCAGGGGGGCCCGTTTCACTGCCAGCTCCCGCTGGCCCAGCTGCCACTGCAGCAGCAGCCAGACCGCCAGCAAGACGGCCAGGGCGAACCGCCGCGCTCGGGACAACCGCCAGCCGAGCTCCCAGCCATCGCCGCAGAGGTAGGCCACGGCGGGCAGCACGACGATGTAATACCTGGCCTGGGACAGCGGCTTGACCAGGTCGATCGGCAGCATCAGTGCGACGAAGCCTCCGATCGCCAGCAGCAGGAACCGGGCTTCCCCCAGGGAGGGGCTCGGCGGGACTTTCGGCACTGGCTCTGCGCATCGCCGTGCGGCCGTGAGGGCGAACACCAGGGCGGCAGCCACCGCCAGGGTGATCAGCAGCAGCCGTTCCGGCCCGGCACGTCCCGGGGCCAGCAGCGGCAGGGTGCCGGCCAGGAACTGGGCGAAGGTTCCCGTGATCGGCTGAACCTGGATCCAGTCGAGACGCTGCAGCTTGGTCGAGAGCGAACTCGACAGGCCATGGACGAGGGGCCAGACCAGCATGGCCAGCAGCAGGGGGAGCACCTGGCGGCGCCGACCCAGCACCAGCCCTTCTGCACAGGCCACGGCCAGTACCACCAGGACGAACAGCAGCGAGAAGTAGTGGGTGAGGGAAAGGAGCAGGCAGGCAAGGCCGAACAGCCCACGCAGGGGCGGATCGCTCCAGCCCGCCAGAAGGCTGTTGGTGGAGCCCCCCAGGTGCCGTTGGCGCAGCTCCATCGCTGCACCCAGCATCACGGCCGAGAGGGCCAGGGAGGTGGCATAGCTGCGGGATTCCTGGGCAAAGAAGAGAAACGCCGGGCTGGTGCCCAGAAAGGCCACGCTCACCAGGCGGCGGCCTGCCCCCCGGCCTGAGGCAAACAGCGCTGTGGCCACCAGGCCGATGCCGGCCATCAGGAAGCTCAGGCTCCGGGTGGCCATTTCGCTGCTGCCGCTGCTGCCGATCCAGAGCTTGAGCAGGGTCTGGTACAGGGGGGGGTGGGTGTCGGGAATCAGCCAGTCCCGCAGCAGCACGCCCCATTCGGCCCGGCTGGCGGACACCGACCAGAGCTCATCCGACCAGTAGGAGTAGTTCTCACCCAGGCCGCGGCTGGCGGCGAAAAGAAAAAAGAGGACCAGCGGCGCACTGATGGCGAGCTGAATCCTCTGGTGCTTCAACGGAGAGCGCCAACTCCAGGATGAATCCTGTCGGTGGGGCTGGTCGGGTGTCAGGCGACGGCACCCTCCAACACCGGCGTCTCAGGCAGGCGGCTGGAGGCCAGCAGTTGCTTCAGCTCGTCGCCTTCAATCACTTCCTTCTCGAGGATCTTGTGGGAGATGGCCTCCAGCAGATCCCGGTTGTGGTTCAGGATCGCCAGGGCCCGATCGTGGGCCCGGTCCACCAGACCGCGCACTTCCTTGTCGATCTCAAGGGCGGTGGCGTCGCTCACGGCCCGGCGGGGGTTGGAATTACCCCCCAGGAAGCGACTGCCGCTCTGTTTGTCGTAGGCGAGGGGGCCGAGGGTCTCACTCATGCCGTAGGTGCCGATCATCTGCTCGGCAATGTCGGTGGCCCGCTGCAGGTCATTGGCGGCGCCGGTGGTCACCTCACCGAACACCACCTCCTCGGCGGAGCGACCGCCCAGGAGGGTGGTGATCTGGCCTTCGAGGTCCTCCTTGGAATTGAGGAAGCGCTCCTCGGTAGGCAGCTGCAGGGTGTAACCGAGGGCCGCCATGCCGCGCGGCACGATCGAGATCTTCGCCACCTTGCTGCCGCCTGGCATCAGATGTCCCACGATGGCGTGGCCCACTTCGTGGTAGGCCACCACCTTCTTCTCATCGGGCTGCAGCACCCGGCTTTTCTTCTCCAGACCGGCCACCACCCGCTCGATGGCTTCGTTGAGGTCGGCCTGCTCCACCTTGGTGCGATACACCCGGGCCGCCAGCAGGGCCGCCTCGTTGACGAGGTTGGCCAGGTCGGCGCCGGCGAAGCCGCTGGTGGCCTGGGCGATCTTGTCGAGATCCACCCCATCGGCCAGCTTCACCTTCTTGGCGTAGATGTCGAGGATCATTTTGCGGCCGGAGAGGTCAGGGCGATCCACCAGCACCTGGCGGTCGAAACGGCCGGGACGCAGCAGGGCGGCGTCGAGGGTTTCAGGCTGGTTGGTGGCCGCCAGCACGATCACCGGCTTGTCCTGGGCCGTGAAGCCGTCCATCTCGGTGAGCAGCTGGTTGAGGGTCTGCTCCCGTTCGTCGTTGCCACCCACCACTCCCATGGAGCCCGAACGGCTCTTGCCGATGGCATCGAGTTCGTCGATGAAGATGATGCACGGGGCCTTTTTCTTGGCCTCCTCGAACAGGTCACGCACCCTGGCGGCACCAGCGCCTACGAACAGTTCCACGAATTCGGAGCCGGAGATGATGAAGAACGGCACGCTGGCTTCACCGGCCACGGCCTTGGAGAGCAGGGTCTTGCCGGTGCCCGGAGGGCCCACCAGCAGCACTCCCTTCGGAATCCGGGCGCCGATTTCCGTGTAGCGCTGGGGCGTCTTGAGGAAGTCGACGATCTCGGTGAGCTCGGTTTTGGCCTCGTCAACGCCGGCCACATCGGCGAAGGTGACCCGGGATTCCTCATCGGGCACGTAGACCTTCGCCTTCGATTTGGTGAAGCTGAGGGCCCCCTGGGCGCCGCCACCCATGCCGCTGCGGCGGGCGAAGAACTGCAGCACCAGGATGAAGATCAACGGCGGCACCACCCAGCTCAGGGCCGTGGTGAGGAAGCTGGGCCGCTTCGGCGGCGCGGCGGCGAACTCGACCCCGTGCTGCTCCAGGCGCTGGGGCAGCTCCATATCGAAGATCGGCGTGGTGGAGAGCACCGTTGGTGCACCCTCCTCCGGGGGCTTGGTGAGCTCGTAGCGAATCTGATCCTGGGTGATGTAGGCCCGCTTGACGTTGTCGCCGTTCACCTGGTCGATGAACAGGGAATAGGGCACCCGGGGCACCTGGGTGGCGGGATTGGGCAGGAAATTGCTGAACAGCAGCAACACGCCGAAACCGATCAGGAGCAGGTTGACGAGACCGAACCGCCGATTGGGGCGGTTGTCGTCCTGACGGATGGCCATGCTGCGCAAAACGGCGTATGGCACCAAGCTAGGTCTGGTCGTCACCGCCCGTTCCACCACCCGGTCGGGAGAACCGAACGCCCCGCCCCTCCGGCTCCCCCGTCCTCCATGTGCGGCCGCTATTCCCTGGCCACCAGCCTCGACCGGCTGCTGCCCCGACTCAGGGGCCCGATGCCGCCGGGGCTGGTCGACCATTACGCCCCCCGGCCCCAGGTGCGGCCGGGAGAACCGGTGCTGCTGCAGCGCCAGGAGCACGGCCGCCTGGAGGTGGCCCTGGCCCTCTGGGGGCTGGTGCCGGACTGGTGCCCCGACCCCATGGCCCGCCGCCGGCCCATCAACGCCCGCTGCGAGACGGTGGGGGAGAAACCCTTCTTCCGCGGCGCCTGGCGCCACCGCCGGGCCCTGATCCCCGCCGACGGCTTCTACGAATGGCAGACCAGGACGGTGGAGGGACGTCCCTTCAAGCAGCCCTGGCTGTTCCGCCGCCGGGATCAGCGCCCCTTCTGGCTCGGCGGGCTCTGGGACCGCTGGCTGGGGGGGGATGGGGGTGAACTCGAGACCTGCGTGGTGCTCACCACCACCCCCAACGATCTGCTGGCCCGGGTGCATGACCGCATGCCGGTGGTCATTCCCGACGGGCTGGAGGAGGCCTGGCTGGTGTCGGTGGACGGACCGGAGCTGCGGGCCCTGGAGCCCCTGATGGCCCCCTGGGATCCGGCGGCGTGGGAGGCGGTGAAGCTGGAGGTGATGCCGGGAGAACAGACCCGCCGACGGATGGCTGCCAAGCCCCTTGCCGGCGGGGGAGGCGCTGCAGGCCTGCAGCTGGATCTACTGGCTCGCTCCTCCTTATCAGGGCAGGCTGAGCCGCAGGTGGGCCAGCTGGATCTGGAGCGCCACGATGCCCAGCGTCAGAAACAGACAGAGCCCGCCGCTGAAACGGTCTCGCCAGGTGACGGACAACAGCCGGCCCAGCAGGATTGTCACCGCCGGAAGGCAGACCAGGAAGTAATAGGGGGTGGTGAAGGGAATCAGGGCATCGGCGATACAGCCGGCGGCGACAACGGCAGCGTTCAGCGCGACGAGGAAGGCAGCATCGGAGTCCAGGAGCGAAACAAGCCAGGAGCGCGTCCCTGTGCGGCGGAGCCCAGCGCTCTGGAGAACGGGCCTGAGGGCGAGCAGGAGGAGAACCAGCGCCAGTACCACCCCGAAGCCGAGCTGGGGCGTGCGGGAGATGATCAGCAGCGGGAAGACGCCGGCCAGGAAGTTGTTGACCGTACTGATCAGGGGATACACGTTCACCCAGCTGTTCGCTTCCGCCTGCTGGTCGAGCGTGCCGGTCAGGATCTGCAGCAGAGGCCAGACGCTGATCAGAAGGAGGAGAAGCATCCCCTTCCACGGTGATCGCTCGATCCTGCGGCTGAGAAAGTCAAGGCAGGTGGCAATCAGGACATAGAGGGTGCCGAAATAGTGAGTCAGGCCCAGGAGCAACGCAGAACCGTAATAGAGGAGAGCCCAGACCCGCCGGCCGTTGGGATCAGTGCCGGCGGTGCGGCCTGCAACGGCCGCCTCAGGCTCAGCCCCGATGGAGTGACCACGCCTCAGCTGAAGGGCACTCCACGTCATGACGGTGGCCAACAGCACGACCAGGGAGTAGGGGCGGACGGTGGCAGAGAAGTACGTGAGCAGAGGATTGGTGCCGAACAGCACCAAGACGACCGCCACCTCGAAGCGGGGATGTCTGCGATAAATCCAGGCAACGAAGAAGAGCGTCAAACTGGTGAACAGAAAGGACAGCCAGCGAAGGTGCGGAATGGTGGCGCCGGTCAGTGCGATCCAGCCCTTGGAAAGCAGGTAATAGAAGGGAGGATGATTATCGTTCTTCAGGATGGTGCCCCAGACCAGCTGGCCGGAGCTGGCCAGGAGCTTGCTGATCGTCCAGTACTCGTCCGGGTGCGGCACCCGCTGCATACGCAGACCGACCGAGACATGGACCAGGAGCAGCAGCACCAGGAGAGCGGAGAGTATCCCTGACTTCAACAGGGGCTTGGCCACGGTGCAGGCTGCGGGTTGGTCCGTGGAATCTTCGCAGGAGCAAGGCGGCCTGACCTCCCCTTTCTTGGATTCACCGTCGTCCTCCATGGCAAGGTGGCAAGAGAACCCCCTCTTCAACGGCCCTGCAGCCTCCCCGACCATGAGCCTCGCTGACCTCGATGCTTTCCTGGCCCATGCTCGCGGTATCCCTGAACTCGATCGACGTCTGCATGATCATCAGCAACCCCTCGATCTGTCCGCCTTCCTGGAACTGGCGCGTAGCGCAGGATTTTCCCTCAGCGCGGATGACGTTCTGGCGGCCCAGCAACGGGAGGAGGAGAACCTCAGCGAGCCCGAACTCCAGGAGCGTGCTGGGGCGGAGGCGAGGCGATTACGCCACTTCATCCCAGGCTGAAGCCATACCTGCCAAGAGATGGGGGAGCCCACGGTGATGGAGCGAGCTGCCGAGTATCCTCGCCCTCCCTTGCTTTTGCCCTGTGATCGGCATGTGCGGGTCGAAATCTTCGGCGAGGTCCTCGCCGATACCCGCCGCAGCCTGAGGGTGCTCGAAACCTTCCATCCACCTACGTACTACCTGCCCCCCGAGGCGATGAACCTGGACATGCTGGTGCCAGCTCCGGGTCGATCCCACTGCGAGTGGAAGGGAGTGGCCCGCTACTTCGACGTGGTGGCGCCCGATGGCCGCAGCCTGGAGCGTGCCTTATGGCAGTACCCCCATCCCTCGCCCTCCTACCAGGCGCTGACGGGCTGGTTTTCTCTCTATCCCGGGAGGATGGAAGGCTGCTGGGTGGACGGGGAGAGGGTCACCGCCCAACCCGGGAGCTTCTACGGCGGCTGGATCACGGCCGACGTGGAGGGTCCCTTCAAAGGGGACCCCCGACACCCGGAGCTCATCTGAAGGGGGCTGACGCCGCATGGCAGGTCCACAAGCAGCCCGCCGATCAGGTGCATGACGAGGACGCTGGTTCAGAAGCCGCGTGCGGTGAGACCGATCGTGCCGCAGCCGCCCAGCTGTCTGCGCAGAAGCAGGCGCCAGGGGGAGCGCGCTGCGGTCGAACCCTTGAGAGCGGGGGCAGCCCAAGCCAGACCGTCGTGGCGAGCAGCAGACCAAGCAAGGGGGGACAGGAACCTGGTGTCACCGGCCAAGTGGCGCCATCCCACTGGAAAGGCAGACACATGGCTGGGCAGGGAAGTCACCTTCATCGCACCTGGCCCACCGGCCAGATCGGCGGTGTCCAGTCGGCCCGCCAGGGGGGCGGAGTCCAAGGTGGCATGCCGGTGAGATCCACGCCCGCTGCAATGAAATGGGGCAGCAGAAAATCAAAGTCGTACTTTGCCCAGGCATGAAGACCGAAGGGAAGATGGCCGCGGCATATCTCCATGCACAGGAAGGACCATTTTTCCCAAGAGAACCGGACGGCCACATCGGATGGCGCCACCCGGAATCTCTTGTCGATGCTGGGCACCAGCAGGCTCCAGTACTGATCGCAGAAGGAGGAATAAAGCCGATGTGCACCCTTGAGGAGCCCGCCTGGGTAAAGACCCAAAAGCCCCTTACGCAGTCCATCCGGATTGCCCCTCAGGCAGGATCTGAAATCACCGAGGGTGTACCGGAGTGGATACCAGCGTCGCCATGATGAGGTGACCCGTTTCATGGCCGCTAACCGGAAAAGTGAAAAGCCCGAGTTTCCACCCGGGATCAATTCAGCACCCTCGCCTGAGGCACGGGGGGTGAACCAAGGTGCACCAATATAGTCGTAGGGCTGGAGACACCAGTGGTCGAGCTGGTCGGAGAGAACAATTGAATCCGGCTCATGCAGGAGCAGATGCGAGTAGCCCGCAAAGATGTGGCAGAGCAGGGGGGAGATGATCATTCGGTTGTAGGCCCCGTGGCTGTCCATCCAGCCTGGGTCAACCCGCACCTGTCCAGCCTTTGGCAGCAATTCCATGGTGCGGCCAAGATCCAGGTGACGAGGAGACAGGATAACGATCTCTCGGTCCCCCATCACACGTGCCAGCTGCCGCAGGGAGATCGATTCCTCAGGCGTCGGATTTTCCCGATGCGTGGGAACCACGATGACGGGATGAACGGACTGGCGAGTGAGCTGGTGCTTGCCCGGAGCTTGGTCTCTGGTCATGGAATGGGAAGGCGCTGAGTTGTAAGGAGCACAGCTGGCAGGTCATTCACGCCCTTCTCTGCGTGATTGAAGTGGGCCGGCTCTCCACTGCCGCTCAGAGGGCCGTTGCCATAATTATAAGCAAATGCACAGTATATTGGCGAATCTCGCTGGCCAGGCTTCAAGGCCTATCGGGACCTCCCTGCGAGTCTCCATCGTTGCCGGTTTGCTGGTCTGGCAGTCTCGCATGGGCGCTCTAAATTCAGGGTCAGCAGGCTGAATCCTGTACGATTGATACCCATGACAACGGCAATCAATGTTATGGTTACTTTCTGGATCTGCAGCCGAGTTTAGGCTGACTCGTCCGTAGCAATGACCATCATGCTCCTCAAGGCCAGGACAGCGTGCACCTGAACGCTGTGGAGAATTGTTCAGGAATGGAGAGTCGGGGCTAACGAACTGCGTCCCTGCCCCCAGCGGACGCTTCTCTTGCTTGGGCGGCAGAAGACTGATTTCCTGATCTGGGGCTGGTATGGCCGCATCTCCTATCGGAGAGGCTATTCACCACGGCGAGATTCTCTGCTCGGCAGGCGATCTATCGATCGCCATGCCCATCGGGTTGTGAAACAGCACCTTTGATGGCATTTCCTTCCCTCCCTTGGGGCTTTTCCCTTGGCAGACCTTGTCAGCCAATACAGCAGGGCGGTGATCGTTACTGAACCCCCAGCTACGCATCCTCTCTTTCATCATAGTCCTGCTTTTTCTCGGAGCATCAACTGGTTTCTGGCAATCCACAGGAAGACTTTTCGGTACTTAGTGGGGCCATGCATCTGTCTCGTTCGGGGGTAGGCACGTTTGCCCACGCTGCTGCGTTGCTCTGCGAAAGACTGAAGGTCTTTCATTGTACGGATCTCTATCAGAGCGAGCACCTGAACCCACCCATGCTCTGCTCAGGACGTGTGACCGAGCGTCAGCAGAGCCTGCCGGGCTTCCGCCGAAAGTGGCTGTCCGCCAAGGACCGGCTCCAACTGCTGCTTACCTGCGCACCTGACGAACCCAGCCGGCCGCACTGAGGGTCTGGAGGGCATCGCCAGGATCGCCTGGCAATCCGGCTTGGCCGGCTTGTCGATGGTTTTCCTATGACGGCTTTACTCCGGGTTGGGTTCAACCGGGATGCTCCTGTCCGGAGGCGGGATGCGGAACAGTGGGGCTGGCCCGGTTGAGGGTCCACACAAGATCGGCACCGAGGCGGAGCACCCTCTCCTCCCTCCAGGAGGGGTCACTCTCGATGCTGCTCAGCGCGAGCTCCCCCAGGGGCGTCCGTGCTGGCCTGCCCCCCAGCAGCTTCGGGGCGATCACTGCCGCCACCTCCTGTACGCAGGCCTGGCGCAGGGCCGCCGCCGCCAGTTCGGGCCCACATTCCCAGAGCACCTGATTGCAGCCGCGCTGTGCCAGGGCCTCAAGCAGCGGCCCCGGTTCGCAGGAGGCCATCTCCAGGCGTTCCACGCCGATGGCGTCGAGCCACAGCCTCCGGTCGAGGGGCGCTTCCGGGCCATGGGCCACCAGCGTGGCCGCAGCGGCACTATCCCAGAGACGGGCGACTTCCGGCAGCTCCAGGCCGCGGCTCAGCACGACCCGCAAGGGTTCGGGATGGCGCCGGCCGCGGCTGGTGAGCAGAGGGTCGTCGGCCCGTACCGTGCCGCCTCCCACGATCACCGCATCGCAGCCTGCACGCAGACGGTGCACCCAGTCCCGGGCGATCGGGCCGCTGATCCACTGGCTCTCGCCGTTGGGCAGGGCGGTGCGTCCATCAAGGCTCATGGCCCACTTCAGGATCCCCAGTGGCCGTCCGGTACGGACCCGGTGAACGAAGGCCCGGTTGAGCTGGGCGGCCTCCGCCTGCGCCACCCCTTCGATCACCTCCAGGCCCGCCTGGCGGAGCCGGGCGAGACCCTCGCCGGAGACCCGTGGGTCCGGATCGGTCATCGCCACCACCACCCTCCGCAGGCCAGCGGCGATCAGGGCCTCGCAGCAGGGCGGTGTGCGGCCGTGATGGCTACAGGGCTCCAGATTCACCACCAGCGAGCCACTGCGGGCCCGCTCCCCCGCCTGGCGCAGTGCAGCCACCTCGGCATGGGGCGAACCGGCCCGCTTGTGGAAGCCCTCGCCCACCAGGTCCCCGGTGGCATCAAGCACCACTGCGCCCACCAGTGGATTCGGGCTGGTGCGCCCCCTCCCGAGGCTTGCCAACTGCAGGGCTCGCCGCATCCAGGGCAGCCAGTGTGGGGCAGCCGAATCGCTCACCGCCCACCTGGCAGCGGCTCCTGCCAGGTAGGCAGGCTGCGCCATTCGGCCACCACGTAGGGAGGCACGGGCAGGTCGGTCAAGACACCTGGCAGCTCCAGATGCAGGGGTCGGTTCCGGTCCAGATCCGCCAGCAGCGGAGCCAGATCAAACTCGGCTGCGGCGGCGCGGGTGTCGCCGGCGAGGGCAGCACTGCTGAGGGTCACATCCTCGAGAGTCCAAACCTTACGGCCGCTGCGCACCTGCAGGTCGGTGGGATGCTCCAGCCGCACCTTGCCCGGATAACCCACAATCCGCAGCCGCAGCGGGCCACCGGGAGGGCCTTCCCGGTAGGCCACCAGCTGCCAGCTCTGGTCGTCAAGGTCGCGCAGGCTCTCCAGGCTGCGCAGCACCGGCTGGCCCTGCCCGTCGGGATGGGCATGCAACATGGCTGCTGCCGGCGACGGGCTGAGCAGGAGCAGGGCCACAGCGAGTGCAAGGGCCACGGTCAGCATTGCTGCCGGCCGGAGAGCACCACGATGTGCAAGCCAAACCCTGCTCACGGCAATCGCTCCGCCCCGGGGATCGGCTGCCAGTTGGTGTGGGTCGCCCACAGGGCCCAGATCGCCATGGCCCGCAGATAGTGGCAGGCGCGGAAGGTGCCGGCGGCCGTGATCGCCTCCGGCGTGCGGAACTGCAGTCCCCCCTCGTACACCTGGTTCACCACCGCGTCGGTGATGGCAAGGGCGGTGGCGGTCTGACCCATGAGCCGGTAGTAGGCGGCCAGGCCGAAGTTGATACCGGTCCACACCTCAAGGGGATGGGTGCCCTCCGGGTCGAGCGGCGTCCCGTCGCGTCGCAGGCCATTGGCCACCCCCAGACGCCCTGCTTCGAAGGCCTCGAAGCAGGACTCCTTGATCGCCTTCAGTGCCGAGAGGGCACGCTCATCGCTCACTACTGCCGGCAGCCCCAGGAGTCGAGCGTAGAAGTCGCCGCAGAGCTGGTCGGCCATCACCACGGGGGTGCCGCTGTCGGCGTCGATGGCGTAGTACTCCCCGTTCCACAGCAGGACATCGAAGTTGCCGCGCGACTGCTCGAGCCATTGGCCGAACTGCCGCTGCTCGCCGGCGGTGTCCAGCCCCAGCTCCAGCTGCAGCTGCTGGCCGATGGCCAGGGCCGCCTCCAGGGCGGCGATCCACAGGGCGCCGCAATAGGCGCTAACCCCCTGCAGGGGCCAGTCGTCGAAGGTCTGATCCGGAGCACCGCCGTTGTCCGGTAGGCCGTCGTCGTTGATGTCGAACTGCTTGAGGTACCGCAGGGCGGTGACCGCCGCCGGCCAGCAGTCGGCCAGGAATCCGATGTCCCTGCCGCTGGGGGCCAGCCGGTAGGTGCGCCACACCTGCAGCACGAAGTCGCTGGCCAGGTCCTTCCAGAGATTGCAGTCCTGGTAGGCGGTGTAGTTGGTGGCGTCGAAAGGGAGTTCGTTGGGGGCCCCGAGGTCGTGGGGGGTGGCTCCGGCCACTTTCCGTACGGCCTCCACCCGGCCCCGGCCCTGGGTGAAGTACCAGCCGATCGGCCGCGGTGTGGCGTCGGCGGCGGGAATGGCGCGGGCGAAGCTGCGCAGCACGGCCTTGTCCAGTTCGGGCCAGAGCTGCAGCAGGGCGAAGGAGCCGTAGAGCCGCACATCAAGGCTTTCGTACCAGGCGTAGTCGAGACACTCGAGCACCCCGAAGCGCCCCACCGGTTCGTCCGCGCTGGCGGCGGTCCAGAGGCTGCCACCGCTGGCCAGGTCGTAGAGCTCATTGAGCAGGGCCATGCGCAGGGGCTCGGGCAGGTCGGGGTGCTGGACCACCGGTTTCTGCCAGGCCTCGATCGCCTGCCGCCACTGGCGCCAGTGGCGCAAGGCCTCGGCGGCGATGGCGGCGGCGTTGTCGCCGCCGCTGCCGAAGAAATCCGTGTAGCGGCGCAGGGCGCGGCTGCCGGTGGCGAAGGCGGTGACCGGCAGATCCCAGGCGATCACCAGGGGAATCTCGATGCTCTGCCCCGGCTCCAGCCGATGTCGCACCGCCAGGGCAGCGCTGGCGGGATCATCGGTGCGGCTGCGACGGTCGTTGTCGCTTTCCGGGATGGAGCCGTCGCGGCGGAAGGGCCCCCAGATCTCGGCTCCGTCGCCGCTGGGATCCCAGCGGCTGCAGCGGAACACCTCCACCGCCTCCAGGCCGGCCGTGGAGGCATCGGGCACCGCCAGGCACCACTGGCCCTGGCCTTCGGCGAGGGGCTCCGAGCTGTGGCCCTCCAGCAGCAGCCCCCGCAGGCCGGGGGCGTCGAGGCGCCGGTTGCGCTGGCCCTCGGTGGCGCCGATCGCTGGAACGTAGTTGTGCTCCGGACTGCCATCGTCGCGGAAGTGCACGGCTGCCGCCGGGTCGGTGTTGGTGAACCAGCCGACGGTGTTGCGCCAGCTCAGAAGCAGCGACAGATCGAGGGGCGCTGCGGTGGGGTTGCGCAGAGTCCAGACGAACACCGCCACCGGATAGCTGGTCTGGCGGTAGTCGCCCGGCAGGATCGGGCTGAAGGCCTCGCAGCTCACTTCCGCGGCGAACACCCCCGTGTGGTTCCAGGAGCAGAGCGGGTAGCGGGCCGCCACGGTGCCTGTGGAGTGTCCGGCGGTGCTGGCGGGATACCAGTTCCAGGCGGCGAGAGGCGGTGCTGACCTGCCATCCCCGTCACGGGTGTCATCCCCGGTTGGGGCGGTGGCCAGGGCATGGGCGCGGCTTTCGCTGCCGTCGCGCTCGAACAGGGCGAACTGGCAGTCGGGGATGGAGCCGAACCAGTGCTCGCCGCCATCGAGATGCCAGAGATTGAAGGCGCCATCGGGGGCGCGGCCGATGCAGCCGGCGCCGAAGCCCCCCAGGGGCATGCCGTGGTTGGGGCCGTCGTCGATGTTGCTGGCGTAGCGCACCGTGTAGGGCTGCTCCCAACCCAGGCCGAAGGGGCGTTGCCAGCTGGCGACGGGCGGTTGCCAGGGGGAAGGGCCGCTGCGGCCGAGGTTTCGAAGGGCCCAGAGGCCGAACGGCGGCATCGCGAAAGGGAAAGTGGCCCCAGCTTGTCAGAGGCAGTCAGGGGTCGGGTGCCGTAGGAAGGAGGCTGACTCCCGTTTTGGCTGCGACGGGAGTTGGTGCGTCGTTGTCTGGTGGGCTGGCGCGAGTTCTGCAGACCCCCGAGCAATCCAGGGCCTGTCGCCCCGAGATCGAGGGAATGCGGGCCGTGGCTGTTCTGGCGGTGCTGGTGAATCACCTTGATGAGCGATGGCTGCCAGGGGGATTCCTAAATGTGGACATCTTTATCGTTATTTCCGGCTACGTGGTGACGTCGTCATTGCTGGCCCGCAACGATGGCAATTCCTGGCAGTTTCTGGCGTTTCCATGGCCGACGGGTGCGTCGGCTGCTTCGTGCTCTGGTGGTCAACATCGCCGTTGTGTCGGTTCTCTTTTCCCTGTTCGTATTTCTTCTGGATGATCTATGCCCCGATCATGCGCACCTGGTCATCGGGGATGGAGGAACAGTTTTACCTTGTCTGGCCGGCGATCCTGCTGCACTGTGGCCTGGGGGTCTCAGGAGGAAGCAGACTCCTGGGCCGGCTCAAGATCGTCTGCCTGGAGCTGCTGGTGGCCTCCCTGCTGCTGTGGTTGTGCCTGAGCCTGAGGGGGCAGCCGGAGCGAGCCTTCTTCTTCCCCACCACCGCCCGCTTCTGGGAGCTGACGGGGGCTGTAGGGCCTATCTGAACCGGGTCCACGGCAGCCCCAGGGATCGGGGCCTGGCCCCCTCCCTGCAGCGCTGGCGGGGCTAGGTGAGCCTGCTGCTGCTGCTGGCTCTGCTGGCCACCCTGGTGCTGCCTGAGGCCTGGCGGCTGCCGACCACCCTGGCGGCGTTTCTGCTGATCGTGCTGCAGCCCACCAGCAGCATCGGGCGGCTGCTCTGCCATCCCCTCAGCCTCCTGGTGGGGATGCGGCCGATCGCCCTGCTGCCGATCCTGGCGCTGATCGAGGCGTGCAGCGGCCTCTCCCACCGGCTTGAGGGCCTGTTTCGCTACCGCAAGGTCACTGGAGCCGGCCTGCTGCGGTCCTGGGTCGTCTTTCCCTGCATGCTTCTGCTGACGGATGCCGCCAACCTGGTGCCCCAGGTTCCCCGGATGGGCCGGATCTTCGCCGGCCAGCGGGACCATGCCGTCGGCGTCTCGGTGAACAGGAAGCGGATGGACGGCACCACCGTCGACACGGTGCACTGCTTCCAGCACCGACCGCCCCGCTGCCGGCCGCCAACGCGCTGGGGGCCCGCCGGGCGGAAGCGTCCCCCAATCGCCCCACGTTCTTCCTCGAGGGCGACAGCCATCGCCACATGCTCATTCCGCTGGGGGGGGGGAGCTGCCCTCCGGAGGTCGCTACAACGGGTCCTGCATGGCCCGTAGTGGCTGTGCCCTGCCCTCCCGTGAACGCCTTTGCCAGCCCTTTGCCCAGCACCAGGAGTGGCAGGTGCTGGGCCGCATCCGCCCCGGCGATAGGCTCCTGCTGGTGTCCAATCTGGCCAGTTGTTTCAACGGCATGACGTCGAAGCAGCGGGGGGTGGTCGTGGCCGAGGCGCGGCGGCGGCGTCATTTCATTCTGGGTTGAGGGCCGTGGCTGAATCCGTGGCCGACTATCCCAGCCTCCAGCCCTGCTGCCCTGTGCTGAGCACGTGCGGGTGGAGGCCCAGGGCCGCCAGCGGCGGGCCCTGTGGAGCTATCCGGCCCACCCCGGTCTGCCGGGAGTTGGCCGGCTGGCTGTCCCTCTATCCGGCCCTGATGGATAGCTGCTGGGTCGACGGCGAGCGGGTCGGCTCCCCGCCCAGCAGCCTGGGAGCGATCACCGCCGCCAGCTGCTGCACGCAGTCCTGGCGCAGAGCTGTGGCGGCGAGTTCGGGGCCGCATTCCCACAGCACCTGATTGCAGCCCCGGCGGCCGAGGGCCTCCAGCAGGGCCGGCAGCTCGCGGCTGGTCAGCAGCGGGTTGTCGGCCCGCAGGGTCCCCCCTCCCCTCGATCACCTCAATGCCGCTGGAGCGCAGCCTGGCAATGCCGCCGCGGGCCCGCTCACCGGCCTGCCCCAGGGCGCCCACCTCCGCATGGGGCCCTCGGCGCGGCCATGGAAGCCTTCGCCCGCCAGGGGGTTGGGGCTGGTGCGTCCTGCTCCGAGGCTTGCCAGCTGAAGGGCCCGCCCCATCCAGGTACTCCAGGCGCTCACCATCGGCCGGCTGGGCCGATCAACCGTAGGGGCGATCCCGGGCGGCCAGCAAAAAGCCGTGGCCCAAAGGCCACGGCGGGGGAGTGCGGGAGCAGGACCCTGCGGCCATGGGGCCGGCAGGGCCGATCAGAACTTGAAGGTGGTCTTCAACAGGGCTCCGAAGTTGTTCAGCCCCGTGGTGGCGCCATTGGCACCCACTCGCTGCACCTGTCCGGCGGGGTTGGTGATGTAGAACACCGCGGGAGTGACGCTGATGTTGTTGGTCACCTGGAACTTGTACCAGAGCTCCGAGACCAAGTTCTGGTCGTTCGGCGTATTGCCGAGCGCGGCCTTGAAGCCGTTGTTGCCCCCGAAGCTGGTGATGTACGGGGCCTGGCCGATGGCGGCGCCGAGTTCGTTCCCTTTGATGAACACGTCGGTCCACCTCAGGCCCGTGAACCACGACTGGCTGACGAGACCGTTGGCGGAAAGGAGACCAAAGCCGGGGCTGTTCCAGCTGTCGGAGCTGTAGCTGCTGATGCCCCAACCGGCGCTGATCGAGGGGATCCAGCTGGAGGACTTGGGCTGCCAGAAGCCGTTGACGGAGAAGTTGCTGGTCTTGAGGGAGGCGCCATTGGCCGGCCCGCCCAAGCCCACAAGGAAGGGACTGATGGCGAAGAACGTGCCCATGTTGGGGCTCGTGCCCGCGAAGGGAGCCTGATTCTGACTGTAGGTGTAGGCGCCCGAGATGGCCCAGCCCTTGCCGGCATAGGCCAGCTGCACCGTGCCGGTGGATTGGCTGCAGCTATTGGCGATGCCACCACAGCCAGCCGGCAGCCCTCCGTTGTAGAGATTCTGATTCGGGCTGCCGTTGGCGCCGTTGGCACTGATGTACTGGCCGCTGATCGAGAAGCCGTTCTTCTTCCACCACAGGCCGACGCCGGGGCCGAGGTTGACGCTGTAGGTGCCGTTGGTGCCGTTGTGGACGAAGAAGGCCAGGATCGGGTCCGTGGAATAGGCCGTCGGCCAGATGGCCAGCATGTCGTCCTGGCGGACCCGCGCTCCCACCGTGGCCACGAAGTTGGAGCCGATCGGGAACTGATAGAAGAGCCGGTTGATGGCCACCGTGTTGGGGGTGGCGGGCTGCTGCCAAGCGTCGTAGAGAAGGTTCAGAACGGTGCCCTTGAACGCACCGAAGCCGGAGTCCTGGAAGTTGCCGGCCCGCAGCTCCGTGCGCAGCAGATCCTTGCCGGTGAAGCTGGTGTCGAAGGCGAGGCGCACGTCGTAGTTGAAGGTGACGGCTCCTTCAGAGTTCCGTAGCGCGTTGGGGTAGGTTTGGCCGGGGGGGAGGAGAGGGAAATTGCCGATGAAATTGTTGGAACCGCCGAAGGAGTTGCCTCCGATCACGAAGACGGCGTTCCCTCTGAGCTTGGTGGTGGTGGAGAACTGGGTGGCTTCGAGCTCACCCACCTTGGCCTCCAGGCCATCCACGCGGCCGCGCAGCACGGCGAGTTCCTTTTCGAACTCGGCCATCAGGCGCTTGAGCTCGTCGGTCACCTCGGTGATCCGGTCGAGGCAGGCGTTCAGCAGGGCAGCCGCTTCATAGCGGGTCATGGCCTGG
>CAIXBB010000045.1 GCA_903917565.1 uncultured cyanobacterium | reverse complement strand
AGCAGCTGCTCGGCGCTGCGCAGCTTGCGGATGATCTGCTCGGGGTTGTGGCGTTTGCGCTTCATGGGGCTTCTCCTGGCCAAGTCTGGCCGGTAGGGAAGCTCTCATAAGGGCTGGTTCAGCTTTTGGGGTCCACGCCATGGAAATCCACGCTGCTCCAGGCCTACTGACGATTCGGCCAGCCGCCCAGCCGCGTGCCGGGTGGGCAGAAGCAGCTTCGGCTCTTAAGCCAGAGGGGCTGGAGGATGAGGTCACCACTACTCGCTTCGACGAAGAGGAGTGGACGTGGTGACTGATACTGCCGTTTCACGAGGCGATATCTTTCTTGTCTCTTTGAATCCAAATCATGGGCAAGAAATCAAGAAAACAAGACCTTGTGTAATCGTGTCTCCTGATGAGCTTAATGCTCACATGGGCACCTTCATCATTGCTCCACTTACAACTGGCGGACATCTCTATCCATTCCGGGTTCGTTGTAGGCTTGAAAACAAGAATGGTCATGTCGTGCCTGATCAGTTGCGAGCTGTTGGTCGAGATCGGCTAGTTAAGCGATTAGGGGTGCTCCCAGATGAGACCCTTCTTCAAGGCCTGAACGTTCTACACAATATGTTTGCTGTGTAGCAGCCTGGCTAACATGTCACGCGAGTGGACACGCCTCCACCAATTCCCTGCTCGCATACCACACCCCTTGCCTGCCACTCAGGGGCAGCGTTAGCCACTGCGAGGTAGCCTCGAAGAACGACAGTCCATCGGTCCCCTCAACTCGGAGTAGACCAGCCACCAAGTGACTATTGACCATCAGCATCAACGTCACCCTTGACGGTTGCGCCGACCCCCGAAAGGGTATCGCCGACAACGAGACACACGCTCTTTTCGCTCTCCTCATGGGCGAGAGCGGAGCGCTGTCGGGGGCCGCATCACCTACGAGATGATGGAAAGCTGCTGGTGGGCGGTCAAGCTCGAGGATAAGCCGAAGTACGTCGTGTCGTCGACGCGAAAGACCATTCCGTGGACAAACAGCCACCACATCGCCGTCCACGGTCCGACTCTGAACCGGAGCGGCTGCCCAGCACGCGACGGCGCCGTCCTGATGCACGACCGACGCGAGCGTGGCTGACAACAGGTTGCAGCGCCGTTGGGATAGAGCGGTGTAAATTGGGATGATCCAAGCAATCAAAGAAGCGATGCAGGAGGAAAAGCCCACGAAGAAGACACTCTCCTGCTTGGCTCTACGATTTGCTGCTGGAGCGGGCATGGGCGCCTTGATAACCGCTGTTCCATTCTCGGCCGGTTATGCATCTCCACTCAGCATCGTTCAGATCACTCTCACTGGGCTTTTGGTCGTCACTTCAGGTGTCGTGAGCTGTCTTTGGGGAGAGGCCTTTCTTGACACCGTTTCCAAAGCACTTGATTCCACGTCAGTGTGACTGGCCTCCATGGCTCATTGACATGGGTGTGAATGCATGACTCTGAGCTGCCGATCTTGTGCCTGGTGATGCGCCTGGAATAGCCGTAGACCGAGACGCCGTGGATCCTGACGCCCGGTGCAAGCACCTGGAATCCGCCAGGGCTCATCCGCGTGCCCCAGCTCACACGTCATGGCGTACAGGAGCGCGTGATGGAGCCCAGGGCCGCCGCCAGATGTTTCCGTTGCGCTGCAAGACGGGGGTGGTTGTTTCTCTCAAGCGCGACAACTCTCCTGTGCTTATCAGCAATGTTGTCCTTGCCAGCCTGGCGATCGGCCCCATCGGCCAGGTCAGCAGGATGATCTTCTGAGCAACTTGCAGCAAATCTGCTGTGCAACCTTCCGGCCATGGATTTCCGGATAGAGTTTTAGTGAGCGAAGAACTGAAACAGGAAAGTGAAGAGATGAGAATCGCGCAGATTTCAACCCTCCATGAGAGGGTTCCGCCTGTCGGCTATGGAGGGACCGAAAGGGTCGTTCACTATCTCACCGAAGAACTGGTACGGCGCGGCCATGAGGTGGTCCTGTTTGCCAGCGGTGACTCCCTGACCAGTGCTCAGCTTTTCCCGTGCGTCCCCCAGGCCCTGCGCCTGAGCGGTCAGGTGGCTGACGCCACGGTGCACAATCAGATCCAGCTCGACCATGTGATCAGGCAACTCGATGACTGCGACGTCCTCCATTTTCACAACGGTCACTTCCATTTCCCGCTGTCAGATCTTCTTGGAGTGCCCCATCTGAGCACTGTGCACGGCCCCCTCCATTCCCCTGAGCAGAAGCTGCTCTACGCCCACTTCCATCGAGTGCCCCTGGTCTCGATCTCCGAAAACCAGCGCCTGCCGGTGCCTGAGGCCAACTGGCTCGGAACCGTGTATCACGGGCTGCCCAACGATCTCTATCGCTACCAAGCCACACCCAGCCCCTACCTGGCCTTCGTCGGCCGCATCTCACCGGAAAAACGGCTGGATCGCGCCATCGCGATCGCCACTGCGGTGGGCCTGCCATTGAAGGTCGCCGCCAAGATCGATCCGGTTGATACCACCTACTTTCACGAACAGATCGAGCCGCTGCTGCGCAACAACCCACTGGTGGAGTTCATTGGTGAAGTGGATGATGCCGGCAAGCAGGATCTGCTGGGCCATGCGCTCGCCCTGTTGTTTCCGATCGACTGGCCCGAGCCTTTCGGCCTTGTGATGATCGAGGCCAACGCCTGCGGCACCCCGGTGATCGCCTGGCGCAACGGTTCGACCCCCGAAGTGATCCGCCAGGGAGTCAACGGCTTCCTGGTGGCCTCGATCGAGGAGGCCATCGCCGCGGTCGGCCAGCTGGAACAGCTGGATCGATCACGGATCCGCAGCCACTTCGAGGTGTGTTTCTCTGTCAGTCGCCAGGCCGAGGACTACGAACAGCTCTACCGGCACCTGATCCAGGCCCGTCGCTGCCACAGCCCCGCTCACCGGACTCCGGTGCATGCCTGATCCGCTGCCTCCCTTCGTCCTCAAAAACGAGGAAACCTTCGCGATCCTGGATTCCCGTGGCGAGATCTGCCCGGACCTCCAGCACGATGCCGGCATCTTCCACCGCGGCACCCGTCATGTCAGCCGGCTGCAGGTATTGCTGTGGGGGCGAGCGCCGCTGGTGCTGAGCGCCACCGAGCGTGGGTCGGTGGGGGTGCTCGTGAGCCATCTCAGCAACAACGGCGGCAGTGCCGAAGGTTCCGCGGCGATGACGATCCATCTGGAACGCAGCACCGTCCTGACCGCCACCGCCTGCCTGCAGCAGTTCTGCTTCACCAGCTATGGGGACCGGCCCGTCGAGATGCCGCTGACCCTGCACCTCGATGCGGACTTCCGCGACATCTTCGAGGTTCGCGGCTATCACAGGTCAGAGCGTGGCCGCACCGTTCGTCGCGGCGTGGACGGCACCCTGGAGCTCATCTACAGGGGCCTGGATGGGGAGGATCGGGTGACGCTCCTGCGCCTGAGCGATCCCGTGCAGGACGTGGGTGAGGAGCACATCAGCCTGCAGATGACCCTGGAGCCCAGGCAGACCCGACGGATCTTCCTGGTGCTGGATTTCCACCCTGGTTCCGCGCCGCTGGGCGCGGAGGATCACTACAACGCCGCCATGGCCGCCACGATCCAGCGCTTCCGGGACGCCCGGCGCAGCGCCGCTTCGGTGGTCAGCGACAACCCGGCCTTCAACAGCTGGTTGATGCGCTCCTTCTCCGACGTGCACCTGCTGGCCAGCCAGGTCGAGGATGGCCTCTACCCCTACGCCGGGGTCCCCTGGTTCAGCTGTCCCTTCGGCCGTGACGGCCTGATCACGGCGCGCCAGATGCTGATGGTGGAACCACGGCTGGCGCGGGGCGTGCTGGGCTACCTGGCCAGCCGCCAGGCCCTTGTCGATGATCCCGCCCACGACGAAGAGCCGGGCAAGATCCTGCATGAGTCACGGCTGGGGGAGATGGCGGCGCTTGGAGAAGTTCCGTTCTCGAGGTATTACGGCGCCGTCGACTCCACGCCCTTGTTTCTGATGCTGGCGGGCGATTATCTTTGCCGCAGTGATGATCAGGATTTCGTTGCCGGACTGCTGCCTGAACTGGAGGCGGCCATGGCCTGGATCCACAGGGCGGAAGCCCGCAGCTTCGATGGCTTCCTGCGTTACCTGCGGGTGGCCGAGAACGGCCTGCGCAACCAGGGCTGGAAGGATTCCGACGACTCCATCCACCATGCCGATGGTCGATTGGCCGAGGGCTCGATCGCCCTCTGCGAAGTGCAGGCCTACGCCTACGGCGCCCGCCGCTCGCTCGCCTCGATTCTTCACCGCCTGGGCAGACCCTCGGGAGCGGAAAGGCTGCTGGAGGAGGCCGCCGCCCTGCGCCACCGCTTCCACCAGGCCTTCTGGACGCCCTCGATCGATTCCTATGCCCTGGCCCTCGATGGCGAAGGCCGCCCCTGTCAGGTACGGACGTCGAATGCCGGGCACTGCCTCTGGACCGGCATCGCCACCACGGAGGCGGCGGCGGCTGTCGCCCGGCAGCTGATGGCCCCCACCAGCTTCAACGGCTGGGGCGTTCGCACCCTGGATGAGCGGGAAAGCCGCTACAACCCGATGAGCTACCACAACGGCTCCGTCTGGCCCCACGACAACGCCCTGATCGGCATGGGTCTGGCCCGTTACGGCCACCGCTCCGAGGCCCTGCAGATCCTCACCGGCCTGTTCGAGACCGCCAGTGCCGTGCCGATGTTCCAGTTGCCGGAGCTGTTCTGCGGCTTCCCGCGCCGGGAGGAGGAGGGACCCACCTTCTACCCGGTGGCCTGCAGCCCCCAGGCCTGGGCCAGCGCCAGCGTGTTCGGCCTGCTGGAGGCGATCACCGGCATGGCGATCGAGCGGGAGCACGGCAGCAGCAGGGTGCAGGTGCGCCTGCACAATCCCTGCCTGCCAAGGGGGCTCAACCTCCTGGACATCAACGGGCTGAGGCTGGGAGTGGAGGAGATCAATCTTCAGTTCCACCGCAGCGACCACGACGTGGGTGTGATGGTGCGCGGTCGCACGCCCGGGGTGGACGTGCTGATCATGAAGTGAGTCCAGAGCTGGATTCCGTTCCCTCTCCTCGCCGGATCTGTTAGACAAAATCAAGAGGTCTGGCAGCGCCCCATGGGGAACAACGAAATCAACGAGATTCAGCGCATCTTCTGCACACGCCTGGAGTCTCTTGGTTCGATTCTGGCCAAAGCCGAAGCCCACCTTCCCGACATCGACGCCTCGCTACAGGCACGACTGGCCCCCGACATGCTCCCGCTGGGCACCCAGATCGCCTTTGCCTGCAACCAACCCAGGGGATTTGCCCAATGGTGCACCGGCCAAGCCAATGACAACCTGGATCCAGACGTTTCAACCATGAGCCTTGCTCGCTCCCACATCGCATCCACCCAGGCTCTGCTGCAGAGCATCGATGGCGACGATGTCAGGCTGGACGAGATCAAACACACAACGCTTGGCCCCGGGCTTTACACCGAAACATCGGTCCGGCTGTTCGTCAGCGACTTCTGGATCCCCAACTTCTACTTCCACATCATAACCACCTATTCCATTCTGCGGATGCTGGGAGTGCCTCTCGGGAAAGCGGATTTCATGGCCTTCCTGATGCCCCATGTCAGGCAGGAGCCCTCAGCTTCTTGACCCCGCTCCGCACGGTGACCGGCTGCATCCTGGTTCTGACGTCGCTTGATGGATCAGCCGATGCCGGTACGGCAGAGATCGAGCACGTCGGCCATCGAGCGGATCTGGTCCATGCTGGTTCGCAACTGGGCCGCACTGAGCAGCTCGACCCGCAGATCGATGCGGGCCGGCTTGCCGGCACTGGTGCGCACCCTGGCATCACTGACGTTGATGCGGTGGTCGGAGAGGCGCATCAGAATGTCCTTGAGCACGCCCACCCGATCGAGCACCTCGATCCGCAGCCGCACGGGATAACGCCGCTGCTGCGACTCGCCGAGTGGGTTCCAGCGCACCGGCAACCGCCGTTCGGCCGGCACCTGGGGCACGTTCGCGCAGTCCTGGCGGTGGATGGTGATGCCGTGGTTGCCCAGGGCCACGGTGCCCACGATCCCCTCGCCAGGCAGGGGGCTGCAGCAGCCGCCCAGGCGATACTCCAGTCCCTCCAGCCCAAGGATCGGGCTGTTCGAGTGGTGCCCATGGGGGGCATGGCGCGGCTGGGCCGTCGCCACGCCGGCCGCCACCTCTTCGTTGCTGGGCGCGGGGGTGGCGGCGGCGGTGCTCAGTCGCACCTCCTCCCGCAGGCGGTTCAGCACCTGCTGCAGGGTGACGCCCCCGAACCCCACGGCGGCCAGCAGATCCTCCGTACCCACCAGGTTGCAGCGTTTCGCCACCCGGGCGATCGCCTCACCATTGAGCAGGGCGTCGAAGCCGTCGCGACCCAGCTCCCGCTCGAGCATCTCGGTGCCCCGCTGGATGTTGTCGTCGCGGTGGCTGCGCTTGTACCAGCCCCGGATGCGGTTGCGGGCCGTGGGGGTGGCCACGAAGTTGAGCCAGTCCAGGCTCGGGTGGGCGTTCTTGGCGGTGATCACCTGCACGAAGTCCCCGTTCTGCAGGGGGGTGGCCAGGGGACAGAGGCGGTCGTTGATGCGCACGCCCTGGCAGTGGTTGCCCACCTCCGAGTGGATGCGGAAGGCGAAGTCGACGGCGGTGGAACCCTTGCGCAACCCAACCACGTCCCCTTTGGGGGTGAACACGAACACCTCCTCGTCGAAGAGGTCCTCCTTGATCGAGGCCAGGAAGTCGCTGCTGTCCTCGCCGCCGTCGTCCTTCTGCCAGTCGACCAGTTGCCGCAGCCAGTTGAACCGCTCCGTGTCGCCGGCCGCCGGCGAGCCCCCCTCCTTGTACTTCCAGTGGGCGGCGATGCCGTACTCGGCCACCTGGTGCATGTCAGTGGTGCGGATCTGCACCTCGATCGGCCGGTGGCGGCCGATCACGGCGGTGTGCAGCGACTGATACCCGTTGGGCTTGGGCAGGCCGATGTAGTCCTTGAAGCGGCCGGGGATCGGCCGGAAGATGTCATGCACCACCGCCAGGGCCCGGTAGCAGCTCTCCACGATCGGGCAGAGGATCCGCAGCGCCGCCACGTCGTAGATCTCGTGGAAGGCCTTCTGCTGGCGCTGCATCTTGCTCCAGATGCCATAGAGGTGCTTGGGCCGGCCACTCACCTCGCAGTCCTGCAGACCTGCAGCGGCGAGCCGATCTCGCAGCAGCTGCACCGTGGCCCCCAGCCGCTCCTCCCGTTCGCTGCGCTTGGTGGCGACCTGCTGCTGCACGTCGCGGTAGGACTCGGGCTCCAGCACCTTGAAGGCCAGATCCTCCAGTTCCCACTTGAAGCGACCGATGCCCAGCCGGTTGGCCAGGGGGGCGTAGATGTCGCGGGTTTCCCTGGCGATGCGCTGCTGCTTCTCGGGCTTGAGAGCCCCGAGGGTGCGCATGTTGTGCAGGCGATCGGCCAGCTTGACAAGCACCACCCGGATATCGCTGGCCATGGCCAGGAACATGCGCCGCAGGTTCTCCGCCTGGGCTTCGGTGCGGTTGGTGAAATGGATGCCGCCCAGTTTCGTGACCCCCTCCACCAGGGCGCGCACTTCCTCGCCGAAGCGGACCTCGATCTCCTCGGGGGTGACCTGGGTGTCCTCCACCACGTCGTGGAGGAAGCCGGCGGCGATCACCGCCGCGCTGGCACCGATGTCGCGCAGCAGACCGGCAACGGCAATCGGATGGACGATGTAAGGCTCGCCGCTGGCCCGGAACTGGCCGTCGTGGAGCTGATAGGCGAAGTCGAAGGCCGTGGCCACCAGGGCTTCGGGATCGACGGGGCGCAACTCGGCTCCTGCGGGCTGAAGTTGCTGGAGGCTCTGGCGCAGCCAGGCCGGCAGCGGCACGCCGTAGCTGCGCTCGGGTAAGACGGAGGCCACGGCCTCCAGCGTCCCATCCGCATCAGAAACTGGGACCGAGGCGTAGGCCACCGGAGAGGAACCTGGATCCGGCGCCACTCTCAGCATCACACCCTTCAGGGTCCCCCCATGGTATGGGGCAATCGTCACGAACCAGGAGATTTGCGCATTCGGCCATCCAGACTGGGCACCGATCGCCCCGTCCATGGCCCTGAGAGCCCCGTCCATTCCACCGGCGCCGGTGCTGCGGATCGGCGCTCTGCAGGTGCGCTACCCCGGCAGTGAGCGGCCCACCCTCGACGGCCTCAACCTGACCCTGTCGGCCGGCGAGCGCCTGGCCCTGGTGGGCCCCTCGGGCTGCGGCAAGAGCACCGTGGCCCGGGCCGTGCTGCAGTTGCTGCCCCCCGGCAGCGTCTGCGAGGGGGAGCTGCTGCTGACGGGCCAGGACCCCCGCCAGCTCAGGCGCGCCGCCCTGCGCAGGTTGCGGGGCGAGGCGGTGGGCCTGGTGTTCCAGGACCCGATGACCAGGCTCAACCCCCTGCTCACCATCGGCGAGCACCTGCGTGACACCCTCGACGCCCACCGCGGCGGGGGCCGCCAGCGGGCCCGGGAGCTGCTGGCCCGGGTGGGCATCGCCCCGGAGCGCTACGGCAGCTTCCCGCACGAATTCAGCGGTGGCATGCGCCAGCGCCTGGCCATCGCCTTGGCCCTGGCCCTCCACCCCCCCCTGGTGATCGCCGATGAACCCACCACCAGCCTCGACGTGGCCGTGGCCGCTCAGGTGATGGCCCAGCTCAGTGATCTCTGCACTGAAACCGGCAGCGCCCTCCTGCTGATCAGCCACGACCTGGCCATGGCCGGCCGCTGGTGCGATCGCATCGCCGTGCTCGATCAGGGGCATCTGGTGGAGGAGGCCCCCAGCCGCCAGCTGCTCACGGCGCCCGGTTCCCCGCTGGCCCAGCGGCTGGTGGGGGCCGCCCGGCGGCGGGAGGGCGGCCACAGCGAGGCCCCCGCCGCCGCACCGGTGCTGCTGGACGTGGAGGAGCTGCGCAGCTGGCATCCCCTGCCCTCCCTGCCCTGGCAGCCGCGCTGGATCAAGGCGGTCGACGGGATCAGCCTGACGCTGCACGAAGGCGAGACCATCGGCGTGGTGGGGGCTTCCGGCTGCGGCAAGAGCAGCCTCTGCCGCGCCCTGATGGGGCTGGCGCCGGTGCGGGGCGGGGCGGTGCGGCTCCAGGGTGTCGACCTGCGCCAGCTGGGCGGCCGCCCCCTGCGGCGGGCCCGGCGCCGCCTGCAGATGGTGTTCCAGGACCCCCTGGCCTGCCTCAACCCCCAGATGACGGTGGGGGAAGCGGTGGCCGACCCCCTGCTGATCCATGGGCTGGCCACCCGAGCGGAGGCCCGTCACCGCGCCCGGCAGCAGCTGGCCCTGGTGGGGCTGGATCCGCCCGAGTCCTTCGACAACCGGCTGCCCCGCCAGCTCTCGGGCGGTCAGCAACAGCGGGTGGCCATTGCCCGCGCCCTGATCCTGGGACCCCAGGTGCTGCTCTGCGACGAGAGCGTCAGCATGCTGGACGCCGAGGTGCAGGCCGAGGTGCTGGCCCTGCTGCGGCGCCTGCAGAACGAGCTGGGCCTGGGCCTGTTGTTCATCACCCACGACCTCTCGGTGGCCGGTGGTTTCTGCCACCGCATCCTCGTGCTCGACGGCGGCCGCGTCGTGGAGCAGGGAGCCGGTGCCGAGCTGCTGGCCCATCCCCAGGCCGCCATCACCCGCACCCTGGTGGAGGCCTGCCCGCGCCTGCCCGCCCTGCCCTGATTCCCCCCCGCTCAGGGGATCGCGCGCAGGAGGTCGGCGATCAGCAGATCATCGAGGGAAAAGAGACCGCCGCCGGCGGTGATCAGCACCAGGCACATCACCACATACATGGCCGCCTTCTCCCAGCTGGGCGGTTCACCGACGCCCATCGGTCCGGCGTAGTCCCCCTCGGGGATCTGGTAGGGATCGGGGGCGATGAAGGGGGTACCGGAGCCCAGTTCCAGCACCATCGCGTAGCCCATCGACACCAGGATCGCCAGGGCCGCCAGGGGGGTGAGCAGCCCCGGGATCAGGGCGATGCCGGCGCCCCACATCGAGGCCGCCGACAGAAAACAGAGCCATTCAGGCGTCTTCATCGCCGTGGACCACGTCTTGAGGTTGCGCAGCTTCGGCCAGCCATGGCGGATGAAGGCCACCCCCACGAACAGCCGCAGCACCAGCAGGCCCACGCCCGCCGCCATGGAGGGGCCCACGGGCACGAGCAACGTGACGATCTCGAGATCCATCGGTGAGCGAAGCAGTGGAAGGGCTTGCCGGCCCAACGTAAGCAGGGTCGGCGGTCGGCGCTGTGGCAGGGCGAAATCGCCTCCCCTGGCCATCATTCGAAGCAGGGGCTTCTTCCACCTCTCCCCTGCCAACCCCATGACCTCCAGCACGGCGACCCTGGCGTCCCCAGGCAGCAGTGCCCCCCTGGGCGCCTCGCTCAGCGATGGTGGTGTCAATTTCAGCCTCTATGCCCGGCGGGCGACGGCGGTGGAGCTGTGCCTGTTCGCGCGCGTCGATGACGCCGTGCCGAACCATCGCGTCGCCCTCGATCCCGGCCGGCACCGCACCGGCGACTACTGGCACTGCCGGCTTGAGGGGATCGGGCCCGGCCAGCTCTATGGCTGGCGGGTGGAGGGGCCCTGCCAGCCGGCTCTGGGGTTGCGGTTCGATCCGGCCAACCTGCTGCTCGATCCCCATGGGCTGGCCCTGGCGATGCCGCCGGGCTATGGCCGCGCCCCCGGCCGCAGCAGCGCAGGCGACTGGGGCACCGCCATGAAGAGCGTGGTGGCCGATCCGCTCGCCTACGACTGGCAGGGGGATCGACCCCTGCACCGGCCCTCGCGCGAGACGGTGATCTACGAGCTGCACGTGCGCGGTTTCACAGCCCACCCCAGTGCCGGCCTGCCGCCGGAGCAGGCCGGCACCTACCGGGGCCTGATCAGCAAGATCCCCTACCTCCGGGATCTGGGCGTCACGGCGGTGGAACTGCTGCCGGTGTTCGCCTTCGATCCCCTGGCGGCCCCCAGCGGCCACCGCAATTACTGGGGCTACCAGCCGATCTCCTTCTTCGCGCCCCACCCTGGCTATGGCTGCAGCAGCGATCCGCTGGCGGTGATCGATGAGTTCCGCGACCTGGTCAAGGCGCTGCACCGCGCCGGCATCGAGGTGATCCTCGATGTGGTCTTCAACCACACCGCCGAAGGCGACGCCGAGGGGCCTTGCTTCTGCTTCCGGGGGCTGGCGGACGGCGACTACTACCTCCAGAACGGCGCTGGCGCCTACATCGACGACACCGGCTGCGGCAACACCTTCAACGCCAACCACCCGGTGGTGCGGCGCCTGATCCACCACAGCCTGCGCCACTGGGTACAGCATCTGCATGTGGATGGCTTCCGCTTCGATCTGGCCTCGGTGCTGGACCGGGACCAGACCGGCCAGCCCACCCCCCTCTCACCGATCCTCTGGGACATCGACACCGATCCGGTGCTGGCGGGGACCAAGCTGATCGCCGAGGCCTGGGACGCCGCTGGCCTCTACCAGGTGGGCAGTTTCATCGGCGACAACTGGCAGGAGTGGAACGGACGCTTCCGCGACGACGTACGCCGCTTCATCAAAGGGGATGGCGGCCTGGCGGCCAGTGTCGGCCAGCGGCTGATCGGCAGTCCCGACATCTACGGCCACAAGCAGCGTGAAGCCGAGGCCAGCGTCAACTTCATCACCTGCCACGACGGCTTCACCCTGGCTGACCTGGTCAGCTACAACAGCAAACACAACGAGGCCAACGGCGAAGACAACCGCGACGGCAGCGACGACAACACCAGCTGGAACTGCGGCATCGAGGGACCCACCCAGGACGCCGGTGTCCTGGCTCTGCGCTCCCGGCAGAGCCGCAACCTGTTGACCCTGCTGCTGCTGGCGACAGGGACGCCGATGCTGGCCATGGGGGACGAGCTGGGCCGCAGCCAGCTGGGCAACAACAACGCCTACGCCCAGGACAACCCCATCAGCTGGCTCGACTGGTCACTGTTGGAGCGCAACGCCGACCTGCATCGCTTCGTGCGGGAGCTGGTGGCCTACCGCCAGCGCCGTGATGTGGTGGTCAATGCCCGCAGCCTCAGCCTCAGCGAGCTGGTGCAACGCCATCAGGTGAGCTGGCATGGGGTCCAACCGAACCAGCCCGACTGGAGCGACAGCTCCCATGCGTTCGCCGTGACGATCACCAGCATCGGCCACCGGTTCCGCTGGCACGCCATGGTCAACGCCTGGTGGGAACCGCTGCGGTTCCGGCTGCCCCCCGCCGATGGCGGCCAGGGGTCGTGGCGCCGCTGGATCGATACCGCCCGTGCCAGCCCGGAGGACGTGGTGCCCTGGAGCCAGGCCCCGGCCCTTGAGGGGGACACCTACATGCTGGAGCCCCGCTCGATCGTGGTGCTGATCGTGGGGCTCAGCCCTGCAGCAGCTGCAACCGATGGCCATCCGGATCCGCCAGCTGCAGGGCCCGCCTAGCCCCGATCCACTCGGCCTGCTCCCCCAGCGCCACGATCCCCGCGGAGATCAGACGCCCGCCCAGGGCCTCGGCCCGATCAGCGATCGCCTCCAGATCCGCCACCCGCAGGCGCAGCTGCCAGTGGGCCAGGTCCTGGGGGCCCTGATCGGCGGGCATCGGCCGGCCACCGCTGGGCTCGCGGTAGTCGAGGCACTCGACCCCGGCGCCGCTGGGGCCGCGGTGGCCGGTGATGTGCACCCGGGTTCCCGCCAGACCATCGAGCCCATCCTGTTCCGGGCCACTGTTGACGCCATCCCCACCCGCGCTCAGGCCCAGGAGCTCGCGGTAGAAACGGCAGCTGGTGGCGGTGTCGGCGATGCCGATGGCGCTGTGGTCGATGCCCAGCAGCGGACCGGGCGCCTCGACGTGCCAGCGGGCCTCCCCCTTGTCCGGCGGGAACTGCAGCAGCTCCAGCGGATGGCCTTCCGGATCGCGGAACTTGTAGGCCACGATGCCGGCGGCGTCCGTGTTCCAGTCCGGCAGCCGCTGGGGCGCCGTGGAGATCGGCGTGACCCGACCGGCCCCGAGGGCCGGCTGCAGCAACGCCAAGGCGGCCTCCATGCTGTTCACCACCAGGCAGCTGTGCTGGAACCAGCGGTCGTTGCTGCGGGAATCGGCCGGGATCGGCCGTCCAGGACGGCTGCCGGGGCCCGGCGCAAGCACCTCGGTGAGCTCCAGCACCTCCGAGCCGATCCCCAGCCGCAGCAGCTTGAGGCGGGCTCCGGGCAGGCCCACCAGCTCCGCATAGGCGCCGCCTTCCAGCACCCTGGCCTCCCCCAGGCGCTGAAAACCCAGGCAGGCCTCGAAAAAGGGGGCGGTGGCCTCGGCATCGGCCGTGGTGAAACCGATGCTGTCGATGTGGGGAAGTGTCATCACCGATGGACAGTCACAGGGTTGTTGCCAGTCGAGGATTCCACCCCGGGGGTCGGTGGGGGCGGGTTCTGCCAGACCAGGCTGAGCACCCCACCAATGCAGATCAGCACGGTCCCCACCACCACGCCGGCATTCGGGATCTGAGCAAACCAGATCCAGCCAATCAACCCGGCGAAGATCACCGAGGAATACTGAAAAGCCCCGATCGAACTTGGGTCTGCATAGCTGTAGGAGCGGATCAGCAAAAACTGGAAGCTGAGCAGGCAGAGGGCCGAGGCCAGCACCAACAGGAACTGGTCAAGCGTGATGCTGTGAAAATGCCCAACCATCATCAGGCTGGCGACCAGGCTGCCGATGGTCAGGAAAAAGAAAAGCTGCGTCAATGCTGACTCGCTCCTGTCCAGGGCTTTCACCGCCAGAAACTCAATGGCGCAGACGAATCCTGCTGCCAGTCCAAGAAGGTCACCGGGCTTGTCGAGAATACTGGCATTAGGCTGAACGACAATCACCATCCCGGCAAATCCCACCGCCAAGGCCTTCCAGAGGCCGGGGGGAATTCGTTGCCTGAGGAACAGCCAGGCCAGCAATGGGATGAACAAGGGCGTTGTATTCAGCAGGACGTTGGCATTGACAAGATTCACCAGCTTCGCTGCCGACATGAACAGAAGAAAACCTCCCATGCCCATGCCGCCACGAAGAAGATGCAGCGGCAGCACACGGGTGGGCAGATCGCGGCCACAGCGCACGGCCAACAAGGGAATCAGCAGGATCAACGCCAGAACGAACGTCAGCCAGGTGAACATCAACGCGTCCATGGCGGCGCCCACAGCCCGCGCGAAAGCGCTCTGGAATGTGTTGGCCAGGAAGGCTGCCACCAGCAGGGCCGCTCCCCTGGCCACCGAAGGACTGACCTGCCCAGTCCTGTTCCTGCCCGGCCCCTGCGAAGCATCGCCGTCCATCGGACTGGTTCCACTCGGTTCTGCAACAGACTAGAGGCCTTGAGGGGTGACGGCCCATGATGCTTTGCCCAAGGATGGAAAACCTGGTAAGGCGAAATGATCACCGATGGGGGAAACGGCGCCGCCCTGGGCACTGCATCCTGGTGGTGAGTTTTCAGTTGCTGACAACATCAACTCCCCCGGGCCTGGGCAGCGGTTGTCTCTAGAGTGCCCATGAAAAATCCCCACACCCCACTCCTAACCCCACCCGATGAGCAACTCCAACCCCCTGGCCGGCAAGGCCCTTTCCACCCTGCTGCAAGGCAAGGTCGCCATCGTCACTGGTGGCAATAGCGGTATCGGTAAATCCATTGTCGAATATCTGGCTGAACTCGGCGCCAAGGTGGTGATCGATTACCGCTCCCATCCCGAGGCCACCGAGGAACTGGAGCGCGAAATCGGCGCCTATGGCGGCAGCAGCTTCGGCGTTCAGGCCGATGTCGGCAAGCTCGATGACCTGCAGCGCCTGGTGGATGCCACCATCGCGAAGTACGGCCGTCTCGATGTGATGGTCAACAACGCCGGCATCGAAACCCGCACTTCGATTCTCACCACCACCCCGGACAACTTCGACAAGGTGCTGGATGTCAACCTGCGGGGCGTCTTCTTCGCCACCCAGTTCGCCGCCAAGCAGATGATTGCCCAGGGGGGCGGCGGCCGCATCATCAACATCTCCTCGGTGCACGAAGACTGGCCGATGCCCGACAACACCCCCTACTGCTGCGCCAAGGGCGGCGTGCGCATGCTCACCCGCACCGCGGCCCTCGAGCTGGCGCCCCACGGCATCACGATCGTCAATGTCGGCCCCGGCGCCGTGGCCACGCCAATCAACGACTCCACCATGAACAACCCCGAGCTGCTGGCCAAGCTCAACGCCGCCATCCCGATGGGTCGGATGGCCCAGCCGGAGGAGATCGCCAAGGTGGTGGGCTTCCTCGCCAGCGACGCCGCCAGCTACATCACCGCCACCACGATCTTCGCCGATGGGGGCCTGATGCACAGCAGCCCCGGCCTCTGAGCCAGGGGCCCGCAGGCCGGCGGGCGGCGCAGGGGCCGGAGGTTCAGGCCGCGGCCGGCTGCTCCGCGGCATCGGGAGCGGAATCCTCCGCCCGTTCCGCCCGCTCCAGGCCCACCTCCACGCCCATGTGCTGATCGGTCCGGCCGGTGATCAGCAGGCTGGCCCGCTGCTGGGTGGCGATCACCCACAGCCACTTGGTCAGCAGGGTGAGGCGGTTCTCGTTGGCGGGCATGAACGCCAGGTGGGCCAGGCCCCAGAGCAGCCAGCCGGGCGGCCCGGAGACCTTCAGCCCCCGCAGGTCGGCAACGGCGCAGAGGGGACCGATCACCGCCATGCTGCCGAAATCGAACCAGCGGAAGGTGGGCTGCCGCTGACCGCCCAGCTGGGCCAGCAGATCCAGGGCCACCCAGCCCCCCATCTGCACCGCCGGTCCGGCCATGCCCGGCAAAGGCTTGCCATCGATCGTGTGGGCATAGGAGCAGAGATCACCCACCACCCGGATCTCCGGATGGCCGGCAATCGAGAAATCCGGCTCGACCACCACCCGCCCGCCGCGATCGACCGTGCAACCGGTGCGGGCCGCCAGCAGTTGGCCGAGATGGGAGGCCCGCACCCCGGCACTCCAGCAGATGGTGGCCGCTTCCAGCACCCGCTCGCTGGGGGTTCCCGGCGCCGGCGCCTTGAACGCCACGGTGAGGCGACCCGCCTCGATGCTCTGCACCCGGCCGCCAAGCACCAGCTCGACGCCGCGGGAGCGCAGATAGTCGGCGGCCGCCTCCGACAGGGCCGGATCCATGGCCCGCAGCAACCGGTCGCCGGGGTCCACGAGCTGCACGCGACAGAGCTTGGGATCCAGTTGGCGGAAGTCACGGCGGGCCGCGTGGCGCATCAGCTCGTTGATCGATCCAGCCAGTTCGCAGCCGGAGGGGCCACCTCCCACCACCACCACCGACTGCAGGAAGCGGCAGCGTTCGGGATCCGGGGTCTGCTCGGCCTCCTCCAGAGCCGTCAGCAGCCGCCGCCGGATCTCATCGGCGTGCTCGAGGATCTTCATCGGTGGCGCCAGTTGGCGCCATTCCTCGTGGCCGAAGTAGGTGCTCCCCGATCCGGTGGCCAGGATCAGGCTGTCGTAACGCAGGCGGCGATCATTGAAGACCACCTCCTTGGAGGCGGCGTCGAGGTCGCTCACCTCCCCCAGCAACACCTGCACATTGGCCGACTTGGCCAGCAGCATTCGCAGCGGCGTGGCCACATCGGCCTCGGACACCAGACCGGAGGCCACCTGATAGAGCAGAGGCTGAAAAAGATTGAAATTGCGCTTATCCACCAGCGTCACCCGAACCGGCTTGCCGGCCAGACGATGGGCCGCTTTGAGGCCGGCGAAGCCTCCCCCCACAATCACCACGTGGGGCCAGCTCTTCATCTGCACGTCGCTGGGCTCGAGCTCAAGAAAGAAGCGTTCCTTCGCCATCGATGCGGGTCCGCAGACTATCTGCAAGGTAGGGAGAATCTCGCGAACGGCGAGCTCCTGGCCTGGCAGGATGAACAGTTGCTTACCGGCTCGCTGCACGAGTCGCTCTCTTCCCTGATGCACGCCTTCGGCGCCAGCAATCAGGGCTGAGAGGTGGCCCGGTCGTCGCGTCGGGGTATCGCCACAATCCTGCAACAAAAGGTCACAGACCCAGGTCAGCCGCCAAGTCCTGGCCAAGGTGAAGAGGCACAGCGTGGCCGGTGCCCGATGCAGCTACAGCTGCCAGCCCTCAATGACCACAACCTGCCCTGGATGGACACCCTCCATCCGATCGTGGTCCACTTCGTCATCGCCATGGCGGTGATCAGCGTGATCTTTGATCTGATCGGTGTCTTGTTGCGCCGGCCGAATCTCTTTGAAGTCAGCTTCTGGAACCTGCTGTTCGCCACGGGGGCCATCTTCGTGGCGATCATCTTTGGCCAGGTGGAAGCGGGCCTGGCCGATCCCTTTGGCGCCTCGCGCACGATCCTCAACCTGCACAGCACCCTGGGCTGGTCGTTGGCCGGCATCCTCTCGGTCCTCACCGGCTGGCGCTACGTGCTGCGTAACCGGGACCCCGAGACGCTGCCGCTGCCCTTCCTGGCCGCCGGTGGGGTGCTGACCGCCCTTGTGGTGGTGCAGGTCACCCTGGGCAACCAGCTGATCTGGGTCTATGGCCTGCACACGGTGCCGGTGGTGGCCGCCGGCCGTGCCGGACTGATCTGATGGCCTCCCCCCTGCTCCAGGCCGAGGCGCCGATCCATCAGCTGGGGGATTGGCTGGGCCCCAACGACCTGCCCTACAGCCTGCCGATCCATCCGAATCTGGTCCACTTCACGATCGGTCTGTTCGTGATCGCCATCGCCTTCGACATCGTCGGCGCCCTCTATCCGATCGAAAAGCGGGTGTTCCGCTTTCTGGCCCTGCCGATCACCCGGGCCGGCTTCCACGACGTGGGCTGGTACAACCTGCTGGCCTGCGCCATCGTCAGCTTCTTCACCGTGGCGGCCGGTTTCTTCGAGATGCTGCTCGCGGTGCCGATACCCGGTGTCACCAGCAGCATCGGGCTCCAGAGCATGGAAACCATGCTCTGGCATGGCGTCGGTGGGGTGGCGATCCTGGTGGCGATCATCGCCATGACCGTCTGGCGCGGCTACCAGCGTTTTCTCTGGCGCCGGGACATGGGCCGGCAGGTCCAGTGGCTTTACCTGCTGGTCGGTCTGGGCCTGTTTCTGGTGATCGGCCTTCACGGCACCCTCGGTGCCGAACTGGCGGCCGAATTCGGCGTCCACATCACCGCCGACCAGCTTCTGGCCAGCGGAGCCGATCTCCGAACCGCCCTTCCTTAAGGGCCCTCCTCCCCATGACCTCCTCCACTCCGCGCCGCCCCGGCCCCGTCGCCCTGGCCGCTCTGGCCGTCTGGATCGGCCTGTTGGTGTTCATCAGCCTCTGGGTGGCCGACCAGTCCCTTCGCTGGCTGCCGGTGCAGGCCTCCAATGCCGCCCCCCTGGTGGATGGCCTGTTCAGCTTTGAAACCGGCGTCGGCACGTTCGTCTTCCTGGGGGTGATCTCGGTGATGGGCTGGGTGATGCTCGTGCACCGCGCCGAGAAGTACGACGAAAGCGATGCCGACCCGATCGAGGGCAACACCCGACTGGAGGTGATCTGGACCGCCATCCCCTTCGTGCTGGTGATGGCCATCGCCTGGTACGCCATTCAGGTCAGTACCGAGCTGGGGGTGCTCGGGCCGATGGAGCACATCCACCTGCGCGATGCCGGCGAGCAACAGGGGGGCTACCCCGGGGACCGGCTGCCGGCCGAACAGGTGGAGGTGGTCGCCCGGCAATGGTCGTGGGAGTTTCGCTATCCGGCCCAGAACGTCTCCAGCACGGAGCTGCACCTGGAGCTGGATCGGCCGATCACCTTCCGCCTGGTCTCCGAAGACGTGCTGCACGGCTTCTTCATCCCCGCCTTCCGGCTCAAGCAGGATGTGATCCCTGGCCGGGCGATCGATTTCAGCCTCACCCCCACGCGCCTGGGGCGCTACCGCCTGCGGGACTCCCAGTTCAGCGGCACCTGGTTCGCCGCCAACCAGGCCGATGTGGTGGTCGAAACCGCCGCTGACCATGCCGCCTGGCTGAAGCAGGCCGCCGCCGCCCCCCTGCAGAGCGGCCTCAGCGTGGCCTCCGACGAATACGCCGAGCACCAGCGCAACCCCCGCGGCGGCTGGCCCACGGTTGTGCCGGCCCCGCCGCCCCAGGTGAACGTTCCCGGTTCCAGCTCCCTTCCCCACGACGCCTGAGGCCATGACCAGCACCGCCCTCTCCCCCGAACCGCCCGCCACCTGGCGGCGTTACTTCGGCTTCAGCACCGATGCCAAGGTGATCGGTATCCAGTACATCGTGGTGGCCTTCTTCTTCTTCCTGGTGGGTGGCCTGCTGGCCATGATCATCCGGGGGGAGCTGATCACACCAGCGTCCGATCTGGTGGATCGCACCGTGTACAACGGCCTCTACACGATGCACGGAACGATCATGTTGTTCCTGTTCATCTTTCCAGTGCTCAACGGGCTCAACAACCTGCTGATTCCCACCATGATCGGCGCCCCCGACATGGCCTTCCCGCGGCTCAACACCGCCGCCTTCTGGCTGGTGCCGGTGTTCGGCATCCTGCTGATCGCCAGCTTCTTCGTGCCCAGCGGACCGGCCACCTCCGGTTGGTGGTCCTATCCGCCGGTGAGTCTCCAGAATCCGCTTGGCCAGCTGATCAATGGGGAGTTTCTCTGGGTGCTGGCCGTGGCCCTCTCCGGCGTCTCCTCGATCATGGGGGCGGTGAACTTCGTCACCACGATCCTGCGGATGCGGGCGCCGGGAATGGGCTTCTTTCGCATGCCCGTGTTCTGCTGGACCGCCCTGGCCGCCCAGAGCCTGCAGCTGATCGGCCTGCCCGCCCTCACCGGCGGCGCCGTGATGCTGCTGCTGGATCTGAGCGTCGGCACATCCTTCTACAGGCCCGAAGGGGGCGGCGATCCCGTGCTCTATCAGCACTTCTTCTGGTTCTATTCCCACCCGGCGGTGTATGTGATCATCCTGCCGGTGTTCGGCATCTTCTCCGAGCTGTTTCCCGTCTATTCGCGCAAGCCACTGTTTGGCTACGTCTACGTGTGTCTGGCCTCCTTCATCATCGTTGGCCTCGGTCTGATCGTCTGGGTGCACCACATGTTCCCCAGCGGCGTGACCCAGTGGATGCGCAACCTGTTCATGGTCACCACGATGCTGATCGCCGTGCCCACTGGCGTCAAGGTGTTCGCCTGGCTGGGCACCCTGTGGAGGGGCAAGATCAGGCTCACCACCCCGATGCTGTTCTGCCTCGGGGGCCTGTTCAACTTCGTCTTCGCCGGCATCACCGGTGTCATGCTGGCCACGGTGCCGATTGACATTCACGTCAGCAACACCTATTTCGTGGTGGGGCACTTCCACTACGTGATCTACGGCGCTGCCGTCATGGGCATCTTCGCCGCCATCTACCACTGGTTCCCCAAGTTCACCGGTCGGATGCCCTACGAGGGCCTCGGCAAACTGCATTTCCTGCTCACCTTCGTGGGTGCCAATCTCAACTTCCTGCCCATGCATCCCCTCGGCCTGATGGGCATGCCCCGCCGGGTCTCCTCCTACGACCCGGAGTTCGCCTTCTGGAATGTGCTGGCCAGCCTGGGGGCCTTCCTGCTGGGGGTGTCGATCATTCCTTTCCTGCTCAACATGATCAGCTCCTGGGCCCGCGGTCCGAGGGCGCCGCACAACCCCTGGAGCGCCATCGGCCTGGAGTGGCTCCTGCCGTCACCACCGGCGGAGGACAACTTCGGTGAGCACGTTCCCACCGTGATCAGCCGCCCCTATGGCTACGGCAGTGGGGAACCACTGGTGGAGCATCAAGCCGAGATCGAGCGTGCGCTCACCCTTCAGGAGGCCAACCGATGACCAGCACCCCTGTCCCCCCCAGCGGCGAGTCCGTGGCCCACGGCGAAGGCCAGCACGCCAGCCACAACCTCACCGGTTTCATCATTTTTCTGTGCTCCGAGAGCGTCATCTTCCTGGCGTTCTTCAGTGGCTACGCGATCCTGCGCCTCTCCGCCCTCGACTGGCTGCCTGCCGGTGTGGACGGCCTCGAATGGCGCATGCCACTGATCAACACGGTGGTGCTGGTCTCCAGCTCCCTGACGATGGTGGTGGCCGAGCATTTCAAGGGCAAGGAGAAGATCTGGCTGTTCCGGGGCTTCTGGCTCCTCACCATGGCCATGGGGGCCTACTTCCTCTACGGCCAGGCGGTGGAGTGGAGCGGCCTCACGTTCGGATTCACCTCGGGCACATTCGGGGGCACCTTTTATCTGCTCACCGGCTTCCATGGCCTGCATGTGCTCACCGGCATCCTGCTGATGGGCCTGATGCTGGCCAAATCCTTTGTCCCCGGCAATTACAACGGTGGTGAAGAAGGGGTCAAAGCCACATCCCTGTTCTGGCACTTCGTGGATGTGATCTGGATCATCCTGTTCGTGCTGCTCTATGTCTGGAGAGCCTGAACCATGATCATTGATGATAGCCATTACGACGTGATTCTGATCGGCAGCGGTGCCGGTGGCGGCACCCTGGCCGCCAGCCTCGCCGAGGGGGGCCACACCGTGTTGCTGCTGGAGCGTGGTGGCGTGATGGCCCAGGCCGACCAGAACGTGGCCGAGGCGGGGCTGTTCCGCAAGCAGCGCTATCACCCCGAGGAGAAATGGTTCGGCACCGACGGCGATCCCTTTTCCCCCCAGATGGTGCATGCCATCGGCGGCAACACCAAGATCTGGGGTGGCGTGCTCGAACGGATGCGCGAGCAGGAATTCCTCGGCGTGCCCCTCCAGGAGGGACCATCGCCGGACTGGGAACTGCGCTACGACGACCTGGCATCGTGGTACGACCAGGCTGAATCGCTCTATCACGTGCACGGTGTGGCCGGTGCCGATCCCACCGCCCCTGCCCGTGGGAGCGACTATCCCGCCGCGCCACGGCCGGTGGAGCCGTTTCTGGTGGAGCTGCGCGCCGCCCTCGAGCGCCAGGGCCTCCATCCCTACGACCTGCCGCTGAGCTGGACCGATTCGGCGGTGGATCCCACCGGGGATGCCGAACGCTTCGGCGTTGATCCGGTGCGCAGCTCGGGCAATGTCACGGTCAAGGAGCACGCCCGGGTGCTGCAACTGCACGTCAACCCCTCCGGCCAGGAGGTGCGCGGCGTCGAAGCGGAGATCGGCAACCAGCGCTGGTTGTTCCGCGGCCATCAGGTGGTGCTGGCGGCCGGGGCCATCGGCACACCGGAGATCCTGCTGCGCTCCGCGACCGATCACCACGCCCGTGGCCTGGCCAACGGCTCCGATCAGGTGGGCCGCAACCTGATGAAGCCCCAGCTCACCTCGATCCTGCAGCTGGCTGCCGCCCCCAATTCGGGCCGCTACGCCCGCGGCCACGGCCTCACCGACTTCTACTGGGGCGACAGGAACGTCGACTTCCCCCTCGGTTCGATCCAGAGCGGCGGCGGCGTGCTCCAGGACGCCCTGTTCGCCGAATCACCGCCGGTGCTCTCCCTGGTGACCCGCCTGCTGCCGGATTTCGGCCTCGAGCAGCTGGCCGCTCGCTCGATCACCTGGTGGGCAATGAGCGCCGTGCGGCCCGATCCCCACAACCGCGTCGCCCTGCGGGGCAACCTGCTGCAGATCCATTACACGGCCAACAACCGGGAGGCCCACGACCGCCTCGTCTACCGCTGGATCGACTGCCTCAAGGCCGTGGAGGCCGACCCCCTGACCCTGGTCGCCAAGGCCGCCCCCACCCACCCCCGCGGCGAAGCGCCCCTGCCGGTGATCGGCGGCGCCTGCGGCACCTGCCGCATGGGCTCGGATCCGGCGACCTCGGTGGTGAACCTGCAGGGCCGCAGCCACGAGGTGCACAACCTCTGGATCGTCGATGCCAGCGTGCTGCCCTTCTGTCCATCGGTGGGGGTGGGGCTCACGGTGATCGCCAATGCCCTGCGCATCGGCGCCGCCCTGAAGGCCTCCCAGTGACCGCCGGCGTCCCCGGCCGCGCCGCGATCGACGCCATCACCCCGTCGGAAACCCGGCGCATGGCCGAGCGCGACCACGACGTCGCCCCCTGGAGCCTGTGGGGCAGCTACCTGAGCGAGCGCCAGTGGGGCACGGTGCGCGAGGACTATTCCGCCGACGGGGACGCCTGGAGCTCCTTCCCCCACGACCACGCCCGCTCCCGCGTCTACCGCTGGGGCGAGGACGGGCTGCTGGGCCTCTGCGACGACGAGTGCCGCCTCTGTTTCTCGCTGGCCCTCTGGAACGGCACCGATCCGATCCTCAAGGAACGGCCCTTCGGGCTCGGCAATCCCGAAGGCAACCACGGTGAGGACCTCAAGGACTATTTCTTCCACCTCGCCAACACCCCCACCCACAGCTTCATGCGGGGGCTGTACAAGTACCCGCAGCGGGAGTTCCCCTACGAAGAGCTGCGGGCGGAGAACGGCCGCCGCAGCCGCGACCAGCCCGAATACGAACTGATCGACACGGGGATCTTCGACGAGAGCCGCTATTTCGATGTCGTCATCGAGTACGCCAAGGCCGGACCGGAGGATCTGCTGATCCGCCTGCGGGCCACCAACCGCGGCCCCGAGCCGGCCCCCCTCACCCTGTTGCCCAGCCTGTGGCTGCGCAACACCTGGCGATGGGGCTACCCCGATGAGGTCGAACACCAGATCCGCCCACTCGCCGGCGACGGCGATGGGGCCCGCGGCCCTGCGGTGGTCACCGATGCCATCCCCCACCTGGGGGTGTACCAGCTCGACTGCCGGGAGCCCGGCCGCTGGATCTTCACCGACAACGAAACCAACAGCGAGCGGCTCTGGGGACAGCCCAATGCCACAGCCTTCCAGAAGGACGGCTTCCATCGCCATGTGGTCGACGGCGAAGCCGGCGCGGTGAATCCGGCCCTGCAGGGCAGCAAGGCGGGACGCCTGCTGCAGCACACCCTGGCCGCCGGCGAGGAGTGGGTGGTGGAGCTGCGGCTGCACCGCGTCGACGGCCCGTCGCCAGCCCCTGTGCTGGATGGGGACGCCATCGCGGCACTCTTCGTCGAGCGCGAACGGGAGTGGCTGGAGTATTTCGACCATCGCGTTCCCGGCCTCTGCGAGGACGACCGCCGCATCCATCTGGCCGGTACCGCCGGGCTGCTGTGGTGCAAGAAGTACTACGGCTGGAGCGTGATGCGCTGGCTCGAGGGCGACCCCACCGGCGCCCCACCTCCGGACAGGCGGCGGCACACCCAGAACGCCTACTGGCAGCGGCTGCACGCCCATGACGTGATCTCGATGCCGGACTGCTGGGAGTACCCCTACTTCTGCCAGTGGGATCTGATGTTCCACGCCGTGGCCTTCGCCGTCTTCGATCCGGCCACCGCCAAGGAGCAGTGCATGCTGCTGCGCAAGCCCCACTACACGGCGCCCAACGCCCAGACCCCCGCCTACGAGTGGGCCCTCTCCGATCCCAATCCACCGATCGGCGCCTGGGCGGCGATGCGGATCTACCAGATCGATCGCAGGAACTCCGACGCCGCCGATCTGGCCTTCCTGCGGGCGGCCCTGCGCAAGCTGATCCTGGAGTACGGCTGGTGGGCGAACCGCAACGACCGCTCCGGCGACAACGTATTCGAGGGGGGATTCCTGGGCCTCGACAACATCGGCGTGTTCGATCGGCGCTTCCCCCTGGCCGACGGCAGCATCATCGAGCAGTGCGACGGCACCGCCTGGATGGCCTCGCTCAGCCTCAACCTGCTGCAGATCGCCGTGGAGTTGAGCCACGAAGAGCCCGAATACGCCGACATCTGCGAGCGCTTCGTGGTGGATTTCGTGCAGCTGGCCATCGGTCTCAACAATCCGGCCGGCCGCAACTACCTCAACTGGGACGAGGAGGACGGCTTCTACTACGACGTGATCAAGCGGCCCGACGGCAGCGTCGACTATCTGCGCACCCGCTCGCTCTCGGGGCTGGTGCCCCTGCTGGCGGTGCAGAGCTTCGACATCGACACCGTGGCACGGCTACCGATGCTCGATGTCACCCGCACCCTGGCCTGGTTCACCCACGAGCGCACCAGTCCCTCCTGGATGGTGCACAACCTGGGGATCTGGCACAACGACCGGGTGCTGTTCACCCTGGTGCCCCGGGAGCGCCTTCAGCGCATCTGCGAGCGGCTCTTCGACGAGGAGGAGTTTCTCTCACCCCATGGCATCCGCTCCCTCTCCAAGGTGTACGAACAGCACCCCTACACCTACACCGAAGGCAGCGAGAGCCAGACCCTCGCCTACAGCCCGGCCGACAGTCCGGTGGCGATGTTCGGTGGCAACTCCAACTGGCGCGGGCCGGTGTGGATGCCGATGAACTTCCTGCTGATCGAGTCCCTGCAGAAGTTCGCCCACTTCTACGACGACAGCTTCAAGGTGGAGTTCCCCAGCCGCTCCGGGCACTGGATCACCCTCTGGGAGGCCTCCCTGGAGCTGGAAAAGCGGCTGGTGGGTCTCTTCCGGCGCGACAGCGAGGGCCACCGCCCCTTCAATGGCGCGGTGGAGATGTTCCAGAACGACCCCCACTGGCGCGATCTGATCCTGTTCAACGAATACTTTCACGGCGACAATGGCAGCGGCGTGGGGGCCTCCCATCAGACCGGCTGGAGCGCCATGGTCTGCAAGATGCTCAACCAGCTCAACCGCTACTCCCCCCCGCCATGAGCTCCCCCTCCCCCAGCGCCGCGATCGCCGGTCCGAGTCTTCACAACTCGCCCCTGCCGGCTGAAGCCCAGTTGCAGGTGAGCCACGGTGCCCACTTCGATGTGGTGATCATCGGCAGCGGCGCCGGTGGCGGCACCCTGGCCCGCCACCTGGCCCCCACGGGCCTGAAGGTGCTGGTGCTGGAGCGGGGCGACTGGCTGCCCCAGGAACCCCAGAACTGGGACGCCGAAGCGGTGTTCCAGCAGAACCGCTACGTGTCCAAGGATCCCTGGCTCGACAAGCACGGCAAGACCTTCCAGCCCGGCAGCCATTACTTCGTCGGGGGGGCCACCAAGATGTATGGCGCCGCCCACTTCCGCCTGCGCCAGCAGGACTTTGAGGAGCTCGCCCACTTCGATGGCAGCTCGCCGGCCTGGCCCCTGCGCTACGCCGACTTCGAGCCCTGGTATCAGAAGGCCGAGGAGATGTACCACGTGCATGGGCAGCGCGGTGAGGATCCCACCGAGCCTCCCTGCAGCGGCCCCTACCCCCATCCGCCGGTGGCCCATGAGCCGCGGATGCAGAAACTCGTCGACGACCTGCGCTCCGCCGGGCTCCACCCCTTCCATGCCCCCAGCGGCGTGCAGCTTGATGAGGCCAACATGGCCTTCAGCCGTTGCCGCAAGTGCAACTGCTGCGATGGTTTCCCCTGCCTGGTGCACGCCAAATCTGACGCGGAGGTGCTGGGCCTGCGGCCGGCGCTGGCGTGCTCCAACGTGTCCCTGCTGACGCGGGCCCAGGTGAAGCGACTGCTCACCGATGCCTCCGGTCACACGGTCAGCGCGGTGGAGCTGGAGCGGGACGGCGAGCCGCTCACGGTCAGCGGGGATGTGGTGGTGGTGAGCTGTGGCGCCGCCAACAGCGCCCGGCTGCTGCTGGTGTCGGCCAACGACAGCCATCCCCGGGGCCTGGCCAACGGCTCCGACCAGGTGGGCCGCCACTACATGTTCCACAACAGCAAGGCGATGGTGGCCCTGGCCCATGAGCCCAACCTCACCGTATTCCAGAAAACGGTCTCCATCAACGACTGGTATCTCGGGGATGCCGACTTCGACTACCCGATGGGCAATATCCAGATGACGGGCAAGACCAACGGCACGATCATGAAGGGCTACGCGCCACTGGAAACCTTCATGATGCCCGGCTGGAGCATGGACAAGATCGCCCAACATGCCCTCGACTTCTGGATCTCCAGCGAGGACCTCCCCGATCCCAACAACCGGGTGACCGTGACCGGCTCCGGCCAGATCCAGCTCAGTTACACCCCCAACAACCTCACCGCCTCGGCGCGTCTGGTGGGCCGGCTGGAGGGCCTGCTGGATCGCCTCTATCTGCGCAACCACCTGGTGGAACGCCAGTTCTACATCGCCAACAGCATGGGCATCGCCGCCGTGGGGCACCAGGCCGGCACCTGCCGCTTCGGCAGCGATCCGGCCAGCTCGGTGCTCGACCTCGATTGCAAGGCCCACGAACTCGACAACCTCTACGTCGTCGATACCAGCTTCATGCCGACGATCGGCGCCGTGAACCCCTCCCTCACCGCCATCGCCAATGCCCTGCGGGTGGGCACCCACCTGGTGGAGCGGCTGCGGGGCTGAGGGTGCGACCATGCCGAGCTGGGAAAGGGGTTCATCGCCTTCAGGACGTGCGCCTTCGCAGGGCCAGCAGCAGCTTCTCGAACACCTCCGGCAGGGGGGCCTCGAACACCAGCCGCTCGCCGCTGATCGGGTGGTCGAGGGCCAGCCGCACCGCATGCAGGGCCTGGCCGCTCAGCGCCACCGGCAGCTTGCGGCAGCGGCCGTAGGTGGCATCCCCCACGATCGGATGGCCCGTGTGGGCGCAGTGCACCCGGATCTGGTGGGTGCGGCCCGTGTCGAGCTTGAAGCGCAGCAGGGAGTAGTCGCCCAGGGGCTCGATCAGTCGCCAGTGGGTGCAGGCATGGCGCCCGGTGCTGTCCGAGACCACGGCGTACTTCTTGCGATCGACCGGATGGCGGCCGATGGCCCCCACGATCGTGCCGTGCTCGGCCGCCGGCTGGCCGTGCACCACGGCCAGGTACTCCCGCGAAGCAATGCGCTTCTGGATCTGCACCTGCAGCTTCACCAGGGCCTCCTGGCTCTTGGCCACCACGATGCACCCGGTGGTGTCCTTGTCGAGCCGGTGCACGATGCCGGGCCGCCTCTCACCGCCGATACCCGGCAGGTCGGGGCAGTGGTGCAGCAGGCCATTCACCAGGGTGCCGTCCTTGTTGCCGGGGGCCGGATGGACCGTGAGCCCGGCAGGCTTGTTGATCACGATCAGATGGGCGTCCTCGAAGAGCACGTCCAGCGCCATGGGCTGGGCCACCAGGTAGGGCAGGGGCTCCGGCGGCGGCATCCACAGCTCCACGGTGTCGTCGGTGCGCAGGGGCGTCTTCGCCCGGCCCGTGACGCCGTTCACCCGCACGTAGCCCGCATCGATGAACTTCTGAATGCGGGCCCGACTCTGCTCGGGCCGCTGGGACACCAGCCAGCGGTCGAGCCGCATCGGCAGCGGCTTCGGGTAGTGGAGCGTCAGAAGCTCCCCTGCGCCTTCGCCGAAGGCGGCCATCAGCTGGGGGGCGCCTGGAGGGAGGACACGGCCTGAGGGGGTAGCTCCAGGGAGATCGGCCCCAGCAGCAAGCGGCGGAAATCATCGAGCAGCCGCTGGGCCATGCGGGACGTGTCGCCGCTGGTGTGGCGGGCCGCGCAGGCGCTGAGCCAGGCGGCGGAGTCCGGAACTCCGGTGGCCATGGCCACCCCGTAGCGCCGCTCCAGCAGCCCGGGCGCCACCCCGGCCGCCGTCACCGGCTCCAGCTGGGGCAGCAGTTGGAGGAAGGCCAGGGCCACCGCCTCGCCGTCGTAGGAGGCCTGGCCGATGTCATCGCAGAGGGCCAGCCGCAGCCCGGCCAGCTGGTCATCGAGGCGGGGGGGCAAGACGCCTGGGGCATCGAGCAGATCCAGGTCCTGGCCCAACCGCACCCAGCGCAGGCTGCGGGTGACCCCGGCCCGGCGGGCGCTCTCCACCACCTTCTGGCGCACCAACCGGTTGATCAACGCCGACTTGCCCACGTTGGGGAAGCCGAGCATCAGGGCGCGCACAGGCCTGGCGAGCATGCCGCGGCCGGCCCGGCGGGCGTTGAGCTGCTCCCCGGCCCGGATCGCCGCCTGCTGCAACTGCTTGACGCCGGTGCCCACCTTGGCGTCGCACCACCAGGGCACCTCCCCCTGCTCGCGGAACCAGGCGTCCCAGGCCACACGGGCCGCAGCGCTGACCATGTCGCGGCGGTTGATCACCAGCAGATGCTGCTTGCCTCGGATCCAGCGCTGCAGTCGCGGGTGGCCCGTGGCCAGGGGGATGCGGGCATCGCGCACCTCGATCACCAGATCCACCTTCTCCAGGTTGGCGCTGAGGGCCTTCTCCGCCTTGGCGATGTGGCCGGGATACCACTGGATCGGTGGAGCGGACGTGCTCAGGCGGACCGTGTCGCCAACCTCCGGCATCAGGGCACCACCAGCACCGGACAGGGCGCCAGCTGCAGCACCCTGGCGGCCGTGCTCTGGTGGTCCCCCTCCAGGGTGATGCCGCGGGTGCCCATGACGATCACGTCGGCATTGATCTCATCGGCCACGTCGCCGATCACGAAGGCCGGCTTTCCCTCCCGCTCCAGCACCTCGCAGACCACACCGGCCTGGGTGAAGCTGGCGCGGGCCTGTTCCAGCAGCCGTGCCACATCGGCCGGATCATGCATCGCGCCTTCTTCGGCCTCCACCACCGACAGCAGCACGATGCGACTGCCATGGCGCTGGGCGAGCTGCAGGGCAACGGCCGCCGTTTCCATCGTCTGGCGGCTCTGGTCGATGGGGAAAAGGACGGTGTCGAACATGGCGGTAGGCCCAGCCCCCTTGTCCTAGCGCCGACCGCTGCGGACGCCAGGGACGGGAGGTGGGAAGAACCGAATCGCGCCACTGCCGGGGTGGACGGGGCCGGAGGCTAATGTCCCTGCCAACTTTCCCTATAGGTAATCGTGGCGAAGCGATCCCTCTCCAGCCTCAGCGCCGATGATCTCCGCGGCAAGCGGGTGCTGGTCAGGGTCGACTTCAACGTGCCCCTCGACGAAGCCGGTGCCATCACGGACGACACCCGCATCCGCGCCGCCCTGCCCACCGTCCGCCACCTGATCGACCACGGCGCCAGGGTGCTGCTGGCTGCCCACTTCGGCCGGCCCAAGGGCCAGGTGAATGACGCCATGCGCCTCACCCCCGTGGCGACCCGCCTCAGCGAGCTGCTCGGCAAACCCGTGACCAAGACCGACAGCTGCATCGGCCCTGACGCCGAAGCCAAGGTGGCCGCCATGGCCAATGGCGATGTGGTGTTGCTCGAGAACGTGCGCTTCTTCGCCGAGGAAGAGAAGAACGACCCCGGCTTCGCCGAGAAGCTGGCCGCGCTGGCCGATGTCTATGTCAACGACGCCTTCGGCGCCGCCCACCGGGCCCACGCCTCCACCGAGGGCGTCACCAGGTACCTGAAGCCCAGCGTGGCCGGCTTCCTGATGGAGAAGGAGCTTCAGTATCTGCAGGGGGCGATCGATGAGCCCAAGCGTCCCCTGGCCGCCATCGTGGGTGGTTCCAAGGTGAGCAGCAAGATCGGCGTGCTCGAGTCGCTGATCGACAAGTGCGACAAGGTGCTGATCGGCGGCGGAATGATCTTCACCTTCTACAAGGCCCGTGGCCTGGCGGTGGGCAAGAGCCTGGTGGAGGAGGACAAGCTGGAGCTGGCCAAGGAGCTCGAAGCCAAGGCGGCCGCCAAGGGCGTCCAGTTGCTGCTGCCCACCGACGTGGTGCTGGCCGATGCCTTCTCCCCCGATGCCAACAGCCAGATCACACCGATCGATGCCATCCCCGACGGCTGGATGGGCCTCGATATCGGCCCCGATTCGATCAAGGCCTTCGTAGCCGCTCTGGCCGACTGCAAGACCGTGATCTGGAACGGGCCGATGGGGGTGTTCGAGTTCGACAAGTTCGCCGCCGGCACCGACGCCATCGCCCACACCCTGGCGGGCCTCACGGCCACCGGCACCACAACGATCATCGGCGGGGGTGATTCGGTGGCGGCGGTGGAGAAGGTGGGCGTGGCCGAGAAGATGAGCCACATCTCCACCGGCGGCGGCGCCAGCCTGGAGCTCCTGGAAGGCAAGGTGCTGCCCGGCGTGGCGGCCCTGAACGACGCCTGAGGCCCTTGCCTCAGAGGGCCGCGGGGTTACCGGGGCGGCCCTCTCCCCAAGGCCCCTTGCGGTCACCCTTGCCCCACTGGGGCAGGGGAATGCCGTTGCGCTCCAGCAGCGCTTTCATTGCGGCCCGATGCTGCTCGCGCTGGAGCTGGGTGGCGTCGCGCTGGGCTTTCATGCAGGCCCGCAGGGCATCGCTGCTGCCCGCGGCGGACAGGCATCGCTCGCCGCTCTGCAGGATGGCGATGCGGGCCTGGTGATCACGGATCGCCAGCCGCTTCTGCTCGGGGAAGATCTTCTGCATCTGGGCCGGCGTGGGCCGTCCGGCCTCCGGGGGGCCGCTCTGGGCCAGGGCGATGCCGCTGGAGCCGAGGACCGCTGCCAGAACGGCGATCCGCAGGGGGTGAAGCAGGTTGGATGGCATGGGAGGAACTGTCTTTGACGATCCCATCGTGACCGGCAGGTGTGACGGCAATCGGACTGGCTGGCGTCCACCTATGACCGGATGCGACCAGTGCTGCCAGGACAACCGGTAAGGCCGCCTCACGTCCCCGGCAGGGGCCAGGCCCTCAGCGCCACGGCGAAGCGCCCCGACGGCGGCTCGGCGGCGGCAGGCGCCTCCAGCCGCCGCAGGTCACCGCCATGGTCCCGGGCCACCTTGGCCGCGATGGCCAGACCCAGCCCGCAGTGCCCCTCACCGCCGCGGGCCTGATCGAGGCGCTGAAAGGGCGTCATGGCCTTCTGCCACTGCTCCGGGTCGATGCCCTCACCGCAATCCCAGACCTGGATTTCGAAGCCGCTTTCCACAGCAACGGCGTCGCCGTGGGGGCGTACCGCCCCATCCCCTGGCCCCAGAGGCCGCAGCACCACCCGCAAGGGCGGTCGGCCATAGGCCAGGGCGTTGTCGAGCAGGTTGCCCACCGCCCGTGCCAGCGCGATCGGGCGGACCCGCCGCACCAGGGGCTCCAGGTCCAGCTCCAGGGGCACCTCCCCCACCGCCGCCGCCGACTCCGCCACCAGGCCATCCAGTGGTACGAGCACCGGCGTCTCACCGGCTTCAGCCCCTGCGAAGATCATGAACTGGCGGGTGATCCGCTCGATTGAGCGGATGTCGGCCTGGGCCCGCTCCAGCTCCTTTGGCGCCATGGGGCCCTCGGCGGCGAGGGCGAGGCGCAAGCGCAGCCGGGTGAGGGGGCTGCGCAGGTCATGGGCGATGCCGGCCAGCATCGTTGTGCGTTCCCGGCCGGAGTCCTCCAGCCGCAGGAGCATGGCATTGAAGCGGGCCATCAACTGCCGCACCGCCGGGGCGCCCTGGTCAGGCAGGGCGGCGGGCAGGGCTTCGAGGCCCACGTCGGCCAGGGCCTCCTGCAAGCGGGTCAGGGGTCGCTGGATCTCCAGCGTCAGGAAGAGCAGCAGGGCCCCGAGCCCCCCCAGGCCGATGGACAGGGACAGCAGCAAGGGATCGGGCGGCCAGCCGCGCGGGGAGGGCAGGGAGACGAACAGCCACACCGGCTCGAGGGGGGACGCCATCTCCACCCACACCCCCCGCCGCGGCAAGGAGGCCGGCCGCACCGCCGGGCAACGGCCCAGGCGGCGGCACAGTTCCATCTGCAGCCGCTGGGTCTGCCAGCGAAGCCGCCGATCCCCCGGGGCCAACGCCAGCGCCGCCGGCTCTGGCCGGCTGCCCACCACCAGTTGCATGCCACTGATCTGGCCAAGCACCTCCGGGCTGAAGCGCTCCAGGGCCACCTCCCCCAGCACCAGGTTCGAGGCCACCTCCGAGCCCGTCTGAATCAACTGCTGCTGGGCCAGCCGCCGACCCAGAAGCAGATGCAGCAGCAGCAGGCTGAGGGCGGCCGCACCGGTGCCTGCCAGCAGGTAGGCCAGCGTGCGCCCCAGCGACGGCCGCCAGGAGCGCTCAGGACTGACGGGGCTTGCCATCGGGGACGAACACGTAGCCGTAGCCCCAGACCGTCTGCACGTAGCGGGGCCGGGCCGCTTCCGGTTCGATCAGCCGCCGCAGCCGGGACACCTGCACATCCATGCTGCGGCTGTCGGTGTCGCTGCCAGGACCACGGGCCAGTTCGATCAGCCGCTCCCGTGACAGGGGACGGTGGGGGTGCTGCACGAAGGCCGCCAGCAACGCGAATTCCCCGCCGGTGATCGTGAGCGCCTCCCCCTGGCGCTCCAGGGTGCGCGCCGCCAGGTCCACCTCCAGGTCGCCGAAAGCGATCCGGGCCCCGTCCGGCTGGGGCAATCCACCGGGGAGGGTGCCGCGGCGGCGCAGCACCGCCTCGATGCGGGCCGTCAGCTCCCTTGGCAGGAATGGCTTGGCCAGGTAGTCGTCGGCCCCCTGCTCCAGGCCGATGATCCGATCCACCGCATCGGCCCGGGCCGTGAGCATCAGCACCGGCAGGTCGTCGGCCCCGTCCCGCAGGCGCCTGAGCAGGGTGAGGCCATCGTCGCCAGGCAACATCAGGTCAAGCACCAGCAGGTCGGGACGCTGGCCTTCCAGCCGGGCCATCAGCTGGGCGCCGTCGCCCATACAGCGGACCTCGTAGCCCTGCTCCCCCAGGTAGGTGGACAGGAGATGGCGCAGATCCGGATCGTCATCCACCACCCAGATCCGATGCGGTCGGCCCATGGCTCAGGGCTCGAGCGATTTGCGATCGGCGACGACACGCACCCGCTTGGTGGCACTGACGATGCCATCGGGATGCACCAGCAGCACCGCCCAGGTCTGGGAACCCGGAGACAGGGGGGCCTGCACGGTCTTGAACAGTCCACCGCCCCCGAGGGCGCCGAGTTCCATGCTCGGGCTGGTCATCGTGGCCTGCTGCTGGGGGGTGATGACCGTGAGGCCCCCCGCGGCAAGGGCACCGTCGAGCGGCTCGTCGAAGATCACGTCGACGTCGTAGCGCTGACCGGTCAGCACCGCATCCGGAATCAGCAGGCTCACCGGCAGGGGCTTGTCACCGCTGCGAAGGAGCGAGCGCTCCCGAAGCACCGTCTGGCCGTTGATGCGGGTGCCGTCGCTCTGCAGGGCCAGCTGCTGCTCCGCCTCCAGCCGGTAGGTGGTGCCGCCCTGGCGCCGGGTGCCGTCCACCCGGAGGGTGACCGTGGGCTGACCGTCACGCATCTGGGCGCCGGTACTCAACTGCCAGCGGGCATCGGGAAACTGCTGCCGCAGCTGGCGGCGACGGCTCTCCAGCTGGGCGGGATCCAGCCCGGGGCCGGCCTGCAGCAGGCCGGCCAGGGCCGAGTCGGAGCTGCTGTTGAGGGCGCTCTCGAGGGCCTGCAGCTGGGCGGGAGAAGGGGGGGCCGCCAGGGCGGGGACCCCGCAAGCGCCGGCTGTCACCATCGTCGCCAGGAGGGCGCCGAGCCACTGCGGTGACCGAACCGGGGGCAGGGGGGCGTTCAGTGGGCAGGACGGGGCCATGGAGAGGGAGGGAACCGGGGCGGCGGTGAGCGGACCGGAGTCGGCTTTTAAGTTAGGCGCGCTCGTCCCACCCGCCCATGCCGACCCTGCTGATCGCCGCCAGCGGCACGGGTGGCCACCTGTTCCCCGCCCTGGCGGTGGCCGAGGCCCTGCCGAAGGACTGGCAGGTGCACTGGGTGGGGGTGCCGAACCGCCTGGAGACCGATCTGGTGCCAAGCCGCTACCCGCTGCACATGGTGCGGGCCGGCGGACTGCAGGGCCGGGGGCTGCGGAAGCTGTGGAACCTGCTGCAGCTGCTGATGGCCGTGCTGCCGATGCGGCGCCTGATCCGGCGGGAGGAGGTGGGGGTGGTGTTCAGCAGCGGGGGGTACATCGCGGCACCGGCGATCCTGGCCGCCCGCTGGTGCGGCGTGCCGGTGGTGCTGCATGAGAGCAACGCCATCCCAGGTCGGGTGACCCGGCTGCTGGGACCCCTGTGCACACGGGTGGCGGTGGGGCTTCCCCAGGCTGCCGAGCGCCTGCCCCGCTGCCGGCCCCTGGTGTGCGGCACCCCGGTGCGGCGGGACTTCCTCACCCCCGCGGCCCTGCCGGAGTGGGTGCCCGGGGGCGACGGCCCCCTGCTCCTGGTGATGGGGGGCAGCCAGGGGGCCCTGCGCCTCAACCGCATGGTGCGGCCCCTGTTGCCGCAGCTGGCGGCCAGCGGCTGCCGCATCGTGCATCTCACGGGCAGCCAGGATCCGGAGGCCGGAGCGCTGCACCTCGACGGGGTGGTGGAGCGGGCCTTCAGCGACGAACTGCCGGGGCTTCTGCAGCACTGTGATCTGGCCATCAGCCGGGCCGGTGCCGGCAGCCTCAGCGAACTGGCCGTCTGTGGCACCCCTGCGATCCTGGTGCCCTTCCCGGCGGCCGCCGATCGCCATCAGGATGCCAACGCCGCCGCCGCCGCCAGCCTGGGCGCGGCGGTGATCGTCTGGCAGCACCAGCCCGGGGAGCCGGCCCTGGAGCGGGCCGTGTGGCGGCTGCTGGGGCCCCGCCTGCGGGGCGCCCCCGCCTGCGCCGATCCCCTGGAGCCGATGCGGGATGGCATGGAAGCCCTGGCGGTGCGGGACGCCGAGCGGCGGCTGGTGCAGCTGCTGGAGCAGGTGCTGGGGCAGGTCACGGGACGCGGTTGAAGCGCTGCAGGGCCCCCAGGAGACGCCGGTTGTCGGGTCTGCTCTGCACGGCGATCCGCAGCCAGTCCTCCCCCAGACCCTCGAAGGAGCGGCAGTCGCGCACAAGGATCCGGTGCTGGCGTTCCAGCGCCAGCCGGAGCGGCTGGAGCGAACCGGCCGGAGGGCGGCTCCGCACCAGCAGGTAGTTGGCGGCCGAGGGCAGGGGCTCCAGACCGGGCACCTGGGCCAGACGGTCCGCCAGCCAGGCACCCTCCCCGGCCACCCAGTGCTGCACCCGTCGCTGCCAGCGACTCAGGCCGGCCTGATCGGCCATCAGGAACTGCCCCGCCGCCGCCGCCAGGCCGTTGACGGGCCAGGGGTCGCGCCAGGCGGCCCAGCGGGCCAGCCGCTCGGCGCCGCCCAGGGCGTAGCCGAGGCGCAGGCCGGCGATCGAGAAGAGCTTGGTGAGGCTGCGGATCACCACCAGGTTGGGATGGGACGGCAGGAGCGGCACCAGCGACTGGGCCTCACCGGCTGGCACCAGCGGCAGGAACGCCTCGTCCACGACCACCAGGGCGAACCGTTCCAGCAGGGGCTCCAGCGAGACCCGATTCCAGAGCTGGCCGGTGGGGTTGTGGGGATTGGTGAGCCACAGCACGGCCGGGCGGGCCGTCGCGGCCGCCGTGGCGCTGGCGGCCCCTGCCAGGGGCCAGGCGGAGGGGCCGGCCCCGCGCCAGTCGAGCGGCAGCGGCAGGGTCCGCCAGTCGCCGCCCCAGCAGTCCAGGGCCCGGCGATAATCGGCAAACCCCGGCGCCGGCAGGAGACTCAGGCCGCAGGCGGCTGCATCCCGTGCGGCCCAGGTGAAGAGTTCGGCGGCCCCGTTGCCGGGCAGGACCATGGCCGCATCCAGGCCGTGCCAGGCGGCGATGGCGCCGCACAGGGCTCCGTATTCCTGGTCGGGATAGTCCCGCAGGTCGGTGCCCAGCGCCCGGCGCAGCAGGCGCCGCAGCCGGGGTGGCGGGCCGAAGGGCACCAGGGAGGCGCTGGCATCCAGCAGCTGATCCGGTCGGCAGCCGAGACGTCGGGCGGCCGCCTGGAGATTGCCGCCGTGGGGTTGCGGCGGTTCAGGGGGCCCCGTCACCGGGTGGTGAGCTGGCACCGGCTCCAGGGAACATTAAGGGGGTTGTAACACGGAAGGGTGGCGGGGCTGCTGCAATGGGTGAGCCACCGGTGATCGCACCCGCCCCGTGCCCCCTTCCCCCCTCCACCCGGTGATCAGCGCGATCGGAGAGGTGTTGCTGGGCAAGGAGCACCAGGTGCGGCTGGCCCTGGCCTGCCTGCTGGCCCGCGGCCATCTGCTGATCGAGGACCTGCCCGGCATGGGAAAGACCACCCTGGCGGAGGCCCTGGCCCGCAGTTTCGGGCTGGGCTTCAAGCGGGTGAGCTTCACCAGTGACCTGCTGCCCGCCGATCTGACGGGCCTGAACGTGTTCGACCCCGGCGCGGCCAGCTTCCACTTCCAGCCCGGCCCCCTGTTCAGCCAGGTGCTCCTCGCCGACGAGATCAACCGGGCCAGCCCCCGCACCCAGAGCGCCCTGCTGGAGGCGATGGCCGCCGGTCGGGTGAGCGTGGACGGCACCAGCCATCTCCTGCCCCAGCCCTTTCTGGTGATCGCCACCCAGAATGGCCTCGACCAGGGGGGCACCTCGGCCCTCCCTGAATCCCAGCTGGACCGGTTCCTGATGCGCCTCAGCCTGGGCTACCCCCCCCGCCAGGCGGAGCAGGCCCTGCTGCAGGGCGAGGGCCTGCGCCCCGATGGCCTCAGCGGCGGCCTCGGGCCGGAGGATCTGCTGGAGCTGCAGGCGCGTTGCGACAGGCAGCACTGCAGCGCCGCGCTGCTCGACTACGTGCTCGACCTTCTGGACCGCAGCCGTCGCCAGCCGGCCCAGGGCCATCCCCTCTCCCCCCGGGCCGGGCTGGCCCTGGTGGCCGCTGCCCGCGCCTGGTCGATGCTGGAGGGTCGCGACCATGTGATTCCGGACGACGTCCAGGCGGTGCTGGCCGCCGTCTGCGAACACCGCATGGACGGAGGCCAGCGTGGGGACGGCGACGGGGAGCTGAGCCAGCGACTCCAGGCGGGTGTCGATGGACTTCGGTAGGCCCCAGCAGGGTGAGCGGGTGCGCCTGCGGATGCGCAACCTCTACATCCTGCCGACGCGCTTCGGCTGGCTCTGGCTGGCGGGCACCGTGCTGCTGCAGGTGATCGGCGTCCAGATGCAGAGCAACGGCACGCTGCTGCTGAGCTTCCTGATGCTCAGCCTGTTCCTGCTCACCCTGCACCTCACCCACTTCAACCTGCAGGGTGTGGAACTGGGCTGCGGCGCACCGGCACCGGGCTTTGCCGGGGACCCCATCCCCTATCCGATCCAGTTGCGCTGCCCCGGCCGCAGCGAAGGGGTGCGCCTGCGGCTGGGGGGTGAGGCGGCGGGCCCGTCGCTGTCGCTGCCGGCAGGGGAGCATGCGCTCGCCGTGGCCTGGACGCCACCCGGGCGGGGCTGGCACAAACCCGGGCTGCTGCGGGTGCAGACCACGGCTCCCCTTGGGCTGTTCTGCTGCTGGTCCCGCTGGTACCCGGGTGCGGCCCAGCTGATCTATCCGGCGCGACGGCCCGGACCGGTGCGACTGCTGGCCGGTGCCACCGCACCGGTGGCGGGTGAGCCGGCCGTCGCCAGCCGCCTGGACGGCAGCGAGGACTGGCGCGACCTGGCTCCCCATCGCCCCCAGGACAGTCCGAGCCGACTGGCCTGGAAGCTGCTGGCCCAGGGGCGGGGGCAGTACGTCAAGCGCTTCCTGGACCGACCCGAAACGCCACCCCTGCTGGCCCCGGACGCTGGCCTGCCCCTGGAAGTGGCCCTCGAACACCTGAGCGAACGCATCTGGAGCTACCACGGTCGGGGCCTCAGCTACGGCCTGGTGCTGAGCGGCCAGCGCATCGAGCCCGGCAGGGGGGTGGTCCACCGCGACCAGTGCCTGGCGGCCCTGGCCTGCTGCCGATGAGCCGCACCGCCGCTCCCCTGCAGTGGCTCACCATGGGCTTCCTTGCCTTGGGGCTGCTGGGCCTGTCGCCAGCCCTGTCCCTGAGCCTGCTGGCCTTCGGCCTGGCCGTGCTGACGGCCCTCAAACTGCGGGAGGCCCGCCGCCTCGAGGAACGGCGGGTGGTGGCCCTGCTGCAACTGGTCTGCGCCGGCCTGCTGGCGGCCCTGCGGCCCGAACTGGGCCCGAGTCTGCTGCAGGGCCTGGCCATCCTGATGGCCCTGGCCGGTCTGCTGGCCCTGGAACTGGGGGCGGGGCCCGACTGGAAGGCCCTGCTGCGCCGCAGTCTGCAGGTGCTGGTGGCGGCGCTGCCGATCGCCCTGGTGCTGTTCCTGCTGCTGCCCCGGCTGATGCCGTTCAGCAACCTGGGCACGGGCCATGGCATGGGAGCGATGACCGGCCTCAGCGCCAGCATGGACCCTGGCTCCATCGCCAGGCTCGCCGTCAGCCGGGAGGCCGCGGCCCGCGTCGCGTTCCCCCTCGGGGGTGGACCACCCCCCCTGGAGCAGCGCTACTGGCGGGTGCTGGTGCATGAACTATTTGATGGCCGCAGCTGGGGCAGCAACGCCACGCCGTTCCCCAGGCCTCCGGCCGGCCAGCCCACCGCCCCGCCACCGCCGCCCGCCGCCCCGGGGGAAGGCCTTCAGCTCTGGCTGGTTGAACCCAGCGGACTGGCGGCGGTCCCCTGGAGCGGGGCCGGCCGGCCCCTCTCCGCCGACCTGACCCTGCAGCGCAGCGGCGAACTGCTGAACCGGGCGCCGGGCAGTCAGCGGCGCGTTTACGCCCTCTCCCGGACGGCGGACCAGAACGACTGGCGCACCCAGCCGCCCGGGCCGCTCGATCTGGTCCTGCCACGGGGCGAGAATCCGAGGCTGGAGGCCCTGGCCGCCCCATGGGGGCGCCTGGGCAGCAACCGGGAGCGGCTGAATGCCGCCGGCAGCTGGTTTCGCGGCCAGCCCTTCCGTTACACCCTCGAGCCCGGGGCCCTGCCCCGCCAGGCACCCCTCGACCATTTCCTCTTCGAGAGCCGGCTCGGCTTCTGCGGCCACTACGCCAGCGCCTTCACCACCTTGATGCGGGCGGCGGGGGTGCCGGCGCGGGTGGTGAGCGGCTATCGGGGAGGGCAGTGGGTGCAGCCGGTGGGCGGCACCGGCTACGTGGACCTGCGCCAGGCCGACGCCCACGCCTGGAGCGAGGTGTGGTTGCAGGGGGAAGGCTGGCAGCGGGTCGACCCCACCGCCTGGGCCGATGGGGACCCCCTGGCGCGCGCGGTGGCCACCGGCGCGGATCGTGCCGGCACCGCCCCTTGGGACTGGCTGCAGCAGCAGTGGTGGGGCCTGGACATCGCCTGGGCCCGCTGGTGGCTGGGCTACGACAGCGATCAGCAGCAGGCCCTGGTGCAACGGCTGCTGGGCGACCAGCGCCACCTGCTCGGGTTGGTGGTGTTGCTGGCGGTGGCCCTCAGCCTGGCGGCCAGCCTGGGGGGCCTGGGCTGGCTGGGACGTCGCCGCAGCGGCGATCCCCTGCGCCTGGAGCTGGAGCGCACCCTGCGGGCCTTCGCCAGGCAAGGCATGGCGCCGCAGGCGGGGGAAACCCTCCCCGTCTTCTCCCGGCGGCTGACCCAGCGGTGGCCTGACCTGGCCGGCCCCCTCGACGACTTCGTGGGGCATTACCAGCGGCAACGCTTCGCCAGCGCCCCCAGCCGGAGCGGACGGCGCCAGGCGCACCGACTGGGACGGGTGCTGCGCCGTTCCCTGCACACCGGCAACCGGTCCAAGGAAGCGGTACAACAGGGGACCCCCTGAACAGGCGACCATGACGAGCGTCCGCAGGGCCGGCCGGGGCCAGTTGAGGGGTCTGCTGTTCACCGGCTCGGCTCTGCTGGCCCTGCTGATGCCCGGGCCTGTCCGAGCGAGCAGCGACGGCGATCTGATGCGGCTGCTGGATCAGCGGAACTGTCCCCGCTGCAAGCTGCAGGACGCCGACCTGGTCCATGCCGACCTGCGGGATGCGGATCTGCGGGGCGCCAAGCTGCAGCGGGCCAATCTGGGCCAGGCCAGGCTGGATGGGGCGAGCCTCCAGGGGGCCGACCTGAGTTTCACCAGCCTTCAGGGGGCCTCACTCCAGGGGGCCGATCTGCGGGGGGCACGGCTCGAGGGCACGGATCTGCGCCAGAGCGATCTGAGTGGCGCCCAGATCGATCCCGGCGGCCTGGCCCGCAGCTACTGGCAGGACGCCCGGGGAGTGGGGCCTGCGGTGTTGAGCTACCCCGAACTGCACAACGCCGGTGTCACCGCGGCCCTGGAGGGACGCCATCCCCAGGCGGAACAACTCTTTTCCGAGGCGATTCGCCTGCAGCCGGAGGCGGCGATCAGCTGGGTGGCCCGGGGCCTGAGCCGCACGGAACAGGGCAAGACGGAGCTGGCGGCCCAGGACCTGAGCTACGCCGCCGTCCTCTACGGCCAGGCCGGCGAGGAGGCCCAGGCCAAACAACTCACCGAAGTCGCCGCCGCCCTGATGAAACCCAGAAAGAAAGCAGACCAGGGCAGCGGCATGGGCGGACAGATGCTCTCCGGCGCCGCCGGATTTGCCCAGGCCCTGGCCCCCCTGGCCATGAAGTTTCTGCTGCCACTGGCCTTCTGAATCAGGGAGTGTCCCCGCATCAGGGGGTCATTGAAGGCTGGGGCGAACCGCCGAGGAAGGCGCGGGAGGCCGGCGTGGAGGGCTGATAGCCGTAGCCGTAGGTGCCGCCTTCAGTGTCATTGATGATGTGTGGCGTCACCATGATCACCAGCTCCCTCTTCTCACGAGAGTTGTTGGAGGCGCGGAAGAATTGTCCGATCAAGGGTATGTCCCCAAGAATCGGCCATTTGGTAACCTCGGCCCGATCAAAGTCGGAAATCACGCCGGTAAGAATTAGGGTTTGACCATCACGCACTCTTAAGCCACCAGTATCTAGGCGGCGCACACTCAAAATTTCGATCGAACCACATCCCGTAACCGGCAGCCGGTCGGTAACAGCAGAAATACTGGGGGAAAGTGAAAAAGTGACAAAGCCATTGTCATCGATCTTTTCAACCCGTGCTCCCAGGACAAGACCAGCCGTGGACAAGGTGGGCGTACATGTAATGACATTACTAATCGCACTTCCAGTTGACGATGAACTTGTAGAGAATTGGGTAATCACATTAGTGCCCACACGCACCACAGACTCATTGGCGCGCCGACGACCGATGGGTGAGTTCACCGTGTAGGCGTCCAAACCGCCTGAATCTGGACTGGATGCACTGCTGCCTGCCTCGCGCAGTAGCGAGGGATTCTCTTGCAGAATTATAGTGGGGCTAGCGAGTAGCTTGGTGTTTCGAGAGACGATCTGAGCTTTAACAAAGTCGAAAAAGTTGTCTTGAGGGTAATTCATGCCAGGATTGCGGCGAACACCGTCAATCAAGCTGCCACCGGCAGATGTGGCACCATTCAGAGCAACATTTCCAGATGCGGCAAGCCCAGGGAGATTAGTACCACTGGTTGTCACAGTGCCTGGTGTTGTGCCTGTTCCTGGAGTGAGCTGAACTGTTAAATCATTGGGCACCCCCCGCCGAAAGTCATTGGAAGTTGGTGGAAGACTGCTGCCGAAAGCCCCCAAAAGCTGACCATTGTCATTAACAATAAAGTTATTCCCCCAGCGGAACGCAAAACTATTGGCGATTTCAGCATCGTTCTCTAGATTCACATCCAGAATCTTCACCGACAGAGCCACCTGCCGCTGCCGCAGATCCAGCTGCTTGAGATACTGCTCGGCAATGGCCACCAGCCTCGGCGCGCCAACCAGGGTGATGGTTCCCAGCCGGGTGTCAGTGGTGGCCCGCAGTCCGATGAGTGGGCCATTCGAGGCCCCGAAGGATTCCACCTTGGTAGAGGTGCTGGAGGAGGTGGTGGAGGCCGTGGGGCTGCCGGCCGGGGCTGATGTGGAGGCGACCCCCTCTGAGACTGCCGTGGTGATCGTGTTGGTCTTGGTGACCTGGGCCCCCAGGTTGGCCAGGTAGTCGGCCGCTGAGTTGGCCGGCACTTGGTTCAGCCGATACACTTTGGACAGCTGGGCGCCGAAGCTTTTCCCAAGCACGTTGGGGCCTGCGAAGATCGTATTGCCGTCGCGCTTGCCCTGAACCCCCGCCGCAAGGAGGACCGTATTCAGCGCTCTTGAGTAAGATTCTCCTCGGAAAGAAATAGTGACTCGAGGAACCACAATTGGCAGGGTTTGCACTTGGGTTTGCGTTGCGCCTGCCGCAGTACCCCCGGGTCCAAGTTGAGTCTGGGTAGCTACCGTAGGTGGTGTGGAGTCTGGAACCCATGCAAACCCATACCCACCGTGCCGGGCAATAGTCATCAAGACTTCATCTACCATGGCATTGCGCAGGGTTAAGGTCACCGGCGGGCCGCTTACGTTCACAACGCTGGGGTTGCTGATGGTCATGGTCCCCACGGCCATGTCCCCCAGCGGCGGGGCAACGGCTCGGGGCTGCAGGGGAGGAATGAAGCCGGGCTGGGGAACCCTCCCCGGGGTGTTGACGTTGGGGGTGAGGGTCTGAAGGGTGCTCAGCGCCGGGGCGTTGAAGGTGAGGATCAGGCTGTGACCGTCGGCGCTGACCACGGGCCGGCCGACCGGGAACCCCGGGGTGGGGGAAACCCTCAGTTCGAAGACGCTGCCGGAACCCTCGAAACGGATGCTCTGGAAACCGGCCTCCGGGAGGGAGAGCTGCACCGGGCCGCGACGCAGGGCCATCGGGACGGCTGTCTGCAGCCGGCCCACCCAGGCGGCCCCCTGGGTGGTCTGCTGGAGAACGGGGGAAGGACCGGTCCCTTCGATCATCACCTCAACGGAATCAGGCAATCGCCGCAGCTTGATGTCAAGGGCACCGCTGACCTGGGCGATGTCGGAGAGTCGCGCGCTGGGGGAACCCCCTGCTGCGGCTGGGACGGAGGCCGCGGCCACGGCAGAGAGTCCTGTCCACTGCTGCAGAACCACGACACCAAGAGAAGCAGAAAGAACGTGCCGCCACTGACGTTTTGCCACGTTCCGTTGATCTCCGAATCGGTCGAATGGTATCGGCGATTGTGCAAATCGGCCACTTGACGGATCCCGTTGCATCGGCATGGTCAGTTACCTGGGAGCTGCAGGGGTTGCTGTTGGTGCAGCGGCAGCACCACCTGCGGCAGGGGGCGCCGTTGGGGCCTGGGAGCGGCTGTAGAGGCCCAGGGTGAGCTTCATCAGCACCTCATCGGTGCGGGGTTTGGGCTGGATGACCTCCGTGGGTCCCGTATCGGCGAGCGTGAGGTTGAGGTCGCTCTGCACAACCAGCACGTTGAGGGCTTCGAGGCGACGCAGAAAGGACAGCAGCGAGGGGAACGAACCCCGGGCTGACAACAGCAGGGTGCGTTGGGTGAGACCCTGCAGAGCCAGGGGATCGGCCGGTGGGGCAGCTGGTGCACCTGGGGCCATGGGGGCGCCTGGTGGCGGCGCTGCTGCCGCGCCAGGTGGTGTCCCAGGGGCGGCGGCCGCCTGGGTGGGCTCGAACAGCGTCAGCTCCACGGCCGAGGCCCCGGCCTCCCGGTCGAGCATGGCCAGAAAGGTGGAGAGGTCGCCGTTACCGGTGATCAGCCGCTCGATCTTGGCCTTGCTGGCCATGGCGGCCTCGGTTTTCTCGCGGGTGGCCACCAGCTGCCTTTGCATCAATGCCACCTGGTCACGCAGTTGCTCCAGTTCCTGGAGACGCTGGCTGTCCCGCTGCAGCGTCGCCCACAGCGGCAACAGGCCGGCAAGGGCCACCAGCAGACCCAGCCCACCGAGCACGGCCGCCGGCAGGATCAGCCAGATCAGTCGCAGGCTGGAGACAGGGAGCCTGGAGGCCCCTTGCTGAAGATTCGTCATGGGATGAGGCCCTCTGCCTGCAGAAGTTGAAGCCGGCGCACCATGCCCTCCGATCCAAGCTGCTGCATGACGACCAGCTGTCGAGCAGGCGGCAGGGTGGCGAAGGGTCCGGACAATTCGAAGCGAACCGCGGCGGGGGCCATCTGCCCGGTCTTTCCTGGGACGGCGGCGGCAGCGGGGATCCGCTCCAGCTTGACGAGCGTGACCCCCTTGGGCTTCAGCAGCGGGGAACGGGACAGCTCCAGCTGCAGCACATTGATGCGGGCAAAGGCCTCGGGATCCAGGGCCTGCCCCTTGAGAACCAGGTTCTGGCCCTGGACTGCCGCGCTCTGGAGCTGAATGCGTTCGGGGGTGCGCAGCTGAAGTTCGGCCAGGAGGGCCGAAGAGGTGCGCAGGGTGGTGAGGCCTTCGGTGAGGCTGCGGTTGGTGGCCGTGAGCTGATTGAGCTTTGCCCTGCTGGCCGCCATCTCGGCCTGCATCTGGGTTGACTCGGCTTCGAAGCGGGTGAGCTGGGCGGTCTGGAACTTGACGTACTGGTAACGGAAGAACACCAGGGCCGTGCCGCCGACGGCCGCCCCAAGGGCGACCACTCCGATCAGGGCACTCCGCAGCAGCAGGGGCCGCCGATCGACCAACGCCGTGACCAGGCTCTCCTGTCCGAGCTCCTTGCGCCTCTCCCGCAGCAGATCGAGGATGGGTGCCGTCATCGGGCCGGCTCCGCCATGGCAAGACCCTGCAGGACCAGGGACCCGAAGGGCTCAGCCGTGAGGATTTCGGCCCGCACCCCCAACGCATCCTGGAGGATGTCCTGGCTGGCAAGCGGCGCGCTGAGCAACAGCCGAAGGCGGCGTACCGAAGGGTCCCGGCGACGGTAGAAAGCCACGCAGCGATTCACTTCGCGGACAAGGTCGTCATCCTCCTGGGGCAAGGGCCAGTCGAAGACCGGCTCGGCACGACGCAGCAGAAGCAGCCTGGCCCCAACCGGCAGCGGATGGATCAGCAGGGTGAGTTCGTCGCCGGGGGCCAGCTCCAGCAAGGCGTTCACTGCCGCCAGCCGGCAGGACTGGGCTGGCGCCAGCCGCTCGAGCTGGGCGCCGGCCAGGTTGAAGACGTCGATCCAGTCCTCCACCAGCTTCCTGGGCGCCACCGCCAGCAACATCCGGGGGGTGGCGCCAGGCAGCGGTCGCAGATCGATGGTCGCCTCGGCCAGGGGAACCGCGAAACCGAGGGTCGGGTCGATCGTCCGCAAGGCTTCGATGGGGTCGTCGGGAATGGCCGCCGAGGGCCAGTCGACGACGCGCCACTCCACCGCTCCCTCCGGAAGCGACGCCAGGACGACCGCATCCAACAGACCGTCGCGCACCAGAAGATCGCCGATCAGATCCCCGAGGGGCTCCTTCTCCAGCGGCTGGCCATCGAGACAGGTGAGGGGAGGCAACGGCAGATCAATGCTCACGGGCTCCGGGCCGGCCCCCCTGAGCAGCTGGCCCTTCAAAGCGTTGTCCTGCAGCTCCAGAAGCAATTGGCGCGGAAAAATCTGCGCTCGGATCGGTCGCAGACGGTCCTCAAGATCGTCCTTCAAGCCGATCAGACCAGAAAAAACCAAGACTCCGATCCGATGCCTGCAAAAGTTACCGAGTTATGGGCGCCAAGGCATCCCTGAACCCACAACTTCAGAAAGCGTCCGGCATCCATGGCGATCGAGCTGGCGTGTCAATCCCTCCAGAATCGATGGCACAAGTGCGGGGCCTTCGTAAATCCAACCGGTGTAGATCTGGATCAGTGAAGCACCTGCACTGATCCGCTCCCAGGCGGTTTCGGCTGAGTCGATGCCACCCACACCGATCAGCGGCAGGGCGGGTCCTGCTGTGGCCCGCAGGCGCCTCAGCACCTCCACAGCCCGGCGCCGCAGGGGCCGGCCGCTCAGGCCTCCTGCTTCCTCGGCGAGGGTCTGACCCGTGGCCTCCAGGCGACGTCCTTCCAGTCCGAGCCGGTGGACGGAAGTGTTCACTGCGATCACACCAGCGAGGCCTTCTTCGTAGGCCATTCGCGCAATAGTATCGATGGCGTCATCTTCAAGGTCGGGAGCGATCTTCACCAGCAGGGGAGGACAGGCCGGCAGGCGACGGAGACGCTCCACCAGCCGCCGCAGCTGGGCCTCTTCCTGGAGGTCCCTCAAGCCAGGGGTGTTGGGTGAGCTGACATTGACCACCGCGTAGTCGGCCACGGGGGCCAGCAGCTCCAGGGAGGCGGCGTAATCGTCAGGGGCCATCTCCAGCGACACCGTCTTCGATTTGCCGAGATTGATGCCGAGCACCGCGGGGCGTTGCCCAGGCGGTGGCAGGCACTGGCGTTCCAGGGTCCGGCGCACGCCCCTGGCCCCATCGTTGTTGAAGCCCATGCGGTTGAGGGCTGCCCGCTCCTCGGCCAGCCGGAACAACCTCGGCCGTGGATTGCCCTGCTGGGGCTGCCAGGTGATGGTGCCCAGCTCGGCGAAGCCGAAACCGAACAGATGCCAGATCGCGGCAGCCACGCCGTTCTTGTCGAAGCCCGCGGCCAGCCCCACCGGATTGGCAAAGCGACAGCCGAACAGCGTCTGCTCCAGGCGAGAATCCCGCCGCTGCAGCTCCGCCCCCAGCCCCGCCAGGCTGCCGCTCACCAGGGGCCAGCGGCGGCGCAGGGACGCCTGGCCCAGGGCCAGAAGGGTCAGGCGACTCAGCTGTTCGGCATCAGCACCGTCATCACGACGCAGCAGGGGCTCGACGAAACGGGCATAGAGGGCGCCGGTTCCCACCTGGCCGCCGCCGGTCGATTGCTCCTGCGGCATCCCTGTCTCCTCACTGCGGCCTGGCCAATCCTCCCGCGCCGCGCTCCAGGCGCCAGCACCCATTGCCCAGGGGTCTCACGAGCCAGTCGCGCCAGAGCCATGGATCCCCTTTCCCCTCCAGGGTGGCGGTCGGCACCTCCAGCAGCCTGGCAAGCTCCACGGCCCTCAGGCTGTAGCCACCGGCGGCGAGCCGATCGGCCAGTTCCATGCGGGAGAGCAGCTCCTGCAGCGCCCGGGGGGCCCGATCCTCGCCTTCGGGAACGGCTGCCGCCCCAGCGACCGCCTCAGCCGGGGGCGCGATGGAGGGCGGACATTCGACGGCCAGGGACGGGGCCTGGCCGCGGGAATAGGCGACAGCGATGGCATCACAGCGGTCGTTGTCCGGATCCCCGCTGTGGCCGCGCACGTGACGCAGGGCCAGCCCCGGCAGCCTGGCGGCATCCAGCGACTCCCAGAGGTCACGGTTGAGCACGGCCCCACCGGAAGCGGTGCGCCATCCCTTGCGCTTCCAGCCGGCCATCCACTTCTCCAGACCGTCGATCAGGTAGCGGCTGTCCGTCCGCAGCACCAGGTCGGGATGGCGCGGCAGGTCCTGCAGGGCCTCCAGCACCGCCAGGGCCGCCGTGAGCTCCATCCGGTTGTTGGTGGTGGCCGGTGACGCCCCGCCCAGCTCGCGCCTCGATCCGTCCTCAAAGCGCAGCAGCGCGCCCCAGCCCCCCGGGCCGGGGTTGCCGCTGCAGGCGCCGTCGCAGGCGGCAGCCACAACGCGCACCGGACGATCACCCATGGAGCCCCCTTGACAACATCGCTTGAATGAAATCCTCTCTCCCGGAGAACGCCCGGGCCCTGGAGGTGTTCCCATGCAGCGAACCTACCTGGCCCTGGCGGGCCTTGCCCTGGCCGGAGCAGGCCTGCCGATGGTCCAGCCAAGGCTGGCCAAGGCTGCCGAACTGTTCCAGAGCACCGATGTGAACGCCGAGCGTTTCGCAGTGCTGGCCAGGCCGGTGGGCGACAACGACTGGACCCTCCTGGTGCTGGAGCAGCTGGCCGCCCAGCCCTCCTGCTGGCAGGCCCGACCGGACGGGCTGGTGGATCCAACCCTCAACCGGTTCGACTACACCGGCATCTGCAACCGCTACCTCGACAGCAACGGCTATTCCCTGCGGGTCGCCAACCAGGACATGGGCACCACCTACCGCCTGCAGGTGCAACAGGTGGGATCCCGCCTGGAGCTGCAGGCCGTCTCCCCCAGAAGTTCCGCCGTCCTGGTGGTGGGAAGAGCGGAGGTGCCCCTGCGCGAGCGCGACGGCTTCGTGGCCCTCAAGCTCGAACCCGGCTGGGATCTCAAACGGCGCACCTACGCGAACCGCGTTTTATCGCACCTGTATTTCGCCACTCCGACCCCGCTGGAGCAGCTGGTCGCCCAGGCCGGTGGCGGTGACGGTGGTGGCCAGCCCTTCCGACGTCCCCTGGGGCCCGGCATCGCCCAACTCCCTGGCGTTGCCTCCGCCGATCCGATGGTGGACCAGGGCGACGACAGCATGCGCTCGGGGCGCTCCAGTGGGGCGATCGCCCTCCAGGTGATTCCTTACACCGAGGCCAACGGAGGAGGGCGCTGACCCCTCGCGAGGGCCTCGGCTTGAACCGTTTGGCATCGGCCCTTGTGGCCAGTTGAATCACCGGACTGCTCAGCCTTGTCCTGCCTCCCCTCAGACTTATTCTGATCTTGTGAGGAGTGAAGGACGCTCTTCCAGGGTCGAAACGAGGACAGACTCCCGGAATCGTTCCATCTCCAGAGCCCTGCCTTCGGCGGGGCTCTTTTTTATGGGTTGTTCTCCCTGCCCCAGAGCGCGCCCAGCCGTGGCAGGCCCGCCCCATGAAAAAGCCGGCCCCGAAGGACCGGCGGCAGAAGGGAGGGGTGGAGCCGGGCCCGCAGGCACCGGCTTCGGCCGGTCACTTGATGGAGACCTTGCCACCCACTTCTTCGATGCTCTTCTTGAGAGCCTCGGCATCGTTCTTGGAGATGCCTTCCTTGACGGCCTTGGGAGCGGCTTCCACAAGGGCCTTGGCTTCGCCCAGACCGAGGCCAGTGGCCTCGCGGACGGCCTTGAGCACCTTGATCTTGGCGGCCGGATCGAAGCCATCGAGGATGACGTCGAACTCGGTCTGCTCCTCAACAGCCTCGGCGGCCGCGCCAGGGGCAGCGGCGGCCATGACGACGCCAGCCGAAGCGGCGGCGGACACGCCGAAGGCCTCTTCGATCTGCTTGACGAGCTCGGAGGCCTCAAGCAGGGAGAGGGTTTTCAGTTGTTCGAGAATCTGGTCGGTGGTAGCGGACATGGGGGGGAATCAGCAACAGAACGGGAGGATCGGTGGAGCCCAGGGGTTCGGGAGAAGCAAACTCAACCTTCGCCGGATTCGGCGTGCTGTTTGAGTGCCCTGGCGAGACCGGACGGAACCTCGTTGATGCCCACAGCCAGCTTGGTGGCCAGGCCATTGATCGCACCGGCGATCTGGGCCATGAGCACCTCCTTGGAGGGCAGATCCCCGATGGCCTGGACGTCGGAGGGGGAAAGGAGCTTGCCTTCGAAAAGGCCTCCCTTCACATCCGACTTCTTGGTGTCCTTCTGGAAGGACTGCAGGGCCTTCACCGCACCGCCGACGTCGCCCTTGATCAGGACGAAGGCGTTGGTGCCGGTGAGCAGGGAATCGAGATCCGACCAGGCGCTGTCACCATCAATGGCACGGCGCATCAAGGTGTTTTTGGTCACCTTGCACACACCGTGGCTGGCCTGCAGACGGGTCCGCAGATCAGTCATCTCCTTGATGGTCAGGCCCTTGAAATCGAGGACCAGCGCCATTTCGGCTTCACCGAGGAGCCCTTTGAGCTCTTCGACGATCTGTTGCTTGTTCTCCAGCGTGCGGCCCATAGGAGGTGGATCGGATCGGGGGAACAAGCAGGGAACGCGGCCCGGACGGCCCCCCCCGGAAGGGAGGCTTCGAGGCCGCTCATCGCTCCGCTCCGATCTGAGGGACTCCGGTGGAGGACCCAGCACAGGCAAAAACCAATCGCGTGAACCTCGGCAGGACTTACGCAAGAGAAGGTTCGACCGAAATCGACGACCCTGACGACCTGCTGTCTTGGGTGGGGCGCGAGCCCTTCTGGACGAATCCAGATTTTCAACTTACATCACGGCAGGCCCAGCTCCCTCAGTCGGGCCTGCCAACGGGCGTAACCGGCGGCGTTGAGATGCACGCCATCCACCGTGTAGGCGCGCTTCAGCCCATCGGTGTCGGCCATCACCGGGGTCAGATCGACATAGTCCTGAGGGGGAATCCGCTGCTCCAGCAACTGGTTGAGTTCCGCCACCCGGCGAACGCCCTCGGGGCCACAGCGGAACCGGGCGCAGGGGATGGTGGACTGGACGATCACCCGCGCCCCGGTGCCAAGCTGCAGGCCCGTGCGCAGCCACTGAATCCGGCCGGCAATCCGGCTGGGGTCGTAGCCCCAGACGATGTCATTGATCCCCACCATCACCAGGTAGGTGCTGGCGCCCGTCCGGCGGATCGCCGGCAGACGGGCCATCAGCTGAAAGCTGGTGTCGCCGCTCACTCCCTGGTTGTGGATCACACGATCGGGGAATGCGGCCTGCCAGTCGCCCTGGGCCGTGAGCGAATCACCGACGAAGGTGACCGGACCGCCGCGGGACGGTGGTGATCCGGTCGGCGGCGGCGGCACGGAGGCCATGGACCCGGCGCCGGCCCTGGTGAACAGGGCCCACCCGAGGGCCAGCAGGGTGAGCGGAATCGCCACCCTGCCACCGATCCGCAACCAGGCCGACGCAGGCACGGCTGGAGCTCAGCTGTCCTGCTTGATGTCCTGGAGAGCGACGAAATCGACCTGGACCGACGGGCCCATGGTGGAAGCGAGGTAAAGGCTTCTCCAGTAGCGGCCCTTGGCTCCGCTTGGCTTGTTGCGGTCGATGGTTTCCTGCAGGGCCTTGAGGTTCTCCAGCAGCTTGGCGGTGGGGAAGCTGGCCTTGCCGAAGCGCACGTGCACGATCCCGGCCCGGTCGGCCCGGAACTCCAGCTTGCCCGCCTTGAACTCGTTGATGGCGCCAGCCAGATCGGTGGTGACGGTGCCGGCCTTGGGGTTCGGCATCAGGCCGCGGGGTCCGAGCACCCGGCCCAGCTTGGCCACCTTGGGCATCATGTCGGGGGTGGCGATCAGCAGATCGAAGTCGATGGCACCACCAGCGATCTGATCCACCAGCTCATCGTCTCCGGCCAGATCGGCACCGGCGGCCTTGGCTTCGGCCACCTTCTCACCCCGGGCGATCACCGCGATGCGAATGGACTGACCGGTGCCGTTGGGCAGCGCCACGGTGGTGCGCAGTTGCTGGTCGGTGTACTTGGGATCGATGCCGAGGCGCACATGGGCTTCGATCGTCTCGTCGAAGCGGGCCGTGGCAGTGTCCTTGACCAGCTCGATGGCCTCGAGCGGTTCATAGGCGCGGTCCTCGACCTTGGCGGCGAGGGCAGTGAAGCGTTTGGAGATTTTCGTCATGGCAGAAAGGGGTGCGGACGACCGTGGACGGTCTCCCCCTGATAGGTGAATGGAAAGGGACGACGCCCGGGAAGGTTCAGTCGCTGACGGCAACGCCCATGTTGCGGGCGGTGCCTTCGATGATGCGCATGGCCGACTCGACGCTGGTGCAGTTGAGGTCGGGGAGTTTGGTCTTGGCGATCTCCTCGAGCTGGGCGCGGCTGATGGCACCCACCGCTCCCTTGGCGGACGTGGCGGCACCCTTGTCGATGCCGGCGGCCTTGGAGATGAGCACCGAGGCGGGCGGGGTCTTGGTGATGAAGGTGAAGCTGCGGTCTTCGAAGACCGAGATCTCCACCGGGATCACGTACCCGGCTTTCTCCTGGGTGCGGGCGTTGTACTCCTTGCAGAACGCCATGATGTTGACCCCGTGCTGACCGAGGGCAGGGCCCACCGGTGGTGCGGGGTTCGCTTTGCCGGCCTGGAGGGCCAGCTTGATCACAGCTACGACTTTCTTGGCCATCGGCTGGGCTGGGGGACGGAACTCCCTTGCGGGAGAGCGGGACGGGACTCCCTCGCGGGAGTGCTGCGGATTGCCGGGGCGATCGCCGGCCCGGCGTATGGCGGCCCTGTGGGGGACCACCCGGGGCCGCCCTCCGCAGGGAGGCGGCCGCCGCTGATCAGCTCTGTTTGCTGATCTGGGAGAACTCGAGCTCGACAGGGGTCTCCCTGCCGAAGATCGACAGGAGGGCCTTCAACTTGCTGCGTTCTCCGGAGACTTCGATCACCTCACCCTGGAAGTCCTTGAAAGGACCAGCTGTGACGAGGATCTGGTCGCCTTCGGTGAGGTCGACCTTGAGGACGGGCTTCTTCTCGGCGGCACGCTTGAAGATGCGGTCGACCTCCTGGCGGCTCAGGGGCCGGGGCCTGATGTGGCCCCGGGCCTTGCCGGTGGCGCGGCGTTCCTCCTGGCCCACGAAGTTGATGACGTTGGGGGTGCTGCGCACCGCCATCATCGTGTCCTCATCGAGAACCATGCGCACCAGCACGTAGCCGGGGAACACCTTTTCCTCGATGGACTGGCGGCTGCCGTCCTTCTTCAGCTTGACACCGGGGGTCTGGGGAATTTCGATCTCGAGGATCCGGTTGCTGACCCCCAGGGTGACGGCCCGCTGCTCGAGCGTGGCCTTCACCTTTTTCTCGCAGCTGGAGGCCACCTGAACGGCATACCAGCGCGCCACCTGGGGCTTGGCGGTTTCACCGGCCTCGGCAGAACCCTCACCTGCGGCAAGGTCAGCCCCCTCGGCCACCAGGCCACTGGCTTCGCCAGGTAGCTCAAGCACCTCGGGGGCTTCCGGTTCGATCTCGGGCACGGCAGACAGGGGAAGGGTCATCAGCGGAAGATCTGGGCCGATCCCCAGTGATAGAAGCGGTCGATCGCCGCGATGGCCGCGGCCGAAAGGCTCACCATCAGGATCACCGCCACCGATTCACTGAACAGCTGCTGGCGGCTCGGCCAGACAACCTTTCGCAGCTCCGCAAGGGTGACCGCGAGGAAACCGGTGGGGGTCTCCTCCTCGGCCGCAGGACTGTCCTGCCCATCATCGGGTGCGGACAGGCCGTTCCCCTGGGCCAGGGGCCCTTCGGGAGTGCTCGTGGTGGTGGTGACGGGGGGGATGGGTTCCACGGCGTGGATTCCGATGCCTGCCGTTACGTCGGCAGGCATCGACAAACGATCACCCTACCGGACGTCCTTCCCCTTGGTCCCTCAGGGGAAGGAAGCGAAAGCCCGCATCCCCGGGGCCGGCGAGTTCGAGTCGCACCCCCCTGGCCCCACTGAAGTGATCCTCCAGCAACTCGGTGGCCAGGGGGTTCTCGATGCGACGTCGCAGCACCCGCCGCAGCGGCCGGGCGCCGTACTCCGGCTCATAGCCCTGCTGGGCCAGGGCCACCACGACGGCCTCGTCCAGTTCCAGCTCCAGGTGCTGCTCCCGCAGCAGGGCGGCCAGCTCCGACAGTTGCAACCGCACGATGCGCTCGAGATCGGCGCGGGCCAGGGGACGGAAACGGATCACCTCATCGATGCGGTTGAGGAATTCCGGGCGGAACTGGCGCGACAGGGCCTCCTCCACCGCCAGATCGAGGGCGCGCTCCTGGGCCTGCTCCCCCTCCGGGGGGTGGGAACCCAAGCCGCCATCAGGGCCTGAGCCGGAGCGGGCCCGTTCCAGGATCGCCCGGCTGGCCAGGTTGCTGGTCATGATCACCACGGTGTGGCGAAAGTCCACCGTGCGTCCCTGGGAATCGGTGAGGCGGCCGTCATCGAGCACCTGCAGCAGCAGGTTGAACACATCGGGGTGGGCCTTTTCCACCTCGTCGAGCAGCAGCACCGCATAGGGGCGGCGGCGCACGGCCTCGGTGAGCTGGCCGCCCTCCTCGTAACCCACGTAGCCGGGGGGGGCCCCCACCAGGCGGGCGACGGCGTTGCGCTCCATGAATTCGCTCATGTCCAGCCGCACCAGTGCCTCCTCCTCATCGAAGAGGGCGGCGGCCAGGGCCTTGGCCAGTTCCGTCTTGCCGACACCCGTGGGCCCCAGGAACAGGAACGACCCCACCGGTCGGGTGGGGGCCTGCATGCCGGCCCGGGAACGGCGGATCGAGGCTGCCACCGCCGCCACCGCCTCCGGCTGGCCGATCACCCGCTCCGCAAGCCGCTGCTCCAGCTCCAGCAGCTTCTGCCGTTCACCGGCCAGCAGCTGCTGAATGGGGATGCCGGTGGAGCGGGCCACCACATCGGCGATGTCCCCCTCCTCCACCTGCTCCCGCAGCATCGGATCGGTCTGCAGCTCCGCCTCAACGGCGGCGCGGCGCTGCTGCACGCCGTGCAGCTGGTCGTACTGGAGACGGGCCGCCTCCTCCAGATCCCCGTCCCGCTCCGCCTCAGCGATGGCGTGGCGCAGGTCCTCGTCCTGGTGCATGAGCTCACGCAGTTCCTGCAGGCGCTCCCGCTCCCCCGCCCAGCGGCGTTGCAGGCGTTCGAGCAGCTCGTGGGCGAGGCGCCGCTTCTCCTGCAGCTGCAGGCGGTCCTCCAGAGGGGCCGCTTCAGCCGCCAGCAGCTCCAGTTCCACCCGCCGCAGTTCCGCCTCGGCCGCCTCCACCACCTGGGGCTTGGAGGTGGCTTCCATCCGCAGGTTGGCAGCGGCCTCGTCGATCAGGTCGATGGCCGAATCGGGCAGGCAGCGGTCACTGATGTAGCGGGCCGCGAGCCTTGACGCCGCCACCAGGGCCCCATCGGTGATGGTGACCCCATGGTGGAGCTCGTAGCGCTCCTTCAACCCGCGCAGAATCTCCAGGCAGGTGGGACCGTCGGGTTCGCGGATCACCACCTGCTGGAAACGGCGCCCCAGGGCCGGATCCTTCTCGATGCTGCGCCGGTAGTCCTCGGGGGTGGTGGCGCCGATGCAACGCAGGTCGCCCCGGGCCAGCACCGGCTTGAGGATGCTGGCCGCATCGGTGCCGGAGCGGTCGCTGCCCACCACCGTGTGCAGCTCGTCGATGAACAGCACCACCCCGCCAGCGCTTCTCGCACCGTCGCAGTCGCGGACCTCGGCCAGCACACTGCGCAGGCGCTCCTCAAACTGGCCGCGGAACTTGGCCCCGGCGATCAGGGCCCCCAGATCCAGAGCCACCAGCCGCAGCCCCCGGAGCGCATCGGGCACCTCGCCGGCCACGATCCGCTGGGCCAGGGATTCGGCCACGGCGGTCTTGCCGACGCCGGGCTCACCAATCAGCACCGGGTTGTTCTTGCTGCGGCGGGAGAGCACCTGGATGAGCCGGCGAATCTCCGGATCCCGGCCCACCACCGGATCAAGTTCTCCGGCCCGGGCGGCGGCGGTGAGGTCACGGCCGTAGCGGGCCAGGGCACCGGGTTCGGGGTCCTCCTCCCGCTGCAGGGTCAAGGGGGTGTCCGTTCCAGGTGGTGGCTGGGGCGGTGCCGGCGGCGGCGGGGGTGGTGCTGCAGCCGCCGGAGGCGAAGCCGGGGCCGGGGAGAGACTCGCAACGGCCGGCAGTGGCCGCCACTGGCGCAGCAGCAGGTCTTCGCTCAGCCCCTCCTCCACCAGCAGGGACGCCCCGATCCGGGGTTCCACCAGCAGGGCCAGCAGCAGATGGGGGATATCCAGCAGCCGGGATCCCCAGGCCGCACGGCGGCGATCGGCCTCCTCCAGCAGATCTTCGAGGGCATCGCCGATGTACAGCGTGCCGCCGTCTCCGCCAGGCTGCTCGGCGCAGAAGGTTTCCAGTCGATCCAGCAGCCGGTCCTCGTCGAGGGGCAGGGGCGCCACCCAGGCGGCGAAGCGCCGGTTCAACAGCAGGGTGAGCAGCAGGTGCTCCACGTCCATGGCGCCGTGACGCCACCGCCTCGCCTGCTCCTGGGAGGCGATCAGCAGATCCCAGGCGGCATCACTGAAGCGGTCGGGATCGCCGGTGAGGCTGGCGGGGGCGCCCGCCGGCCCCCTGTCGTCGCGCGGGCGGGAATCAGTGCGCATCGGACCGAGGCGACGTCTGGATCAGTTCCACCTTGTAGCCGTCGGGATCCTCCACAAATGCGATCACGCTGGTGCCGTGCTGCTTCTGGCCGGGCTGGCGCACCACTCGCCCCCCCTTGGCGGCGATGGCCGCGCAGGTGACGTAGATGTCATCGACGCCGATGGCCAGGTGGCCGAAGCCCGTGCCGAGCTCGTAGGCGTCGGTGCCCCAGTTGTGGGTGAGTTCCAGGACAGTGGTGTCCTTTTCATCGCCGTAGCCCACGAAGGCCAGGGTGTAGGACCCACCGGGATAGTCCTTGCGGCGCAGCAACCGCATGCCCAGCACCTCGATGTAGAAGCGCAGGGAGCGCTCCAGATCGCCCACCCGGAGCATGGTGTGAAGCAGTCGCATCGGCACTGGACCAGCTGGAGTCATTCTGACCAGGGGGCCGCAGGCCCGGGCCATGGCCGGGCGGTGGCGCAGGGAACACAGGCAACGGTGGAGAGCCCCCCATAGGATCCGTCCACCAGCACGCCCCCTGTGTACGACTCCCTCGACCTCGTCATCGACTCGATCGTGGCCCGCGAAGTGCTCGACTCCCGTGGCACCCCCACGGTGGAGGCGGAGGTGTACCTGGAGGGGGGCGCCAGTGGCCGGGCGATTGTGCCCAGCGGTGCCAGCACAGGCGCCCATGAGGCCCACGAACTGCGCGATGGCGGCAAGGCCTACTTCGGCAAGGGCGTCAGCAAGGCGGTGGAAAACATCGAGGAGCGCATCGCCCCGGCCCTCTGCGGCCTCAGCGCCCTCGACCAGGGCGCCGTTGACGAGGCCATGAACGAGCTGGACGGCAGCGACAACAAATCGGCCCTCGGCGCCAACGCCATCCTGGCGGTGAGCCTGGCCACCGCCCACGCGGCCGCCAAGGCCCTGGGCCTGCCCCTCTACCGCTATCTGGGCGGCCCCATGGCCACCCTGCTGCCGGTGCCCCTGATGAACGTCATCAACGGCGGCGCCCACGCCTCCAACAACCTCGACTTCCAGGAGTTCATGCTGGTGCCCCATGGGGCCGGCACCTTCCGCGAAGCCCTGCGCATGGGCGCCGAGGTGTTCCACACCCTCAAGGGGCTGCTCAAGGACCGGGGCCTTTCCACGGCGGTGGGCGACGAGGGCGGCTTCGCCCCCGACCTCGATGGCAACGAAGCGGCCGGTGAGCTGCTGATCCAGGCGATCGAGAAGGCCGGCTACCGCCCCGGCGACCAGATCTCCCTGGCCCTCGACGTGGCCAGCACCGAGTTCTACGCCGAGGGCCGCTACGCCTTCGGCGGCGGCAGCTACAGCAGTGCCGAGATGGTCGACCAGCTGGCGGCCCTGGCGAGCCGCTTCCCGATCGTCTCGATCGAGGATGGCCTGGCCGAAGACGACTGGGAGGGCTGGCGCCTGCTGACCGAGCGCCTGGGGGGCACGGTGCAGCTGGTGGGCGACGACCTGTTCGTGACCAACACCACCCGGCTGCAGCAGGGCATTGAGCAGGGCATCGCCAATTCGATCCTGATCAAGGTGAATCAGATCGGCTCTCTGACCGAAACGCTGCAGGCCATCGATCTGGCCGGGCGGGCCGGCTACACCAGCGTGATCAGCCACCGCAGCGGCGAGACTGAGGACACCACCATCGCCGACCTGGCGGTGGCCACCCGCGCCGGCCAGATCAAGACCGGCTCCCTCAGCCGCAGCGATCGGGTCGCCAAGTACAACCAGCTGCTGCGCATCGAGGACGAACTCGGCAGCCAGGCGGTGTATGCCGGGGTGGAAGACCGGGGACCGCGCGGCAAGGGCTGAGGCCAGGCGATCTGGAATCTCCCCAGCCATCGGAAGGCCTCCGGGGAAGCGGTCTCCACAGAGGGCGGTGGTGATCGGTTGAGAGCTCAGTCCAAAGACATCATTCGAGGCCGTCAAGATCCGACTGGCTGGAGTGAATGTTTTTCGCCCTGGCCGCGTCCGTGGAAGCATCGCAAGCTTGAGAACAGGACGCTGGGCACATGCTCGCACCCAGACCTCGCGAACTTCGATGCAGACCTTCGATGTATTGCACCCCGTGAGGATGAAGAGACGGAGTTATCATGAACACAAGCCCATCGGGACGCGTGCACGTATCAGCGCTTCAAACAGCGGTTCCCGGCCCTCGCTGCACATCTCAAGCACCGATCATCGAATCTGAATCGAAAGCCTGCTAAGGTGAACAATCACCTTGGCGGATCATCGCCGCGGCTGTGACATCTGCCTTCCCATCGCGATTCGGGTTTGGCACCTCTGGGATCATGGGGGCCGCCCTCACGACAACAGGAAGGCTGCGTCTGCTTGAAATGGCCTTGGATCAGGGCATCAACCATTTCGACACGGCCCCCCTCTACGGCCAGGGGCAGGCTGAATCCCTTCTCGGTACATTCTGCCGCTGCAGGCGGGATACCCTCACGATCACCACCAAATACGGGCTGCTGCCCCGTCAGCAGCCGTCGCTGGTGCGGCCCTTGATTCCCATCGCCAGGGTGATCAATCGCCGGCTGCTGATCCCCCTTCGGCAACGCTCCGCATCCCGGGCCCGAAAGGCTCGAGCCCAGACGCCTTCGCCTGTGACGGTCCCAAAATCCAGCGACAGCGCAGCGGCCGAGCGGCCGGCCACTCCAGCGATTCCCTACACACCGGCGATGCTACGCAGCCACCTCGAGGGGAGCCTTCGGGATCTGGCCACCGACTATATCGATTACTACTTACTGCACGAATGTCATGCTGACTATCTCAACGCGCCCTTCATTGATTGTCTGGAAGATCTGGTACGAGAGGGCAAGATTCGCCACTACGGCATCGGCAGTGGTCGCTGGCAGAGTCGCCGAATCCTGGAGAGCCATCCCGCCATGCCATGGGTCGTGCAGATTCCCGATGCATGGACAGACAATGATACTGAATGGTTTGTCCAGCGAGGTAAGCCTCCGCTTTTCACCCATAGTTCCTTGCGATTGAGTCAGGAACCTGGGGTCACTTCCCTACAGAGCATAAGCAAGCGCTGGGCCACACTCACCGACCAGGATCCCAGCCTTCCTGGCCTGGTCAGTGACTTTCTCCTCAGCTTAGCCCTGACAAAGAACGCCTCGGGTTGCGTCATCTTTTCAAGCCGCAATGCTGACCACATACGCAAAAATACTCAGCTGCTGGAAAGGGCTCCAGACTTCCAGCAGGCGGTCAAGCAAGTTCTCCTGGAAGTGACGGATACCCACCCAAGCATTCGCAGCTGAATTCATCGGCATGTTCATCGATTTTTCCGATACCAACCATTCAGTTCCCGAGGAAACCGATCTTTGCATCGTGGGTGCTGGCGTCATGGGTCTGGCAATTTCAAACCACCTCACCACCCACAGCCGCCGGCGGATCTTGCTGGTGGAGGAAGGGAATCTGGAGGATACGGAAGTCGCTTCCACGGTTCCCGCAGAAGCCAACAGCGGCGATGTGCCCTCCGCCGTGGCCGGCTCCAGGGCCCGGGGCTTCGGCGGGTCCAGTCGGCGCTGGGGAGGCCAGGCCCTGCCCTTCAGCTGCCTTGATCTGGCAGACCGGCCCTTTCTTTCAATACGGGGCAGCTGGCCGATCAGCTGGAAAGAACTGAATCGCTTCTATCCAGCAGCCGACCGTTTCCTTGGCTTGAGCCCACTGCCGTTTGATGCAGATCTCTGGCAATCCGAACAGGTGACCGCCCCCTTTCAAGACGGCCGGGATCTGGAGCTCGGGCTCTCCAAGTACAGCCCCCATCCTTACCTGGCTTCGGTCCATCGCCGTTCCATCGAGACCTCCAGACAGGTGGATTGCCTGTTGAATGCCAAGGTGGCTGCCCTGGAACTGGATCGGGATGGTTGCCATGCGCGCAGGGTACGAATTCGCAGCCCCCATGGCAGGGAAACCAGCATTGCCGCCAGGGTGGTGGTGCTCTGCGCCGGAGGGATTGAGAATGCCCGCATTCTGCTGGGCTCCCCACAGGCAGGGGGCTGTGGTATCGGCAATCAGGCTGATCTGGTGGGGCGCTACTACCAGGATCATATAGGTTTTTATGCTGCCAGATTAATGCCGGTGGATTGGGGCGCTTTTCGTCACCTGTTTGCCAGTTTCGTGCCTGGCAACCAGAAATATCTACCAAAGATTCAGCTTGCCCAAGCCTTGCAACGGCGGAATGGCCTTCTCAATGTTACGGGTAATCTGGATGTGCAGGAAGACGACTACTCCCCGCGTAGTTGCGCCAGAAAGATCTATTCCAGCCTTCGCAGCAGCACCCGAAGTTCCAATGACGGAGAGCAGCGAGCGAGTTTCAATGATCTCTGGCGATTGCTTCGAGCAGCGCCCCAGACGCTTGAGCTGCTGGCCACCCACTTCGTGGAGCATCGCATCGCGATTCCCCGCGATGGGCGGTTTTTTTTGATGGCCAATGCCGAATGCGAGCCCCTCCATGCAAGCCGTATCACCCTTGGCGAGCAGCGCGACGCCTACGGCCTTCACCGCCCCCAGGTGCACTGGCTGATCAGTGACCTCACCTTCCAGGCTTTGCAGACCTATGGACAAGCCTTGAAACGCAGCCTGGAATCGGCAGGAATCGCGAGGGTTCAACTCAGTCCCTACCTGCTGGACCCCACGGCCAACTGGAAAGAGAGGGCCTATAGCCTTTACCACCACATGGGAGCGACCCGAATGGCGGCCAGCCCGAACGACGGTGTGGTGGATGCGCAGGCCCGCGTACACGGAATCGACAACCTGTATGTCGCCGGCACCTCCATCCTGCCCACCGGCAGTGCTTCCAATCCCAGCTACACCGCCCTTGCCCTGGCCCTGCGCACCGCTGATCAGCTGCTGTGCCAGTCCTGAAGCTTCGATCTCCAGCTCGCTGAACAGCTCCGATCCCAGGGTCCAGTGCGTTGGGGCCGAGACTCTGCCAAGCCAGGCCGGCGTCGGCAGCCTCAGACCGTTGACACCTGCTGGGTCGGCTGCACCCCCCCTTCCCATGGCTCTGCTCGCTGGCCCCTGGGGGGGGGATCAGTGAATCAGGCGCCGGGCTGCTGGCCCGGCAGCTGATCCAGCCGCCCATCGCGCTTGAGCCTGGACTGCAGCTTCAGCCAGGAGAGGCCCACCGGCAGCCCCAGCACCAGCGGCACGGCCACCAGGGCGGGGCGGCTGCTGGCCGCCAGCAGCGCTGCTGCCACCACCAGCCCTCCCAACAGGATCGACTGACCGGTGCTCTGCTGGGCAAGGGCCAGGCGCCGCAGCACGCGATCGGTTTCTCCGGCCCGGATCAGCACCTGCAGGTCCCCCTGTTCGATGCGGGAGAGGCTCTCCTCCAGCCGCCGAGGAATCCCCAGGGCCCGGCTGCCAACCTCCGCCGCCTGGCGGGAGAGCTCATTGAACAAGTCATTGGGTCCGTTACCGCTGGCGGTCATGAGGGGCAGCAGGTAAGGGCGGGCGATGGCCATCAGGCTAAAGCCCGGATCCAGGCTGCGGCCCACGCCTTCGAAGGTGGAAAGGGCCCGCAGCACGAAGATGAGTTCCGGAGGCAGGCGGAACGGCTGGCCGTACACCAGTTCGTAGAGGTCCCCCGAGAGCTTGTCCAGCACATTGGTGCTGAACGGTGGCGTCAGGGCCTCGGTGAGCATCACCCGCACCAGCCGCCGCACCGGCCCGAGGTCGATGCCCCGGGCGATCACCCCCGCCTGCTGCAGCTCCTCCACCAGGGTCGAGGCATCCCGGGCCGCCGCGGCCCGCACCATGCGCCCCAGCCGGCTGCGCAGCCGTTCGGAGATCTGGCCCATCATGCCGAAGTCGTAGTAGATCAACGACCCGTCGGCGGCGACCGCCAGGTTGCCCGGATGTGGATCGGCGTGGAAGAAGCCGAAACGGACCAGCTGCTGCAGGTAGCTGGCGGCCCCCTTCTCCGCCACCGCCGCCGGATCAATGCCGGCGCGGACCAGGGCCTCCCGGTCGTTGATCTTGATGCCGGGGACATAGTCGAGGCACAACACCCGACGGGAGCTGAGTTCCCAGATCACCGCCGGAACCCTGATGCCGGGATCATCGAGAAACTGCTGCCGGAAACGGGCGGCGTGCTCTGCCTCCAGGCGGAAATCCAGCTCCCTCAGCAGCACCCGCCGGCATTCCTTGGCGATGCCCACCCAGTCGCGGCCGGCACCCCAGCGGGGATGGCGCTGAACCACCGCCGCCACCTGCTGCAGCACCTCCAGATCCAGCCGGAACAGCCGCTCCAGCCCCGGCCGCTGCACCTTGAACACCACCTGCCGGCCGCTGCGCAGGCTGGCCCGATGCACCTGGGCCAGGCTGGCCGAACCCAGCGGGACGACCTCCAGATCGATGATCTCCGCCCGCCGTTCCCCCAGTTCCTGCTCCAGCAGGGACTCCACCACAGGGAAGGGAAACGCGGGCACCCGGTCCTGCAGATGGGCCAGCTCCTCCACCACATCGGCGGGGAGCACATCAGGGCGGGCCGAGAGCAGCTGCCCCAGCTTGATGAAGGCGGAGCCAAGCTCAAGGAACTGGGCCGTGAGCCAGTGGGCGCGTCGGCGCTGGCGGGCGGCCTGGCGCTCGGGAGTACGCCCCCCTGGATAGGTCCAGGGGCTGGCATCCCACCAGAGACCGGCCAGGAGCTGGAGCACGAGCCTCCAGATCCGCAGGGGACGCCATAGGCGGGACAGCAGGTACCCGGGGGTGGGGGCGGCCGCCATCAGGCCTGCCCTGGAGGCCGCGGCGGACCATCGGGGGCGGCGGCTGGAACCTGATCGAGGCGCCTGGAGAGTTCGGCCACCTTCTGGCGCAGGGCATCAATCCGCTCCTGGGGGTCGTCGACGGAGCTGCCCCGGGAGGGGGCCGCCGGTGCGCTGCGGTCGTTCTCGATCCGTTCGGCTTCCATGGCCACCTCCTCCCAGAACAGGCTGAGTTCCTGCTGCACCCGGGCGGGAGCCTCCTGGGCGAGCACCGCCAGGGTGGCCGCCGCATCGGCCAGGCCGCTGCCCAGGCGGGAGGCCAGGCGGTTCATGGCCGCCATGGCAAGGGACTGCGGCGCGCTCATGACAAGGCCAGAGGAATCACCGAACTGTGGCAGATCAGGGTTGGTTTCCGGGAGCCGGTGGAGCGCTCAGGGGAGGCGGGGCGATCGGCGCTGGGCCAGCGGCCTCCCGCTCGCGGGTGGGCGGCGTCCGTGGCGGCGGCAGGGCGGGGGCCGACGGGAGCTCGGCATCAGGGGCCCCAGCTGCTGGCGGCTGGTCGCTCTGGAGCGGATCCCCGGTCCGCTCGAGCAGCCGCTGCCGTTCCTGCGCCTCCCGCTCCTCCATCGCCCGGCGTCGCTCCTTGAGGTCGGCCTCCTCCTGTTTCTGCTGCTGCTCCAGCTCGATCTGGTCCAGGTCACCACGGATGTCCCGGGCTTCGCCACCGAAGCGCTGGCGGAGGGATTCCAGCGTCGTGCCGGGGGCGGGCTGGACATCGAAGCGTTGGCTGGCACCCCGCTCCTCCTCACCACCGAGGCTCAGAAGGCGGAGACTGGCGCCGTAGCCGAGCCCGAAGCAGAGCCCCACGATCCACCACACCCGCCAGTCCCAGCCGGGGCGGGATCCGGCGGGAGGACGGGGTCCGCTGGGAGGTGAAGAGGGCCTGGCCGTGACCATCGACGTCAGCGCATTCGCTGCCATCTTGCCCAGGCGCGGCCAATGCACCAGCTGGAGCCGGCCGATGGGCCCGCTGCGTGGGGCCGCTCAGGCGCCTGCGAAAAGGGGAACGCCGATCGCGGCGGCGGCGCGGTTCAGCTGGCGATCGAGACTGGCGAGGCTGCCTTCCAGGCGTTGGGCCAGTTCCAGGTAGCTGGCGTCGTAACTGGAGAGCCCATGGGTACGGGCCAGGGCCAGCTGGCGGGCCCCGCGGTCCTGCGGCGGCCCGGCGTCGGTGTGGAACGGCAGGCTGTACAGCCTGGCCAGGAAGAGATCGCTGTTGGCCTGGGGCAGCACAGATCGCCGTTCCGCCACCAGCAGAGCATTGGCGACCTCCAGATGCCAGAGACCCGGAACCCACCAGGGGACGTCCCCGCAGGCGTCGAGCAGGCGACTAGCCCGTTCCACCTCGTTGGGCTGCTGCCGCTCGAACACCCAGGCCAGGGCCATCGACGCATCGATCACCAGGGTCAGGGGCGCCCCGCTCACCGTCGCCCCTCGCTCACGAAGCTGGCGACATCGGCATCGCTGACACCACGAATCCGCGGGAACGACCGCAGAGCCGCAACAGCCGCATCCACGCCCTGGCCGGTGCCGCTGCGGTGGGGCACCAGATCCGCCACGGGTTTTCCCCGCACGGTGATGGTGAAGCGCTCACCGTTCTCCACGGCCCTCAGCAGCCGGGAGAGCTGGGCCTTGGCCTCGAAGGCCCCGATACTGGCGTCCATGGAGCCATGATCTGGTTCGCGATCTAGTTTATCCAGCCAGGGTGGACGGCGCACCAACGGGATCCGCGAAGGCCACAGGGGCTGCCGCAGTGACGATGGGGCGCGACCGGGGTGGCTCCCTGCTGGTAGTCCTTGTGGTGCAACTGCTCCACCTCCGAGATTCGTGCCTCCAAGGGCGTGCTCAAGCAGCGGCAGGGGGCTGAGGAGCATCAGGCCCCTGCAGCAGGGCCTTGCCGTCCTGCCAGGTCACCACGTAATGGCCAAGATGGCGCTTGCGCTCGAGCTCGGCGGCCACGGCCTGCTGGAGAGCCGTGAGGATCTGCTGATCGCTGGGGGAGAGGGCGGAATTCACTAGGTGTGTCGTCCCACCACGTTGTTCAACAGAGTCTGGCCCACTGCACTGCGGAGATACTGCACCAGCACGGCGGGGGGTAGGGGGGCATTGGGCCGCAGGCGCTAGCGCGCTCAGGTGGTGTAATCGGCGTTGATGCGCACGTACTGATCGGAGAGGTCGCAACCCCAGGCGGTGCCGCTGCCGGCCCCCTCCCCGACCCGCAGGCGGATCTCAATCGTGTCGTCGCGGAGGTAGGCGCCTGTGGCCCGCGAACGCATGTAGGTGGAGGCCGCCGGACGATCGAAGCCCAGGGGCTGACCCTCCGCCATCAGCTGGTGTTCCCCCAGCCAGAGAGCCACGGCCTGCGGATCGAATTCCACCCCGGCCCGGCCGGCGGCAGCCACGATGCGGCCCCAGTTGGGATCACGGCCATGAATGGCCGTCTTCACCAGCGAGGAGCCGCACACCGTGCGGGCGATGCGGCGGGCTGCCTGGTCGTCGGCGGTGCCCGCCACCCGCACCTCGATCAGGCAGGTGGCGCCCTCGCCGTCGCGGGCCACGGCCCTGGCCAGGTGCTGGGCCACCGCCGTCAGGCCAGCCTCCAGGGCCGCATGGTGCTCCTGCGCCAGGGGCTCTCCGGCCGCAAAGGCCAGAAAGCTGTCGTTGGTGCTGGTGTCCCCGTCGACGGTGATCGCATTGAAGGAGCGCTCCACCGCCCGCTGCACCATGGCCTGCCAGACGGGGGCGGGTACGCCGGCATCGCAGCTGAGGTAGGCCAGCAGGGTGGCCATCGCGGGGTGAATCATCCCTGACCCCTTGGCCATGCCGCCGATGCGCACCACCCTGCCCCCCAGGTCGGCCTCCAGGGCGATCTGCTTGTCGACCAGATCGGTGGTGAGGATCGCCGCGGCCGCTGCAGCGCCGCCCTCCGGGGAAAGTCCCGCTACCAGCGGTTGCATCGCGGCCAGCAGTGGCTGCATCGGGATGGGCACACCGATCACCCCGGTGGAGCAGATCAGCAACTGCTCCTCGGGCAGGCCCAGACGGTCGGCCAGGGCGGCGGTGGCCCGCAGGCTGTCGATCAAGCCCCGCTCGCCCGTGCAGGCGTTGGCCTGGCCGGAGTTGGTGAGCACGGCCCTGGCCCTGCCGCCTGTGGCGGCCAGCCGCTCCGCGCAGAGGTCCACACAGGCGGCCCGCACCCGGTTGGTGGTGAAGCTGCCGGCGCAGGTGGCCCCCTCCGGCGCCAGCAACAGGCACAGATCGGGCTTGCCGGAGGGCTTCAGGCCCGCCGTGAGGCCTGACGCCAGAAAACCTGCCGGGGCGGTGATGCCGCCATCAAGGGGATGCCAGTGGCCAGGGACGCTCACCATGGAACCAATGCAGGCTGCACTCATCCTGAAGGGGCACCGGACCCGACCCGTTCGTAGAGGTGCTCAAGACGCAGGGCTAGCTGGGGCAGCGGTTTTTCGAGCTGTTTGCGCAGGCTGGCGCTGGTGCTTTCGCGGGTGTAGGTGGTCCTGTCGCGAAACCAGCCGCGGTACAGCCACATGCCGCTGGCGATCAGCACCAGCGAGCGGATCAGCTGCCTCCCCTTGCCCCCGGCGATGCCCAGGGAAGGATCGGCGAACCAGAAGAAGATGTTCACGGCCAGGAACGTGGCCAGCACGGGCTGCAGCCTGGCCGCAAACCAGCGCTCCAGCCACCCGAACAACTCACCGAGACGACACCAGCCAGCACCAGCAGGGCCGGTAGGCTGACCAGCCGTGGCCCCCCGCTGAGCCAGCCGCCCAGGTCGAGGGGTAGCCGGATCTCCTCCTGTGAGCGGGCGTCGTAGGCCCACATGCCAGGCCCAGGTAAGACTCCGCTTGCCGGTGAAGGTCTGCCACGTAGGCCCGTTCGGAATCGATAGCGATGCAGGGGGCCTGGCAGGCCACGCAGGCACTCTGCAACTTGCCGTTCTCGCCCACGGTGCGACACATCCACTGGGTGATCCTGGACGTGGTGTCGAGGTGGGCCGGGCTTCCCAGCAGGCTGCGGGGCCCCGTGATGATGGTCTGGACCGGCGCCATCGGGCAGAAGAACTGGCACCAGCCCCTGCCGCCATAGGCCCAGCCCACCACTGCAACTGGACGTGGTGCTGGCCCAGCCAAGAGCCGACCTCGATCTTCGCCACCTCCCGTCGTCCGCCGCGGCCCGGCACGGTGCGTTGCCAGTGCAGGGCCCGGAACACCTGGGACACGAAGGCCAGGGGTCGACGTTCGGAATCAGCAGGCTGACGATCAACACGAGCCAGCCAAGCAGCAACAGCCAGCAGGCGCGATGGGCCTGACGCTCGGACCAGGCGCTGAAACGTTGCACAATCCTTGCAGCGTCCTGCTGCGGACGCTTGTGATGCAGCCCGGGAGGGCGTCCATTGGCGGAGGCCAGGCCCCAGAGTGCACCACAGCAACCCCATGCCCCTGACCCTGCACCAGCGACGCATCGGCCTCACCGGTGGCATCGCCACCGGCAAGAGCACGGTGGCCGCGCTGCTGGAGGAGCGGTTCCGGCTGCCGGTGCTGGACGCGGACCGCTTTGCCCGTGAGGCCCTCGCGCCGGGCAGCACCGGTGCGAAGGCCGTATTGGCGCGCTATGGCGAGCGGGTGCGGGCGCAGCGGGATGGACCCCGGGTGGCAGGCGATCCAGGCCCAACGCTGGATCGGGCCGCCCTCGGACGGATCGTGTTCGCCGATGCGGCCGAACGGGTCTGGCTGGAGGGGCTGGTGCACCCGCTGGTGCGGGCCCGCTTCGCCGCCGATCTGGCCGCCCTGGCTGCGGCGCCGGTGGTGGTGCTGATGATCCCCCTGCTGTTCGAGGCGGGGCTGGAGGGACTGTGCAGCGAGGTGTGGCTGGTGGACTGCGGCGCAGCCGAACAGCTGCGGCGGCTGCAGGCTCGGGACGGGCTGGCGGAGACGGAAGCCCGGGCCCGGATCGCCGCCCAGTGGCCCATGGCCCGCAAACGTGCCAGAGCCGATGTGGTGATCGACAATTCCTGCAGCACCAGCCACCTTCTGCTTCAACTGAACGATCTGCTCCCGTCAGAGCGGGCCAGGAGAAGCAGATAGACGCGAAAGGCCCCGCATCAGCGAAACACCAAGACTTGCTGCGCATGACGGATGCTTTCACATCCTCGAACATGCATCAAAGCAGGCAATCTTCACAGATCCCCAAAGCTTCGATCACCTCAAGGATGGTCATTGAGGCCAGGCCCCTCCGTAAAGATTTTCAAGGATGCCACCAAAGGGTAATCGCGAGCCATCGAGATCATCGGACACTGACGCCCTATCGAGACAGGAACAATGTCCCGGACAATTCGTTACTTCGCCACCAACCGCGATCGCGAACGACTCGGGAATCGTTTCCAAGCGAACGAGCGCATCAAGCTTCAGGAGGGTGGCTACCACTGGGTCGACACCGACCGCTGCATGGCTCAGTACCTGGGCACCACCGATCCCACCTTCATTCCTCTGGAGGCCGTCGTCCAGGACTCCAAGCAGGAGGTGCTCGCCGTGATGCTGGCCGATGCGAGCATCCGCCAGGTGGTGATCGGCATCCACGGGTTCAACGTGCCTCTGCACGGCGCCATCACCTCGTTTTCGCTGTTAGCAGAGGCGGTGCAACAGGAAATAGCGCGCGCGGGTGCGCTGTTGGTGATGACTCCTGAAGAGTTCAACATGGCGGCCGGGCAGGAAAAGATCGTCTTCATCGGTTTCTCCTGGCCCTCCGACGGCAGCGTGGTGGCCTATCAGTCAGATCGCAACGAAGCCACCCAGTCCACAGCAGCGCTGGCCAACCTGATCGGCCTGATCCGCACCAAGAACCCATCGACAAAAGTCAGCGTGATCGCCCACAGCATGGGCAACTACCTGACCTGCACGATGCTGTCCGACCTTGTCAACAGACTTCACTGGCCCGCCCAGGCCTACGACCAGGATCCCAGGGGCGCAGCACTGAAGAAACGGCTGGAGCGCCGTCGCGATGATGCCAACGGTAATCTGATTCAGGAACCGGATGATTCCTTCCTCGATCTCTACATCATGCTGGCGCCGGATGTGGAGCGTCGGGAAGTCACTCAGTGCGGCAAGGTGGAGGTGCAGGATGGGCGGTTGGCAGCCAACGGACAGCTCGAGTACAACGGTCCCTTTTATGGCGGATTGAAGCATCTGGTGGGCCACACCCATCTGTTTTACTCCCGCCACGACAACGCCCTGAAGGCCTCGGTGCTCGAGAAGGAGGCCCTCCGCGAGCCACTCAGCAAACTCAAGGAGCGACTCACGGGAACGGATCTGCAGAGACGCTGGGAGAGCAGCCTCGGGCTCAATCCGCTGCCCTCACTGGCGCCACCCAACATGACGGGCCACAACGCCACACTGCTCACCAACCGCCCCATCGACCACGGCGACTACTTCGACGCACCGCAGATCATCCGGGAGATCGCCGGACTTCTGTTGGACAAGCCGGTCGAATCGAAGACCTCCGGCGGAACCTTCAGCCCTTGAGCTTCTCGGCCAGGATCCGGTTGGCCAGCTTGGGGTCGGCGCGGCCGCCTGTGCGCTTCATCAGCTGCCCAACGAAGAAGCCCTGGAGTTTGTTCTTGCCGCCGCGGAAGGCCTCCACCTCCTCCGGGTGGGCCGCCAGCAGGTCCGCCACGATGGTGGCGATCGCCGCCGGGTCGCTGATCATGCCCAGGCCGCGGGATTCGACGATCTCCCTGGCCGATCCCCCCTTCTCAAGCAGTTCGGGCAGCAGGTCCTTGGCGATCTTGCCGCTGATGCTGCCCGTCTCGATCAGCTGCACCATCTCGGCGAGCTGGGCGGGCCCCAGGGGCAGCTCGGTGATCGACAGCCGGTTGGCATTCACATGGGCGGCGATGTCACCCGTCACCCAGTTGGCCACCGCCTTGGGATCTCCCCCGGCGGCCACGGCCGCCTCGAAGTACTCGGCCATGGGGCGCTCGTCGGTGAGCACCCGGGCGTCGTAGATCGAGAGGCCCAGGCTTTCGGCATAGCGGTGCCGCTTGGCGGCCGGCAGTTCGGGCAACTCGGCCCGCCAGCTTTCCCTCTGAGCAGGCGTCACCTCGATGGGGCCCAGATCGGGATCGGGGAAGTAGCGGTAATCGCTGGCGCCCTCCTTGCTGCGCATGCTTTTGGTGAGCTGCTTGCCCTCATCCCAGAGGCGAGTTTCCTGCACCACCGGCTCACCGGCTTCATAGGCCTTGATCTGGCGTGCGATCTCGAAATCGATGGCCTTCTGGATCGCCGAGAAGGAGTTCATGTTCTTGATCTCCACCTTCGTGCCGAAGCAGGCATCGGGGCCCCGCCGCACGGAGATGTTGACGTCGCAGCGAAGGGAGCCCTCCTGCATGTTGCCGTCACTCACGCCCAGGTAGCGCATGATGCGGCGGATCTCGGAGGCGTACTCCGCCGCCTCCCGGCCCGTGCGCAGGTCCGGCTTGCTGACGATCTCGGCCAGGGCCACGCCGGCCCGGTTGTAGTCCACCAGGGAATGGGTGGAGCCAGCCAGGCGGTCGCTGCCGGCGTGCACGAGCTTGCCGGCGTCCTCCTCCATGTGCAGCCGCTCGATGCCCACCTTCTTTAAGTAAGTCTCCTTGCCCTTCTCGGCCACCTCCACTTCGATCCAACCGTCTGCGGCGATCGGCTCGTCGTACTGGGAGATCTGGTAGTTCTTGGGCAGGTCGGGATAGAAGTACTGCTTGCGGTCGAACTTGCTGTGCTCGGCCACCTTCAGGTTGAGGGCCAGGGACGCCTTCACCGCGTACTCGAGCACCTTCTGGTTGAGCACCGGCAGGGTGCCGGGCAGACCGCACACCACCGGATCGATGTGGGTGTTGGGCTCGTCGCCGAAGCTGGTGGAGGCGGCGGTGAAGATCTTGCTCGCCGTGCCCAGCTGCACATGGGTTTCCAGGCCAATCACGGCCTCCCAGGCCCCTTCGCCGCTGTCTTCAGCGAACTTGCCGCCAGAGATGGTCCCTTCAGCCATGGTCGCGAATCCTGCCGGCGCTGTCGGCCTCCCGCGATGGGCCGGAGGCGCTGACTCCGATCCTATGCAGCGGCGGGCAGCCGTTTGAATGGAAGCTCCCAAGACCCGGAGGCAAGCACCCTGGCAGGCACCCCTTCCGATCTCGCCCCCGTGCTCCTGCTGGGTGGCGGCCTGATGGGCCTCGCCATCGCCCACCAGCTGGCTCGCAGGGGCCGCGCCGTGACCGTGCTCAGCCGCCGGCGCAGCGAAGCGGCGGGTTTCGTGGCGGCCGGCATGCTGGCCCCCCACGCCGAGGGGCTGAGCGGCCCGATGCTGGTCCTCGGCCAGGCCAGCCTCGAGCGGATTCCGGCCTGGGTCGCCTGCATCGAGGCCGACAGCGGCCTCCCCTGCGGCCTGCGCCCCTGCGGCATCGTCGTTCCCTTCACCAGTGCCGACGAGAGGGACAATTACCCCACCGCTGAGCGGGGTGTGCCCCTCGACCGCGCCGGCCTGGAGCGGGAGCTGCCGGGCCTCGGCCCGGCCTGGCGGCACGGGCTGCTGTTTGCCAAGGACGGCCAGATCGACAACCGCCGTCGCCTGATGCGCGCCCTGGAGCGGGCCTGCGTCGCCCGGGGGGTCCGCTTCGAGGAGGGTACCGAGGTGCTGGAGCTGCTCACCGGGGACGGCGGGCGCCTGCGGGGGGTGCGGGTGCGCCGGGCCGAGGGGGGCGAGCACGCCATCACCGCCACCACGGCGGTGCTCGCCTGTGGCGCCTGGAGTGGCCGGCTGCTGCCGTCGCTGCCGGTGCATCCGGTGAAGGGGCAGATGCTGTCGCTGCAGGGCCCCAGGGCCTGCCTGGAGCGGGTCGTGTTCGGACCCGGCACCTACCTGGTGCCGCGGGAGGACGGCCTGCTGGTGGTGGGCGCCACCAGCGAACCGGAGGCCGGCTTCGACGACGGCCTCACGCCAGAAGGACAGAAACAGCTGCAGCAGGGCCTCGTCGCGCTACTGCCGGGGGCGGCCCTGTGGCCGCCGATGGAGCGTTGGTGGGGCTTCCGGCCCGGCACACCCGACGGGGCGCCGCTGCTGGGCAAGGGCCCCATCGAGGGGGTCTGGCTGGCCACGGGCCATCACCGCAACGGCGTGCTGCTGGCGGCGATCACGGCTGAATTGATCGCCGAAGCGGTCTCGGCAGCTGGCCAGGACTCCGGGGCGAGCGCGGCGCTCCTGGCGCCCTTTCGCTGGGATCGGCCGTTCCCGATGGCGGCCTAGCTGCGCTCAGGCGTCGCCAGGGGCACCAGCCTGCAGCCCCTGGAGGGCATACACCTCCAGGGGCACGGGCCAGCCCTTCAGCGCATGGCACCCCAGCGGCACCACGTCCAGCTCCCCGGTCAGCAGCGCCAGCAGATCACCGCTGATCAGAATCGGGTGCTGCGGGAAGAGACGCGTGAGCCCCTCCAGGCGGCTGGTCACGTTGACGGTGGCCCCCACGACGGTGAACTCCAGGCGCTGGGAGGAGCCCAGGTTGCCGGCGATGACCTCGCCGAAATGAAGGCCGATCCCATGCTGCAGCGGTGGTGTGCCCGCCGCGGCCAGCTCGGCGTTAAGGGCCTCCAGCCGCTCCTGCATCGCCAGGGCCGCCCGCACCGCGGCCCGGGCCTCCTGGCGATCGCCACGGCTGCGGGGCACGCCGAACTCGGCCATCACCGCATCACCGATGAACTTGTCGAGCAGGCCCTCCTGCTCCAGCACCGCCGCGGCCATGGCTTCGAAGTAGCGGTTCAGCAGGGTGAACAGCTCGGCCGGCTCCAGCGCGGCACTCAGTGGCGTGAACCCCACCAGATCGCTGAACAGCACGGTGCAGCGGGCCCGGCTGCCCACCGCCTGGTTCCACACCGGCCCGGGGCTGCGCAGGATGTCGCGCAGCAGGGTGGGGGATACGCGCCGGCTCAGCACCTGGTGCAGGTAGGCCCGCTCCCGGCTCTCCGCCAGCCCCTGGCCCACGGCGCGCACCCCGCCCCCGGCGACGGGGGCCAGCAGCAGGGCAGCCAGGGGCAGGCGCAACAGGGCCAGGGCCCACAGGGCCCAGCCGGCGAGCAGAACCGTTGCCGCCAGGGCCAGCGTCACCTGCAGGGTCCCGCCGGCACTGGCAGGACGCCGCAGCAGCAGCCCGAGAAGCCCACCCCAGCCCAGCAGGAGCAGCCCGTCCCCCGCCAGGGGCAGCCGCCTCAGGCCCCGGTTCTCCAGCACGTTGGCGAGGGCCACCGCCTGGATCTCCGTGCCGCCCATGGGGCCGACGGGCGTCTCCTGCAGATCACCCAGGTCCGGGGTGGTCACCCCGATCAGCACCGTACGCCCCCGCCAGGTGGCGGACGGCACCTCGAGCACCCTCCAGGCGGGCACCTGGAGCAGGCTGCCGGCGGGGCCGGGATAGTTGAGCCCCATCGGCGCCATCGGCGGCGGCGCCGGACGCGCCAGGAAGGCCATCGGCCTTGGCAGGGGAGGCGGGAAAGCGCCCAGCCGGGAGCGGATCCAGTCCTGGCCCGGCACCGCCTCCACCACCCCCCGGGGGGACTGGAGCAGGGTGGTCAGGCCAGGGGCACCCAGCCGGTGAATCGGCAGCCGCAGCCGGCTCTGCTCCAGCCCCCCCTCCTGGCGCACGTCGTAGTGGACGGCCAGGTGCACCCGCTGGCGCCAGGGGGCGAGGGTGGCGGCGAAGGCCCGATCATCGGCCGGGCCGTAGCGGCTGGGCTGGCTGTACTCGATGTTGAACAGCACCCGGGCGGCCCCCCGCTCCAGCACATGGGCCGCCAGCCGGGCCTGCAGGGCCCGCGGCCATGGCCAGGGGCCCATCTGGCGCCACAGCGGCGACGCCTGGCGTTCGGCCGGGGACAGCAGCTCCCCCAGCTCCAGGGAGTCGGCATCGATGGCCAGGATCACCGGATCCGCCGGCGCCGGCCGGACCCCCCTCAGCAGGAAGAACACCTGCAGGAGCTGGTCGTCGAGCAGCCTTGGCCCCTGGCCCAGGGGGGTGAGGGGCGCCCGGTCGAGACCCGCCAGCAGGGAAACGGCCAGGGCCAGCCACCAGAGACGGCGCCCCAGGCCAGACCAGGGGGGCATCAGGGGCTGAGCCCGAGTTCGCGTTCGATCACCGGCAGGGTCTGCATCGGAGCCTGGAAGCCATTGAGCAGCTCGCTGGTCCGTCGCCGCTTACGCGCCTCCGCCCCGTCCATCCGGTGGGGGCCCTTCCAACCCTGGGGTGTGGCCTCCAGGCGCTGGCCACTGGTCAGCCGGTACGCGGTGCCGTCATCGGCGCGCACGTTCACCTCCCCCTCCCAGCTCAGGAAGAGCACCTTCTCCGCGGTGGCCTCGATGAAGACTGTGGTGCCCTGGATCGACGCGGTGCCCACCCGGGTGCGGACCCGCAGCGGCGTGGTGCCCTTCGATCCCGGATCGATCCAGGCGATGATCCGGCCGCGGACCAGGTCGAGCAGGGTCGGCTCGATCCGCAGCAGGGCGTTCCCCCCCAGCCGGAAGCTGCGCCCATCGGCCAGCAGGATCTGAAGCCGGCCGGGGTTTTCGGTGCGCAGAACGGTGGAAGGCTCGAGCACCTGGCCCACCAGGGCCGGCCGCTCGGGCGCCGCCTGGGGCCTCACGAACGCCGGCCGGGACGGCACATCCACCACCCGGGGCACCCGGGGAGCGGCCGTGGCCCCCGGCAGCACGAGGGCCAGGCCGGTGACGAGCACGGCGGCGGCCGCCTGGGTCAGCGGCCTGGGATGCCGGAGGCTCCTGCGCTGCGCCATGGCCCGGGAACCCGAAGGTCCCCAGGATGGCCACTCAGGGCTCGACCCGCCACACCTGATCGGCCGGCGTCCAGTCGCAGAGCTCGGAGGGGGTGAACCAGAGGCCGATCTCGAAGACGGCCGTTTCCGGCGCATCGGAGCCGTGAATGACGTTGCGGCCGATGTTCACCGCCAGATCGCCCCGGATCGTGCCGGGCTCGGCCTCCAGGGGCTTGGTGGCGCCGATCAGCTTGCGGGCACTGGCGATCACGCCGTCCCCTTCCCACACCATGGCCACCACCGGCCCGCTGGTGATGAACGTCACCAGGCCGGCGAAGAAGGGGCGCTCCCGGTGCACGCCGTAATGGCTTTCGGCCAGTTCCCGGCTGGGCACCAGCTGCTTCAGGCCCACCAGTTTGAAGCCCTTGGTCTCGAAGCGGCCGAGGATCTCGCCCACCAGGCCCCGCTGCACCCCGTCGGGCTTGATGGCGAGGAAGGTGCGTTCGGTGGCCATGGCAACGGGGGATGGGAAGGGGATCGGGCCATCGTCCGCGCTGGGCCTGCCGCTTGGCAAGCAGGAATCCGCGCCGCCGCATGGGACCCTGATCGACGCTGTGCAAAGTAAATCGGCGGCTGAGGCTCTGCAGGCGCTTCACTGCCCGACGCGCCAGGGACAGGCACAGCGCTGGGGACGTGTCCAACAGACGGCGGAACGGCCCGGCACCAAGGATCAGAACCTCGCAGGGGGTAAGCGTCACCAGAACGGCGATGCGGCGGCCTCCATGCAGCACCGCCATCTGTCCGCAGATGGCGCCGGGCCCGAGGAGCAAAAGCACCAACCCATCGCGGTCCACTCCGAAGCTGCGCTCCTTGGAGAGGCCGAACCGGAACAGCAACAGACCGTGCGACTCCTCCAGTTCCAGCTACAGCAGCAGTTCCGCTGCAGATAAGACCCAACGATGCTGCTCGAACAGCTGCTGACGCTCCGCCTCACCGAGATCGGCGAACAGCACACCCGGTTGAAGTGACCGGATTTCTCAGGACTGGTGGGCATGGAACGCTCCGGCGCAGAAACAAACCCGGTGGGGACCAAGGCGCCCATCACGACAGGGCGGCCAGGGGTTGTGACCGTTAGCACAGAAGGGGCGATCCGGCTTCGCTTCAATGCGTTCCTACGGTGAGTCGGGCACCATGAAGCAGCCCCCACCCTCCGCATGGGCGGCATGGACAGCGTGCCGGAAAGCCACCCAGATCCTGGCGCTGGTGCTGTCTCCCTGGCTCTCCACTCCGGCATGGGCCCAGGTGATGAGCGGTGGCCTGGGCACCCTGGTCAACGGCACGGCCGAAGGCAGCTGCGGATCCGGAGCCTGTCGGGTGGAGGGCGGCACGACCGCGGGTGCCAACCTGTTCCATCGCTTCCGGCAGTTCGACACCCGCGGCGGCATCAGCGGCGTCAGCATCGACAGCCGCGGGCTGGCCAATGTGATCGTGGGGGTGACCGACCCGGCTGGCACCTTTCTCAACCGGCCCCTGAGCCTGACCCAACAGGCCAACCTCTTCTGGCTCTCCCCTGGAGGCATCTCGGTGGGCCCTGGAGCAGACCTGGTGCGGGTGTCGAACCTGCTGCTCACCACGGCCACGGCACTGCCGCTGGAGGGAGGTGTCACCTTCGACGCCCTGCGCACCACAGCGCAGGAGGCCGCCGGCTACCCGGGCGCTCCGGCAACGGGCTGGACCACCCTCACCTCCCTGGCCAGCCTGGCCGACCTGGGGCTGAAGGAACCCGGCCCGATTGTGCTGGCCGGCGGCCGGCTCAGGGTGGATCGTGCCCTGGTCCTGGATGGGGCCAACGGCGACGTCCGGGCGCTGACGGGTGCGGGAAGCCAACTCGAAGCCGGCGAACGGGTGCGTCTCAGCGGCCGGGCCCTGGATCTCGACGCTCTCACGATCTCAGCGGGTGAGCCCGGCCAGCGGGGGCCGGTGATCCTCCAGACCACCAGCAGCGAAACCAGCAAGGACACCGGCGCGATCCGCCTCTCGAACAGCCACCTGGAGGGGAGCAAGGTCATCCTTCGCGCCGGGGCGGTGACGGTGGCCGGCAGCACGCTGGCGGCTCCCAAGGGTGTGATCCGGCTGGAGAGCACCAACACCCGGGGGGACGACGGGATCCTCCTCCGCGACAGCAGTCTCGATGTGGGGGTGCACACCCTCCAGGACCTGCGCTCGGACGGATCGGTCACCGTCGATAAGCAGGATGGCACCACCGTGCTCCAACTGGCGCCCACACCCCTGATCCATCTGCTCTCCAAGGGAGATGTGCTGGTGGAGGCCAACTCCACCCTCACGGCCAGCCAGGATCTGGGGCCGATCCGGGCGGCATTGCTCAGAGACGGGGGGGCGCCCCTGGCCGAAAGCGACGTGAAGCTTGCGGACACCAGTGGCAACGTGGTGCTCGATGCCGCTGGAAGGATCGGGGTGAGCCGCAGCACGCTCCTGGCCGATGCCAGCGACAACCTGGCCGGCAACATCGCCCTTTTGGCCAGGGGCGGCGAGGGCACAGGTGGCATCGGCATCGAGCGCAGCACGCTCTCGGCGAGCGGCGGCGCCGGATCGGGCGATATCCGGCTGAGCAGCAGCGACGGGATCACGATCACCGGCAGTACGCTGCGCACCGAAAGCAGCCACGGGCCGGGCTCCCGTGAGGGCGGCATCGACTGGGGATCCGTGTATCCCTTGGAATCCGTGTTTCCCTTTGCCGCCGGGGAGATCACCCTCACCAACGATTCTCCAACCCGGCCCGTGGGGATCAACGGAAGCCGGCTCGAAGCCAACTACCACACCCGTGAGGGTGGGCTGCCGGTGGGTCTCCCCGACCCAGGCGGTGGGGGCATGGGTCCGGTTCCGTTCGTGGACATTCACGATGATCGCGATCTGATCGAGCTGAGCGTCGATAAGACCCTGGATCCACCTAGGGCCTTCGGCCTCTTTCCCCGCAGCATGGTGGCCATCATCAGCGCAGGTGGCGTCTCCATCTCGAACGGGTCGACACTCGATGCCGGCAGCCATCCCGAAGGCCAACCCGACCTCCTCGAGGCCTTCGGAGGCCGGGTGTTGGTCGTGAACACCGGCACGGGCCCGGGAGCCGACGCCCTGAGCGTCACGGACTCCACGCTCCTGAGTCGGGTGGACAGCGCCAGCACCATCCGCTTCCCCAACCCGTATTTCCCGGACTTTTCTGCGCAGGAAAGCCTGCCGATCGGCGAGCCGGGCAGCGTGCAGCTCTGGAGCGCCGGCTCCCTGCGCCTGAGCAACAGCTCCGTGGATGTGGGCGATGCCGGCCGGATCAGCCTGGCCAGCGGGCTGCCACCACAGCTGCTGAGCAGCCAGTTGGAGCTTGGCGGCGCAGGGGATCCGGCGGCGCGGCTCTCCGTCCATGGCGGTGATGCCATCGGCCCACCCCCCTCCCCCGTGCGAGACCCCTATGCGCCCCCGGGGAGCCCGGATCCATTCACCGCCCAGGCCATCCTCGATCAGCTCGCCCTTCGAAGCCGGGGCGTAGGGGAGACCGCGAGACAGACGGTGATCGTGGATCCCGATAACCGGGTGAAGGTGGTGACCACCGATCCTGATGGCGGAATCACTGTGCTGCCCGATCCGAGCCCCAAGCTCCTCACGGCCTTGGTGGGGGAGGAGCGGGCCGCCGCCCTGCTCCCCCGCGGCCAGCGGACAGCCCCACTCATCGTCGCGACCGGCCCCAGCATTGGCCCAGACGCCAGCAGCCGGAGCACCACCCCACTGAAGCGGGAGTCCGCCCCGCAGGCCGTCGCCACCAGCAGCAACCTCCTCTCCATGCCCGCCTCGGTCTCAAGCCTGGAAGCGGTAGAGGCCAGCCGATCCTTCGCGCAGGCGGAGGAGCGCTCCCGGCAGGAAACCATCGCTGGCCTGGGATTGGAGGCAGGAAAGGGAACGGCTGAACCCAGCAGCGAACAACTCCAGCTGCAGCTGCAGCGCATCAGTGCTGCCCTCTCCCAGCCCAGTCCGTACAGGGCAACCTCCTACCGACCGGCCATCGTGTTGCTCAACCTCAGCAAACGCGCCGGGGCGGAGGTTGCCCTCGATCTTCTCTATCTGCCCCCCAGCGGCCCCATGAAGGGTTGGCGCGTGGAGATGCCTGAAGCGCAGCTGAGGGGTTGGATCACCACCTTCCAGCGACAGATCAGTCGCATGGAAGAGATTGATGGTACGACCCAGGGTGCAGGCCGCCAGCTCTCCAACCACCTGCTCACCCCCCTGCTGCCAACGTTGCGCCACGACGGCATCACGGCCCTGCTGCTCAGCGTGGACCGGGGGCTGCAGGCCATTCCCTATGCGGCTCTGCCTCTGGACGACGGGCGCCCCCTGGGTGAGGCCTTCTCCCTCACCCTCACCCCCTCCCTGGGCCTCACGGCACTCGATACGACGTCGAACCCGTCCGCAGGCCGCATGTTGCTGGCCGGTACCAGCCGCTTCCGCAACGGGCTTGCCGATCTGCCCCAGGTACGTCAGGAACTGGAAACCCTGGCTGCCGAGCATCCCGCCGACCTGCTGCTCGACGACGCCTTTAGCAGCGCTGCCCTGCTGGAACAGGCCGGACGCCGCGAGTACCGGCGCGTGCACCTGGCCAGCCATGCCGAATTCCGCCCGGGCCACCCCCCCATCGCCCGGCTCTTCACCGCCACAGGGGACGTGAACCTCACCCAGCTGGGACGGCGCCTGAGGAGCGATCCGGCCAGGGGGAGCGTGGATCTGGTGAGCCTGAGCGCCTGCCGCACCGCCCTGGGCGACGAGAGCAGCGAACTGGGGCTGGTCGACCTTGCCCTGCGCACCGGCAGCCGCAGCGGCCTGGGCACCCTCTGGTTCGTGGACGATGCGGCCAGCGCAGGTTTCTTCGTGCAGTTCTACCGCCAACTGGCCCGGGGCCTGTCCAAAGACGAGGCCCTGCAGTCCACCCGCAGGGCGTTTCGAAACGGGGAGATCCGGGTCAGAGGCGACAGCCTGGTGGGCCCCGATGGCAGCACCCTGATCCAAGGCCTGTCTCCGGGCGACAGGGCGCGCTTCGCCGTGGGCCTGAGCCATCCCTACTTCTGGGCAGGGGTGGTTCTCTCCGGCTCCCCATGGTAGCGCTTCTCTCCTCCCACGACATCCGCAGTCCCCAACGTCCCACTGCCCCAACCTCGATGCCTTCCCCCCCCCGCCGCTGCCCACACCCGCGCAACGCCTGGTTCATCGGCTGCCTTGCAGGCCTCGCGTTCACCCTTCTCGGGGCCTGGACGGATCCCGCCCAGGCCCAGGACGAGTACTGCGTAAGAACCGCGAGTACGTGCATCAGTTCCCTCCAGGTAAACAGCCTTAACGACACCTATTTCTGGTCGCCCATGAGCCCACCGCCCTCAACAACAAGCATCAACTTTGGGCCCCTTCGCAACAATTTGACAGTGTCAAAAATGACACTTCATGGACCAAGCACTACGGGCCTGAATGCGACAGGATCACCGCAAAAGGAAACACTGATTGGGAGTCTTGGCAACAACACGCTGTCGGGTGTTGGCGGCGGCGATACGTACGTCATCGGCAACGAAACGTCCGTCACCAAAAACCTGTCAAGCTGTTCCCCCACAAGCATCAACGACTGCGTCTACCGCATCAGCCCTGGCCAGGAACAGGATTTCGTTAAGCTGGGTGGATCTCCCGACGGGAAAGATATCGTCTACATCAACAAATGTCTTCAGCTCATGGCCACTGGGAATCCGGGTAAGGGCGGCGACTCAGTCAGATCTGCCGTCGCCTCCCCCTTGACCCCACCTGATGGCCTTGGGGGCTCCCAACGGCCCAGTCCCATCAACGAACCCGTGGCGGTGAACTGCCGCATGGGGATTCCCATGATCAGTCCGCTCACCGCTCAGCAGCCCCCCAGCAACGCAAGCCTCTTCAAATCGCTGCGCACCAATCTTGCGAATGTCATTCGTTTCATCAACTTCAAGCTCACCGGTCGGGTCCCCCTTTACGTCGGCACACCCCGGATCATTCAGCCCGCCAACTTCGGGGGGGCGGAGGGCGATCGAATCGCCATCGAAACGGAGGGCCTCCGCTTCAACGACGCTCCCCTCACCCCTGAACAGACCCAGGTGTTCGTGCAGGCACGCAACCGAGACCCCGTTGCCGAGGGCAAGGCTCTGATCTATCACGAGGAGATTGGCGTGCTGGCCTCCTATGGGACCGACCAGGCGCCCTACGGAAGCGAGGCCAATCCCGGCAGCGTGATCGCCCAGCTGGTGCGGCCGGGAGGACGGGCCCTGAAGATCGGTGCGGGAATCAGTCCGGACGCCCTCGACTGGGTGAGCCTGGTCCCGCCCACTCCCACCGGGGAGGGGGAATCCCGTTCGCCGGCGAACTGAACGCCGATGCTGCCCCTGCTGGCCCAGCTCGTTGCCCCGCCCCTGCAGCCGGGGCCGGCACGGCTGCCCGGGCCAGCCATCGAAGAGCAGCGAGACGGACCCACCAGGCCGACGCAGCCCCCACGGCTGCAGCCGCTCCACCCCGACGTGCGGGCCCCCAGCAGCGAACCGCCGCCGGGGGGTCCACTGGAACAGCCCCCCCCACCCGGCGAGGGCCTGCTTCCACAGGTGCGCGGTCTGAATCGCTACGGCGCAACGGAGCTGCGGCGGATCCTGGCCCCATGCGGCGCCATCGCTGATTCGGCGACCAGGCTGCGGGCCTGCGCCGCCGCCCTCAGCAGCCGTCTGACGGGCGACGGCTACGTGAACAGCCGGGTGTACCCGCAGGCTGACCCCCCCCCCGGCCGGCTGGAGGTGGTGGAAGGGAGGATCGCCGAGGTGCGGGTCGAGAGTGACAGCCCGCGGCTGGCCCGGCGGCTGCGCCAGCTGCTGCTGCCCCTCAGGGGCACGGTGCTGCACCTGCCCAGCCTGGAGCGCACCGTGGCCCAGCTGCAACGGCTGGGCGGCGTGGGGCAACTGGAGGTGAGCCTCAACCGGCTGGGCAGTGACTCCACCCGTGCCGTGCTGGACGTGAGCGCCGAACCGGCCCCGCAGCCGTTGCAGGGCGACATCTCCCTGCGCAACGACGGCAACAGCGGCAGCGGCCAGTTCCGCGCCCTGGCCACCCTGGTGAAGTCCGATCTGGTCCGCGATGGCGACATCCTGCTCCTGTTCGGGGAGCTCGATGGCGACCAGAATCCAGACCTGGGCTACAGCCTCGCCTCGCTCAGCTACACCCTGCCCTTGGGGGATCGCCTGAGCCTCACCAACGCCTTCGGGGCCAGCCGCCGCAACCTGGTCGAAGCCCTGGGACCTTCGCAGGACCTGTCGTTCCGACAGTTCCAGTTGCTAAGCCAGCTGGAGTTGACCCTGGCCTCATCCCTCACCAGGCGCTGGTATGGCATCGCCGCTCTGAGCCTGAACCGCACCAACTCCTACCTGGCGGGCCAAGCCCTGCCACTGGTGACCGGAGCCGGAGCCGACGGGTGGGTAGGCAACGGCTTCCTGCGGGTCGGACTGGGGGCGGAGGGAGGGGACGAGCGACTTCAGTGGGCAGCCAGCGTCTTTGGTTTGCAGGGGATCGCCTGCTTCAGCACCGCCGAGCAGCTCCAGAACCAGGCCCTTTTCGGCATCCGGCCCGGTGAGGCTCGCGCTGCGGGAGGCCAGATCTACGGCCAGTGGCGCATCGGGCCAGGCTGGCAGCTGGAGCTGCGGGCCGCCTTCCAGCAAGCCTTCGCGCCCCTCACCAGCCCGATGGGCCTGAGCCTCGGCAGCGACAACGGTCTTCGGGGTCTCCCAGGCCAGGTGGTGAGCGGCGACAGCGGCCTCCTGGGGGCGCTCGAACTGAGCTGGACCGCCTGGCGCAAGCACCAGGCGGAGATCCAGCTGGTGCCGTTTCTCGGAGCGGGCCAGGTCCACACCCGCTTGCCCGATGGCAGTTTCAGGCAAAGCATCGGTGCAGGTGGTTTGCTGGTGCGTTGGCTCCAGGGCCGCCACTGGCTGATGGAGCTGGGCTGGGTCTCCCAGTTCGGCGATGAGTCCCGGACCTACTGGAACAACTGGCTCCTGGGCAACGGTCTCTACTCCAAGCTCAGTTACCGCTTCTGAATGGCGCGTCGCCCCATGGCCGAGTCGACACCATGGGCTCTCCAGCCCTCTTTCCTCCGGCATTCGCCCTTCAGCCTTCGCCTGCGGCCATGGCTGCCCTACGCCTTCGCCGCACTGCTGCTGGTGGCCCTGCAGCGCGGTGGCGTCACCGAAACGGTGAACCTGCTGCTCTATGACATCGCCACCCAGCTTCGGCCGGCTCCCAATGGCGCCGCCACACCGGTGCGGGTGATCGGCATCAACGAGAACGACCTCAGAAGGCTGGGCTGGCCTCTCGACGACGATCTGCTGAGCGAGGCGATCCACCGGCTGGATCGCGCTGGCGTGCGCGCCATCGGCCTCGACCTGTTTCGAGACATCGGCGTGGGCAACAAGCAGGGTCAGCTTCGGGCCCTGGCGGCCAGGAATCCGCGGCTGGTGTCAGTGTTCAGCGCTGTGGACGGCATCGGTGTGATCCCCGGAACGCCACCGCCGCGCCGCGCCTACAACGACGTGCTGGTGGACCCTGATGGAGTGGTCCGGCGTGATCTGGTCCATGTGCGGGGCCAGGGGCCGGAGATGGTGGCCCTGCCGATGCGGCTGCTGGAGGTGGCCGTGGGCCATGATCGGCTGCGCCGTGCCCTGGAGCAGGATCCTGCCGTGGTGCCCCACCTCGGCGAAAACTCCGGGGGATACAGCCATCTCGATCACGGTGGAGTGCAGCAGATGCTGGCGTTCCAGCGACCCGGCAGCATCCCCACCTGGTCGCTCAGCCAGCTGCTGGCGGACGAGGTACCCGAGGCCAGTCTCCGCAACTCGATCGTGCTGATCGGCAACGCGGCTCCCTCCCTGCGGGATGGTTTCCGGGTGCCCTTTGGAAGGATGGGGCAGGGTCAGGCGCTCCGCATGCCCGGCGTGGAGGTGCATGCCCATCGGCTGGCGGCGCTGCTGGCCCTGGAGGTAGGACAGCCGATCGGCCTGCGGGCGGCTCCCGGCTGGCTGAACTGCCTGCTGCTGGTGGCTGGAATCGGCACAGGGATCGGCCTTGGGGAAGGTGTGAGAAAACTGAATCGCAGCCAGACGGCCGTGGCGGTCGCAGGGGGGATGGTGCTGCTGGCCAGTGGGGTTGCCCTGTCGCAGGGGTTCTGGTTCGACACCGCCCTGCCGCTGGCCGGGTTGGGACTGATGGCCAGCGGGGCATGGACCCGCCGGGCGGGAGAACAGCAGCGCCAACGGGAACAACTCCTGCAGCTACTCAGGCAGACCACCTCGCCAGCGGTGGCTCGTGAATTATGGCGACAGCGTGATGTGCTGCTTGAGGGCGGTCGCTTCCCCGGTCGCATGACGGAGGTGACGGTGTTGTTCACCGATATTGAGCGCTTCACCGGCGTCGCCGAGCTGCTGGCACCCCATACCCTGCTCAACTGGCTGAACAGGGGCATGGCCGCGATGGTCGGGCCCGTGGAGGCAGAGGGGGGCCTGGTGAACAAGTTCACCGGCGACGGTCTGCTGGCGGTGTTCGGAGCGCCGTTGGGCAGAGGCCCAGCCGTCGATGCCGCAGCGGCGGTAAGGGCCGCCAGCGGAATCCGCCGTGCCGTGATGGCGCTCAATGCAAGGCTTGCTGAAGAAGGATTGCCGGCGATGCAGCTGCGGGTGGGGCTGCACAGCGGCCGTGTCCTGACGGGCTCGGTGGGCACCCCGAACCGATGGGAATTCGGCGTGGTCGGCGACACGGTGAACTGCGCCGCCCGCATTGAAGCGCTGGACATGGACTCCACCCCTCCGGGGTTCTGCCGGGTGCTGATCTCTGACACCACCCGCTCGCTGGTGGGGGACACGGTTCATGGGCCCTGGTTCTGCTGGGGCAACCGGGCGTTGTCTGGACGTTCCTCGGCGGTGGAGATCTGGGAGCTGCTGGAGGGTGCGGAACCCGAAGCGATGGAGGCTTCGAGCGGTTCACAACGAACGGGAAGCTGAGCCGGCAGACCCTCGGCCAGGTGCTGGAGGGCGAAGGCCCCCAGCAGCGGAGCGGTGGCCACGGAGGTGCCGCAGGCCCTGGCCAGGATCCTCAACTGGTCTGTCACCTGCCGATCCTCCGCCCTCGGCGCGGCCGAGGGTGTCGGTGGCTCAAGCCAGGTGCGGGCCGGTGGCGCAGTGGCGCCCTCGATATCGGCGCCGCAGAGGGGAAAGCTCTCCCACAAGAGTTCACGGGAGACGGCCGGAATCGTCAGCAGCCTCACCCCGGTGGGTCTGGCGGCGAGTGTCCACTCGCCCATGAGGCCCAGCTTCACCACCAGTGGAGTGGGGCGGGGAGCGGTGCCCTCCAGCAGGGCGATGGTGCTGCCGGAGCCAGGAGCGTAGCGGCCGCTGGTCGGCACGAGGTGGGCCAGACGGCGTGACTCGCAAGGGTCGCGGCTGCCACCGGACTCCCTGTTCATGGGAAAGGATTTCGTGCGATCCCTGGCCGCGGCTGCAGGGATGGAGAGGCCGGCAGAAAGGTTCGTCAACAGGACAACCGCCAACGCCAGGGAGATCGTGCTGGGGAGAGCGGCTGAATCCATCGCAGCCGGTGCTCAGTGAAGAGACCATTAGGAATGACTGGTAACCTAACCCAACTGAGAAGGTCGCAGCCTGGTCTGATCCTGATCAAAGCATCAGGACACGTCCACTGGGCGGTCTCGTCGTCCCCCCTTGACAAGCCTGCACCCTTCACGAAGAGGTGTGAGGCAGCCTCATTAGATTCCAGCGGTAGTGCACATTCACCCACTGGGAAGCATGGCGCTCGCCGATCCGCCCAGCGCCTCCATTCCCGATTCTGCCTCCCTTGGGCGATCCGACCCCTGGACCGCCACCGACGCAGCCGCCCTGTACGGACTCGACCGCTGGGGCGATCCCTATTTCAGCGTCGGCGCCCGGGGCCACGTGATGGTGCAGCCCCGCGGTGACCGCGGCGGCTCCCTCGATCTGGTGGAGCTGGTGCGGGAGCTGCAGGGGCGCGACCTCTCCCTGCCGCTGCTGATCCGTTTCGACGACATCCTTGAGGACCGGCTCGAACGCCTCCACGGCGCCTTCGAGAGGGCCATCACCCAGTACGGCTACGACGGCCGCTACCAGGGTGTTTTCCCAGTGAAGTGCAACCAGCAGCGCCATGTGGTGGAGCAGCTGGTGGAGAGCGGCCGCCGCTGGCACTTCGGCCTGGAGGCGGGAAGCAAGGCCGAGCTGCTGATCGCCCTCTCCCTGCTCGACGACCCCGACGCCCTGCTGATCTGCAACGGCTACAAGGACCGGCGCTACATCGAGACGGCGATCCTGGCCCGGCGCCTGGGGCGTCAGCCGGTGGTGGTGATCGAGCAGGCCGACGAAGTGGAGCGGATCATCGCCGCCAGCTCCGCCCTGGGCGGGGCCCCGTTCATCGGCATCCGGGCCAAGCTCTCGGCCCGCAGCACCGGGCGCTGGGGCAGCTCGGTGGGGGAACGGGCCAAGTTCGGCCTCTCGATCCCCGACGTGCTCAGCACGGTGGAGCGCCTGCGGGAGGCCGGCCTGCTCGACGACCTGCGCCTGCTGCACTTCCACGTCGGCAGCCAGATCAACGACATCGCCGTCCTCAAGGACGCCCTGCAGGAGGCCGGCCAGATCTATGCCGAGCTCACCCGCCTGGGGGCCCCGATGGGATTCCTCGACGTGGGGGGCGGCCTGGGCATCGACTACGACGGCAGCCGCACCGCCACCGCCGCCTCCACCAACTACTCGCTCCAGAACTACGCCAACGACGTCGTCGCCACCATCAGGGAGTGCTGCGAGCCCCACGGCATCCGGCCTCCGACGCTGGTGAGCGAAAGCGGCCGGGCGCTCGCCAGCCACTTCAGCGTGCTGGTGTTCGACGTGCTCGGAGCCGGCGGGCACGGCGAGGCGGTGCCGCCTGCGGCCGAGGGCGAGGCGTTGATCCTGCGCAACCTGCGGGACACCCACGCGGCGATCGCAGCGATCGCCGCGGAGAGGACCGTCGATGGACAGGACGCCGGCGAGCGGGGGGTGGTGGAGCGGCTGCAGGAAGCCTGGAACGATGCCCTCAAGTTCAAGGAGGACGCCCTCAACGCCTTCCGGCTCGGCTACCTGAGTCTGCCGGAGCGCGCCACTGCAGAGCGGCTCACCTGGGCGAGCTGCCAGGCGATCGCCCGCCAGCTCGAGGGCCTGGCCGCCGACACCGTGATCCCCCAGGAGCTGCAGGCCCTGCCGGCGGCACTGGCCGGCACGTACTACGCCAATCTCTCGGTGTTCCGGTCCGCGCCGGACACCTGGGCCATCGACCAGCTCTTCCCGGTGCTGCCGATCCACCGGCTCGATGAGCGCCCCACCCGGCTGGGCAGCTTCGCCGACCTCACCTGCGATTCCGACGGCAAGATCGCCCGCTTCATCGATCGGGGGCAGGTCAAGCCCCTGCTGGAACTCCACGGCCTGCGGCCCGGCGAGCCCTACTGGATCGGGCTGTTCCTTGGCGGGGCTTACCAGGAAGTGATGGGCAACCTGCACAACCTGTTCGGCAGCACCAACGCGGTGCACATCCGCCTGGCGGCCGGCGGCGCCTACCGGGTCGAGCATGTGGTGCGGGGCAACACCAACGCCGAGGTGCTTGAGGCGATGGAGCACGACCCCGACCTGCTGCTGGAGCGGCTCCGCCTGGCCAGCGAGCAGGCGATCGGGCGGGGCGACCTGGCCATCAGCGACGCCCGGCGCCTGATGGCCCACCTGCGGGCAAGCCTGGAGCAGACGACTTACCTGGAGGCCTGAGCTTACCTGGAGGCCTGATCCCGGAGCGCCACGGTGAAGATCTCCACCTCCCCCAGGCTCTTCACGGGCTGGGCCCCCAGCGAGCGGGACGCCAGGCCCGGATCGGCCTGAATGAGGCTGGCGGTCTGCTGGTCGCAGACCACGGCCTCCTCCACATGGCGGGTGGCTGATTCGAGCCGGGCCGACAGGTTGACCGTGTCGCCGATCACGGTGAATTCCATCCGGCGGGGGCTGCCGATCTGGCCCACCATGACCTGGCCACTGGCCAGGCCGATGCCGTTGTCGAGGGTGGCGATGCCGCGGCGACTTCAGTCCTCGTTGAGGCCGGCCAGGGCCTGCCGCATCGCCAGGGCGCAGCGCACCGCCTGACTGGCCTCCTCGGCCACCCCCCGGCTCACCGGCGATCCGAAGACGGCCATCACCGCATCACCAATGAACTTGTCGACGGTGCCGCCATGGGCCATCACCACCTCCACCATGGCACCGAGGTATTCATTGAGCTGGCGCACGTGCAGTTCGCTATGGCCTTCGCCGCTGCGCTGCTTGGTGAGGACCGTGAATCCCTTGATGTCGGTCATCAGCACCGTCACCTCAAGCAGGCGGCCGCGCAGGATGCCCTGGGCCGATTCGGGGTCGGAGAGGATCTCCGCCACCACCCCGGGCGCCACGTAGCGCTCGAAGGTGCGGCGCAACCGCCGCCGCTCCTGCCCCTCCCGCAGGTAGGCATCCCCCCCGTAGAGCAGACCCAGCAGGGCCAGGCCCGAGACCGGCTCCAGCAGCGGCAGCCAGCGGTTGGCCTGCTGCAACGCCACCGCGACGGCGGCGGCCTGGAGGACCAGCATCAGGGCCACCAGCACGAGACGCCCGCGCAGGCCCGACCGTCGCCGGGCCACCGCCAGCACGATCAGCAAGGGCAACAGGGCCAGCAGGGCCCTGGCCGGCGCACTGCGGGGCCAGGGCTGCAGGCCATCCCCCCGCAGCGAGTTGGCCGTGGCGGTGGCCAGCACCTCCAGTCCCGACAGGCTGCCATAGGGGGTGGGGTAGCCATCGGTTCCCTGGGCGACCACGGGGCCGAGCAGCACCAGGGAACCCGCCAGGCTCTTTCGCAACGGGTGGTTCTTCCAGCGCTCGGGGTCGAGCACTTCCCAGGCCGGCAGGCGCCGGAAGCTCCCCTCGGGCCCATAGAAGTTCAGAGTGCTCAGACGGTCGTCCTGGTGGCTCCGCTGACCCCCCATCCGCAGCAGGGTGGAGGAGAGGGCGCTGTGGCCTTCGGCGCCCCGGGCGACGAGCACGCCGCTGGCATAGGCCTCCGGATGGCGGCTGGCCTCGGTGGCGGTGCCGGCGAGGATGTTGGTGAGTCCGAGGGCCCCGGTACCCCCGATGGCCTTCAGGAAGCGCTCCGGCCGCACGTAGGTGAGGGAGCCGGCCCCCTGGCTGTCGCTGGATTCGAGCATCTCGGCCGCCAGGGCGACACGGCCGGGGTAGCGCCGCAGCCTCAGCTCCAGGGCATCGTCATCGGCCGCGCCTTTTCCGCTGGGCCCCTCGAAGACCACGTTGACGGCCACCGCCCTGGCGCCCGCCTGCAGCAGCTTTTCCGCCACCATGCCGTAGGTGGCACGGGGCCAGGGCAGGCTGCCGACGCCCCTGGCCCATTCCGGAATCCGGCCCTCCCCCTCGAACCAGTCACCCTGCTGCAGGGTGGCGTCATCGACCGTGACCAGCACCACGTTCGGGGGAGGACGCCGCGGGCCACGCAGGAGCAGCAACTGCTCCTCCACACCCCGTTCCCAGACCCTCCAGCGGGGACCCGGCCAGCCGGAGCTGACGCCCACCCAGGCCAGCACGGCCACCACCAGGACGCTGAAGGTTCGGGACCGCGCCATCTCCTCGTACCCCTCCCGGTGGCGGCGGCGTTGGCGCCTGGCAGAAGGCCATCATCGTGGAAGCCGCCCCAGCGGGCACAGGCTGGGACCTAGGGGGTCCCACCCGCCACGGGGCTCCAGAGGGTGCAGATGGCGACCGCCCGACCGGAGCGGACCAGGCGCAAACAATCGATGGACCGGGCCCTGGGACGGTTGAGGAGGATCTGGGTATGCAGCGGGGAGCCCATCCAACGCGACACGATGACCTCCGGGTCCCAGGCACCGGCCGGCATCGGGCAGGCGATCACCTCACTGGTGGGCATCAGATCGGCCGACGCGGCCATGCGGTCCTGGAACGCCCCCCAGCGGGAGCGGTCGTGGTCGCAGTCAACGCTGTTCAGCATGCCCTCCAGCACCGGGGCCAGGTAGGCGGCGTTCTGGGCGGCCATGGCCTCAGGGAGGGGTTGCAGGGCGGGGCGCCCGCCCTGCCGGCGGAACCGGTTGATCGTTTCCACCAGGGGATCGCTGCTCGCCGTTGCCCTGGCAGAGGCGGGGATCACCCCCGGGAAACGGCGCTGCAGGAAGGCCTCCAGCGCCGCCATGCCGGGCAGGGGCGCCGTGAACCCCTGGAACAGGGGTCCCTGGAGGATCGCGGCGTAGTCGGCCGCCGTGAGTGGTCGCTGCCAGAGAACGTTCCCCTGGCTGGAGAGCCCCACCCTGTTGCCCCCCGCCACGAGGATCGGCGCCTCGTCCAGCGGCCGACCATCGGCCAGACGCTGCAGTTCAAGCGAACCCTCCAGGACCGTCACCTCGGAGGCGCCGTCATCGAGCAGGGTGACCAGGTAGTTGGTTCCGCGGGTGCTGAGCCGCGAGGAACGGGTGCAGCCGTTCTGCGGTCCGGACACCAGGATCTGGCCGCTGCTGAGCAGGAAGCAGGTGCTGCCGAGCCGCAGCTGGGTGAAGCGGTTGAGGCGGCCGGCGGCGCCACTGGCGAAGCCCAGCTGGCCGCGACTGTTCAGGGTGCGGACCAGCTCGGGCGTGAAGGCCTCCTCCTTCAGGCGCGCCTGACGGCGCTCGATGAAGAGCTCGCTGCCATCGAGAATCTCCTGCACGACCGCCGACGTCCCCGGGCTGGCCGCACTGCCGCTGGGCCAGGCCAGGCCCGCCGCCAACGCCGTCAACAGGAGCGGGTGCGGTCGAATCACAGACTCAGAAGAAGCGCGGCAGGCCGAAGGGCAACGACGGGACGCTGATCGGCACCGGCAGGTTGACCCCCGGCACCTTGGAGCGGATGTAGCTCTCCAGGGAGCCATAGGCCGGCAGCGGCACCCGGAACCCCTGGAAGAGGGGGCCGCCCAGGATGCCGTTGTAATCGCTGACGCTGAGCCCCAGGAGCGCCATGACCACCCCGCTGGCCGAGAGCCTCAGCTTGTTGCCCGCCTCCACCGTGGTGGCGGGTTTGCCGGTGGGCTCCCCGTCGACGAGCGGTTCCACCTCGACCGACCCCTCCAGCACGGAGATCTCCGCCTCACCCGACTCGCTGACATCGATCAGGTAGTTGGTGCCCCGCACGCTCAGCCGGGCGGAACGGGTGCAGCCGCTCTGCTTGCCGGAGACCAGGATCTGGCCCTTCTCGACCAGGAAGCAGCCCTGGCCCAGCTTGAGCAGGGCGAAGCGATTGAGGCGGCCGGAGGCGCCACTGTCGAAACGGATCTGGCCCCGGCTGTTCTGGGTGCTGACCTTCTGGGGGGCGGTGGCCTTCTCCTTGACCTGGGCCGTCTTGCCGTCGATGAAGAGTTCGTTGCCGTCCAGGATCTCCTGCACCACAGCGCTCTCGGACGCCTCCACCGGCAGCGACCCGAGGGCTGGACCCACCAGGAGGATCAGGATCGGCAGAAACGACAGGCTCGCCAGGGGGCTGCTGCGCATTCGCTCAAGGCTCCGGGTCCGCATCGCTGCATTCTGCTCGGTGGGCGTCAACGCGCACAGAACCTGACCGTCAGGCTCAACCGGTCCTTTGGCAGCGCCAGTTCCGCCGGGTCGAAGGGTGGGGCGGCATCGGCGGCGCTCGCCCGCATCATCATCGGCCGCAGTTCATTGCCGTCCAGCTGCACTTCCAGGGGGACGAGCTTGCCCAGCCCCACGGCGGCGGCCACCTCCCGGGCCTGGGCGAGGGCATCCTGGTAGGCCCCCCGCAGCAGCTGGCGTCGCACCGCCCCGTCCAGGCCGCGATCGGATTCGGTGCCCACCGGCGCCAGGCGCACCCCGGGAAGGGCCCCCACCTCCCGGATCAGGGCCTGCAGCCGCTGGGGCACCAGCCGGCCGCTGACCTGCAGGCTGGCCGTCACCGCGGCCGGCCGGTTGCGTTCGGGGTCGCGTCTCCAGGTGGTCGGCGAGGTGACCCGCAGATCCTCAACCTGCTGACGCTGCAGCGCCGTCCTCACCGCCGCCAGGCGCTCCTGCAGGCTCTGAAGGGCCCCATCAGCCGTGGGTGCCTCTGCCTCCAGGGACAGGGAGAACGAGAGCCGGCGGGTGGGCCGTTCCTGTTCGGCACTGCCCCTGGCCTCCAGCAGGGTGCCCTCGCAGCGCAGCTGCACCTGGGCAACGGCGACGCGGGGGCAGACCCCGACCGCCACCAGACCCAGGAGGACGGCGAAGGGGCGCATCAGGAACGGGCGCATCGAAGGCACAGACGGGTGACACCAGCCTGCTCGCCCCTGGAGCCGAAGACCAGGATCGGCGGCAGGATGGGGCGATCGAAGCGAGCGCCTTGGCCCTGCTGCAGATCTGGATCGGCGCCCTGGCTGCCACGGCCGGGTTGCTGGTGCTGGCCCGACTCAGCCGCCGCAGGCAGCTGCCGGCCGTGCCGCTGCGGTTGCCGTTGCTGGCGATCGCCGCCTGGGCGCTGTTGAGTTCCCTGCCGCTGCAGGGTTTGCCGCCGGCCTATCGGGTGTGGGTGCTGCTCACCGAAGACCTGCTGCTCACCTACGCCGCCATCCTTCTCGCCCTGTGGGCGACCCTGCAGGTGCCCGCCCACCTGGGGCTGTGGCGCCCTCCACCGCAGCTGCTGATGCAGCTGCTCACCCTCGGCAGCGGCGCCCTGGCCACGGTGGTGCTGGTGCGCCAGTCGGCGCGACTGGATCTGGTGGGACTGGTGACCACCTCCGCCGTGCTCACCGCCGTGATCGGCCTGGCCGCCCAGGAGTCCCTCAAGGACCTGTTCGCGGGCCTGGAGCTGCAGCTGGGGGACGACTTCACCGAAGGGGATTTCCTCGAGCTGGATCAGGGGGTGCGCGGGGTGGTGGAGCAGGTGAGCTGGCGGGACACCAAGCTCCGCAACATGGACGGCCAGATGGTGGTGGTCCCCAACAGCCTCGTCACCGCAAGGGTGCTGCGCAACATGGGCCGCTCCGGGGCCGTCAGCAACCGGTTCAGCGTCGGCCTGGACTACGACCTGCCGCCTGCCCAGGCCAGGGCCCTGCTGGAGAAAGTGGTGCTGCAGCATCCGGATGTGCTGCGCGAACCTGCCCCCCGCATCCGGGTCCAGGAGTTCCAGGACAGCGCCATCGCCTACGAGCTGCAGGTGTGGCAGCGGGAACTGGGGGATGGCGCCATCGGCGATCTGCGCAGTGATCTGCTGGAGCAGATCTGGTACACCCTCGCCAGGGAGGGCCTGAGCATCCCTTTCCCGGTGCGGGAGCTGCAACCGCGCCGCCCGAAGGACCGGCCCCAGCGGCCCGACCGCCCTTCCCCCCAGCAGTGCTGCCAGACCCTGGCCAGCGCGGGGATCTTCACCGAGCTGAGCGGCGAGCAACTCGAGACGCTGGTCGAAGGCAGCCACCTGGTGGCCTATGGCCCCGGCGAGGCGATGGTGCTGGAGGGGGCCGAGGGCCACTCCATGTTCCATGTGCTGCGGGGGACCGTGGAGATCCTCAAGGAGCTGGAGCCTGGCCACACCGTGGCCGTGCGCCAGCTGGGGCCAGGCGAGGTGTTCGGTGAGATGACCCTGTTCCTCGACGCCCCGCGCAGCGCCACGGTGCGGGCCACCGAGGAATGCCTGCTGCTGAAAGTGGACCGGGACAGCATCAAGGGCCTGCTGGACGAGAACCCTTACCTTCTGGAGCGCTTCGCCGCCATGGTCCAGGAGCGGCAGGCGGAGCTGAAAAGCCTGGATCGCGAACAGCACTCGGAACGCTCGAATGCTCTGCTGGACACCATGAAACGGCTCTTCTTCGCCTTCAAGGGCACCTGATGGACAGCAAAAACCGGCCCAGGGAAAGGCTGGCCTCCCTGGTGGCAAGGCTGGGGTTGCACCGTCTTGGGGATGGCGTGCGCTCGCTCGTGCCCTATGCGGCGGCGGGCCTGCTGCTGCTCGCCCTGCAGCGCAGCCCCATCAACGAAACCCTCAACCTGCTGCTCTACGACCTGATCACCAGCGTGCGTCAGGCTCCTCCCGGCACGGACAAGCCGATCACGATCATCGGCATCGACGAATCGGACCTGGCCACCTACGGGTTCCCCATCGACGACAAGGTGCTGTGCGAAGCGATCGACCGGCTGAACGCCAAAGGGGCGGTGGCGATCGGCCTGGACATCTACCGCGACCAGGGAGCCGGACCCGACCAGGCCTGCCTGCGCGAGCGCTTCCGCAGTGATCCCCGCCTCGTTTCGATCTTCAACGTGGCCGAAGGCATCGGGCCGGTGCCGGGCACGCCGCCAGATCGGCGCGCCTTCAACGATCTGGTGGTCGATGCCGATGGGGTGATCCGCCGCGATCTGGTGCACGTCGCCGGCCAGGACGAAGCCACCGTGTCCCTGCCCCTGCGCCTGCTGGAGGTGGGCAAGGGCCAGCGGACCCTGCGGCAGCGGCTCGATAACGGCAGCGAACCGGGTCCCTGGCTGGAGCCGGCGTCGGGGGGCTACGACCATCTGGATGCCGCCGGGTTCCAGCAGATGCTGTCCTTCCACCGCCTCGGCAGCTTCCAGCTCTGGAATCTCCAGGATGTGCTCGGCCGCAGGCCGATCCCCAGGGACCAGATCCGCGGCCACATCGTGCTGATCGGGACCATCGCTCGGAGCCTGCGCGACATTTTCCCGGTGCCCCAGACCCGCTTCGTCCTCGGGGCGAATCAGCTGCTGGTGCCCGGTGTCGAGATCCATGCCCATCGCCTGGCCGCCCTGATGGACCGCGACGTGGCCGGCGACCCGCGGCGTCTGCGCACCCTTCCGGGTTGGGTGGAGCGTGCCGCCGAGGTGCTGGCGGTGGTGCTGGGCATCGTGCTGGGGGAAGCCTTTCTGCTGCTGCGCCGGAGCGTGATCGTGGTGGGGCTGGTGGCGGCGGTGATGGTCGGTGGGGCCGTGCTGCTTCTCTACAACTTCCTCTGGGTCGGGTTGAGCATGCCCCTGACCGGGCTGATCGCGATGGCCGGTGCGGCCTGGGTGCGCCGGGGCGCCTCCAGCCAGAAGCAACGGCAGCAGATCGAACGGCTGCTCGGCCAGACCACTTCCCCGGCGGTGGCCCGCCAGCTCTGGAACCAGCGGGATGGCCTGCTCAGCGACGGGCGCTTCGAGGGGCGCCAGCTGCCGGTCACCGTGCTGATATCGGACACCTGCCAGTTCACCAGCGTGTCGGAACGCCTCAGCCCCGGAGAGCTGCTCGGCTGGCTGAACCGGGGCATGGCCCTGTTTGTCCCCGCGATCACGCGACGGGGCGGAATGGTCAACAAGTTCACCGGCGACGGCCTGCTGGCGGTTTTCGGTGCTCCCCTGAGCAGCGGCGAAGAGGCGGATGCCAAGTCCGCCATTGATGCCGCCCTGGCCATTCAGCGGGCTGTGACCAGCCTCAACGAGGAACTGGAAAAGGAGGGGCTGCCAGCCATGAAACTGCGGATCGGCGTCCATTCCGGTGCCGTTCTGGCGGGATCGATGGGCAGCAGCGAGCGTCTGGAGTACGCCGTGATCGGCGATGCCGTGAACTGCGCCTCACGGCTGGAAAGCCTCCAGAAGGACCGTCAGACCAATCTTTGTCGGGTACTGGTGTCTTCGAGCACGGTGGATCTCCTACCCAAGGGGCTGGCGCTGGAGTGGCTCGACTGGGGAGAGTTGAATGTCAAGGGGCGCACCGAAACGCTGCGCATCTGGGAGCTGCGGGGGGGCCTCAAGCGAGACAGCGCACTGGAATCCTCTCTGGCCACTGGGCCGTGAGCAGATGGGCGAGCCCGAAGGTGGCACCAACCTCCTCACGGGACACGCTGGAGCCACAGGAACGGTGGAGCTTGGCCAGGGAGGCCTGAACGGCCACATCCTCCTTGGAGGCCTCCATCACCAGCAGGCTCAGGGCCGGCGGTGAGTCGCCACGACGTTGAGCGGATCGGATGGGGCGGCAGTGGTCGCAGCACCGGGACAGATGTCACTCGGTTCCCACATGGTCGAACCTTCACCGGGGGCAAGGGAAGGGGAACGGGCAGGGAAAGCCATGAAGGAATCAGCAACCTTTCACTTCATTGGAACCAGAGTGGTGTGGAGGCCTGCCGAACTGCCAGCCAGGCCCAGAGGAGCTTGCAGATGATGTGAAGCGCCTGATCAAAGGACAGCGTCCAGAGCCGCCGGCACTTGCCCACGTCGATCAGAACATGCACAATCCACTCTGCCGCACCCAGCAGGGGGGACTGGGTGACCATCCCCACCAGAAATCCATGGATGGCGGCATGGGAGGTGAGCCACCAACCCCACCCGAGGGTCACCCCGCAGCCTGGACATTTCTCCCGGGCCATGCGATCGCTCTGGAGCCCGAAATCCCCTACGAAATGGGCCATCGCCAGCATCAGGAAGAGGTTGAAGGTCGCTGGAAGATCAGGCACTGAATGAAGAAATCGGTTGACCGGAGGGACCCTTCACAAGTGGGCCAGGAGGAAGGAAGCAGGCCACGAAAGCCTTTGCTGCTGGATCACCAAGGAGTGCCGATCAACTGAACCCCCGCCCAGACGTAAGGGTGGGCCATGCCTGACGCGATGCGGCGCTGCTGGGAAGGTGTCAGTTCCGTGAGAAGCGCAACGCCATCGGACCCGATGACCTTATCGCCTTGAAGCCGCACCTTGCCAGTGGCCATCGCCTGCCGTGTGGCCCTGAGGGCATCGTCTTTCCTGACGCCCTGGTCGAGGTGGCGATAGAGCTGCAGAAAAAGGCGGAGCTGGCGACATCATCGACATACCAGAGGGTTCCGATCGCATGTCGTGATCCCGCCTGCAACGCCAGTCCGGCAAAACCGAGCTCACTGTTGCTACCACCCAGGGCCATGCGACAGGCGCTCAGCACGAACACTTCGAGAGGACTGCCGCTGCGCTGCTGCCGCAAACGGGTGAACTCCTGGAGGCTGACGGCGCCGGTTCCGGTGAAGATGCGCGCTGGGAAGGTCCCCCGGGCAGGAATTCGGCATGGGTGGCCACATGCAGGCGCTCGTAGCGCGGTTCGGCAGCCTGACTCAGCAGCACCTCCGGGGTCAAGCTCCTGTTCAGGAACCGATCGACGCCGACCCCTTCCGGAATCCCGGCCAGTTCCTCGGGCACCAGGGGCAGGGGGTGAGTCCCTCGAACTTCGACGCCCCCGCCGCCAGCCCCCCCCCCGGGTCAAGCGAGGAGGGCCGAAGGAGGTGAGGTTGAGGGACGGGGTGATCGAGAATCCGAAACGGTCGCCGAAAGAGCTGGTGCCGTCATGCAGCGCCGCGAAGGGGAGGCTCTGCAGACCCCGATCGACGACGATCACCAAGCTGGTGATGGCCTTTGCCTTGGCCTTGGCCTTGGCCTTGAGCTCCTCAACGATGGGCGTGATCAGGGCCCGGTGGATCTGCCTGGACGGGGGGTCAGGATTCTCCACCTGCAGCGGTTCGAGGCGGGCCAGTTACCGGTAGAGCGCCCGCAGCTGTTCCCGAAGCGCTCACGGGACAGCTCGACCCGCTTGCCGACGGGTTTCACCCTTGCGGCTGAGCAGAATCAGCTCAAGGAACGAATTCGTGGTTTTCTTCTCTTGGCCCGCGACGGGCGTCTGCTCGGTGAAGGAGATCATCAGAACCGTCGGGTTGAAACGCTCGTCGTCCTTCTCCCCCTTCAGGGAGGCCTTGCTGAGCAGTTGCTGCAGCTCCTCATGGCGAAGGGTTCCGTCGGAATCCGCCGCCAGGCCCACATCCTCCAGTGTCCTTCTCACATCCTCGGTGCGCTGCTGATCCCCTCCACGAGCGCCGTGGCCACCAGGGCCGGCGACAGGGACACGGTGGTCTGGCTGAGGGGACCAGGGGCTCTACACCAAGTTGAATGTGCGCTTCTGACCTTCAGCCACCGCCCAGCTGGACGGCCAGCAGCCGGCGGGCCTCCTGGAGCGCCCCATCGAGGGCGGCGCCGTCGCGCCCCCCCGCCTGGGCCAACTGGGGACGGCCGCCGCCGCCGCCGCCGCAGAGCTGGGCGATGCCGCCGATGAAAGCTCCCGCCTTGACCCCGTCAGCCACAACCGCCGCACCGAAGGCCGCCACCAGCATCACTTTGCCAAGTTCGGCCGGGTCCGGCAGACCGCCGAGCACCACGGCCGCCCCCTCACCGAGTTGCTGCTGCAGGCGCTGGGCCGCCTCCTGGAGGCCGGCGCCATCGACGCCGTCGAGGCGTTGCACCAGCAACCGATGGGGTCCGAGCGCCTCGGCCCGCCCCCCAAGGGCGCAGGCCTTGGCCACCGCCAATGCGCCCCGTGCCGCCGCGAGCTCCTTGGCGGTGGCCCGCAGCTCATCGGCCTGGGCGGCGACGCGCTCGAGGATCTCGCCGGGCTGGGCCTTGAAGCGATCGGCCAGTTCCCGCACCACCCTGTCGCGCTCCCTCAGGTAGGGGAGCAGGGCGGGACCCGCCACCGCCTCGATGCGGCGGATGCCCGCCGCCACCCCCGTCTCTGCCACGATCCGGAACAGGCCGATCTCGGCCGTGTTGGTCACGTGGGTGCCACCGCAGAGCTCCATCGAGACGCCGGGCACATCCACCACCCGCACGACCTCGCCGTACTTCTCGCCGAACATGGCCACGGCGCCGGCGGCCCGGGCCCGCTCCAGTTCCATTTCCCCCACCTCCAGGGGATGGGCCTCGGCGATCCAGGCGTTGACCAGGTCCTCGATCTGCTCCAGTTCCGCCGCGGTGAGCGCCCGTGGGCAGTGGAAGTCGAAGCGCAGCCGGTCGAAATCCACCAGGGAGCCCGCCTGGGACACCCCGTCGTCGACCACCTGCCTCAGGGCCGCCTGCAGCAGGTGGGTGGCGGTGTGGTGGGCCTGGGCGCGGCGGCGGCAGCTGCGATCCACCCGGGCCTGCACCACCTCACCCACCGCCAGGCTGCCGCGCTCGATGTGACCGCCATGCACGAAGACGCTGCGGTTACGACTCACCGCATCGATGCGCACGATCAGGCCGGCCTCGGCGCCCGCGCCCGCGTCGCCGGCCAGCAGCAAGCCCCGGTCCCCCACCTGGCCACCGGACTCTCCGTAGAAGGGGGTGCTGTCGAGCACGATCTGCACCGCATCTCCGGCGGTGGCGACGGTGGCCGGTTCCCCGTTCACCACCAGGGCCAGCACACAGGACGCCTGATCGAGGGCCTCGTAGCCACGGAAATGGGTGGGCTCCAGGGTGCCGGCCACCTCGTCGATCGCCCCCTGCAGGGTGAGGTCGATGCTCACAGCCGCTGCCTTGGCCCGCTGCCGCTGGCGCTCCATGGCCGCCTCGAAGCCATCCAGGTCCACCGTCAGGCCGTGCTCCCCGGCGATCTCCTCGGTGAGCTCCAAAGGGAAGCCGTAGGTGTCATAGAGCTCGAAGGCCGCTTCGCCGCTGATGCGCTCCGGCCGGGCGGCAAGCACCTCGGCCAGCAGCTTCTCGCCCCGCTCCAGGGTTTCCAGGAAGCGGGCCTCCTCCCGCACCAGCTCGGCCAGGATCACCTCCCGCCGCTCCAACAGCTGGGGGTAGGCCGCGGCCATCAGGGCGATCGCCGCCGCCCCCATTGCCGCCAGGAAGGGGCGGTCGATGCCCAGGAGCCTGCCATGGCGCACCACGCGGCGCAGCAGGCGGCGGAGCACGTAGCCCCGGCCCAGGTTGGAGGCGGTGACCCCGTCGGCGATCAGCTGGGTGATGGCGCGGCTGTGGTCGCCGATCACCTTGAGGGAGGTCTGGGCGCGGGCGTCGAGGCTTCGGTAGTCCAGCCCCGCCTGCGCAGCGGCCGCTTCAATCAGGGGATAGATGAGGTCGGTCTCGTAGTTGTTCGGGACCTTCTGAAGGATCTGGGCCATGCGCTCGAGACCCATGCCGGTGTCGATGCTGCGCCGGGCCAGGGGCGTGAGGGTGCCGGCCGCGTCGCGGTTGTGTTGCATGAACACCAGGTTGTAGAACTCGATGAAGCGGCCATCGTCCTCCAGGTCGATGGCGTCATCGCCCCGCTCGGGGTGGAAGTCGTAGTAGATCTCCGAGCAGGGGCCGCAGGGTCCGGTGGGGCCGGAGGCCCAGAAATTGTCGGCCTCGTCCATGCGGATGATCCGCTTCGGATCCACCCCAATGGCGTCACGCCAGATCGCGGCCGCCTCGTCGTCGTCCCGGAAGACGCTGACCACCAGATGGGCCGGATCGAGGCCGAACACCTCGGTGATGAGCTCCCAGGCCCAGCGGATCGCCTGGTCCTTGAAATAGTCGCCGAAGGAGAAGTTCCCCAGCATCTCGAAGAAGGTGTGGTGCCGGGCGGTGCGGCCCACGTTCTCGATGTCGTTGGTGCGGATGCACTTCTGGCTGCTGGTGGCCCGTGGCGCCGGTGGCGCCGCCTGGCCGAGGAACACCGGCTTGAACGGCAGCATGCCGGCGATCGTGAGCAGCACCGTGGGGTCGTCGGGCACCAGGGAGGCACTGGCCATGCGCCGGTGGCCCCGCTCCTGGTAAAACGAGAGGAACGCCTCACGGATCTCGGCCCCGCTGCGAGGCCTGGGGCAGTTGGGGTCGGCAGCCATGACGAGATCGCAGGGAGAGGTCCTGGGACAGGCATGATCGCCCAGTGCGGGAGCCAGGTGGGCGATCAGTAGTGCTCCATCAGCGTCAGCTGGACGCTCGTCTGGCTGAGCTTGGCTCCGATGTCGCAGGTGAGCGCCTTGAGCAGGGCGATCACCACATCGGGATGGCTGGAGCTGAGGGCCTCGAAGTCGCTGCGATGCAACACCCAGCACTCGCCGGTCCGGGTGGCGATGATGTCGGCGGTGCGGGGCGTCTGGGCCACGAAACCGATCTCCCCGAAGCAGAGCCCAGGACCGAAGGTGGCCAGCCGGGTGGAGTGGCAGACCCCATCACCGGTCGTGATGTCGAGGGCGATGTCATAGGAGCCGGAACGGACCAGGAACAGTTCGTCACCGGGATCGCCACGTCGGATGACGAAATCACCGGCCACGAAGGATCTCCTTGCCATGCAATCCACCAGGATGCGCCGATGCTCCTCGCTCAGGGGCGCCAGGAAGCCCTGCTCGCCGAGGTCTTCGCCAGTGTCGCTTGCATCCGGACTGGCCTTCGGGTCGTACCACGACAGAAGCAGGTCCTCGGCGGCTTCGAGGGCTGAATCCAGGTGCTCGTAGGCGTCGATCCGATCAGTGATGTTCCAGTCTGGCTTGGAGACCATCGGCAGCCGGCCGGCGCGGGAAAGGAGAATCTCGACGCCAACGTCCTCGAGCGAACAGAGCTGGCGGTCCAGCAGGTCGGAGGATTCCAAGGGGCACTCGGTCACGTGGGCCAGATCGAGAATGAGGATGCGCACCTCGTAGCTGAGCCGCACCAGTTCGGCGGCCAGTTGCTCGATGCCGCCGAAATCGAGCACTCCCTGCACGTGGATGATGCGCACCTTGTCCCGGTGGGGCGCCAGGATCTCCAGTTCGCGTTCGCTGCGCCAGCGGCGTGATTTTCGCAGGGATCCCTGGTAGGAACGGCGAATGGTGGCATCGGCCTGGTAGTACTGATTGAACAGGCTCAGTCCCACCCCCACCGATAACTGGCGGCAGACCGCCACCCCCCGGACGCTGTTGCCGAAGTTGTCGAGGGGCGGAGAGTAGGTGGCGATGCCGAGCCGTCCCGGAATCACCGCCATGACCCCGCCCGCGACCCCGCTCTTGGCAGGGATGCCGACGTCATGGAGCCACTGGCCAGCGAAGTCGTACATGCCGCAGGTGCCCATCAGGGCCAGCACCCGAACGGTGATGTCGTAGGTCAGCGGCTGACCACCGGTGAAGGGATTGCGGCCCTGGCAGGCCAGGGTGGCGGCCATCACGGCCAGGTCGCGGCAGGTGACCGAGATGGCGCACTGGCGGAAATAGAGATCGAGGGCCGGTTCCGGGTCCGATTCGATGATATTGAAGTTGCGCAGCAGATGGCCGATGGCGCGGTTGCGGTGGCCCGTTTCCTTCTCTGAGCGGTAGACGTCTTCATTGATCGTCAGGCGCCGGCCGGCCAGCGATTCGAAGTAGTCCAGCAGCAGATCGACGGCACCGCTGGGATCGGAGTCACAGATCTGGGCGGAGGCGGCGATCGCCCCGGCATTGATCATCGGATTGCGCGGCTTGCCCGAGTCCGGATCCAGGCTGATGGCGTTGAAGGCTTCCCCAGAAGGCTCCACATCGATTTTGCTCGCCATGAAGTCGAACGAGAGCGTCTTCAACGCCAGTGCATAGATGAAGGGCTTGGAGATCAACTGGATCGTGAACTCCTTCCTGGTATCGCCGACCTCATAGATCCGTCCGCCCGAGGTCGCGATGACAATGCCGAAATCATCGGGACAGGCCTTGGCCAGCTCGGGGATGTAGTCGGCCACCCGACCCTCCTTGACCCCGCAGAACGAGTTGTAAAGCTCCCCGAGCAACTCCTGGATGACGTTGGGATGGCCCTCGTCACCTTGCCGCGGCAGCAGATCGTCTTCCCGAAGAAGGTCAAGCATTAGGTAGCCACAGATACCAGAAAGTGGGAGGTCTTTCTTGCCCCGTCTCCCACCATGGCAGCGGCAGGGGTAGCCGTCGCCTGCAATCCTCAGGAGATCTGGGTCGCGGGCCGCAGCAGAGCGTCCAGGTCGACGGGATCGATCTGATCGGCGGCCAGGAATCGCTTGGCATAGGTGAGGTAGGTCCCGGATCGCAGGAAGAGATCGAACAGGTCCGCATCAATGCGGCCAAGATCCCGCAGACCGGCCAGGATCGCCAGGGACTGGGACAGCGGCATCCCCTGCTTGTAAGGGCGGTCAGCCGCGGTGAGGGCCTCGAAGATGTCGGCGATGGCCAGGATCCGGGCCGGGATCGATAGCTGCTCCGCCGTCAGTCCCCTCGGGTAGCCCCGGCCGTCGAGGGTTTCGTGGTGCCCCCCGGCGATTTCAGCGACCCGATCCATGGCGGGCGGGAAGGCCATGCTCTCCAGCATCATGATCGTGTGGATCATGTGCTCCCGGATCTTGTAGATCTCCTCGGGGGTGAGCGTGCCCCTGGCCACCGACAGGTTATAGATCTCGCCGCGGTTGTAGAGCAGCTCCGGCACCGTCAGGTTGAAGCCCCACCTGGCCTCCGGCACTTCCGCCGCGGGCCTGGGGAGGCGATGGTGAGGGGCATCGCTGAGCAGGGTCTCTGGGGCCGGCAGGGGCTCCGGTGGCCCGCTGCGCCTGGCCTGCTCTTCCCAGCCCAGACCCAGCCGATCGTCGAAATGGCGCCACCAGCGGCGCCCCGCCAGCCGCTGGAGTTGGTCGAGATCGCCAGGATCGGTGCCTTCGCTGCCGAGATTGCAGCGGGCCACGCAGGCGAAATCCCGCTGCAGCTCCTGCTCAAGTTGGGCGTAGTCCCGCTGCAGGGTTTCGGGATCACCGCCCGCCAGCAGGCCCTCAAGCCTGGCGATGCGTCCATCGCGCAGAAGCACCTCGAAACGGGTGCGGATCTCATGGATCCGGTTGAACGGGGCGTCCAGCTTTGTGGCCTTCTCCACCACCGCCTCGGGGGTCACGATCTTGCCGCAGTCATGCAGCCAGGCCGCCGTGCGGAACTCCCGGCGCTCCGCCTCTCCATGGAAGCGGAAGGGAGCCAGCGGCCCCACATCGGCGGCTTCCGCCGCCTCCGCCAGCAGCAGCGCCAGCTCCGGCACCCGCGAACAGTGGCGGCCGGTGTGGGAACTGCGGGCATCGATCGCCCCCGCCAGCAGGGCGATCATCGAATCGATCTGCTGCTGCTGCCCTTCCAGGGCCTGGGTGCGCTCGACGCACACGGCCGCCAGGGCCGCCAGGGCCTCGATCAGCTGCTGGTCGGCGGCGTCGTAGGGACGCACGAGGGCGGTGGCCGTCTCAGGAGTGAGCAGGGAGGACGACTCCCGCTTCCTGTTGATCAGCTGCATCACCCCCACCACGTCCCCGGCCATGGTCCGCAGTGGCACCACCAGCATCGACACCGCCCGGTAGCCCGTGCGGCGATCAAGGCCGGCGTCGAATCGGTAGGGACGGTCCGGGGGAATCGCATACACATCGGGCAGGTTGAGCACCTCGCCATGCAAGGCCGTCCAGCCCACGAGTCGTTCGGGTGTGATCGGGAAGCGCACATCCAGGAGGCTGGAATCGAGGCCGGCGCCTCGGGCCGCCAGGGAACTGTTCTGGAAGGCGGTGAACCAGAGTCGCTTTTCTCCCTTTTCCTCTTCCACCAGGTAGATGCTGCCGGCATCGCTGTGGGTGAGATCCCTGGAGCTGGAGAGGATCTGCCGCAGCAGGGTGGGGAGGTTGACAGCGCCGCTGATGGCCGTTGCGATCTGGAGCATCTCCGGCAGCGCGCGCTGCGCCTGGTGGGCGTCGGAGGCGTGCGGTGGCGGATGGGCGGCGGTCAAAGGGGTGGCCTGCCGTGATGGGGAGCCCTGGCCCTGACGAACAGCAGAGGAACGCCCGACGACTGTGCCAGGGCTGGATGGAAGTCTGGGAAAAGGGCTGTGCTGGTTGAAGCGCTGGCATCGCCAGATTCAGTGACTAATGTAAGCCTGCCGATGGCCAGGCATGATCGGGCCATCGCCAAGGCCTTGCCGTTGACCCAGGCGTCCGACGATTCCCGTGCCCGTCTGCGGCTGCAGTCCCTGTCGTGGGCGCTGCTGGGCGGACTGGCCGCCGCCCTCATCGGCCTGTCGGCCGGCGTGGACAGTGGGCTGCGGTCGGCGGGCTGTGGCTTCTTCTACGGGCTGCTGGCCTTCCACCTGCAGCGGGTCGATCCGGACGACGAGCACCTGGCCGCCGGCTTGGTGGGGGCGGTGTGCGGCATCCGCAGCCTGGGGGGGCCGGTGGTGGTCACCGCCCTGGCCCTGCCCGTCCAGGACATCCAGTCCCTGCTCCACCAGCCCTTGGTGCCCCGCGCTGCCGGGGCGATCCTCGAGCTGCTGCGCGGCTGGTTGCCGCTCTGGCTTCCCCTGATCGGCAGCGCCCTGCTGCTGCAGGGCGCCCAACGCCTCCTGCCCGCCCTGCGGCCATGAGCCTGCTGCATGCCACCTGGCTGTTTCCACCCGAAGGGGCCGGCGGCCGACTGCTGCTCTGGGCCGACACCTGGAGGGTCGCCGCTCCGGTGGCGCCGCTGCGCACCGTCCCTGACCACCCCCTCTCCCTCAGCGTCGACGATCTGGGCGCCTGGCTGGATGACCATGGCCTCTGGTCGGAGGCGTTCCGCTCGGCGGAGGCTCTGCTCACCCTGCCCAGCCGCAGCCAGGGGGCCCGGGGCCGCCGCAAGGCCGCCAGCGAGGGCCTGGCCGCCTGGAGCGGCCTGCCGCTGCAGGCGGGCGAGCCGATCCCGAAGGAGGTGCAGTGGTGGCCCTGGCGGGTGGAGGGCCTGGCCCTCGACCCCGCCGGGGCGGGCGAATGGCTCGCCGGGCTGCCCCTCTCGGGCGACGATCCCGGCCTGGCGGACGATCTGCGCTGGTGGAGCCATCTGGAACGCTGGGCCCTGAGCCTGATCGCCCGTGGCCGCTGGCTGCCCCAGGTGGAGGAGGACCGGGCCCGCTGGCTGCCCCTGCTCAACCGGGAAGGGGACCGTCGCCGGCTGGAGGAACTGGCCATCCGGCTGCCCCAGGTGGCCACCTGCGCCATGGCCGCCGGGGCGTCTGGGGAGGGGGCCCTGGCCTGCCGCCGACCCGGCAGCGGCCGGCTGCGGGTGGCCAGCCTCCTGGAGGCCCTGCTGGATGGCCAGCTGCGATGCGGCTTCCGGCCCCAGGCCGAGGGACTGGATCCCCTGCTGGGCGCCTGGCAGAAGGCCCTCGGTCCTGGCCCTGGGCGGCTCGAGCTGGACGAGGAGGAGCGGGAGCGGCTGGCCGTGGCCACCCACCACTGGCGCGAAGCGGTGGCGGGGCGCGTGGCAGCGGCGAGGACCTGCCTGGAACTGTTCACCCCCGAGGAGGGCGAGGAACTCTGGGAGTTGCGCTTCTCGCTGCAGGCGGAGGCCGATCCCAGCCTGCGGATGCCGGCTCGCACGGTCTGGAATGCGGGCGACGGCAGGCTCCAGCTGGGCGAAGTGGAGGTGGCCGAACCGGGCCAGCTGCTGCTGGAGGGGATGGGCCGGGCCCTGCAGGTGTTCGAACCGATCGGGCGGGGCCTCGATACCGCGGCCCCTGAAACCATGCAGCTCACCCCGGCCGAGGCCTTCGTGCTGGTGCGTACCGCCGCCACGCAGTTGCGCGACGTGGGGGTGGGCGTGGTGCTGCCCGCCAGCCTCAGTGGGGGCCTGGCCAGCCGCCTGGGCCTCTCGATCGAAGCCGAGTTGCCCGAGCGCTCCCGTGGCTTCTCCCTGGGGGAAAGCCTCCAGTGGCAATGGGAGCTGATGATCGGCGGCGTCACACTCACCTTGAAGGACCTTGAGCGCCTGTCCGCCAAGCGCAGTCCGCTGGTGCAGCACAAGGGGGCCTGGATCGAGCTGCGCCCCAGCGATCTCAAGAACGCCGAACGTTTCTGCGCCGCCGATCCCAACCTCAGCCTCGACGATGCCTTGCGGCTGACGGCCAGCGACGGCGACACCCTGATGCGGCTGCCGGTGCATCGCTTCACCGCCGGGCCCAGGCTGCACGCCGTCCTGGAGCAGTACCACCAGCAGAAGGCCCCGGATCCCCTGCCGGCACCGGAGGGTTTCGCCGGCCAGCTGCGGCCCTACCAGGAGCGGGGCCTGGGCTGGCTGGCCTTCCTGCACCGCTTCGACCAGGGGGCCTGCCTGGCCGACGACATGGGCCTGGGCAAGACCGTCCAGTTGCTGGCCTTCCTGCAGCACCTCAAGGTGGAGCAGGAGCTGAAGCGCCCCGTCCTGCTGGTGGCCCCCACCTCGGTGCTGACCAACTGGAAGCGGGAGGCGGCGGGCTTCACGCCGGATCTGGAGGTGCGGGAGCACTACGGCCCCCGTCGCCCCTCCACCCCTGAAAAGCTGGCCAAGGCGCTGGAGGGGGTGGATCTGGTGCTCACCAGCTACGGGCTGCTGCAGCGCGACAGCGAACTGCTGGAGAGCATCGACTGGCAGGGCATGGTGATCGACGAGGCCCAGGCCATCAAGAACCCTTCGGCCAAGCAGAGCCAGGCGGCCCGCGACCTGGCCCGCCCCGGCAAGCAAGGTCGCTTCCGCATCGCCCTCACCGGTACCCCCGTGGAGAACCGGGTGAGCGAGCTATGGGCCCTGATGGACTTCCTCAACCCCCGGGTGCTGGGGGAGGAGGGTTTCTTCCGCCAGCGCTATCGCCTGCCGATCGAACGCTACGGCGACATGAGCTCCCTGAGGGATCTCAAGGCCCGGGTCGGGCCCTTCATCCTGCGGCGACTCAAGACCGACCGTTCGATCATCTCCGACCTGCCGGAAAAGGTGGAGCTGCGCGAATGGGTGGGCCTGTCTGCGGAGCAGACAAAGCTCTACCGCCAGACCGTCGACGACAGCCTGGACGCCATCGCCCGCGCCCCCCTGGGTCAGCGCCATGGCCAGGTGCTCGCCCTGCTCACCCGGCTCAAGCAGATCTGCAACCACCCGGCCCTGGCCCTCAAGGAGGGTCGGGTGGAGAACGGCTTCGCCAGCCGCAGCGGCAAGCTGCTGCGGCTGGAGGAGATCCTCGAGGAGGTGATCGAAGCGGGCGATCGGGCCCTGCTGTTCACCCAGTTCGCCGAATGGGGCCACCTGCTCAAGGCCTACCTGGAACAGCGCTGGCGCCAGGACGTGCCCTTCCTGCACGGGGGCAGCAGCAAGACCGACCGCCAGGCGATGGTGGATCGCTTCCAGGAGGACCCCCGCGGGCCCCAGTTGTTTCTGCTCTCCCTCAAGGCCGGCGGCGTCGGCCTCAACCTCACCCGGGCCAGCCACGTGTTCCACATCGACCGCTGGTGGAACCCCGCCGTGGAGAACCAGGCCACCGACCGGGCCTACCGGATCGGCCAGACCAACCGGGTGCTGGTGCACAAGTTCATCACCAGCGGTTCGGTGGAGGAGAAGATCGACCGCATGATTCAGGAGAAATCCAAGCTGGCCGCCGACATCGTCGGCAGCGGCGAAGAATGGCTCGGTGGCCTGGACGTGGGCCAGCTCCGGGACCTGGTGGCCTTGGAGGACGGCCACTGAGGCAGGCGAAGCCTGAATGGAGCTCTGGGCTCAGCGCCTGACCAGTGCCGAGGCCTCCAGTTCTGCCATCGCGACCTCGGCCTCGCCCATCACGGGAAGCAGCACCGGCACGTTAGGAGGAGCGGCGGCGTCAGGCTTCCGACCCATGCGGCGCAGCCAGCGGTGGTGGGAGGCCACGCCGGCGAGGAAGGAACGGTGGCTGCGGAAGGGAACGCCGCAGTCGCGGCAGGTCTGCTCGACGATGGCGGAGAGCTGGGGGTAGTGGACGTGGCAGATGCGAGGAAACAGGTGATGCTCCACCTGGAAGTTCAAGCCCCCAAGCAACCAGCTCAGCACCCCATTGGAGCGGCTGAAATCCACCGTGGTGGCCAGCTGGTGGTCGGCCCAGGGGCCCATGCCGGAGTCGGTGGCAGCGGCTGCGGGGAAATCGGCTTCCTCCACACAGTGGGCCAGCTGGAACACCACACTCAGCACGATGCCCTGCACCATCGCCGTCACCACGTAGCAGCCGATCACCGCTCCGAAGGAATGGCGCTGCAGGGGCAGCGCAAAAGCCAGGGAAAAGAAGATCACCTTGCCGCCCACCAGCAGCAGCCAGTCGGAAGGGCCCAGTCGAGGCAGGGAGTGGTCGCCGCGGCCCCGGCTGGCCAGATCGGCGAAGTCATCGAAGAACTGCCACTTGATCGGCAGCATTCCGTAGAGGGGCCACAGATAGAAGTGCTGCCAGCGATGCCACCAGCGGTGGGGCTGATGGGGGGACAGGCGGCCGATCAGCCCGAGATTGATGTCGTCGTCGTGGCCGGGGATGTTGGTGAAGGTGTGGTGCAGGCCGTTGTGCTTATGGGCCCAGATCAGGGAACTGCCGCCCAGCAGATCGAGCGTCATGGCAGCGGCCTTGTTGATCCAGCGGTGGCGGGAATAGGCGCCGTGGCCACCGTCGTGCTGGATGTTGAAGCCGATGGCGGCGATCGCCAGGCCGAGGCAGGCCGAGAGGGCCAGCGCCCCTGGCCAGCTCCTGACCTGGAAAACGAGCAACCAGTAGGTCAGCACGAACCAACCCAGGATCACGGCCGACTTGACCACCATGGCCAGCGAATCCCGTCGCTCCTGGCCCGTGCCCTCGAAGTGGTCGTGAACCCTTGCCCTTAAAAGACTGTGAAAACCGTCGCCGGCGCCGAACGTGATGCGATTCAAGGACTCCACGCCCTGCGTCGGGACAACCTAGGCCAGTGGGTCCTGCAGGCGTCAGGATGGGGGCCTGAGTCCGGCGGCATGACCAGCTCCTTCCCCGGCGCCAATGGCGCCATCACCACCCAGCTGGGCCAGCAGGGTCTGGGCCAGCAGCCCTGGTGGGTGGAGCAGTGGATGGAACTGATCCACTCCTACCGGTTCAAGAAACGCCTGGAGCGCGCCTGGACCTACGCCCGGGAGGGCAACGTCGTCTCAATCCGCTTCGAGGGTCGAAGGGTCCATGCCCGGGTGCAGGGCACTGACCCGGATCCCTACAAGGTGAAGCTCTGGCTCGACGTGCTCAACGACGAGGACTGGGGCTATGTGCTCGAGGCCCTGAGCCTCAAGGCCCGCTGGTCGGCCCAGCTGCTGGCGGGGATCATGCCCGCCGACATCGAGCGGGCCTTCGCCGCCAGCGGCAAGCGGCTGTTCCCCTTCAAGCTTCAGGAGGTGCGCAGCGAGTGCAGCTGCCCCGACAAGGCCAATCCCTGCAAGCACATCAGCGCCGTCTATTACCTGATGGGGGATCGCTTCAGCGAGGATCCCTTCGTGTTGTTCCAGCTGCGGGGCCGCACCCGCAGCCAGCTGCTGGGCGATCTGGCCAAACGCCGCCGGGAGGGCGTGGTGGCGCCCGTGGAGCATGCGCCCCATCCGACCCATCCGGCCATCGCGGATCCGGCCCGCTGGTGGCGCTACGACGCCCCCCTCGACCCTGATCTGGTGGTGATCACGCCGGCCATGGAAGGGGAATCTGGCCTCGATGGCGCCGGCCCCCTGCCCCTGGCCGAGGAGCCCCGCTTCCCGGAGGCCAACCAGCTCTTCCTCGAAACGCTGAAGGCGCATGGAGCCGTGATGGCCCAGCAGGCCATGGCCAGGGCGATGGCCACCGGAGCGGATGCCGAGGCCTGAGCCGCCCCCCTGGCTGAGCGACGCCGCCATTGCCACCGCCGGGTGCCTCCTGGCTGGTCACCGGCTGGCCTTCGCCAGACCGCTGCTGGCAGGCGTGCAGAACGGCCGCTCGCCGTTGCAGGCGGCCCAGGAACTGTTTGTGGCCGCCACGGTCGTGCTGGCCCACGACGGCGGCGTCGATCCGCGCCTGATCTACGCCAACCGCGCCGCGCTGCTGCTGTGGTGCCGCCCCTGGAGCGCCATGGTGGGCCTGCCCTCCCGGCTCACGGCCGAGCCGGCCGAGCGACAAAGCCGGGCGCTCGCCCTGGAGAGGGCCCGCCGCTGCGAGGCCGTGGCTGGCTATGCCGGCATCCGCGTCGACAGCGGCGGCCGCCGCTTCCGCCTCGAGAACGCCCGGCTGTGGACCCTGCGGGATGGCGGCGGCCAACCCTGCGGCCAGGCGGCCGCCTTCGCCAGCTGGTGGTGGCTGGAGCCGCCGCGTACCGGTTCTCCACCCCTGCTGGCGAAGAGGCCGAACCCGGTTGGGCAGACCGAACCGGAGCCGTCGGTTCTCCCCCTGCAAGCCTGATGGCATGAAGGGCAGATTGATGGGGCGGATGGTTCTTCACCCAGCCATCTCCGCCGCTTCTATCGCAAGCTAAAACCATGCGTACCTTGAATCCTTCCCCCTTTGATCTCTTCGACCGGCTGGAGCAACAGCTGCAGACAGCGGAACGGGTTCCCGCCGCTGAGATTCACGAAACCGAAGACACCTACACGATCGCCCTGGAACTTCCCGGTGTCGACCGCTCCTCCATCGACGTGAAAGCCACCGACCGCTCGTTGATCATCACCGCCGAGCGCCGATCCCCCCAGCCACTCGGTGACAGCTCGGCCGTGGCCGAGAGCAGCCGCCGGGCTCCTTTGCTGAGCGAATTCCGCTACGGCACCTGGAGCCGCAGCTTCCGCTTCCCCGGCGGCATCCAGCGAGACGCTCTCGAGGCCCACTACCGCGATGGTCTGCTCTCCGTGACGGCACCCAAGGCGCAGTCAGTGACGTCGGTCAGCGTGAAGGTGGCCGACTGAGGCCCTCACTCCTCGATGCGTTGGGCGGAATCGAGGGAGAGGCCGATCACAGAGATGTAGCTGGTGGCTTCGATCCACCGCACGGTGGCTCTGAGGTCGTAGGTCTCTCCCTCCCCGTCACCCACCACCACGCTGCAGTGCTGGCCGACCTCGAGATCGTGAGAGGCCTCGATGGCCAGCTTCATGCCATCCACGCTGAGGTCGAGGACCTCTCCGAGCACCCCCTCGGCGGCCCCCATCGACTCTTGGTGGAGGCGGGCCGTGGCCAGGCCCGTCGGAGGCTTGAAACGGTCGGAACGCGAGGCTGCCTGAAGTCGCTCTTCCAGGCGGCGAAAAGCCACCCGAAACTGTTCCAAGTCTCCAGTGACCACCTATCCCCTTCTCGTTGAATTTCGCTTAAGCATTGTCCACTACTCAGCAAGGATCTTTAATCGTGGTCTAGCAGACCGAAACACATCCTGCCTTGCCAACAGTCTGAAATCTGCGGAAGGAGGAGTCTGATCCCATGAGCAGCAGCACCGCCAGCGACCCGCCCTCCACGGCATCCTCGGCAACACGCAGCAGGACTGGCCGACGGCCAGGTCGTGAAAAGCATCAATGGCCAACTTCAAGACATTCGCGCTGAGATCCAGGACCTCCCCCAGGACCCCTTCCTCCGTCAGCATCGGTTTGCTGTGGAGGCTGGCCGTCCCAGGCCCTTCGGAAGCTTGAAGCGGGTGGATCGCGAAGCTTCCTCAAGACGTCTCTCGACTCGCAGAAATGACTGTCGAAATCGTTCCAGATCTCGGGTGACCACCCCTTGATGCCGGCTGCTGGTCATGGCTCCGGCATCGGCGAGGAAAGGAGCATGGGGCGCAGCCTCCTTCTGAGGAGGCAACACCCCTGCTTCTCAGCATCGCCCTGCTTGCACCGCCCGGACAGGGGATCAGCGCTTGATCTTGAGGCTGTTCAGGTAGGCCTCAGGCTTGGCGGGGTCGTAGACCACACCATCAAAGAACCGCTCCACGCCACGGCTCGATCCCTTGGGGATGTCCTTGGCCGGCACGCCCAGTTCCTTGGCGGCCTGCTTCCAGAGATCCTCGCGGGTCACCTGATCGTTGAGGGCCTTGGCGGCGGCCACATTGGGAAGCTGGCCGGGGTAGAACTTCCAGCGCATCGACTCCAGCAGGAACCACAGGGTGAGGCTCTTGTAGGGGTAGGAGATCACGCCTCGGGGGCTGTTCCAGAACAGAGGGCCCATCAGGGGGTTGGTTTCCGGCTGAGCGGTGGTGCCAACCTTGTAGCCGCCCTTGAGGGAGCGCTCCAGAACCGGTTCGGGCACGTTGAACCAGTTGCGGCCGCTGAGGATCTTGGCGGCTTCATCCTTGTTGGCGGCCTTGTCGAGCCACTGCTGGGCTTCGATCACCCCCTTGATCAGGGCGATCGTGGCCTTGGGATTCTTCTTGACCCAGTCGGCCCGGACGGCCAGGAACTCCTCGGGGTGCACGCGCCAGATGTTGGCCGTCGTGGCCACCAGATAGCCGATCTTGTCGTTCACCACGCGGGTGGGCCAGGGGTCTCCGGTGCTGAACAGTTCCATGGTGCCGTTGCGCATGCTGGCCACGGTCTCCGCAGCAGGCACAGTCAGCAGTTCCACGTTCTTGTCCGGATCCACGCCACCGGCAGCCAGCCAGTAGCGGATCCAGATGTCCTGGTTGGCCTTGGGGAAGGTTTAGGCCGCCCGGAACTTGCGCTTGTTCTTGGTTTCGAATTCCTTGAAGAACTTGCCGTCGCCCTTGGTGTCCAGCCCCAGTTCGGCCTTCTTGACGCTGTTGGAGGCCACGATGCCGTTGCCCTGGCTGGAGAGCATGGCCAGGATGAACATCGGCACCTTGCGGCCGCCGGAGATGGCCCCGTTGGTGATCATGTGGGGCATCGGCAGCTGCCACTGGCCACCATCGATGCCGCCACCGGCCGTTCCCAGCACCACGTTGTCACGGGCGGCGGGCCAGTTGGCCTGCTTGCTGAGATTCACATCGGTGAGGCCGTACTTGGCGAAGAAGCCCTTCTCCTTGGCGATCACCAGAGGGGCGGCTTCGAGGATGGGAATGAAGCCGAGATTGATGGTCTTGGTCTCCAGCGCTCCCCCCTTGGCTGGCGCGGCTTTCTTGGGCGCGCTCTGGGCCAGCGCGCTGGTGAGGCCGCTCGGGATGGTGGCCGAGAGCAGGGCAGCTCCGAAGAGGCCACCACCGACGAGGGCAATGAAACGACGACGATTCGGCATTGGGAAAGGTGGTAAGGAGAAAAGGATTGGGATCTGAAGAGCGGGCCCAGGAGGATCAGGTCATTGGTTGCCGGGGATACCAGGGCAGCGATTCCTGAGGAGAGGAAGGATGGCTTGAGCAGCCATCAGGCTGCCTACAGGGAAGGAAACATGGGAAGAATCGTGAGGCTCGAGAGAACGTAATGGCTGTGAAGACCTTTTGTGCAGTGCGGTCAGGAAGGATTGCGTATCGTTGCGATCAGCTGGGGAAATCAATCGTCGGTCCGGATCCCGGGCCGGAGGATTCCGATCCAGTCCCTGACTCCGGCCGTTCGGAAGCTGCGATCCGCCCCTGAACAGGACGGCCAGGGCGGCGGCCCAGTCGGGCTCGGCGCGGGCCACGGCAGGAAGGCCAGGCAAAGGGGGGCTTCCGCGGACCGGACCTGGGCTAGAGATCGGGGAGAGCCTTTCTAGAGTTCAGCCATCCGCAGAGACCGTCGATGACCGTCGCCACCGCTGCACCCCCCCGCCTCTCGCTGCAGTGCGAGCCGATCGCCCCTGACACCACGGCGATCCGCTCCCTCGACTGGGACCGGAGTCGCTTCGACATCGAATTCGGCCTGCGCAACGGCACCACCTACAACGCCTTCCTGGTTCGGGGCGAGCGCACGGCCCTGGTCGACACCAGCCATGCCAAGTTCCGCGACACCTGGCTCCCCCTGCTGGAGGGTCTGATTGAACCCACCGCGATCAACCATCTGATCGTCTCCCACACCGAGCCTGACCACTCCGGCCTGATCGGGGATCTGATCGACCGCCACCCGGACATCGAGATCGTCGGCTCCAAGGTGGCCATCCAGTTCCTTCAGGACCAGGTGCACCGCCCCTTCCGCAGCCGGGCGGTCAAGAGCGGCGACGAACTGGACCTGGGCGTCAACCAGGCCAGCGGTGTGGCCCATCGCTTCAGCTTCCTCAGCGCCCCCAACCTGCACTGGCCCGATACGAACTTCTCCTTCGACCACGGCACCGGCATCCTCTACACCTGCGACGCCTTCGGCCTCCACTTCTGCTCCGACGACCTGTTCGATGTCGATCCGGGCGCCATCGCCCCGGACTTCCGCTTCTACTTCGACTGCCTGATGGCCCCCAACGCCCGCAGCGTGCTCCAGGCGCTCAAACGCATGGAGGGGTTGCCGGAGATCACCACGATCGCCGTGGGCCACGGCCCCCTGCTGCGGGAGCACCTGCCCCTCTGGCTGGGTGACTACCACGACTGGAGCAGCCAGCGCAGCGCCGGCGAGACCTACGCGGCCGTCTGTTACCTCAGCCAGTACGGCTTCTGCGACCGGCTCAGCCAGGCCATCGCCCGGGGCGTGGACAAGGCCACCGGTCAGGTGCAGCTCGTCGACCTGCGCGCCACCGATGCCCAGGAACTGGCCGCCCTGATCGGTGAGGCCAGCGCCGTGGTGGTCCCCACCTGGCCTGCCTCCCCCGATGCCGACCTGCAGACGGCCATCGGCACCCTGCTGGCGGCCCTCAAGCCCAAGCAATGGGTGGGGTGCTACGACGCCTTCGGCGGCAACGACGAGCCGATCGACACCCTGGCCAGCCAGCTCCGCAACCTTGGCCAGAAGTGGGCCTTCGAGCCCCTGCGCATCCGCCAGGTGCCCAGCGGCGCCGACTACCAGCGCTGCGAGGAGGCCGGCACCGACCTGGGCCAGTTGCTCACCAAGGAGAAGACCATCGCCGCCATGAAGGCCATCGATGGCGACCTGGACAAGGCCCTGGGGCGTCTCAGCGGCGGCCTCTACATCGTCACGGCCCGCCAGGACGACGAGGCCGGCAGCCGCAGCAGCGCCATGGTGGCCAGCTGGGTGAGCCAGGCGAGCTTCGACCCACCGGGGCTCACGGTGGCGGTCGCCAAGGACCGGGCCATCGAGGCCCTGATGCAGGTGGACGACCGTTTCGTGCTCAATGTCCTGCGGGAGGACAACCACCAGCCCCTGCTGCGCCATTTCCTGCGCCGCTTCCCGCCCGGGGCCAACCGGTTCGCCGGCGTGGCCATCCTCGAGGGCGTTGCCGCCGCCGGCCCTGTGCTGGGGGATGCCCTGGCCTACCTGGGCTGCCGCGTGACCCAGCGCATGGAGGGGCCCGACCACTGGATCATCTATGCGGTGGTGGAAGAGGGCAACGTGGCCGACACCACCGCCGCCACGGCCGTGCACCACCGCAAAGTGGGTAACCACTACTGATGACGTCCACTCCTGCCGCGACCGATCGGCGCGTGATCACCCTGCCGGTCGAACCCGGCCTCGTCTGCCTGCGCGGCCTCAGCCCCAGGCGGCTTCGCTTCGAGGTGGAATACGGGCTCGAGCGGGGCACCACAGCCAACAGCTTTCTCTTCCAGCAAGGCACATCCGGTGGCGCCCCCGTGCTGGTGCATCCGCCGGGGGCCTCCTTCGCCGCCCCCTTTCTGGAGCAGCTGGCCCTGCTGGTGCCGACCGACGCCCCCCTGAAAGTGGTGGTGGGCCACGTCAACCCCAACCGGGTGGCCCTGCTCAGGGAGCTCGCCGCCGGCTGGCCCGCCACGGTGCTGGTGGCTTCCAATCCAGGGGCCCAGGTGCTGGCCGAACTCTGGAACCGCCAGCGGCCCGCCCCCCCGGGCACCGTCGAAACCCCTATCGACTCCATCCCCCTGCCGACCATCGAAGTGGTCAAGCAGGAAACCAGCCGCAGCCTCTCCAGCGGCCATGTGCTCACCCTGATTCCCACCCCCACCCCCCGCTGGCCCGGCGGCCTGATGGCCTTCGAGGCCACCAGCGGTCTGCTGATGAGCGGCAAGTTCTTTGCCGCCCACCTCTGCACCGAGGACTTCGCCGAAGCGAATCGCAGCAGCACCGAGGAGGACCGCCGTTACTTCTTCGACTGCCTGATGGCGCCCATGGCGCGCCAGGTGGAGACGGTGGTGGACCGCCTCGACGCGATGGCGATCCGCACCATCGCCCCGGGCCACGGACCTGCCATCGCCCAGAGCTGGCGGAGCCTGCTGGCCGACTACCGGCGCTGGGGGGAGAGCCAGGAGCGTGCCAGCCTTTCAGTGGCGCTGCTCTACGCCAGCGCCTACGGCAACACTGCGGCCATCGCCGACGCCCTCTCCCAGGGGGTGGCCCGCAGTGGGGTGCGGGTCGAAAGCATCAACTGCGAATTCGCGCCGACGGACCAGCTCGTGGAGGCGATCCACTCCTGCGACGCCCTGCTGATCGGCTCCCCCACCCTCGGTGGCCATGCGCCAACACCGATCGTTTCGGCCCTTGGCACCGTGCTGGCCGAAGGCGACCGGGCCAAGCCGGTGGGGGTGTTCGGCAGTTTCGGCTGGAGCGGTGAGGCCATCGACCTGCTCGAAAGCAAGCTCCGCGACGGCGGCTTCCAGTTCGCCTTCGATCCGATCCGGGTGAAGTTCAGCCCCGATCTGGCCACGCTGCGCACTCTGGAGGAAACCGGCACCGCTCTTGGCCGCGGGCTGCGCAACCAGCATCGCCAGACCCAGCGGCGCAGCACCGGCGGAGGCCTGAGTGAGAGCCGCACCAACCCGGCGATCCAGGCCCTCGGCCGGGTGGTGGGTGCCCTATGCGTGGTGTTGGCCCGCAAGGGGGACGGTGCCGACGCCATCGGCGGCGCGATGGTGGCCAGCTGGGTCAGCCAGGCCAGCTTCAGTCCCCCCGGCTTCACCGTGGCCGTGGCCAAGGACCGGGCGATGGAGAGCCTTCTGCACGTGGGTGACACCTTCACCCTCAACGTGCTGGCGGCCGGGCGGGAAGGCGGCCCGATGAAGCGGTTCCTGCAGCCCTTCCCCCCGGGTGCCGATCGTCTGGCGGGCCTGGATCTGGACACCACCCCAAGCGGACAACCCCTTCTGCCGGAAGCCCTGGCCTGGCTTGAGGCCCGCGTCAGCCAACGGATGGAATGCGGCGACCACTGGCTGCTCTACGCCGAGGCCCTCCACGGCGACCTGCTGGATCCAGCCGCCACGACCGCCGTTCACCAGCGGCGCAGCGGGGCAGCCTACTGAGCCGCTGGCCTAGGCCGCTTGGGGGGGCGTGGGCGTGCCTCCACCGCCCGCCTGGAATGGCAGGACAAGGGTGGCCCAGTGGTTGGGACGCTCGGGACGGCGCAGCCGGGCCCGGCGCACCCCGAAGGGCACCCGGACCACGTTGGTTCCCTCCACCCGCTGGCTGGCTTCCGGCAAAAGGGCGCCAAGGCCCGGCCCATCGCCTGAATTGTCGTTGCCGTTCATGGTCCCCATGTAATGAAAGGCGGTTGCCGGTTCCCCAGAGGGGATGGCACAGCAATGATGCGCCATGCCGGGGGGAAAAGGTACCGCTCGAACACTCAGGCGGCCAGTTCGGGGATTGCCACTTCCTCGACGCTCGGGCAGGTGCAGACAAGGTTCCGATCACCGAAGGCATTGTCGATGCGGGCGACCGCCGGCCAGAATTTGGCCTGCCTCTGACCCTCCCCGGCGGGGAAGGCGGCCTCGCTGCGGCTGTAGGCCCGCTCCCAGCTGTCGGCGGTGACCGCCGCCAGGGTGTGGGGGGCCCGCTTGAGCGGGTTGTCGAGGGGGTCGGCAACCCCGCTCTCGATGGCCCAGGCCTCCCGGCGGATCCCCTCCATCGCCGCACAGAAGCGATCGATCTCCTGCAGCGACTCGCTCTCGGTGGGCTCCACCATCACCGTGCCGGCCACGGGCCAGCTGACGGTGGGGGCGTGGAAGCCGTAGTCCATCAACCGCTTGGCCAGATCGTCCACCTCCAGGCCACAGCTGCGCTTGAGGGGCCGCAGATCGAGGATGCACTCATGGGCCACCCGGCCGCCGCGGCCCCGGTAGAGCACCGGGAAGTGGGGCTCGAGACGCTCGGCGATCAGGTTGGCCGTCAGCAGGGCCACCTGGCTGGCGGTGCGCAGGCCCGACCCCCCCATCATCCGGATGTACATCCAGCTGATCGGCAGGATCCCGGCACTGCCGAAGGGAGCCGCCGACACCGGGCCGATGGCCTGGCGGCCTGCGGCGGCAGCCAGGGGATGGGAGGGCAGAAAGGGCACCAGGTGGGCCGCCACACCGATCGGCCCCACCCCGGGGCCGCCGCCCCCGTGGGGGATGCAGAACGTCTTGTGGAGGTTGAGGTGGCAGACGTCGGCCCCATACAGCCCCGGTTTGCAGAGGCCCACCTGGGCGTTGAGGTTGGCGCCATCCAGATACACCTGGCCGCCGTGGTCGTGCACGATCTGGCAGATGCGGCGGATGCCCGTTTCGAACACGCCGTGGGTGGAGGGATAGGTGACCATCAGGGCGGCCAGGTCGGCGGCGTGGGCGGCGGCCTTGGCCTCCAGGTCGTCGATGTCGATGTTGCCCTGGGCGTCGCAGGCCACCGCCACCACCCGCATGCCCGCCATCACGGCGCTGGCGGGATTGGTGCCGTGGGCGCTGGTGGGGATCAGGCACACCTGGCGGTGGCCCTCCCCCCGGCTGCGGTGCCAGGCCCGGATCACCATCAGGCCGGCGTACTCCCCCTGGGAGCCGGCATTCGGCTGCAGGGACACCCCCGCAAAGCCGGTGATGGCCCCCAGCCAGGCCTCCAGATCCGCCACCAGGGCGGCGTAGCCCCCGGTCTGGTCGGCGGGGGCGAAGGGATGCATCTGGGCAAAGGCCGGCCAGCTCACCGGCGCCAGTTCGGCGGCGGCATTGAGCTTCATGGTGCAGCTGCCCAGGGGGATCATGCCGTGGACGAGCGACAGATCCTTGCTCACCAGACGCTGGATGTAGCGCAGCAGTTCCGTCTCGCTGCGGTGGCGCTGAAACACCTCCTGGCACAGCCAGGGCCGTTCCCGCAGGGGCACCCCGCCGAGCAGCTCCGGGAGCGGCTTGGCCTCCAGGGCGATCAGGCCGGCCTGGAGGGCGGTGCCCGCTGCAGCGGCGGCGGCGGGGTCGGAGGCCAGGGCCCCCAGCAGGGCGGCCACTTCCTCGGGCGTGGAGAGTTCGTCGAGGCTGATGGCCAGGGCCGCCTCGCCGTCGTCGCCACGGGTCCCGCAGCGGAGGTTGAAGCCGGCGGCCATGGCCCGCTGCCGCAGGCTGGGCGCGGCGGCGATGCGCACCACCACGGTGTCGAAGGCCGCCCCCGGATCGGCCGCCAGCCCCAGGGCCGCCAGCCCCAGCACCAGCCCCTGACGCAGCACCAGAAGGCGACGGGCGATCGCTTCGAGGCCATCGGGGCCGTGGTGCACGGCATAGAAGCTCGCCATCACGGCAAGCAGCACCTGGGCCGTGCAGATGTTGCTGGTGGCCTTGTCACGACGGATGTGCTGTTCCCGGGTCTGGAGGGCCAGCCGCAGCGCCGGGTTGCCCTCCGCATCCTTCGACTGCCCCACCAGGCGGCCGGGGATCTGGCGCTTGAAGTCCTCCCGGGTGGCGAAGAAGGCCGCGTGGGGTCCCCCGAACCCCATCGGCACCCCATAGCGCTGCAGGCTGCCGACGGCGATGTCGGCGCCGAGATCCCCGATCGGGGCCAGGAGCGCCTGGGCCAGGGGATCCACCGCCACCGTGCTGATCACGGCGCAGGCGCGGGCCGCCGCCAGCAGCGGCGAGGGATCCCAGAGCCGGCCCTCAACGCCGGGAAGCTGGAGCAGCAGGCCGAAGACGTCGTCGCCCAGCACCCCGTCAGCAAGGGAGCTGACGGCTTCGGCCTCGAACGTTTCGATGACGATCCCCAGGGGTTCGGCCCTGGTCTGGAGCACGGCGAGGGTCTGGGGGAAGACGGCCCGATCGACCAGGAAACGGCGTGCCCCGTGCCGGGGCGTGACCGCCGCCGCCATGGCCATCGCTTCCGCGGCGGCGGTGGCCTCATCAAGCAGCGAAGCGTTGGCGATGGGCAGCCCCGTCAGTTCGCTGACCAGGGTCTGGAAATTGAGCAGGGCCTCCAACCGGCCCTGGGCGATCTCCGCCTGGTAGGGGGTGTAGGCGGTGTACCAGCAGGGATTTTCCAGCACATGGCGCTGGATCAGGGCCGGCGTCGCCGTGCCGTGGTAGCCGAGGCCGATCAGGCTGCGCAGCACCCGGTTGCGGGACGCCAGCGCCCCCAGCTCCGCCAGGGCCTGGGCCTCCTGGCAGGGGAGCGGCAGGCCGACTTCGGCCTCGGCCGCCGTCAGCAGGATGTCGGCTGGAACCACCTCGGCCGCCAGCTGATCGAGGGACCCCAGGCCGAGCTCCGCCAGCATCCGTAGCTGATCTTCGGGATCCGGACCCAGATGCCGGACCAGGAACGAGGCGGACACGGGCGTCGTGGATGGAGGTGGCGGGATCCTAAGGAATTTAGCCGGCCTGCACCTTGGCCGCGTAGGTGGCGGCATCCATCAGCGCCTCCAGCTCATCGGGCGCGCCGAGCCGCACCAACAGCAACCAGCCTTCCCCGTAGGGATCGTTCTGGAGCTCTTCGGGGCTGGCCAGCACGGCCTCGTTACGGGCTTCCACCGTGCCGCTCACCGGGGCCATCAGATCCTCCACCGCCTTGACCGATTCGACGCTGCCGAAGCTGGTGCCGCGTGCGAGCGGGGCCCCCACCGCCGGCAACTCGACGAAGACGATGTCCCCGAGTTGATCCACGGCGAAGGAACTGATGCCGAGGCGCACCAGGTCACCGTCGGGGCGCACGTACTCGTGGCTTTCGGAATAGCGGCAGTCATCGGGAAAGGAGTGTGCCAAGGCCGGTGGGGTGCAGTGGAGGCGGCCTCAGTCTGCCTCCGGCAGGGCCGCCAGGGCCGCCAGGGCCCGCTCCAGGGCCAGGGCCACATGGCCGTGGTGGGTGCCGCCCTGGGCATAGAGCACGTAGGGCTCCCGCAGCGGACCGTCGGCGGAGAACTCGCTGGTGCTGCCGTCGATGAACGTGCCCCCCGCCATGACCAGATCACTGGCGTAGCCAGGCATGGGGGCCGGAACCGGATCCAGGTAGGCCCCCACCGGAGACGCCTGCTGGAACGCCCGGCAGACGGCGATGAGCCGATCGGGATGGCCGAGCCGCACCGCCTGGATCACGTCGCTGCGCTCGGCACCGGGGGCGGGGTTCACCGGATAGCCCAGGCCGCCGAACACCTCGGCCACCAGGTCGGCGCCGATCAGGGCCTCGGCCACCATCTGGGGAGCCAGGAACAACCCCTGGAACAGCAACCGGTACAGATCAAACCCCGTGCCCCCCTCGCCGCCGATGCCCGGGGCGGTGAGCCGGCAGCAGGCCATCTCCACCAGCTCCCGCTGGCCAGCCACATAGCCCCCCGTCGGCGCGATGGTCCCGCCGAGGTTCTTGATCAGGGATCCGGCGATCAGGTCGGCCCCCACGGCGGTGGGTTCCAGCTCCTGCACGAGCTCCCCGTAGCAGTTGTCCACGAAGCAGACGCAGTCCGGCCGCAGCGCCTTGACCCGTTCGCAGAGGCGGCCGATGGTGGCCACCGGCAGGGAGGGCCGCCAGCTGTAGCCGCAGCTGCGCTGGATCAGCACCATCCGGGTCGGCGGGGCGAGGGCGTCCTCCAGGCTCGCTTCGTCCACCTCTCCTCCCTCGGTGAGGGGCAGCTCGCCATAGGTGATGCCGAACTCGGCGAGGGATCCCTGGCCCCGACCCCGCAGCCCGATCACCTCCTCAAGGGTGTCGTAGGGGCGGCCGGTGAGTGCCAGCAGCCGGTCCCCCGGCCGCAGCACACCGAACAGGGCGGCGGTGATGGCATGGGTGCCACTGACGAACTGGAGCCGCACGGCGGCGGCTTCGGCCTGCAGCACCCGCGCGAAGACCCGATCCAGCACCTGGCGGCCCAGGTCGCCATGGCCGTAGCCGCTGACCGAGGCGAAGTGATGCACCCCCAGGCGTTCGGCGGTGAAGGCGTCCAGCACCCGGGCCAGGCGGGGCCGCACGTCAGCGGTGCGGCGGGCCGCCACCGGGGCGAGCCGCTCCAGGGCGGCGGCGATCGCCCCATGGCCGGCCGCCTCGCCCAGGCCTGGAAGAACCTGCTCCAAAGCCCTGGGGCCAGCAGGGTCCACTCTGCCATCGCTGCCGTGGGTCAGGATGGCGGTTGGCATCCCAGCTCACAGCCGCCCTTCCACCGGAGAAACGCTTGGTCGCACGATCCGAAGCCTTCCGCTCAGGCCAGAGCGCCCAGACAGTGCGCGTCCCCCGGCAGGAACCCACCCACTCCCGCAAGAAGGCCCAGCTGCTGGAGGCCATGGAGCGGCCCAGGCCGCCCCTGCCGGCAACGCAGCGCAAGTTCAAGAGCGGCACCACCGGCTTCATGCTGGCCATCCATGTGGGGGCCGTCTTCGCCCTGCTGCCCCGCTTCTGGAGCCTTCAGGGGGCGATCGTGCTGGTGGTGCTGTACTGGGTCACGGTGCTGGGGGTGACCCTGGGGTTGCACCGGCTGGTGGCGCACCGGGGCTTCGAAGCCCCCCGCTGGGTGGAGCGACTGCTGGTGCTGATGGGCACGCTGGCCTGCCAGAGCGGACCGATCGAATGGGTCGGCCTGCACCGGCACCACCACCTCTTCTCCGACCAGCCCAACGATCACCATGACGCCGCCAGGGGTCTCTGGTGGGCCCACAGCGAGTGGATGCTGCACAAGATCCCGGCCCTCACCGAGATCCACCGCTTTACCGGCGACATGGAGAAGGATCCCTTCTACCGCAGGCTGGATCGCTGGTTCCTGCTGGTGCAACTGCCCCTGGGGGCCGCCCTCTACTGGTACGGCAACTGGGCGGGGGTCCATGGCGGCGGCCTGGGGCTGGTGCTCTGGGGCATCCCCCTGCGGCTGGTGCTCGTCTATCACGTCACCTGGCTGGTGAATTCCGCCACCCACGCCTTCGGCTATCGCAACTTCGACTGCCCCGACCGCTCCCGCAACTGCTGGTGGGTGGCCCTGCTCACCTTCGGTGAGGGTTGGCACAACAACCACCACGCCTACCCCCACTCGGCCCGCCACGGGCTGCGCTGGTTCGAGTTCGACATCACCTGGCAGCACATCCGCGCCCTGCGGGCCCTGGGCCTGGCCAGGCGCGTCCGTATCGCCCCCGTCTTCGGCCACCGCGGCGCCTGATTCAGAGGTCCGCGGTTTCGGCCCTCGCCGGAATCGCCGACCCGATCTCCCGGCGGATGGCGGCCGCCAGGTCGTCGGGGGCCTGCTCGGCGCCCTCCCCCTGCAGTCGGCGGGCCCGCTGGCGCAGCAGCTCAAGAAAGCGGTCAGGCCCCAGCTCCTCCTCCCCCGCCGCCCCCAGGGCCGCCAGGGTGCGGCGCAGTTCCGGCAGTTCGGCATCGATTTCCGCCGCCGTGTAGTCGCGCTGGCCGGCGATCACCTCGGCGAAGCGCTCCCGCCGCTGGCGTTTCGCCACCGGATAAGCCGCCATCAAGCGGTCGCGGCAGTCACGCCAGGGCCTGCCGGCGGTGAGCAGATGGGCCAGGGCGGCGCTGAGCCCCCCGGACTCGGATTCCGCGATGCGCAGATCGAAGCTGGCCGGCGGCTGACGAAAGCCCACGAACACCTCCAGCAGGGCCCCGGGCCCCAGCACCTGCTGACGGTCGTCACGCACCGGCAGGGCCGAGGCGCAGAGGGCCTCGAACAGCTCAGGATGGGCCGCCAGCAACGGGCGGCCAGGCACCGATTCCAGCCGACCCTCGGGGACCTCGGCGTCGAGCCAGAGGTTCACGCTCCCCAGGGCCAGGAAGACCTCCGGGCCTGGGGAGGCCAGCTTGCCGTTGCGCAGCATCGAGAGCTGGGAGTTGTGGACCCGCCCCAGGTCGAGGGCCTCGGCCAGCATGGGCAGCACCCGGTGGGACCAGCCGTTGCGCTCGTGCCAGACGCGGATCAGATGGGCGAAGGCGATGCGACCAGATACGAGTTCGTCTCGATACCCCACTCGATATGGATTCGTATTGCTACCATTGTAGGCACCCAACAGGAGTCCGGTCCTTCATGGCCGTCCAAGCCTTCTCCCGCACCGCCGTCCAGCCAGGCGCCCCAACCGGCAGCCGCCGCGACACCGCCAGCCAAGCCCGCCACACCCGCCGACCCGCCAGCATCAACCAGGGGTCCGATGCCCTGCTCCGAGCCAGGAGCCTGCACCAACCTCGCCGCGGCGAACCCCACGGCGTGTCCCCCAAGGGCACCCGCTGGGGCACGATCGGCTTCATGGTCCTGATCCACATCCTGGCGGTGGTGGCCCTTCTGCCCCGCTTCTGGAGCCTGGAAGCCGCCTGTGCCCTGCTGGTGATGTACTGGGTCACCGCCTGCCTGGGCGTCACGATCGGCTACCACCGCCTGCTCTGCCACCGCTCCTTCCGCGTGCCCGTCTGGCTGGAGCGCTTCTTCGCCACCTGCGGCGCCCTCAGCTGCCAGCACGGCCCGATCGACTGGGTCGGCCTGCACCGCCACCATCACAAGTTTTCGGATACGGAAGCGGATCACCACGACAGCAACAAGGGCTTCTGGTGGTCCCATATGAGCTGGATGTTCGAGGAGATCCCCGCCATGGCCGCCGTGCCCCGCCTCACCGGCGACCTGGCGACCGACCCCTACTACCGCTGGCTGAACAAGAGCTTCCTGCTGCTGCAGGTGCCCCTGGGCCTGCTGCTGTTCTGGATCGGCACCGTCACCGGCGCCGGCGGCTGGGCCCTGGTGCTGTGGGGCATCCCCCTGCGTCTGGTGATCGTCTACCAGTGCACCTGGCTCGTGAATTCCGCCACCCATCTTTGGGGAGAGGCCGTCCATGACAGCGGCGACAAGTCGAAGAACAACCCCTGGGTGGCGGCCCTCACGTTCGGCGAGGGCTGGCACAACAATCACCACGCCTTCCCCCATTCCGCCCGCCATGGCTTCGGCCCCCGCCAGTTCGACCTCACCTGGCAGCACATCCGGCTGATGCGGGCCCTGGGCCTGGCCACCCGGGTCCGCCTGCCCCGGGCGGCCGCCCACGCCGGCTCCATGTCGTAAGCTGCCTGATCGGATTTCAGTCGGCTCAGCCGGGGCGTTGTCATGGTCAAGAAGCGTGTGCAGGTGGTCCTGAGCGAGGACATCCTTTCCCTGGGCAAGGATGGTGATCTGGTGGATGTGGCTCCTGGCTACGCCCGTAACTTCCTCCTGCCCACCGGCAAGGCCCTGGCCGTCACCGCCGCCGTGCTGCGCCAGGTCGAGCACCGCCGGGCCAAGGAGGCCGAGCGCCAGGCGGCCCTCAAGGCCGACGCCGTCGCCTTCCGCACCGCCCTCGACACCATCGGCCGTTTCACCGTCAAGAAGCAGACCGGCGGTGACGATGTCCTGTTCGGCACCGTCACCAACGGCGATGTCGCGGAAGCCATCGAGGCCGCCACCAAGAAGGAAGTCGACCGCAGGGTCATCACCGTTCCCGAGATTCACCGCACCGGCTCCTACAAGGTGCAGATCAAGCTCCATCCCGAGGTCGTCGCCGACGTCAACCTTGAAGTGGTCAGCTACTGATCAGCCAGCCGCGAACCGATTTTTTCCGCTCCCGGCTCCAGAGTGATTCCTCTCACCGGCGCCCGATCCCGACCGATCCGGCTCAACTTGAGGTGAGTCGCGTTCAGGAATTGAGTCCATGGTGAGCGTGCCCCTGGTTGGATCCGATCCCCCCCTGCCCGACGGTCCGAGGCCGGCGGCCAAGCGTGCCGAACAGGCCGGTTTCGAGGCTCTGCCCGATTCCGTTCCCCCCCAGAACCTGGAGGCGGAGGAATCGGTCCTCGGCGGCATCCTTCTGGATCCTGACGCCATCGGCCGCGTCGCCGACGTGCTGCGCCCCGAGGCCTTCTATCTCGGCGCCCACCGCGAGATCTACCGCACCGCCCTGATGCTGCACAGCCAGGGCAAGCCCACCGACCTCACGGCGATGGCGGCCTGGCTCGCCGACACCGGCCAGCTGGAGAAGGTGGGCGGTAGCGCCCGTCTGGTCGAGCTGGTGGAGCGTACCCTCTCCACCGCCTCCATCGACCAGGTGGCCCGCCTGGTGATGGACAAGCACCTGCGTCGGCAGCTGATCCGCTCCGCCAACGACGTGATCCGCCTGGGCTTCGACCAGAGCATCCCCATGGAACAGGTGCTCGATGAGGCCGAGCAGAAGATCTTCGCCATCAGCCAGGAGAAACCCACCGCCGGCCTCACCCCCACCGCCGAGATCCTCACCAGCACCTTCAACGAGATCGAGAGCCGCTCTCTCGGTACCGCCGTCGCCGGCATCCCGGTCAACTTCTACGACCTCGACGCCATCACCCAGGGCCTGCAGCGCAGTGACCTGATCATCGTGGCCGGGCGCCCCGCCATGGGCAAAACCTCCATCGTCCTGAACATCGCCAAGAACGTGGCCCAGCTGCACCAGCTGCCGGTCTGCGTGTTCAGCCTGGAGATGAGCAAGGAGCAGCTCACCTACCGCCTGCTCTCGATGGAGGTGGGCATCGAGAGCGGCCGCCTGCGCACCGGCCGCCTGCAGCAGGAGGAGTGGCCGCTGCTGGGCCAGGGCATCAACAGCCTCGGCCAGCTGCCCCTGTTCATCGATGACAAGCCCAATTCCGGCGTGCTCGAGATGCGCTCCCTCTGCCGCCGCCTGATGGCCGAACAAGGCAAGGAACTCGGCCTGATCGTGATTGATTACCTCCAGCTGATGGAGGGCACCACCCCCGACAACCGCGTGCAGGAACTCTCCCGCATCACCCGTGGCCTCAAGGGCATGGCCCGTGAGCTCCACGTGCCCGTGATCGCCCTCTCCCAGCTCAGCCGGGGCGTGGAGTCCCGCACCAACAAACGTCCCATGCTCAGTGACCTGCGGGAATCGGGCTCGATCGAGCAGGACGCCGACCTGGTGCTGATGATCTACCGCGACGAGTACTACAACCCCGAAACCGCCGACCGCGGCATCACCGAAGTCATCGTCACGAAGCACCGCAACGGCCCCGTCGGCACCGTCAAGCTGCTGTTCGAACCCCAGTTCACCCGCTTCCGCAATCTCGCGGCCTGACCTGCTGGGCCTCAGTCAGCCTGACTCAGCCTCCTGCTGCTCAAGCGCATCGCGGATCGCAGCCGCCAGATCCGCTGCCCATGGGGCAAGGTGATAGTGGTAATGCTCTTCAAACAGTCTCCGGTGGCGCACTCCACCGCAGGCATGGGCACGCCAGAGCCTGCACTTCAGCCGTTCCCCCCGCGAGGTGGTGAAGAGGTGAACCGTGACCGGCAACGGCGTGGGTTGGTAGCGGCTGTGGAGCAGGTCGTAATAGTCGTGTCCGCTGGCAACGTCGTGGTCGTGCGGTTGTTGCTGGGAGGGGGCAGGCGGAGGGCGGAACCGCTGCAGCTCCGCTGAGAGATTTCTGGAATGGTGCCGCAGGAACTTCACGACGTTGCGGGGCCGTTTGCTATGGCGCAACTGCTCGAGATAGTCGGGCAAGCGCAGAATCGTTTTGCGCAGCAGCAGAGAAGTCCGAAGGCGCCCTGAAATGAACGCCGTCCGGTCTGTGTCCAGGATGGCCAGCATGCCGATGGAGCCACCACGCCTCAGCAGGGCGGCCGCCACCGCGTAGGCATACCAACCACCTGCGGATTGGCCCAGGAGATGGTAAGGGCCCTGTGGCCAGCATTCTTCGATGAGAGTGGCGTAGTGCTCCGCCATCTCCTCCACGCTCCGATGGCGCGGGGCATGGCCGTCGATGCCCCGCGCCTGGAGGCCGTAGACCGGACGGTTGGGCGCCAGAAAACCAGCAAAGTCGGTGTAACAGAACACATCTCCACCGAAGCCGTGGATCACAAACAACGGGATGGCCTCACCAAGCGCCTGAAGGGGAACCAGGCACGGGTCGACATCACTGGGGAGCGCCTCCTGCCCCTGCAGCCGCAACACCATCTCAGCGATGGTCGGAGCATGAAAGATCATCGCAAGCGGCATGGTTGTGGCGAGGCTTTCCTCGATGCGGAAGATCAGCCTGGCCGCGGCTAGGGAATGGCCACCGATGGCAAAGAAGTTGTCGTGAATGCCGAAATCACCATGGCCAAGCACGTCGGCCCAGAGGGAGTGGAGCTGCTGCTGGAGGGGTGTCGAAGCGGCGATGCGTCGGTGGAGATCTCCGGCAAAGCAGGGAGCCGGCAGGGCACTGCGATCCAGCTTGCCGTTGGGGGTCAGGGGGAAAACCTCAAGGCGGACGAAGGCCGCCGGAAGCATGTAGTCGGGCAGGAGCTGGCTGAGGAAGTCGCGCAGCTCGTCTGCCGTGACGGCGTTCTCACTGGTATCAGGAGTCCAGTAGGCGATCAGGCGCGGATTTGCCGGATCGTCCTGACGCAGCAGCACCACGGCCTGAGCCACAGCGGAGTGAGCGAGGAGGTTGGCCTCGATTTCCCCCGGTTCGATGCGGTAGCCGCGCAGCTTGATCTGCTGATCGAGCCGTCCATGAAAGGCCAGGGTGCCGTCGGGGTTCCAGCTCGCCAGATCGCCCGATTTGTACAGCCTTGCCCCAGGATCAGCCGAGAAGGGATCGGCGATGAACCGCTCGGCGGTGAGATCGGGGCGGTTCAGATAACCCAGGGCCAGGCCGGCTCCGCCGACGTGGAGTTCACCGGGGACGCCGACCGGGCAGGGCTGGCGTTGGGGGTCGAGGACGTGGACCGCGATGTTGGGGAGGGGCACCCCGATCGGCGCGACGGCGGGCCAGTCGTTGGCGGCAGCCGGCAGAAGATGGTGCGTCACGACATGGCTTTCCATCGGGCCGTAGTGGTTGTGCAACCGTCCGTCCTTGAGCCGGCTGATGAAGCCCCTGATCGCAGGGGACAGGATGAGGGCCTCACCGGCGGAAATGATGTCCCGCAATCGGCCGTAGGGAGCCTCGGCACAGAGGGCCAGCTGTTCGAGAACGACAGAGGGAAGGAACAGGCGTTCGATCTCCTGCGCCCTGATGGCCTGCCAGAGCAGGGCCGGATCAAGCCGTTCCTCCGCGGTGGTCAGCACCAGGGTGCCCCCGAGGCACAGGGTGCTGAACACTTCCTGGAGGGAGACATCGAAGCCGCAACTGGCGAACTGCAGGGTTCGGGCCGGCCTCCACAGGCGCTCGTGCTGGCGATGGAAGGCAACCAGTCCGGCAAGGGTGCGGTGAGGGACGAGCACACCTTTGGGTATCCCTGTCGAGCCAGAGGTATAGAGAAGGTAAGCCGGAGTGGTGCGCAGGATCGCTTCAGGCGGCTGAGGGTCGCCGGCGTCGGGCTCCTGGAGGTCATCACTGAGGTTCAGCAGCGGCCGGGAGGCCAGAGCCGCCAGGGTGCAAGTCGGCCCATCCACCACCACCAGCAGCGGCTCGGCATCGGCGAGCATCCGCTGCAGGCGCCCTTCCGGCAGGGACGGATCAAGAGGCAGATAGGCGCCAGCGGCCTTGAGGATGGCCAGCAGGGCGACCACCATCTCGAAAGAGCGCTCCAGGCAGACGCCGACAATCACCTCAGGGCCGACGCCCCGCGCCAGGAGGCGATGGGCGAGCTGGTTGGCGTGGGCATTGAGCGCCCCGTAACTGAGCTCCTGGTCGGCGAAGACAAGGGCGGTGGCCTCAGGGGTGCGGGCCGCCTGCTCCTCGAAGAGCTCGTGGACGCAGCGCTCGGGAAGGGGCAGGGCGGGTCCGGCCGACCAGCGATCGAGCTGGTGACGCTCCGCGGATGTGAGCAGGGGCAGGGAGCCGATGGGTTGGGCGGGCTGGGCCAGCACCCCCTCGAGGAGCCACTTGAGATGGCCGGCAAGGCGGGTGATGCGATCGGTGGAGAAGAGATCGGTGCTGTAGACGAGGTGGGCCTGGAGGCCCTGCTCGGCGTCGTGGCGGAAGAAGAACTCCAGATCGAGCCTGGCCCGCTGGACGGGGCTGGCGAGGCTCTCGGCCTTGAGGCCCTCGAGCTGGAGGGTCTGGTCGGGGAGATCGAGCAGTTGCACCATCACCTGGACGAGGGGATTGCGGCTGCGGTCGCGATCGGGCTGCAGCGCTTCCACCAGCTGCTCGAAGGGCAGCTCCTGGTGGTCGTAGGCCGCCAGAGAGGTGCTGCGCAGGCGGGAGAGGAGCTCGAGGAAGGACGGGACGCCGGAGAGATCGGATCGGACGACCAGGGCGTTGACGAAGAAGCCGATCAGGGGCTCGAGATCGGGGTGGTTGCGGCCCCAGTGGGGAACGCCGAGGGCGAAATCGTCCTGGCGGCTGTAGCGGTGCAGCAGGGCGGCCACCAGGGCCAGCAGGCCCATCTGCAGGGTGGCCCCCTGCTGACGGCACAGCCCGTCCAGGCCAGCGGTGGCCTCCGGGGCGATCTGAAAGTCGATGCACTCACCCCGGTAGGAGGGAACGGGGGGCCTGGGGTGGTCGGAGGGAAGCTCCAGCGGGGGCAGAGCCCGCAACTGCTCGCTCCAGTAGGCCAGGAGCGCCTGGCGCCGATCGCCGTTCAGCTGCTGGCGTTGCCACGCGGCGAAGTCGGCGTACTGGAGCGGGAGGGGAGCCAGGGGAGAAGGCTGTCCGGAATGGGCGGCCGCATAGAGGGCAGCGAGCTCGCGATGGAGAAGGGAGCGTGACCAGCCGTCACTGGCGATGTGGTGGACGGTGATCAGCAGCAGATGGTCATCGGCGGCCCGCTGGAGGAGGTGTGCAAGGAGCAGGGGAGCTTGGGCGAGATCGAAGGGGACGTCATTGAGGTCGCTCAGCAGGGCGTCGATGTCGGCGGAGCTGGCATCGGCTGGCAGGAGAGTGAGCGCGAGGTGAAAGGGTGCTGGGTGATGGATGATCTGCAGCACCTGCTCGCCGACGAGGAGGAAGGAGCTGCGCAGGACCTGGTGCCGCGCCAGCAGCTGGGAGAAGGCGTCCTGGAGTGCGTTCCGATCGAGCGGGCCGCTCAGCTGCCAGAGGGCTGGCATGTGATAGGCAGTGAGATCGGGTTCGAGCTGGTGCAGGAACCACAGACGGGCCTGGGAGAAGGAGGCGGGGTAAGCCTGGAGGCCATCGATCGTGAGCGGTTCGGCGCTGGGGATCGCCGCCGGGAGCAGCGCAGGGGAAGCGGACGTCTCTGTGGCCGGCCGATGCAGCAGGCCACTGAGGTCGGCGATGGTCTGAGCCTCGAAGATCCGTGCGACCGGCAGGGTGACGCCGAGCTGCTGTTCGATGCGCGAGGCGAGGCGCGCAGCAGCGAGGGAATGGCCGCCGAGATGGAAGAAGTTGTCGTGGATGCCAAAGTCCCGATGGCTGAGCACCTCCGCCCAGATCCCGTGGAGTTGACGCTCCAGGAGGTTGCGCGGCGTGGTGAGGGTGCTCGATTCCACCCCGAAGGAAGGAACGGGGAGGGCGCTGCGATCGAGCTTGCCGTTGGGAGTGAGGGGGAAAACCTCGAGGCGGACGAAGGCGGCCGGCACCATGAACCCGGGCAGACGATCGGCGAGGAAGGGGCGCAGCTCGCTGGCGACAAAGGTGCTGGCCTCAGCAGTGTCGTTGAACGCTGAGTCGCCGGCTTCCGCATCGCCGGAGGGATGGCTGGCGACCCAGTAGGCGACCAGCTGGGGGTTGGCTGGCTGGTCCTCCCGCAACAGCACGACAGCCTGCTCGACCGCCGGATGGGCGATCAGGGCTGCCTCGATCTCCCCAGGTTCGATGCGGAAGCCACGCAGCTTGATCTGCTGATCCAGGCGGCCGTGGAAGGCCAGGGTGCCGTCGGCATTCCAGCTGGCGAGATCGCCGGTTTTGTAGAGGCGCTCCGTCGAGTCGTCGCAGAAAGGGCTGGGGATGAACCGCTCCGAGGTGAGATCGGGGCGGTTCAGATAGCCCCTGGCCAGGCTGGCCCCGCCGATGTGGAGTTCCCCGGGAATGCCGATCGGGCAAGGCTGGAGATGGGCATCGAGGACCTGGAGTGAGATGTTGGGGAGGGGCACGCCGATCGGCGCCACAAGGGGCCAGTCGCTCACGGCAGCCGGCAGCAGATGGTTTGACACCACGTGGCTTTCTGTCGGGCCGTAGTGGTTGTGCAACCGGCCATCCTCAAGCCGGCCGATGAAGCTCCGGATCGCTGGTGACAGGGTCAGGGCCTCACCGGCGGAGATGACATCGCGCAGGGGGCCGTAGGGAGCCTCGGCGCGGAGGGCCAGCTGCTCAAGAACGACATAGGGAAGGAACAACCGTTCGATCTCCTGCTCCCTGATGACCTGCCAGAGCAGCGCGGGGTCGAGCCTTTGCTCTGCAGAGATCAGGAACAGGGTGCCACCGAGGCAAAGGGTTCCAAACACTTCCTGGAGGGAGACATCGAAGCCGCAGCCGGCAAACTGCAAGGTCCGGGCTGGTGGCCCCAGGCGCTCGTGCTGGCGATGGAAGGCGACCAGCCCGGCCAGAACGCGGTGGGGGACGAGCACACCTTTGGGAACCCCAGTGGAGCCAGAGGTATAGAGCAGGTAAGCCGGAGCGGAGAGCGGGAATGCGGCAGGGGACTGGGGATGGCCAGAACCGGACTCCTGGAGGTCGTCTCCAGGGATCAGCAGCGCCCGGCTTGCCAGAGTCGCCAGAGCGCAAGCCGACCCATCCACCACCACCAGGAGCGGATCGGCATCGTCGAGCATCCGCTGCAGGCGCGCCTCCGGCAGGGACGGATCAAGGGGGAGATAAATCCCGCCGGCCTTGTGAATGGCCAACAGGGCGATCACCATCCCGAAGGAGCGCTCCAGGCAGAGGCCGACGATCACATCAGGGCCGACACCCCGCTCGATCAGGCGATGGGCGAGCTGGTTGGCGCGAGCATTGAGCGCGGCGTAGCTGAGCTGTCGGTCGCCGAAGACCAGGGCGGCGGCCTCAGGGGTGCGGGCCGCCTGTTCCTCGAAGATCTGGTGGGCACAGCGATCGGGGAGCGGCAGGGCGGGTCCGTGGGACCAGGTCTGGAGCTGGCGGCGTTCCTCATCCGAAAGCAAGGGAAGAGACGTGACTATGCAGTCTGGATCCGCAATGATCCCCTTGAGAAGACACAGCCACTGCCCCAAGAGGCGATCAATATGGTCGCCGCTGAAAAGAGACTTTCTATAAATTAAATCGCAGTGAAGGCCATCACTGCCGGACATTGGCTTGATAGCCATATGGATCTCAAACGACTCCCGAATTGCCGGAATTGCGAAACGTTCAACAGTGACCCCTCGGGTGCGAATAGGCTTTGACTTGAAATTATTGTAAGCAAACATCACCTGTACCAGCGGGGGACGGTCCAACATCCTTGCAGGGCAATGATCCCTTACAAGCTGCTCAAAGGGCATGCTCTGATGGGCGAAAAGATCTGCCATGCTTGAATTCAATCTCTCCAGATAATCACTGAAGCAGGGGTCACCACTAAGATCGCCGCGAATCACCAATGTATTGACGAAGAACCCGATCGTTCGGCGCTGCGCAGACCGGTTGCGGCCGGCAACTGGGGTTCCAACAAGTAGCTCCTTCTGGAGACTGATTCTGGATAGCAGGACCAGAAACGACGCCAGCAAGAGCACATAGAGGGTGGTTCCCTTCTCTTGGGCAAGACTTGCGAGTTGCTGCCGCAGGGAGGCAGGCAGGCAGACGGTCTGGACGTCTGCCGAAAACGATTCCGTCGGCGGGCGAGGAAGATCCCTGGGGATGTCCAGGGTCGTGGGAGCTCCATCAAGGTAATGATGCCAAAAACTCCTCAAGCACTCGAGGCGAGCCTGAAGATTCTGCTTCAGGTGCCCATCGACTTCAGATCGTTTCGGCGACGATACAAGATCTGAGCCGCTATTAAGTTCACTATCTGATTCATACAGGGCGAACAGTTCCTCCTCGATAAGATCAAGAGACCAACCATCGCAAACTGCATGATGGATAGTGATCACCAGCAGATGATCATCTTCACTCACTTCAAGCAGCAATGCCCGCACCAAGGGACCTTGTTCAATATCGAAGGAAGCCACCGACTCCAAACTGGCACGTTGTTGCAGGACGGACTCAACGTCAAAGGGATCAGTCTGCATTGAGAGCTGAAGTCGTTCGATTCGCATCGGCCAAGCAGAAGGCGAATGAACGATCTGCAGAACATCGGCACCTTCAAGACGCAGGGTGGTGCGCAGTGCCTCGTGCCGTCGCCGCAGGGAATCAAGGGACTTCCGCAGCCGATCAATCAGCAAGTGACCTTTAAGTCGCCAGGCACGGCGCACGTGATAGGCACCCGATCCATGACTGTACTGTTCCAGAAAGTAGAAGCGTTTCTGGCCCAGAGAAGCAGGAAAGCTAGTGCGGCTGAGCATTGTTCACCAGACCACTTATGAGGGCAGGAAGCGAAGCTTCTGAATACTTTAAGAAGGCCGAGGCGGGGCCAACCTGTACAGGTGAAGCACAAACATGCTCCCTAATCTCCTCGGTTCTGAGCAGGAGGAGTTCTTGAATCCTTGCCGTCACCACCTTGGCCAGGCCAGCACCCTTGCAATAGTGATTTCCGTAGCCGAGGGGAAGCTTCAGTGAAGAGGAGAATGGACACCCACTGACATCACCGAGAAAGACATAGCAGGTATCACCAACATCAAGTGGATGGCCTAGAATGTCATGAGGGACGACACACTCTCGCATAACAAAATTAGTAGGCAGCATCGAGTAACCATTCGACAGGCTGCTAAGGGATGCCCGAAGATCAGCAGGGTCAGCACTACTAACCACAGCATTCAGAAGGGCCGTGGCAACAGCCAGCAATGGCGTTGCTCCCATCATCAATAGGGTGAGTACTGCAAGTCTCTCGGGGTCGGAGAGTGGACTCTGACGCTCAGGGTGATTCTCAATTGCACCGATAAGCACATCAAGAATAGTGTTACATCGAACCAGGTGGCTGCGCTTTGCGAAGGGTTGGAAGATATCGACAGCGAATACTTCCTTGTTATCGAGAGGAGGATCTACGCCACTGACTGCTTCCAGACAGTAGCGAATGAGCCGGCCTACGAGTGCGATTCCAACTTGGTGTGCCGTCAGCCCCCCTGATCCATCCAGCAGTGGATTGATGGCATCAAGAAGCACTGAGATATCCAGATCACGGATGGCATCTTCACAAAGGGCGAAGGGCTGCTGAATGATTTCGACCTGCGCTGCATGACGATCAGCATTAAGAAAAGCTGGGTTGAAATCAATGAAAAAACGTATATGCCGAGTGCTTTCCTCGTCACAGAGCGACAGGATTGGGGCAAGAAACTGGGCTTGATGAAAGCGTGAGTCAGCAAGAATTTTTTTGGCCAAAGAAGCCCTGTACACCATATAGATACGAGGGGCTTGGCAGGCATCAGATAGGCATTCGATTGATTCAGGCAGCTCTGCAAAAGAGCCCTCTCGCCGCTGACCGGTGATTTGACTGACGCGTTGTATGGCCTTCAAGAAGTTCATTCTGATGCTAGCTGGACTACATAAGATTCCAATGATCAGGCTTGCTCAATTGATCTGGATCCGGCTTCAGCAACCATCTTAAATAATTCAGAAAATGTAACCGCTGGATGCAGCTGCTCATCGCCAATCTCAATGCCATATTGCTCTTCTAACTCCATGACTATTTCCACGAACTCCAGTGAATCCACACCAGCGGATGCGATGGGAGAATTCAATTCATCTTCATGACTGAAGAGACCGGGCTTCCCCATCTCTTCGGCGAGTGCGATGAACCGATCTTGGATCCATTGTTCCGGGGTAGGACTCGATGAAGCGGCGGGCATTTCGTGAGAGTCAGAATAGTGGAGATAGCCGTAAGAGGCCTGACTGCATTCAGTGAAACCCAGGCTCAGAAAGCCAAAAGTCTCAGAACCATGCAGTCCAGGGATATGACCCAGAATCAGCAGTTACTCTAGCTTATACAACGTCGGCCGTCAATTAAAGTCATCAGATTCCGATGGCCTGGCGCCCCCGATACCCGGCCTGAGCCTGCACTTGAATCCCCCCAGATGAACGGTCTGGCCCCGAATCAACCGGAAGGCCTCCAGGGAAATGAACCGTTCCGGCAACACAGGATCTGCCGCTTGTTCTTCCCCTCGCCGCTCTCCTCTGGGTCTGGGCCCTGTTTGCTGTAACCCAGCGCAGCGGTCTGCAATGGCGGCCGCCAAGCACAGGCATCCTGGATGTCACCGGCTGGCGATCAGCCAGGCTGAACGTCGATTGGCTCAGGCTGCCTGAATGGAGTCAATGCCTGTTGGCTTGAGCCCATTGTTCTCTGTTCCTGGGGCCAGACTCACCCGAATGGGGACACCACGTTCCTCATCAGGTCATAGGCATTGACTGGCGACACGCTAACAAGAGCGTCATGAAGACAGCCCGCTCATTCAACTGAAGTAGTTCTTGCCGATGCCTCGTAATCGCGTCGTCTGAATGTGAATGTCCCAAAGTTGTTTGATCACGTGGAAGCGATGTTCGACCCTGGCACCCATGCTCACGACCGTATGGATCAGGCCGGAGTCCTTGTCAACACCGATGGGGGTTCATCCCGGAGGCGAAGCCTTCTGCACAGCTGAGGTACGGCAGGTTGCCCTGCCTGGTCGAATGGCCCCGCCACGCTTGGACGGCCTTCCGGCTGAGGTCAGCCTTGACCTGCTCGAAACGCTGCTCGCCCAGGTTGTGCTTCTCCAGCCGGTGGCGGAGGACGATCGGAGATCCCCCCCATCCATGAACCTGGGCAGAGCCAAGCCGCGATAGGATGGATTTGGCGATCAGGACAAGAAAAAATAAGTGACGCATCACTCTTTCTGGTTTTATGGATTTGCATTTTTCGCAATCCTCCTGATTCGTTATGTTTTAATGGCTGGATTTGCCTACTGGCTGGTCTATCTACGCACTTGCGAATCTTCGCCTCCCGCCCTTCCTGGGGTCCGCCCCCCCGCCGCAGAGGCGATGCAGAACGACATCCAGCTGTCGGTGATCTCCACGATCGTCTTCGCCCTGGCCACGGCCACCGTGATGATGTTCCAGGACAGGGGCATGACGCAGCTCTACGGGCATGTGCAGGATTACCCCTGGTGGTATCTGGCGGTGAGCTACGGCGCCGTGCTCGTCCTCCAAGACGGCTGGTTCTATGCCACCCACCGGCTGCTGCACCGGCCCGCGCTTTTCCCCTGGTTCCATCAGGGGCACCACCGCTCACGGGCGCCCACACCCTGGACCTCCTTCGCCTTCGACCCCCTCGAAGCCCTGCTGCAGGCCCTGTTCCTGGTGGCGATCGTGCTGGTGGTACCCCTCCACTTCATCACCCTGATGGCCGTCCTCACCACGATGACGGTCTGGGCGATCGTGAACCACCTGGGACCGGACCACCTCCCCCTGGGATTTCCCCATCACTGGCTCGGACGCTGGCTGATCGGGCCCGCCCACCACTCCATCCACCACCGCCGCCACGGGAAGCATTTCGGGCTCTATTTCACCTTCTGGGACCGGGTGTTCGGCAGCGAGGACCCCGCCTATGCCGCATCCCTGCTGGCGCCGGGGCCCTCGCCGCTGCCGCCCCCCCGCATCACAAGCCACACCAGTGCCAGACCCACGGAGCCACCAACCACCACGAGCGCCAACCGGTCGAGGCCGACGCCCACGCCTGCTCCAGACGCCGCGGCCGTGAGCACGATCAGGGCACAACGGGTGGCGAAGCCCGCCCTGTAGTTCCTGAATGCCACCAGAGTGAGCAGGGTGAGGGCGATTCCCAGGGCCTGCAGTGCAGCGCTGCGCGGCAGAAGCAGGGAAAGCAAGGCCCCCGGCCGGCCGGCCCACCAGGGCGCCCACAGCACGACTCCGGCAGGTCGGCCAGATCAGCCGCCCGCACCACCGAAGCCAGGCGGGCAAGCTGCTCGATCGAATGGTCGTGCTCCTGTGCACTCGCCGACGCGCAGCCATCCTTCACCAAAACGATCTGGAAGTCGCGGTCGTGGCCTTCCCTGGCCGCCGCCTGCAGCGCCCAGGCGGTGCTGACGCCCCCCAGTAAAAGCCGCTCGATCCCCCCGGCCCGCAGCAGCGTCGCCAAGGCGGTGCCGTGGAAGGGGCTCAGTCGGTGCTTCACCAGCACCAGATCGCCGGGCTCAACCGCCAGAGCGGCATGGAACTCGGTGCCCCATTGGCCCAGCCGCAGGGCACCCAGCTCCCGGGCCTGGTCGAAGATCGGCCCATGGGCGGGCAGCTCCGGGTAGCCGGCGCGGAAGCCCACCTTCACCAGGATCGTGGGCCAGCCCAGAGAGCGGGCCCGTTCCAGGGCCTGATTCGCCGCCGGCAGCACCCGGCGCCGCTCCACCTCGGCGGCGCAGGTGGGCATCGCCCCATCGGGATGGATGAGGTCGTTGATCAGATCGATCAGCACCAGGGCGGTGCGCATGGGTGGGCGCCTCGACCGCGGGAGACCATCATTCGGCAACTGGACCCGCTGCGGCCACCACCAGCCCCTGCGGCGCCATACATTCAAGCCATGGCCCTGAGCGCAGCCCCCACCGAAAGCTTCGACCTGATCGTGGTCGGTGGCGGCCATGCCGGCTGCGAGGCGGCCCTCACCGCCGCACGGCTGGGCGTCTCGACGGCCCTGTTCAGCCTCAACCTCGACCGCATCGCCTGGCAGCCCTGCAACCCTGCCGTGGGCGGTCCGGCCAAGAGCCAGCTGGTGCACGAGGTGGATGCGCTCGGCGGGGTGATCGGCCGGCTGGCCGATGCCACCGCCCTGCAGAAACGGCTGCTCAACGCCAGCCGCGGCCCTGCCGTCTGGGCCCTGCGGGCCCAGACCGACAAACGCCAGTACGCCCGCCAGATGCTGCAGCTGCTGCAGCACACCCCCAACCTGGCCCTGCGCGAAGCGATGGTGACGGGTCTGGAGGTGGAGGGGGATCCGGGCGATCCGGCCGGGGGCGGGGCACGGGTCATCGGCGTGCGCACCTACTTCGGCAGCGTCTACGGCGCCGGCGCCGTGATCCTGACCACCGGCACCTTCCTCGGCGGCCGCATCTGGGTGGGCAACCGCTCGATGGCGGCGGGCCGGGCCGGGGAACAACCGGCCGAGGGCCTCACCGAAGCCCTCCGCGAGCTGGGCTTCCGCACCGACCGGCTCAAGACCGGCACCCCCGCCCGCGTCGACCGGCGCAGCGTGGCCCTCGATCGCCTCGAGGAGCAGCCCAGCGACGCGGCTGATCGCTTCTTCAGCTTCGATCCCACCGCCCGGGTGAGCGGCGAGCAGATGGCCTGCCATATCACCCGCACCACGGCGGCCACCCACCAGCTGATCCGCGACAACCTGCACCTCACGCCCATCTATGGCGGCTTCATCGACAGCAAGGGGCCCCGCTACTGCCCCTCGATCGAGGACAAGATCGTGCGCTTCGCCGACAAGGACAGCCATCAGATCTTCCTGGAGCCGGAAGGACGCGACACGCCAGAGCTGTACGTCCAGGGCTTCTCCACCGGCCTGCCCGAATCCCTGCAGCTGGCCCTGCTGCGGACGCTGACCGGCCTCGAGGCCTGCGTGATGCTGAGGGCCGCCTACGCCGTCGACTACGACATCCTGCCGGCGACCCAGCTGGAGCCCTCCCTGGAGACCCGGCGGGTGCGGGGGCTGTTCTCGGCCGGCCAGCTCAACGGCACCACCGGCTACGAGGAGGCCGCCGCCCAGGGGCTGGTGGCCGGTCTGAATGCGGCCCGCCTGCTGGGGGGCCAGGACCCCGTGCATTTCCCCCGGGAGGGGAGCTACATCGGCACCATGGTGGACGATCTGGTGACCCAGGACCTCAAGGAGCCCTACCGGGTGCTCACCAGCCGCAGCGAATACCGGCTGGTGCTGCGCGGTGACAACGCCGACCGCCGCCTTACGCCCCTCGGCCGCCAGCTGGGCCTGATCGATCAACGGCGCTGGCGTCTGTTCGAACAGAAGCAGGCCGGCATCGACGCCGAAAAGCGGCGACTGGAGACGGTGCGGCTCAAGGCCTCCGATCCCGCCGCCACCGCCGTGGCCGCCGCCACCGGCGCCGGCATCAACGGCTCCATCACCCTGGCCGACCTGCTGCGCCGGCCGGGCCTGCACGGCGAGGACCTGGTGCGGCTGGGGCTGTGCGATCCGGACCTGCCGGCCGATGTGCGCGATGGCGCCGAGATAGACATCAAGTACAGCGGCTACCTGGCCCGCCAGGAGCAGCAGATCGAGCGGGTCCGGCGCCAGCTCGGACGGGCCATCCCCACCGGCATCGACTACGCCGGCATCCGCACCCTCTCGGCGGAGGCCCGCGAGAAACTGACGGCCATCCAGCCCAGCAGCCTCGGGCAGGCCTCCCGGATTCCCGGGGTCAGTCCAGCCGATGTCAACGCCCTGCTGCTCTGGCTGGAACTGGAACGACGCCGGCAGCTGCCTGGCCCTCGTCAGACCGCAGAACCATCGTTACAGTGACGCACGCCTGACGCCGAGGACTGCAAGTGAGCCCCTCCCCTCGGCGCCCCCTGCGTGGCATCCCCACCTCCCGTGCCTACTGGGAGCTGAAGGCGGAGCAGATGATGAACCGGGTCTTCGACCCTGAGGCCACCATCGATCTCGATGTGGCCGCTCAGGCTGAGGCCCCCCCGCCCCTATCGGTGGCCGCCCCCGTTCGCCGGCTTCGGGGACGTCCGGCCACTCCATCCCCGTCTCCGGCGGCCCGGCCCGACCGCAACACCCTGCTGCTCACCGTGATGGGTGGGGTCTGCATGGTCAGTGTCGCCAGCTCGGTGCTCTACCTGACCCATTCCAGCCGCATGCAGCAGGCCCTGACCCAGGAGCGCAGCCTCTTACTTGTCGAGCGGTTGCGTAGTCTCGGTCCGGCCAATCCGACTCCGATCGGGGCCGTCGGCGGCGCCAGCCTAGCCAGCAGCGGGCAGCCGCTTCTGCCACTCACCAGCGACCAGCTGCCGCCGCCTCCGGAAGAACCCTGGATCGGGCAGCTGTCCCAGCTGAACCAGCAGCAGGGGGAGAGGGCCCAGGTCCTGCGCGTGCCGGTGAGCCCCAAACTGGCCGCCGCCGCCCCTCCCGCCTCCGTGGGAAGTGGCTACACCGAGCGCAGTGCCACCCCGGCCGGCAGTGGCAGCGGCGCCGTGCCCGAGCTGGTGGGAGTCGTGGGTTCGGCGGGCCGCTCCGCCTCGGCGATCTTCCAGATGGGGGGAAGCTCCACCAGTGTCAACGCCGGCGAAGCGATCGGGGGCAGCGGCTGGCGCCTTCGCTCAGCCGATGGCGACACCGCCCTGATCGAGCGGGGTGGCGAGGTGCGGCGCCTCTCGATCAGCAACGGCTACTGACCCGCGCCCCAGGCCGCCATGAACCCTGATTCCGGCGGCCTGTTGCCGTCCCCCCGTTTTCTGTGGCAGGCAAGCCTTCTGTGGCAGGCCAGCGCAGCAGATCGCCAGGAGCCTCCAGCCGGCAGGGAACTCACCGGGCCCTGGAAGCTGCTGCTGCTCGGGGACGGCAGCCCGACGCGGCACCTCCAGCTGCTCACCGGCCTGGCGGTGGAGGTGGAACTGATCGCCATGGCCTCCGAACCTGTGGGGACCGCCGGCGCCCCGGCGGAGGTGGCCCACCTGGCGGAACCCCTGCTCAGGCGGCAGGTCTGGCTCACCTGCGGGCCGCAGACCCTGGGCTGGGCGGAGAGCTGGTGGAACCGGGCCGAGGCGGAGACCCATCTGCTGGATCGTCGTCTGCCGATCTGGCGCAGCCTCACGACCGGGCGGGCAGAGCTCTTCCGCGAGGTGGATGGTTTCGGCCAGGTATCGGAGCCCTGGCTGGAGGAGCGCTTCGGCTGCGACGGCCCCTTCTGGAGCCGTCACTACCGCTTCTTTCGCCAGGGGAGGGAACTCACGGTGATCCGGGAGGTGTTCTCGCCGGCGCTGGAGCTCTGGCTGGGGCCGGCCGAAACCGGAAATGTTCGTAAAGACTCATCAATTCGGTAACACAGTGTGGCGGTTTCCTGTTGACGAATTGACGCTCCAGGGTCATTAGCCAGGATTCGCCTACTCGATTTCGCTCCCATGTCCACCCGCCACAGCGCCCAGACCCCGCCGGGAGGCGACTGGCTCACCCTCACCGAGCTGGGCCGCCGCTACGGCGTCTCTGCCGTCCACACCGGGAAACTGCTGGTCGCGTCCGGCCTGCGCCGCAGCAGCGGCGAGCCCACGCCGGAGGCCCTGGCGGACGGAGTGGCCATGCGTCCCCAGCCGGGCCATCACCAGTCCAGTCTCTGGCTGCATCAGGGTTGTGCCCCCCACCTGGAGAGGCTGGGGCTGGTTCCCCACTCCCAGCGCACGCTGGTGAGCCTGTGGGCCGACCTCCTCAGTGCCCTGCAGCACGGCTCACCGTCGATCAGCATCTCGGCCGAAGAGATGGCCAATGACGTTCCCCGCGACCTGGTCAAGCCGGTGAACAGGGAACTGCGTCAGAGGGGCTGCAGCTTCCGGGTCAACCCGAAGCTCAGGACAACCGCAGCCCCTGGGCCTGCTTGCTCGCCTGCTCGAGCATCTGCCGCAGCCGGTCCTCGTCGGTATGGCTGAGGTTGGTGCGCAGCAGCTTGGCGTGGGGGGCGTGAATCCTCAGGCGCTCGATCAGCCGGTCGGGTGTGGCGTCGCGCAGCAGCAGGCAGAGGGCCGCACTGCCGGGGGGAAGGGTTTCTCCCAGCTCGCGCATGAAGCCGTCATTGATGCCCAGATCGGAGAGGGACCCTGAAGCGGCCCCCAGGCCCACCCCCACGGCGGCCCCGAGCAGGGGATTGAGGAACAGCAGGCCCACGAGGGTGCCCCAGAAGCCTCCGCCGAGGGCACCAGCTTTGGTGAGGTTGAGCGACTGGTGCAAACGCACCTTGCCGTCCGGCTCCGCTTCCACCACCACGGCGTCTTCCAGGGCGATCAGCTCCTCCTTCTGGATCTCCACCAACTGACGCCTCACCTGATCCGCCTCTTCCACGGACGGAAAACCAACGACCACCAGGCTGCTCATGGCCGACATTCTCTCGAGTACGGAAGTATTCCTAACCCACTCCGGCCCAAAATGGCGGTGTTCCTTGCTCAGGGACGACGGCGGCTGGAGCGCGGCAGGGGCCGGCCTTCGGCCGGCGGTGTGGCCGCAGGTTCGGGGGGAGCGAAACTCCCTTCGGGCTCAGGACGCTGCCACTGGCGCAGGCTGAAGCTGGCGTCATCGGGCCAGTCGCCATCGTCGCCCGCGCCGTTTCCATTGCGGAGCCGGGGCTCTGGGCCAGGGGGCTGGGAAGGGGGCGTCCCTGGCCGGCCGCGCCGCGACACCGCCTCCAGCCCCTGGCGGCGGGGGCGGCCCGGGGAAGTCGGCGGCTGTGGCGGTGTCTCCGGGGTGCTGCGCTCGGGCTCCTGCCACGGTTCACGCCAGTCGTCCCCGTCATCCAGGAGCCAGTCGAGGCGCCCCTCCACCCAGCGGCCGAGCTCATCCATGCGGGGCCGCAGCTGGGGACGGCGTTCGGCACCCCGCGGCGCCGAACGCCCCCCGGGCCGTGACCCGGCCACCCCCTCCACAAACTGACGGCCGGCCGTCACCCAGCGATCGACCCGCTGATCCAGGGGGTCGGATCCGCCCCGTGGCCGCCGGGACGGTTCACGCTCACGCGCCTCACGGTCTCTGGGATCCCGCTCGCGGCCGTAGCCCTGATCCGTCATAGCCATCAGGAGACTTTAACGGCGACGGCCGGAGAGCCAGTGCTCCCGCCCCATCCCCACCAGGGCGATGGTGAGACCGCCCCATTCCAGGGTCCACAGAAACGTCGCCATCGGTCCCAACACCTGCGCCAGAACCTAGGCGGTGCGGGGCTCGAACACCAGCAGACAGCTCGCATCCCAGCGGCCGCCATGGAGGCGCTCGCAGCAGTGGCGGCAGGCCAGGCCCTGGCGGCGGCGCTGGTAGGGCGTACGGCTGTTGCAGCACGGGCAGCGGGCGATCCAGCGGCTGGCGGCCACCGGCAGGGGGTAGCGGTGCCGCAGGCTCACCTGGAAGCCATCCTGGGCCCGGTTGATGGCCGCCATCCGGGCCCGGAACCGGGGGCCGTGCACCTCCTGCACCGCCAACACGCGATCCACCCAGGCGTGGATCATCTCGTGGCAGAGGGTGCCCAGGGTGGCCTGCCGGGGCAACGGTTCCAGCAGGGGCCGGGACAGAACGATCTCGCAGAGGTCACGCCCGTCGGACAGACGCCCCCGCCGGTAGAGGCCGGCGGTGCGGGTGAGGCGGCCGTCGCTCCAGCGCACGTCCACCAGTGGCCTGTCGTCACGGGTGAGCTGGCCGTCGAAGTGCTCGCGATTGAGCCGGTGGAACAGGGGCAGCAGCGGTTCCAGGGGCATCGGCCCATTCTGGTGGGGTCGTCCGTCAGACTCTGCAACGCTGCGAACGGATGGGATCACCATGGACCTGGGACTGGCCCGCGACATCGGCACCAAGCTCCTGCTGGTGGGAGCCGGTGGCTTGCTTCTGTACTGGACCATCTCGGCGGTCCGGCTGGTGCTCAGCGCCCGGGGCATCAATCCGCTGATCAAGCAGTTCTTCACCCAGGTGGCCTCCGGCCAGGTGGACGGGGCCTACCTGCTCACCACCCGCAACTACCGTTCCCACGTGAACCGCCAGCAGTTCATCCGCTTCCTGGCCGGGCTGCAGCTCAACAAGTACCGCAACCTCAAGTCCGGCCGGCCCCGGCTGCAGGAGGGCCAGGTGATCCTGACGGTCAAGCTCAAGACCGACGCCAAGGAGGAACTCCCCCTCGACTTCACCTTCGTGAAGGTGGAGGAGGCCTGGCGGGTGGATCGCATCACCCGGCTGGCGGCCGCCTGAGCCGTGGCCCAAGCCCGGGCGGAGGAACTGCGGCGCCTGCTCAACCACGCCGCCCATGCCTACTACGTCCTTGATGCTCCGGTCATGGAGGATTCGGTCTATGACCGGCTCTACCGGGAACTGGTGGCCCTCGAGCAGGCCGATCCGGCGCTGATCCGGCCCGACAGCCCCACCCGCCGGGTGGGGGGGGCCCCGGCCGAGGGGTTCACGAGCGTGGCCCACAGGATTCCCCTGCTGAGCCTCGAGAACGCCTTCTCCCACGGGGAACTCGACGTCTGGTACGCCCGGCTGCTCAAGGTGCTCGACCGGGAACCCCTGGAGGGCGTTCCTCCGCCTGACCTGCCGATGGTGGGGGAGCTCAAGATTGACGGCAACGCCCTGGCCCTGAGCTACGAGCAGGGGGTGCTGGTGCGGGCCGCCACCCGGGGGGACGGGGAGCGGGGGGAGGAGATCACCGCCAACGTGCGCACGATCCGCAGCCTGCCCCTGCGGCTGGAGCTGGAGCGGCCGCCGGCCTGGGTGGAGGTGCGCGGCGAGGCCTTCATCCCCGAGGCCACCTTCGCCGCCATCAACGCCGAGCGCGCCGAACGGGGCGAGGCCCCCTTCGCCAACCCGCGCAACGCCTGCGCCGGCACCCTGCGCCAGCTGGATCCGAAGGTGGTGGCCTCCCGGGGGCTCTCGTTCTTCGCCTACACCCTGCACCTGCCCGAGGACTGGCGGGCCGGGCCCCAGGATCCCACTCAGGATCCCGCAGTACCCCGCAGCCAGTGGCAGGCCCTCGGCTGGCTCCAGGCGGCCGGTTTCCGTGTCAATCCCCATTGCGCCCTCTGCCCCGATCTGGCGGCGGTGAAGGCCTTCTGCGACCTCTGGGAGCAGGACCGCCGCGGCCTGCCCTACGCCACCGATGGGGTAGTGGTGAAGCTCGACGACCTGCGCCTGCAAGGGGAGGCGGGCTTCACCCAGAAGGCTCCCCGCTGGGCGATCGCCCTCAAGTACGCCGCCGAGGAGGCCCCCAGCCGCCTGCTGCGCCTCACCTGCCAGGTGGGCCGCACGGGGATCATCACCCCGGTGGCGGAGTTCGAGCCGGTGCCCCTGGCCGGCACCAGCGTCAGCCGCGCCACCCTCCACAACGCCGACCGCCTGGCGGAGCTGGATCTCTGCGCCGGCGACACGATCGTGGTGCGCAAGGCCGGCGAGATCATCCCCGAGGTGGTGCGGGTGCTGAAGGAGCTGCGGCCGCCGGGGGCGACCCGGCTGCAGCTGCCCCCCACCTGCCCGGAATGCGGCTCGGCTCTGGTGCGGGAGGAGGGGGAGGCCGCCACCCGCTGTGTCAACAACGGCTGCCCCGCCATCCTGCGGGGCTCCCTGCGCCACTGGGTGAGCAAAGGGGCCCTCGACGTGGACGGCCTGGGAATCAAGCTGATCGAGCAGCTGGTGGACCGGGGCCTGGTGGCATCGATCCCCGATCTCTACCGTCTCGACGCCGCCCTGCTGGCCAGCCTTGAGCGCATGGGGGAGACCTCGGCCGCCAAGCTGGTGGTCGCCCTGGAAGCGTCGAAACAGCAGCCCTGGCACCGGCAGCTCTACGGCCTTGGCATCCACCACGTCGGCGAGGTCAACGCCAAGGCCCTGGCCCGGGCCTTCGTCACCGCCGCAGCGCTGGCCGACGCCGCGTCGGCTGCCGACGACGAGGCGCCTGAGCCGCTCACGGCGGTCTTCGGCATCGGCGCCGAGATCGCCCAGTCCCTGCGGCAGTGGTTCGCCACCCAGGCCAACCGGTCGCTGCTGGAGCAGCTGGAGGCGCTGGGCTTCTCCCTTGCCGCGGCGCCCCACCAGAGCGCCGACGGCGAGGGGGGGCCTCCGGCGGCGACACCCCTGGCGGGGCTGACCTTCGTGCTCACCGGCACCCTGCCCTCCTTGAGCCGCGCCGCAGCCCAGGCCCTGATCGAGGCGGCCGGGGGGAAGGTGAGCGGTTCGGTGAGCCGCAGGACCAGCCACTTGGTGGCAGGTGAGGAGGCCGGCAGCAAGCTCACCAAGGCCCAGGCCCTGGGGGTGAGCGTGCTCGATGAGGAGGGCCTGCGGACGCTGCTGGAGCGCGATCAGGCCTGACCCTTTGCCCCTCTGGTGGCGTCCCTGCCGCAATCACCGGCCAGAGTGGCGAAGGTACGTCTGCACCTGGGCCATGCGACGACGGCAACTGATCCTGTTGGCCGTTGTGGGGGCCCTGGGCTGGAGCGTGGCGCGGGCGCTGCCGCCGGGATCGTCACCAACCCTGCAGGGCCTGGCGGCGGCGCGCCAGCTGCGCTGGGGCACCGCCGTCACCAACGACCAGCTGAGGGACCCAGGCCTGCGACGCCTGGTGACCACCCAGAGCGGGCTGATCGTGCCCGAATCCGAGCTGAAATGGGATGGGTTGGAGGCCTCCCCAGGGCGCTTCGATTTCAGCGCCCCTGACCGGCTGCTGGCCTTCGCCCGCGAGCACGGGCTGGCGATGCGGGGTCACACCCTGGTGTGGCATGAGCAACTGCCGGCGTGGGTCAAGGCGCTGCCTGCGGCAGAACTGGACAAGGCCCTGGCGACCTACATCCGCACCGTGGTGGGCCACTACCGCGGCAAGCTGCCGTCGTGGGATGTGGTGAACGAACCGATCGCCGACGACGGCACGGGCCTGCGCCGGACCCTCTGGCTGGAGCGGCTGGGGCCTGACTACATCGCCCGATCGCTGAACCTGGCCCATCAGGCCGATCCCGGGGCGGCCCTGGTGATCAACGAATACGGGCTGGAGGGCGATGACGCCAAGACGGCACGCAAGCGGCGCTCGTTCCTGGCGCTGCTGCGGCAGCTGCGCGACCGCGGCGTGCCCTTGAACGCCGTGGGGCTGCAGGCCCATCTCTATGCCAACGGCAGTGGGCCCACCACCTTTGCCACCCTGCCGGCTTTCCTGCGGCAGCTGGCGGCCCTGAATCTGGACATCTACGTGACCGAACTGGACGTGAACGACCGGGAACTGCCGGCCGCCATTCCGGAGCGTGACCGCGCCGTGGCGGCGGTCTACGCCGCATTTCTGGCGGCGGTCCTGCAGGAACCACGGCTGAAACTGATCACCAGCTGGGGATTGGGTGATCGCACCACCTGGTTGAATTCTTTCTTTCCCAGGGCTGATGGCCTGCCGCAACGGCCGCTGCCCTTCGACGAAAACAACCAGCCAAAACCAGCGACTGCGGCTATAGTCGCGGCCCTGAACAAGCGCTGAGGCGGCGAGATCAACGGCGCGCAGAAAACAGGCCGAGCCGAATAATGAGAATTCACCAAACGAATGACCAGTTCCCCATAGGATTCCATCACTTGCAACAAAGCCAGTCCTGGTAGACTGCAACTCCTACAGTGCTCCGTCGGGATGCCCTCATCGTCCGCCGGCGCGAGTGACCCTGAACCCACCGGAGCATCCGGTCCGGTCCTTGACGCCGCCGCAACGGATGACGACGATGGGATCCCCAGTTCCCGCAGGGCCGATCTCACCATCTTGCTGATTTCAGCTGGGTTACTGATCACGGCCCTGGCCATCGTGATCAACTTCTTCACTGCGCGCTCCCGCGATGCGGTCATCAATGCCACCCCGATCGTGCTGAGGAGTCCTGTCACCGGCATCCTGGAAAGTCTCACGGTGGGAACGGGCGTGGAGGTCCGACCCGGACAGACCCTGGCGATCGTGGTGAATCCGATGGCCACGCGTGACGTGCTCACCGACCTGGAGACCCAACTGGAAACCGCCCGGGGCCGGTTGCAGGAGTTGCGGACGCGCCGGGACCTGCGCAAGAAGCTCGTGATGCGACTGAATCTGGACGCCAGTCAACAGCGCAGTCTGGAAATCTCCCGGGACCAGAGTGAGCGGGACGGCCTCGGCTTCGCGCTGGACCGGGCCCGCAAGGAACTCGCCTTCGCCAAACGGGAAACGTTGCGGCAGGAGGAGCTGTTCCGGGCCGCAGCCGTGGCCGCCAATGTGGTCGATCGGGCCCGCACCACCGAACTGCAGCGCGGCCGCGAGGTGCGGGGCCTCGAAGCGCAGCTGGCTGGCCAGGTTGCCGTTCTGCAGGCTTCCCGCAGCAATCTCACCCTGCGCAACAACCGCAGCAACTCCGATCCGGTGGTGCGGCTTCAGGAGGCCACCATCGCCCTGGAGAACGCGGAAGGGGATGTGCGCACCCAGACGTTCCAGGTCAGTGGCCTGGAACAGCAGGTGAACGTCGCCAGGAAGGAATGGCAGGAGCGCAGCCGCTCCCGACTCGTCAGCCCCAGGAAAGCGGTGGTCTGGCAGCTGGGGGCCCAGAGGGGGGACTCCGTGGACGCGATGCAGACAGTGATCCAGATGATCGATTGCAGCCAGCGCTGGCTGACGACCACGGTGACGGAAAACGATCTCAACCGGATTCGCCTGGGCAGCAAGGCCAGGATCGAACTGGTGGGCAGTCGGGAGAAACTGCATGGCGAAGTGATCGGGATCCGCTCGGGCATCGGCCGAACCCAACTGGGTGATGAAACCCCCCAGCCAGTACCGATCAATCTGGCCAGAGAAAGCGAAGTGAGAATCCGCATCCTCAATGACTTTGCTGCTCCTCCAGGGGAGTTCTGCTATGTGGGCTTCACGGCGAAGGTCAGCTTCGATCGATGAAGTTCCTCCATTCATTTTCCGATCCCAAGGGCAACACGAGGATCTCCCCCTGGGTCTGGGTGGTGCTGCTGCTCTCGGGGGCGAGCCTGGTGGTGGCGGTGCTGCTGGCCAATCTGCAGGTTTCGGTGGTGGCAATCGGGCTCCTCAATCCCCTGAGTTTCCGTGTCCTGCCCGAGCTCTGGCAGGTGCGGGATGTCTGGATTGACGTGCTGCTGCCCCTGGCCCTGGCCGTGGGGATCTGCCTGGGGGTGAACCTCCTGCCCAGGCGTCCTTCCTCCTATCTGCTGGCCACGGTGATGCTGTCGCTGTTTGCGATTCGCTACTTCATCTGGCGAGCGACCACCATCAATACCGCCCACCCGGCCAGCCTTTTCTTCAGCCTGGTCTTCTTCCTCTGCGAAGTCACTTACCTGCTGACATCCGCTCTGCAGTTCTATCCCTCCCTGAAGTTCAAGCCAGAGAAACGGCGACGCCAGGCGGATCAACTGCTGGCCTGGGCGAGGGAGCATCAGCCCAGCGTTGACCTATGGATTCCCACCTACAATGAATCTGAGCGTCTGATTCGGCGATGCATTCTGGCCTGCGCCAACATCCAGTATGCCAACAAGACGATCTATGTTCTCGATGACGGCCACCGGCCTGCCATTGCCGCCTTGGCACAGGAACTCGGCGTGAAGTATCTGAGCCGGCCCGACAACCTGCACCGCAAGGCTGGAAATCTCAACTACGCCCTGGCCCATTCCAAAGGCGATCTGATCGCCGTCTTTGATTGCGATTTCATCCCGTTCAGCCGCTTCCTTGATCGCACGGTCGGCTTCTTCAAGGACCCCAAGGTTGCCCTGGTTCAGACTCCGCAGCATTACTTCAACTCTGATTTCCATAATCGCAATCTCGGTCTGGATGTCCTTGTCCCTGACGACATGGACTATTTCTTCCACTACGTCCAGGTGATTCGCGATCCTTTCAATGCCGTGATCTGCTGTGGCACCTCCTATGTGGCCCGGCGATCCGCGCTGGAGGCCATCGGTGGCTATGTCACCCATTGCATCGTCGAGGACAACCAGACCGGCACCCGACTACTCACCCATGGCTGGCGCATGATCTATCTGGATGAAGGGCTGAGCCTGGGTGAGGTACCCCGAACCTTCCGCGATTATCTCGAGCAACGGCTGCGCTGGATGCAGGGCAACCTGCAGGTGTTCACCTCCCCCAAAGTGCTTCCAATCTGGAAGACCTTGAATTTCTGGCAGAAAGTCTTTTACCTGAATCTCCTGCTCAGTTTGCTGACGCCCCTGTTTCGCGCCGTCTACATCATTTTCCCCCTGTTGTCGATGCTGATCGGTTTCACGCTGATTGCCGCCCCTCCGGTGGAATACATGGCCTATGGCCTGCCGTTCGTGATCATGTTGTATTTCCTCCCCACCTGGCAGACCAACGGCCATTACTTCCATTTCTGGACGGAAGTCTATGAGTCCCTATTCTGCTTCCCAGCATTGAAAAGGATGTCACAGATCCTGTTCCGGCCGTTCAGATCCGTTGGCAGTCTGGTGACCAACAAGGACGTCAACAACCCCAAGCAGACCCTGGATCTGCGTTTTGCCTGGCCGTTTCTCACCTACCTCTTCGTTTTTGTTGGTGTTCTGGTGCTGAACTACGGCCTGCCGCTGCTGGACATTCGCTGGTCCAGATCTGTCTTCGAGGGTGAAGGCCTGATGGTTGCCTGGAACCTCTACAACGGCATCCTGATGTTCATCTGTCTGCTCGCCTGCATCGACAAACCGATCCGCCGTCAGGCCGACCGTTTCCCCCTGGGGCTGGTGGCCTGTCTCGAAGTGGAGGGCACCGAGTACTGGGGCATCACCAATGATGTCTCCGAGCAGGGGGCGAGTCTGTTGCTGAACGCCCCAGGCCCGGGGAAGGGGGAGATTCAGGGCCTGCTGCGGGTCCCCCAGTTCCACCTGGAGTTGGCCGTCCGACTGATGAGGACCAGCCGCCTGCGGCAGCATCACCTGCTGGGGCTGCAGTTTCAGATGCCGGTCCTTGAGACGGAGGCCGCCCTGATCCAGCTCATCTATGGAGAAAATGCCTGGTTCCAGAAGGTGAAGCGGGTGGGCAGCATCGAGGCGCTGTTCCTGCTCATCAGCAGCGTGGTGCGTGCCGAACCGATCCTGCGGCGCTCCTGAGCTGCGGGCGGACGCTGCGCCATCGGCAACCGATACCGGTTGATTCGCCAGTTCAGCCCCAGAATGCCCCCGTGACTGCCGACCCTGTGGCCTCAGCCCGCACCTTGGACCACGACATCAGCCTCGATCCGCCCGTGCGCCCCTCCGGGCCACCGATGTTGATGGAGGTGGAGCCGCTGCCTGAGATTCCCGAAGCGCTGCGCCGCCAGTTGGCCCGCCACCAGCTGTTGCTTCCCCTGCTGCGCCAGTCGGTGATCGCCACGGCCGTGGCGGGGGTGACCCTGGGGGAGGAGGAGCGCCAGAAGGCGCAGCAGGCCTGGGGATCCAGCCACGGCTTCCGCTCCGCCGACGACCTCAAGAACCACCTGCAGAGGCACGAACTCACGGAAGCCGATGTGTTCTGGCAGGCGGAGCTGCAATCCAGGATCGAGCACCACTGCCAGGAGCATTTCCTGCACCGGGCCGAGCAGCGCTACCTGGCCCGCAAGAACCAGCTGGATCAGGTGATCTACAGCCTGCTGCGGGTGGAGGACGGAGCCCTGGCCCGCGAGCTCTACCTGCGCATCGCTGAAGGGGAAGCCGACTTCGCCAAGCTGGCGGCCTCCTATGCCAGTGGGCCCGAGCGCTCCACCCGGGGGGTGGTGGGACCGGTGCCGTTGCTGCAGGCCCATCCGTCCCTGGCCGAACTGCTGCGCACCAGTCGCCCGGGCCAGCTCCATCCCCCCCTGCGCATCGATCGCTGGTGGTTGGTGGTGCGGCTGGAAACGCTCCGCTCGGCCAGCTTTGACGACGACATGCAGAAGCGGATGGCCCGGGAGCTGTTTGAGGAGTGGGTGGACCAGGAAGTCGCCCTGCAGCTGCGGCCGGGGCAGGGGCGATGACCTCCACAGTCCCTGGACGCACCGACTGGCTCACCCTGCCGCCCTTCGATGGCCTCTCCGCCGCCGCCCGGGAGAGGCTGCTGGCGGAAGGCAGCCCGTGCCGGTTCCACGTCGGCGAGGACCTGAGCAGTGCCGGCAGCATCGGCAACCGCGTGCTGGTGCTGCACGACGGTGATGCGCGGCTGCTGGGGGAACGGGACGGCCGGCCCTTCACCCTTGAACGGCTGGGGCCCGGCGCCATCGTGGGGCTGGTTTCGCTGTTGCGGGCCGAGGGAATCGAGCCGGTGAGCGCCGCCTCCGACCTCCTGGCCACGGCGGTTCCGGACACCCTGGTGCTCGAACTGCTGCTGGCCGAGGACGGCCTGCGTCAGTGGTGTGGCCGCCACCTCTGGACGGCGGAACTGCATCAGCTGCTGCTGCAACGGGAAGGGGCCGCGGCGGGCCGCTTTGATCCGTCCCTCTGGCGCGAGAAGATCGAGCGCCTGCGCCTGCGGGCACGGGGCGTGGTGCCGAGCGCCGCAGGGTCCATCGGCCTGCAGGACGGAGAGGAACTGCTCCTGGCCAGCGCCAACGTCCCCGACCTGGCCATCGGCTCCGTGCTGGCGGCGACAAAACCGCTGCCCCAGCCCCGCCCCCCCCCTGCCCCTGCGGCTGCTGGCGCTCGCCCCTGCAGAAGCGGAGCCAGCTCCCTCCCCCTCGGACACCACCCAGTCGGGCGACCCGACCGTGCCGATCGAGGCGGCAGCCGGCGGCCAGACCCAGCCCAGCAGCCTCGATCTGGGCCAGGACAGGGCCGACCGCCACCTCACCCTGGTGCGGGGCAACGGCCCTCTCGAGGAGACCCTGGCCTGCTTCCAGATGCTCGGCAAGCTGCTGGAGCTCCCCTACCGCCGCGACGCGGTGGACAAGATCCTGCGCGACAAGATGCGGCGCGGCCAGCCGCCGGATCTGCAGCTCTGCGGCCAGATCGCCGCCATGCTCGGCCTGCTGGTCACCGGCGCCAAGGTGCCCGCGGCCTCCGCCACCCGGCTGATCACCCCCTGCCTGGTGCCCTGGAAGCAGGGCTTCGCGATTGCCACGGCCAGCAACGCCGCCGGCCTGCGTCTGGCCTCCCCGGCGGAGGGCTGGGTGCAGCTGAGCCCGGCCCAGATCGCCGAGCACTATCCGGAGGGTCTGGAGCTGCTGCTGCTGGAGCGCAGCATCGACACCCCGGAGCAGACCTTCGGCCCGGGCTGGTTCTGGCCAGCCCTGAAGCGCTACCGGGGCATGTTGCTCCAGGTTCTGCTGGCCTCCTTCGTGGTGCAGCTGTTCAGCCTGGCCAACCCCCTGCTGATTCAGGTGATCATCGACAAGGTGATCTCCCAGCGCAGCCTCGACACGCTGCAGATCCTGGGCATGGCCCTGGTGGTGGTCACCCTGATGGAGGGGGTGATCGGATCCCTCCGCACCTTCCTGTTCACGGACACCACCAATCGCATCGACCTGCGCCTCGGCGCTGAGGTGATCGATCACCTGCTGCGGCTGCCGCTCGGCTACTTCGACAAGCGCCCGGTCGGGGAGCTGGGCACCCGCATCGCCGAGCTGGAGAAGATCCGCAACTTCCTCACAGGCCAGGCCCTGATCACCCTGCTGGATGCAGCCTTCTCGGTGATCTACATCATCGTGATGGCGATCTACAGCTGGCTGCTCACGATCATCGCCCTGGCGGTGCTGCCCATCCAGGTGGGTCTCACCCTGCTGGGGGCTCCCCTGTTCCGGCGCCAGTACCGCCAGGCGGCAGAGGAGAACGCCCGCACCCAGAGCCACCTGGTGGAGGTGCTCACCGGCATCCAGACGGTGAAGGCCCAGAACGTGGAGATGGTGAGCCGTTGGAAATGGCAGGAGCTCTACGCCAGATACATCTCCCGCACCTTCGAGAAGACCATCACCGGCACCTTCCTCAACGAGACCAGCTCGGTGCTCCAGAAGCTCTCCCAGCTGCTGGTGCTCTGGGTGGGGGCCACCATGGTGCTCAAGGGGGAGCTCAGCCTGGGCCAGCTGATCGCCTTCCGGATCATCAGTGGCTATGTCACCCAGCCCCTGCTGCGTCTCTCCTCCATCTGGCAGAACATCCAGGAGCTGCGGGTCTCGTTCGAGCGCCTCGCCGACGTGGTGGACACCCCGGAGGAATCGAGCGAAGCCGACCGCAGCCACATCCCCCTGCCGCCTGTGAAGGGTGATGTGGTGTTCGAGAACCTCAGCTTCCGCTTCAACCCAGCTGGACCGGAGGTCCTCAGCAACGTGAGCCTGTACGTTCCCCCAGGCACCTTCACAGGGATCGTGGGCCAGAGCGGCAGCGGCAAGAGCACCCTGATGAAGCTCCTGCCACGCCTCTATTCCCCCACGAAGGGCCGCATCCTCGTGGACGGCTACGACATCGACAAGGTGGAGCTGTATTCCCTGCGGCGCCAGATCGGCATCGTGCCCCAGGATCCCCTGCTCTTCTCGGGCACCATCAGTGAGAACATCGCCCTGACCAACCCGGAGGCCCCCAGCGACGCCATCGTCGAGGCCGCCCGGATCGCCGGCGCCCATGGCTTCATCATGGAGCTTTCCGCCGGCTACAGCACCACCCTGGGCGAGCGGGGCGCCTCCCTCTCCGGCGGCCAGCGCCAACGCATCGCCATCGCCCGCACCCTGCTGAGCCAACCCCAGCTGCTGGTGATGGACGAAGCCACCAGCGCCCTCGATTACGACACCGAACGCCAGGTGTGCGACAACCTGCGGGAGGCGATGAGCCAGAGCACCGTGTTCTTCATCACCCACCGCCTCTCCACCATCCGCCGGGCCGATCTGATCGTGATGATGCACCAGGGGGCCATCGTGGAGACCGGCACCCATGAGGAACTGATGGCCATGAAGGGACGCTACTTCGCGCTCTATCGCCAACAGGAGTCGGGCTGATGGCTCCCCCCACCCCGGCGGGCCTGTTCCGCCGTGCCCAGAACAGCCTCGAGCGCAGCATCCACACCGACAGTGACGATGTGGTGCTGCAGCAGTCACGCTTCTGGGCCCGCTCGATCACCTGGACCCTGATGGGGGTGACCCTGTTCGGGCTCGGCTGGCTGGCCTTCGCCCAGACCGAGGAGATTGTCACCGCCCCGGGCAAGCTGGAGCCCCTGGGAGTGGTGAAGGACATCCAGATGCCGGTGGGCGGCGTGGTGGAGCAGGTGATGGTGAAGGAGGGTGAACGCGTCAAGAAGGGACAGGTGCTGCTGCGCCTCGACACCGAGACCACCCTCGACCGCCAGGGCAGCATGGAGCAGACGATCCGGTACAAGCAGCAGCAACTGCGGCTCAAGCAGGTGGAGCTCGAGCGCTACCTCCAGTTCAATGACACCGAGCAGCTGGTGCTGCGCCAGAGCCTGGTGCTGGAGAAGGACGTGCTCGGCCGCCTCGAGACCCTCAACAAGGAGGGCGCCACCGCCGAACTCCAGTACCTCTCCCAGCGCAACAAGGTCCAGGAGGTGGAGGGCAAGCTCCAGGAGGGCCAGGTGGACCGGCTGCGCCAGCAGGCGATCCTGCAGCAGGGCATCCGCGAAATCCAGAGCGAACTGGCCGACCTGCTCAGCAAACTGACCGAGCTCAACGTCAACATCCGCTACCAGGTCATCCGCTCCCCGGAGGCGGGCGTGGTGTTCGAGCTCAAGCCGAAATCCCGTGGCTTCGTGGCCCAGACCAGCGAGCCGGTGATGAAGGTGGTGCCCTTCGACAAGCTGGAGGCACGGGTGGAGGTCCCCAGCCGGGAAATCGGTTTCGTCACGGCGGGAAAGCAGGCCGACATCAGCATCGATTCGTTCCCCGCCACGGACTTCGGGGTGCTGCAGGGCACCGTCCGGCGCATCGGCTCCGACGCCCTGCCCCCGGACCAGATGAAGAACTTCTACCGCTTTCCGGTGGACATCCGGCTCAACTCCCAGCAGCTGAAGCTCAAGAGCGGCAAGGTGCTGCCGCTGCAGGTGGGCATGTCCCTCACCGCCAACGTCAAATTGCGCAAGGTCACGTACCTGCAGCTGCTGCTGAGCGACTTCAAGGACAAGGCTGACGCTCTGCGGAAGATCTGAGCCGCTCCATGGCCGCGTAATGGTCGGGGATGATGCGGGGACGCAACCCCACCAGGGGCTCCAGCCACGGCAGCAGCAGCCCATCGAGGCCACGGTTCACCAGAGCGCCGGCGACGCGGAAGGCCCGTCGCCAGCGAGCCTGCGGGGCGATCAGATGCAGAGCGCGGCGGTGCACCGGCCCGTCGATGCAGACCAGCCAGGCCGGATCCATCCCCGCCCGCCCCATCGCCACCTCGAAGCTGCGGCGGCTGTGGAAGCTGATGTGCTGGCCGTTGCCGAAGGCGTAGTACCACCAGTCAGGCCCTGGGATCTCACCCCCCTGGCGCATCAGGATGGAGAAGACGAACAGGGGCGTGGGGCCCACCTCGTGGCGCAGGAACTCGGGGGTGCTCGGCACGTGCTCGATCACCTCGAAGGCGGTCTTGCAGCCGATGGGCCCATCGCCCGGAGGGTCGCAGAAGGGGCGGATCAGTTCCATGGCCGCATAGGCGTCGGTGCCGTGGAAATCGAAGCCGTGATCGCGCAGCAGGCGCGGCAGCATGCCCAGGCCAGTGCCCAGATCGCAGCCCGGCTCGCTGGCGCCGAAGCGACCCAGGCGGCCGATCACCAGCAGCAGTCGCAGCAGCCGCGAGGCATGCAGGTTGCGGTCGACGTAGCCCGTGTCGCCATAGAAGGACTCCTCGTAGGCCACGTCCAGCCAGGTGGGATCGGCCAGGAAGAGGAAGTCGCAGGTGCTGCAATGGGCGAGTTCAGCCTCCACCTGGGCCTTGCTCACCCGCACCCGTCGCACCAGGGTGAGGCTTCCGCCGCCGCAGTTGGGGCAGGCGCAGACGCTGGGGCTGGGGCTGGGGCTGGGGCTGGGGGGAGTCTCGGCCGTCAGCATCGCTGGCCTGCATCGCAACGTGGGAGGCTACCCCGCGTTCCTCCAGGGCCAGGCGCACCTGGCGGCCCACGAGCAGCACCACCGCCAGGGTGGCGGCCACCCCCAGCAGCCGCAGAGCCCAGGTGACGCCATCGGCCGGACCGGCCAGCAGCGCCGAAAAACGCCTGGGATCGCCGGCCGCCGCCCCCAGGGCGCAGAAAAGGACGGTGCCGGGGAGGATGCCGATCAGGCCGATCGCATAATCCCGCTGGCTCACCTCGCTGAGGCCGTAGGCCAGGTTGAGCAGGCTGAAGGGGAAGGCCGGCGAGAGTCGGGTGAGCAGCACCAGGGTCAGCCCCTGGCGGCAAACAGCCCGCTCCACCGCCAGCAGCCGCGGCGCACCCGCCAGACGGCGGCGGGCCCAGCCCCGCCAGCGGCTGCGCCCCAGCAGGAACACCGCCTGGGCCCCCAGGCAGGCCCCGGCGAACACCAGCACGCTGCCCCAGAGAGGGCCATAGAGAACCCCGGCCAGCATCGAGGCCCACACCCCCGGCAGCAGCAGGGTGACCCACAGGGCATAGAGGGGCACGAAGGCCACGGCCCCGGCCGGGGAGCGAAGCCAGAACAGCAGGTGATCCGGCAGCCAGAGCGGGTCCATGGAGGCCACCGTATCGACCCTGCCTACGCTTGGGCCCCCCTGCCCGTGGCGCCATGGCTGATCCATCGGAGCTGGCGCAGCAGGTCGCCCGCGGGGCCCTGTTCCGCGGGCGCCACCGTGTCGCCGGCAGCGGCGAGCCCCTGGAGGCCGCCGTGGGCGGGACGGTGCTCCCATCGGGCGGTGGCAGCACCGTGGGCTGGAGGCTCTGCCGCAACAGCGTGGAGCTGCTGGATTCGCTGCAAGGCGGAACGTCGCTGGGGTTCAGCCTGGGGCCCCTGTGCGTTCTGAACGCCAAGCAGGCGTTCCGCGACTCCCTGAAGACCACCACCTTCAGCCTCTCGCTGGTGGTCTGGGCCCGCCAGGTGGCCGCAGCGCTGGAGGTGGACCAGACCCACCTGCTGGAGGGACTGACCGTGCCGGCCAGCGACGCCGAGCTCGAGGCCTTCGTGGCCCTGCACGGGGATGGCTTCGTGGCGGCGGCGGAGGTGGGCGGTGAGTGCCACGGGGTGTTCACCTTCTATGCCCAGTCGCGGGAGCAGGCCCGGATGGTGGAGCGGGAGTTCGAGGCGGGACTGGGCCTCGGCGGTCTGGCCCTGAACCCCGCCCTGGTGGAGACCGTGACGACGGTCGCCCGCCGTGCCGCGGTGAACATGGGCTTCCGGGTGCAGGTGATCGGCACCCGGGCCCAGCCGCCCGCCGAGGCCGCCTCCCTGATCCCCTTCGCCCGCGACTTCGCCGGGGTCCCCCTGGACCAGCCTGCCCTGATCGGGGTGCGGACCAGGGGCTACGAGACGGTGCCCACCCTCGGCGCCACCTTCCGGGCCGTGGCCGCCAACCTGCAGCTGTTCAGCGGCGTAGGCCCTGACGAAGGACTGATCGAACGCCGGGAGCGGCTGGAGGGCCTGATCCACCAGATCGACTGGGTGGCGGAGACCTACCGGCTCTACGGCGTGGCGCCTGACCCGAGCCTCCCGGCCCGGCGCGCCGCCGCCACGGCGGACCTGGGGGCCATCGACGCCTGCCGGGCCGCCTACGCCGCTGCCGCCACCGTTCCCCTGGAGCCGCCGGAGCTCCCGTCCCTGGCCGCGGGCAGTCCCGAGCTGAGCGTGACCCTGGGCGAAGAGCTCCTGATGGGAGGCCAGGGAGGCAGCCCCTTCGCCTTCCCCGGGAGGGCCGAGGCCATCCGCCAGCGGCAGCGGCTGGTGGAGGTGGGTCTGCGCACCGGCTCGCGGGTGGATCAGATCCGGCTGCGCTACGACAGCGAGGGCGACCCCCTCGAGGCCGAGGTCCATGGCGGCGGCGGCGGCGGTGATCGGGGCAGCCTGGAGCTGGGAGATGGGGTCGTGATCCGCCGCATCGAGGGCCTCAGCGGCACCAGGGTCGACCGGCTCTTCCTCACCAGCAGCGACGGCCAGCGGATCGGCGGTGGCGGCGATGCCGGTGACCGCCCGATTGACTGGACGGTGCCGGCCGACAGCGTGGTGCTGGGTTTCAGCGGCCGCAGTGGCCGCGAACTGGATGGCCTGAGGGCCGTGGTGGCCCGCTTCGGCCCCCTGATCTGGCAGCCGCTGGAGGCGGCGGTGGAGACCTGAAAGGGGAAGGACCATGCAACAGCGCCGCCCCGCCGCATGTTCACTCTCGCCCTGCCCCCTGGTGGCGTGGGTGATCCCCGTCCTTCCCTGCCTGTGGTGGCGGCGCTCGCTCATGCCGAAGGCGAACGTGAGCGAATGAGCTGAGTCAACGCCTCTCTGACCTGACCAGGTGGTGGAGCTGGCCAGCCCAGACGATGATCCGTTGGCCCTGCGCTCCATGATGACCGCCCATCGGGCCCATGGAACTCTGCTGGGCTGGCCGCTGCTGCCGGAGGTGCATGCCGTGGAAATCCGGAAGGGGGTACCGGCAGCCCTGAGGCGCCTACGGTGGCAAGCCTGAGCGCCGGGAGTCGAGCCCAATCGCACGCCGCGAGCGATCCACTGGCGAAGGTTCCACCAGAGGATTCGCGTCCGGTCCTCGAACCGTCAGCACGCCGCCAGCCAGTCCGGAGGAGCAACTGGTGGCGAAGCTGCGGCGCATCGAAGCTCTGTTCTCGCGGCCGGGCACGGACGGCGAGCGGGTGGCGGCCGAACGGGCCCGCGACCGCATCCAGGCCCGCCTGCGGCAGCTGGCGGCCGAGGAGCCGCCGGTGGAGTTCCGCTTCTCCCTCTCCGACCAGTGGTCGCGGCATCTGTTCGTGGCACTGCTGCGGCGCTACGCCATCCAGCCTTACCGCTACCGCGGCCAGCGGCGCACCACGGTGATGGCGCGGCTGAGCCGCAGCTTCGTGAACGACACGCTCTGGCCGGAGTTTCAGGAGCTGCAGCAGACCCTGGCCGCCTACTTCGACGCCCTCACCGACCGGGTGATCGAGCAGGCCTTGGAAGTGAAGGCGGGCGAAGCGGAGGAGCGGGCCGAGCCAGCGCAGCTGGAGCCCCAGGAGCATCAGGGATCCCTGCTCTGAGCCAACCAGTTGTTCGCGCCTCGGCAGGCAGCGCATCCCGCCGGCTGGACCTGCGCGGTTCCGGTTTGCTGTAGTTCAATCCCGAGGAATCACTGCTCGGGACCCGCGGGGGCTGTGAGGGCGCCGTTGAAAGCTGACACAGACCGAGGCAAGAGCGTGATTATCGAACCGCCAAAAGAGTGTGGAGCCAAGCCGCTTCGCGGCAGATGGCAAAAGAGAGGTGGTGGGCCTGGTGTTAAGTGGAGATGGAACGCAGCCCGATCAGAGGTGGGACGCGGCTGGATCAAGCCACCCAGTTTTCGATGGTGATGTCGGGATAGGCCTGGAAGTCAACCGGGTTGTTGGTCACCAGGGTGACCCCTAGGGCCAGGGCGTGGGCCGCGATCAGCTTGTCCAGCGCATCGCGGCGCCGTTGCCGCGTCGCCCAGCGCACAGGGCCGTAGGCGCTGGCCGCCCGGCCATCGAAGGGGGCCACCGGCACGTCCAGCAGAAACTGCCCCAGGGCCTGGCGGTTGCGTTCGGCTTCGGCGCCCGAGGCGATCACGCCATACTCCAGTTCGGCCGCCGTAATCGCCGAGATCAACACCTCCCCCACACGGCAGCAAGCGAATCGCTCCGCCACCTGGGGAGGCTGGTGCTTCATCAGGTAGATGCAGATGTTGGTATCCAGCAGATAGAGGGGCCGAAGGCTCAAGACAGGATCCTCAAGGGCTGCTCACAGCTGCTCCCGTTCCAGCTGCTGCTGATCGCCGCGGCCCTCGGCCAGGAAATCCGGCGAGAACCTGGCCAGAGCAGGGAGGGCGCCGCTGATCGGCCGGCCCGCCGGACGGATGCGCAACTCATCGCCCACTCGCTCGATCTCCAACACCAGGTCGCTGCGCTGGTAGGCCAGCTCAGCCGGGATGCGCACCGCCTGGGAGTGGCCGTTGCGAAACAGGCGCGTCGTCGCCATGACCCTCATGGATACACGCGTACATCCTAAGCAGCCATTGGCGCTGCAGGCGGCCTTGCTTGGGCTGCTCAGACCAGATCCGCCAGCCGCCCCCGCGCCAGCGCGGCCTGGGTTTCCGCCTCGGCCAGGTTCGCCTGGCAATCGGCCACCACCTCGGGGGGCGCCTTGCCGGCGAAGTTGGGGTTGGCCAGGCGGCCGGCGAGCCCCTTGATCTCCTTCTCGGCCTTGGCCAGATCCTTCTCCAGCCGACCCCGCAGGGCGTCGAGATCAACCAGGCCCTCTAGCGGCAGCAGCACCTGCAGTTCACCGCTCACCCCGGCCAGGGCCCTGGCCGGGGGCCTGGCCGCCGCCGCCGCCGGATCCAGCACCACCACGCTCTCGGCCCGGGTGAGGGTGGTGATGTCAGCGGTTCCCTCCCGCAGCACCGCTGCCAGGGCGTCGCGGCTGGTGATGAACAGCACCGGCGCGCTCTGGGAGGGCTTGAGGCCCGCCACGGCCCGCAGGTTGCGCACGACGCGGATCGCCTCGATGAGCTCGCCGAAGGAGGCCTCCAGGTCCGCATCAAGGGCGGCCGCCTCGGGGGCCGGCCAACGCTGCAGGGCCAGGAAGGTGCCCTCCGGGGCACCCGTGAGCCCATGCCAGAGCTCCTCGCTCAGGTGGGGCATCAGTGGATGCAGCAGCACCAGAAGCTCCGCCAGCACCTTGGCCAGCACCTGGCGGGCGGTGCGCTGGTCTGCCAGAGCTTCGGGGCTCAAGGGCTCACCTTCGCTGGCGGGGCGGGGATTCAGTCGCCGTTTCAGCAATTCAATCGTCCAGTCGCACACCTCGTTCCAGGCGAACTCGTACAGCCCCTTGGCGGCTTCCCCCAGGCCGTAACTGGCGTAGCGCTCCGCCGTTTCCCGCTTCACCCGCTCAAGCCGCGAGAGGATCCAGCGGTCGGCGAGCTGGAGGCGGGCGGGATCCGGGGAACCCAGGGACGCGGGCGTCTCACCGCCCAGGTTCATCAGGGCGAAACGGGTGGCGTTCCAGAGCTTGTTGGCGAAGTTGCGCGCCGCCTCCACCGTGGCCGAGCTGCCGTCGCTGCGGTCGTAGTCGAGGCGGATGTCCTGGCCGGCACCGGCCACTTCCCGCACCAGGGCGAAGCGCAGGGCATCGGCGCCGTAGCGCTCGATCAGCGGCAGCGGATCGATGCCGTTGCCGGCGCTCTTGCTCATCTTGCGGTTGTTCTCGTCCCGCACCAGGCCATGGATCATCACGTCGGCGAAGGGCATCCAGGCTTTCCCCGCGCCCGATGGCTGCATGGCGCCGGCCAGCATCGTCATGCGGGCCACCCAGAAGAAGATGATGTCGAAACCGGTCACCAGCACGCTGGTGGGATACCAGCGAGCCAGATCGGCCGCCGCAGCATCGGGCCAGCCCAGGGTGGAGAAGGGCCAGAGGCCGCTGGAGAACCAGGTGTCGAGCACGTCCGGGTCCTGCTCCAGCCGCAGCTCCCGGCCGGCGGCCCGGGACGATTCGCCGAAGGCCGCTTCCGCCTTGCCGCGGGCCTCGGCCGCGCCCGTGGCCACCACGTAGGGCGTGGCCTCGGTGATCACGCCGCCCGTCTCGCTGACCACGAACCAGGCGGGGATGCGGTGCCCCCACCAGAGCTGGCGGCTGATGCACCAGTCGCGGATGTCGGTGAGCCAGTCGCGGTAGACCTTCTCCCAGCGCTCCGGCACGAAGCGCGGCTCGCCGCCATCAAGGGCCTCCCGGCAGCGGGCGGCCAGCGGCTCGGCCTTGACGAACCACTGGGTGGAAAGCAGCGGTTCCACAGGCACCTTGCCCCGATCCGAAAACGGCACGCTGTGGCGGTGGGGCTCCACCTTCACCAGGTAGCCCTCCGCCTCCATCGCCGCCACCACCGCCGTTCGCGCCTCGAAGCGATCCAGGCCGGCGAAGCGGCCAGCCGCCGCGTTCATGGTGCCGTCCTTGGCCATCACCGTGATCAGGGGCAGGCCGTGGCGGGCGCCGATGGCGAAGTCGTTGGGGTCGTGGGCGGGGGTCACCTTGACGCACCCCGTTCCGAAGGCCTGGTCCACGTGCCCATCGGCCACGATCGGGATCTCCCGTCCCACCAGGGGCAGATCGATCGTGCGCCCCACCAGGGCGGCGTAGCGGGGGTCGGTGGGATGCACCGCCACGCCGGTGTCACCCAGCAGGGTTTCAGGGCGGGTGGTGGCCACCACCAGGTGGTCGGTGCCGTCGGTGGCCGGGCCGCCGCTGAGCGGATAGCGGAAGTGCCAGAGGTGGCCGTCGAGCTCCTTCATCTCCACCTCCAGATCGCTCACCGCCGATCCCGAAGCCGGGCACCAGTTCACCAGGTACTCGCCCCGGTAGATCAGCCCTTCCTCGTGCAGGCGCACGAAGGCCTCCACCACCGCCTCACTGAGGCCGGGATCGAGGGTGAACCGCTCCCGCTGCCAGTCGACGGAGTAGCCCAGCCTGCGCAGCTGGCCCACGATCGTGCCGCCGCTTTCGCCCTTCCAGGCCCAGGCCCGCTCCAGAAAAGCGTCGCGGCCCAGATCGTCCTTGCTGCCGCCCTCCGCCTTGATCTGCTTCTCCAGAAGCGTCTGCACGGCGATCGAGGCGTGGTCGGTGCCCGGCAGACACAGCACGTTCTTTCCCTGCAGGCGCTGAAACCGCACGATCGTGTCGATCAGGGCCGTCTCGAAGCCGTGGCCCATGTGCAGGCTGCCGGTCACGTTCGGCGGTGGGATCACCACCGCGAAGGGATCACCGCCGGCGGCGGGATCGGGGTGGAAGGCACCAGCCTCCTCCCAGGCCCGCTGCCAGCGCGCCTCGGTGGCGGCCGGGTCGTAGGTCTTGGCGAGGGGCTCGGCGGACACTGGGAACGTTGGGCAGTGGGCCCATGGTCGCAAAAGGGCCCCACACCTTGCCTGGCCCCATGGGCGATCGCTGGGAGTCACGGCTGGGGAGCTGGCGCCAGGCCGGCCTGATCGAGCCCACCACCGCCGAGGCGATCCCTGCCTGGGAACTGGCCCAGCCCAGCCCCCAACGGTTGCGAGTGACGGTGCTGGTGGCCATCGCCCTGGGCGGCGTGCTGGTGGCCGCCGGGCTGCTGCTGTTCGTCTCCACCCCCTGGGAGGCCCTGGCGCCGGGGCAACGCTTCGGCTTGCTGCTGGCCCTGGTGGTGGGGCTGCACGGCGTGGGGACCGTGACCCTGGGGGAGGGGATATTCCTGGCAGGGCAGCTGTTCCACCTGGAAGCCCATTGGCCCTGGGGCCTGCTGCGCCGGTGGCCCCAGCTGGCCCTGTTGGCGCTGGTGATCCCGGGCTGGCTGGTCAGCGAGTGGCAGCTGGCCGTGGCGATCGGATGGTTGCTGCCGGGGGTGGCCATGGCCTGGGGGACCCATCAGGAGATCGGCGTTTTCACTCACCTGTGGTGGGCCGTCGGCGGCCTGTTGCTGGTGGCCTGGGGCGTGTTGGAGGGCCGCTCCGAGCGGGTCAACGTCGGTGCCGCCCTGATCGACCTCGACATGCTCGCCTTCTACGTGTCCCAGCTGATGGACAGCCAGGGCCGCTCCGCCAGCCTGATCGGATTGGGGGTGCTGTTCCTCGGCGGTGGCTGGGGGCAGGAGGTGCTGCGCCGCCGGTTCGTGGCCCGCGCCCTGGGCAGGGGGATCCCATGAGCCGCGCAGCGCGGAAGGGATTGCTGCTGGCCAGGGTGCGGGCCGATCTGGCCAGCTCCGCCACTCCCCGCGCCCGTAGCCTCCAGGAGACTCCGCAAGGTGAACTCTGGCGCCTGGCGCCATCGGTGGCCTTCTTCCTCCCACCCCAGGTGGCGGATCCCTCCCTCCGCCCGCCGGGCGAGGAGCTGTGGGTGGAGGTGACCCTGCCGGCCGAAGGTCCGCCGCGGCCGATCCGGCTGGGGTTGAAGCGGGGCGCAGGGCCGATCACCCCCCTGGAGCCGCGCTGAGGTAACACGGGGCGTGTGGCGCAGCAGCCCATCGAGGCCGAGCCGCTCCCGCCAGGTGGCGATGGGAGTCGCCCTGCCCTCCTCCCAGCGCATCGCCAGCAAGCGGGGGCCGAGGTGGCGGGCCACCTCCAGGCCGAAGCGGATGCCGTCCCAGATCTGTTCATCCTCCTCGGGCGCCAGGTAACCGTGGACCATCCAGGCCGACAGCACGGCGATCGACCCCGGTTGGCGCAGGGCGGAGGCTTAGTAGGCCGAACCACTGGCCTCACCGGCCACGTCGGAAGGGATCGCCAGCACCACGTGGTGGAGATCATGGGTGGCCCGCAGCCGCAACTGCAGATAGCCACCCGGTCCACCCATGCGGCTGGTGTCCGGCGGCGGAACGGCGTGCAGCCCCAGGCGCTCGAAGCGCTCCTGGTGGAGCCGGCCGAGGCTGCCGGGCGGCATCCGGCGCAGCTCCTCGGCCGCTGGCCAGGGGCCCCAGTACTGCTCCTCCGCCAGGGTGCGCAGCGCGTCGTCCTCGAGAAGCTGCTGGCGGCCCAGTTCGCCGAGGGGCGAGTTGGTCAGCAGATCCAGCATCGGCAGGGCGTGGGTGAGGGTGTGCTCGGGATCCCGAGCCGTCTCCAGAACCCCCACGGCCGTGCGCAGCGCCCGATGGCGCAAGGCGGGATCGATCTTCATCGCAGAGACGGGGCAACAGCTGGACGGAGAGCCATTCTCCCCATTTCTGCCCACCTAACCTCCGCCCATGGCCACCGCCCCGCCGCTGGAGTTCCTGCCCCCCCGCCTGGATGGGCGGGTGCTGGCGGTGGGCAGGGTGGTGCTGCCGCTCTGGCTTCGCTGGCGCTGCCGGATCGACACGGTCGAGGTGGAGGGCATGGCCTCGCTCGTGGAAGCGATGCGTTCCTTCCAGGCCGGGGAGAGCCGGCTGCTGCTCGCCTTCCGGCACCCCAGCCTGGATGATCCCCTCAGCATGGCCCGGCTGCTCTGGGTGGAACTTGCCAGGGCAGGCCGGCAACAGGGCCTGCGCTTCGATCCTGCGCCCACCGGCCAGTTCCTTTTCGACCGCGGCATTCCCCTCTGGGCCGGGGCACCGATGGGCTGGCTGTTCACCCACCTGGGCGGCGCCTCGATCCAGCGGAGCAAATTGGATCTGCCGGCCCTGCGTACGGCCCGGCGGCTGCTGCTGGATGGCCCCCATCCCTTTGCCCTGGCGCCGGAAGGGGCCACCAATGGCCACAACGAGGTGCTCGGCCCCCTGGAGCCAGGCACCGCCCAGCTCGCCTTCTGGACAGCCGCCGACCTGGCCGACGCCGGTCGCCACGAGCGCATGGACCTGCTGCCGATCGGGCTGCAGTACAGCTACATCGATCCGGTCTGGGGGGCGATCGAGGACCTGCTCTGTCGTCTGGAAACCGCGGCGGGCCTGAGCCCCGATCCCAGCCACGCCCTTGCCCCGACCCGGCTGCTGGAGCGGCTGGTGCTCCTCGGGGAGCGCATGCTCGAGCAGATGGAGGCCTTCTACCGGGACAAGGTTCACCTCTGCCTGCCTGATGGGGAGGCCGCCCTGATGGTGGCCGCTGCCACCCCCTTCGGACACCGGCTGCAGCAATTGATGGACCTGGCCCTGCGGCGGGTGGAGCAGTCCTTCGGGATACACCCCAGCGGCAGCCTCACCGACCGCTGCCGGCGTCTGGAGCAGGCGGGCTGGGATCGGCTCTATCCCGCCCAGCCCGACGCCGCCGCGCCCCTGAGTCCCCTGGCCCAGGGGCTGGCCGACCGGCTGGCGGAGGAGACCGCAGCCCAGCTCTGGCACATGCGCGTCGTGGAATCCTTCGTCGCCGTGAGCGGCAGCTATGTGCGCGAGCGGCCCAGCCAGGAGCGCTTCGCCGACACCCTGCTGCTGCTCTGGGACACCCAGTGCCGCATCCAGGGCCATCCCGCCAACCGTCGCCCGCGGCTGGGCAGGTTGCGGGCGCGGATCAGCATCGACACGCCGATCGTGGTGGACGAACGGATGGCGGACTATCGCAGCGATCGGCGCCTGGCGGTGCAGACGCTCACCGAGGAGCTGGCCCTCAGGCTGCAGCGGCTGATCGTGCCCTCGGCGCTGGGATGAGGCTTCAGCCGGCGGCGAGGCGCGCCACATAGGCGTCCAGCGAGCCGACGTTGATCCAACCGGTGGCGATCGTCTTGGTGTGGCTCTGGCTGATGCGGCCCCGGTGCAGGTGGGACAGGCCGGCCGGGAAAATCGCCAGCGTCCCCTTGACGGCTTCGACGTGGTGGTCCTGCCAGTGAAACTCCGTGCCGCCATCCGGCACCGTGTTGAGGTACAGGATCCAGGCCAGCACGCGGCGGATGGGCTCGGTGGCCTCGTCGCTGGTGTTCCAGTCGCAGTGCCAGCTGTAGAACCCCTCCCCTGGGGCGTAGCGCTGCAGGTTGAAGATCGGATTGACGAACAGGGAACGCTCCGGGCAGCAGGAGAGGAACAGGGGACGGACGGCCAGGTAGCGCTTCAGGCCGGCGGAGACGCCCCGCATGATCACGTCCGCCAGGCCCTGGGCCTCGGGGTCGGAGCGGTCGAGCCACACCAGACTGATGTCGGTGGAGATCTTGCCGGGTTCGCCCGCAGCCCCAGCAGCACCCGTGCCGGGATCGCCATCGCTGCCGAAGGAGAAGGCGACACCGCTGCGCTGCAGGTCGGGGCGACGATCGAAGAAGGCCATCGCCGCATCGGCCAGGGCCAGGTAACCGGGATCCTCGAAGCTGCCGATCAGCCGCATCCGCGCCGGGACCTCGCTGGGAGGGACCCTAGAACGCCTGCCGTGACGGCACCGCGCGGCCTCAGCCGTGTCCGGTCTGCCAGGGCACCGCCATCAGCGCCTCCAGCGGCTGCCAGTGATGGCGATCGGCCATCACCACCCCGCTGAGGCCAACGGCCTGAAGGGCCGCCGCCACCCGCTCCGGATCCAGCGACCCGGCTGGGCCCGCGTCGGCTTCCTGGCCCGCATCGAGGGGCAGCACCAGCACCTGCTGCTCGGCCGGGTCGGCCATCACCCGCAGGTTCAGATCGGCCAGCTCCCGCTCGAAGAACAGCCGCCGCATCCGGGCCGTTAGCGCAGGACCCAGGGCCCCCGCGAAGGCCTCCAGGGCCCGGGCCTCGCCGGAGCAGCCACAGCTGAGGGCCAGCCAGATCAGCAGCTTGGCCCAGCTTTCGACCGTCCACAGGGGCGCGAAGCTCTCCCGATGGCCACGCACCAGCTCGGTGACGGCGAAGTCGAACAGGGTGCCCTGCAGGGAGGCCACCGATGGCAGGGGTTCCGGATCCATCCCTCCATCCTGACGACCAGGCGGCAAACTGCAGAGGCAACGTCCGTCCCTGGAGACGCCCGATGGCCCTCGATCTGAACGATCCTGAGCTCGAGTTCGCCGATCTCGTCACCGCCTATCAGAGCTGGGTGATGGCCGTGATCAACGACGAGAAGCTGGGGGGCGAGAAGCTCCTCACCGACGACATCGCCGATGACGCCCTGAACGCGATGCGCTTCCTGCCGGATGTGGTGACCAGCGCGATCGAAACGACCCTGGCGCGGGTCTACGACGTGGACCCTGACGAACTCGCCGAACTGCTCTACCCGGAGGACTGATCAGCGTCGGGAGCGGCCAGGGGTGCCCGTGGAGGCGAACACCCCTAGCCTCCCGGTGTGATTCCCCTCTGCCGCCGCTCCGCCACCCCGCCCGCTCAGGGTCGACGGCCGTCGGCGATCAAGGTGCTCGCCGCGGGGCTGGCCATCCCCCTGGTGGCCGCCCTGGGGGGCTGCCACAGCAAGCGCCTGCAGCCCATGCTGCGTCCCCTCGAGGGGACCCTCTACATCGCGGTCGGGGTCAGCCAGGAGGCCCTGGACACCGAGTTGCAGAAAGAGGTCCGGCAGCGCACGGCCCTGCTCCAGGCGTCGTTCCGGACCCTCCAGCCGAAGGTCCGGCTCCAGGTTCAGGTCTTTCCTGAGGAGAACATCCGCAACGAACTCCTCATCCGCAACCGCACCGGCCTGAGCCCCGATCTGCTGCTGGTGAACGAGTCCACCGCCCGTGATCTGGCCAGGGAGAAGCTCATCAACACCGTGTCCTTCCCAGCCGCGGTGCTGGCCCAGCTGGATGCGGGCTCCGTGTTGCGGGTCAGGCGTTCGGACGGGACCGTGACCGGCCTCCCCTTGGAGCTGCAGCCCCAGGTGGCCTGCTTCGATCGCCGCCGCGTCAGGCGCAGCCCCGCCACGCTCGAGGAGCTGCTGGCGTTCAGCGCCAAGGGGATGGAGGTGGGCATCTCCCTCGATGCGATCAGCCTGGCCTGGACGCTCGGTCCACTGGGGGCGATCGAGGCCGTGGGCAGCCTGCTGGCAGGAGAGCCGGCAACGCCCGAAACCCGCCAGAGCCTGCTGGGCTGGCTGCAGTGGTTGCGCGCGGCAGACCAGCAGCAGCACGTCACCGTCTACCCCACCGAGACGGAACTGCTGAAGGAGCTGATGGTGGGTGCCCTCGACTGGATTCCCTGCCGCAGCATCCACATCACCCGCCTCCGATCGCGCCTGGGCCGCAACCTGGGCGTGGCCCCCCTGCCCTCCGGGACGTTCGGCACCGCCAGTCCGATCACCCGGGAGCGGGTGCTCGCCTTCGGGGTCAATTCCAGTCCGGTCCAGCGCCAGCTGGCCCTGGCCCTGGCCCGGTTCGCCATCAGTCCGCTGCACCAGCGCGACATGGTCCTGCGCAACCAGTACGTGCTGCCTGTGAACCGGCAGGTGGCGCCGCCGGTGCACAGTTCCTCCGTGGTGGCGGCCATGGTGGAGGGGCAAGAGCAGTCGCTGCAACACACGACGATCCGCCTGGTGGAGGGGAGCAGCAAGAGCCTGAGAGAGGCTTGGCAGGCGCTGCTCACCCGTTTCCTCTTCGATGACCTCAGCCACCAGGACACCCTCAAGGGCCTGATCGAGCTGCTCGGTGCCGAGAGGTCCCGATGAACCTGCTGCTGATGGAGATTGCCGGCTGGTTCGGCTACCTGCAACGCCTCGAGGTGCGCGTCCAGGTGATCCTGCTGCTTTTGGTGTTTCTCGGCCAGGGGGCGTTGCGACAGCGGCTGGCCCCTCGGTTCCCCCTGGCAGGGCGGCCCAGTGTGATGATCCCCAGCCTGCTGGGCCTGCTGTCGCTGGCCCTGGGACTCGCCCACCAACCGTGGGGCCTGGTGCTTCTGGGACTGCTCCTTTACCTGGGCTGGCTGGGTCTGGGGGGGGTGCGCCAGGTACTGGGCCGCTTCATCCAACACCAGCAGCTGCAGTTGCTGGAGACCCGCCTGATCCGCCCGGCCTACCTGTTGGTCTCCGTCCTGCTGGTGATCAGGGTGTTCGACAACCCCCAGGATCTGGCCCTCATCCCCATCGGCGAATGGTTCGGCTCCGAAGTGACCCTGGGCAGCCTTTTCCTAGCAATGCTGACCCTGTACGTGCTGGCCATGGGCACCGGACCGCCGTCCCAGGGGGTGGCCTGGCTGGTGCAGCGCAGCGTGGGCATCAGCAACGGCAGCCGCCGCGCCCTGGCCCTGATGATTCGATATACGGCGGTGGCCTTCGGCATCGTCTGGGCGCTCGATCACGTGGGGTTCAACCGCACCGCGATCCTGGCGGTGGCCGGCGGCCTCTCGGTGGGCCTGGGGTTCGGCATCAAGGAAGTCTTCTCCAACTTCGTCAGTGGTCTATGGCTGCTGTTCGAAGGATCAGTGCGGCCAGGGGAGGTGCTCTTCATCGAGGGTGATCCCTGCGAGGTGCGCTCCCTGGGCCTGCGGGCCGCGGTGCTCTGGCGCGACCGGGACAATGCCGAACTGGTGATCCCGAACCAGACGTTCTTCACCAACACCACGGTGACCTACACGGGCAGCGATACCATGCGGCGCAGCCAGGTGCTGGTGAGCGCGGCCTATCACCATGATCCCGTCGAAGTGATCGCCCTGCTGGAGGCCACGGCCCGCAGCCAGAGCCGCATTCTTCCCACCCCGGCACCGAAGGGGCTGTTGCTCCATTACGGCGATTCCTCCATCGACTACGCCCTGCGCTTCTGGATCGCCAATCCCATGGACAACGTCTCGATCTGCAGCGAAGTGCAGGCCGGCATCTGGCGGGCCTTCCGCGACCGGGACATCGAGATCCCCTTTCCCCAGCAGGTGCAGTATCAGGTGGAGGGTCCTCCGAAGAGCTGAAGGATGCAAGAAATACTGCGGCATCACGGCAATGGCCTGCCGGCATCCGCCTCCCATTTCCATACGCCCCAGCGGCGATGCCCGCCTGAGCGATAGCGCTCAACAAGGGGATTGCGTACGTTCCGGCCATGGTCAACCATCGCCGGCCGGAACACACCAGATGACGACAGAGCAGCCGCGACGCCTAGGGACAGAGGGCGGGGGAAGCCGAACCTGGCCCGACTGGCGATCGCAGGCCCAAGTTGTACAATTTGCTCAATACCCACCGCCATTGCATCATGCTCAAAGGTGCCGATCTCCTCGCCAAGGTGAAAGAGCTGGGAGACGCTTCGAAGTCGGATCTGGTCCGCAGCTGCGGCTATGTGAGCACCAAGAAGGACGGTAATGAGCGTCTGAACTTCACCGCTTTTTACGAAGCGCTTCTCGATGCCAAGGGGATCAACCTCGGCGACGGCGTGGGCAAGGCGGCCACCAAGGCCGGCCGTAAACTGGGCTATACCGCCAAGGTCCAGTTCAACGGCAACCTGCTGGTGGGCAAGGCCTATACCGCCATGCTGGGCCTTGAGCCGGGCGACGAGTTCGAGATCAAGCTGGGTCGCAAGGCCATTCGCCTCGTGCCGGTCGGCGGTTCCGACGACGACGAGTGAACCGATCCTGAACGGCAGCATGCACGTGACGGAATGTTCGTTCCTGCGTTGTAGCTGTTGCTGCTGATCTAGGAAGAGATTGCGGGGCAGGGAGATTGATCAACTCCCCAGAGCTTTCGCAAAGTAACCCCCTCGGGTCCGCCCCGAGGGGGTTACGCCTTTGTGGGGCAAGGAGTGGAACAGGGGATGGCAGCCATTTACTTTGGAATGCACATGAAGTGGCTTCTCGTCAATCTATCTGAAACCTTCTGTTACGTTGAGGGCTGATGCGTGGTCTGACCCATGCCTTATCCCACCTCTCATTCGGCTGCAGCCCCGCACCCCGGCGGCTTCGTTCAACTGAACAGCCGCCAGGGCGGCACCTACCAGGTGATCAGCATCGACGAAGAAACCGACAGCTGCTGGGTGCGGCGCTGGCCCCTGACCCGCCACGGATCCCCCGCCTTCTCGGTGGCCCTGACGGACCTCCGCCCCCTCCAGACGACAGGCCGCTGAACCCTTTCCCTTTTCCCTGCACCGGAGCAAGCCAATGATCCCAATGGGTTTCGTCGTCACCTCAAGGCTGTTCTGCCGGGCTGGCCGACTGGTTCTGCTGGCGGCTTCCCTGGCCCTGGCCTGCGAGGCCCTGGCCCGCACGGCCTCCTGACGCCTGGGCCCCAGGCAACCTGGGTACCCTGGGCCGATGGCGGTGGACATGACAGAGGGAACGACCCTGGTTGAGCTGCTGCAGCTTCCCTTCATGCAGCGGGCGCTGCTGGGTGGGCTCCTGAGCGGCGCCCTCGGCGGGGTGCTGGGCAGTTTCGCGGTGCTGCGGCAGCTCTCCTTCTTCAGTGATGCCCTGGGCCATTCCTCCCTGCTCGGCATCACACTGGGCATCCTGCTGGGCATCGATCCCACCCTGGTGCTGATCCCCTTTGCGGTGCTCTTCGCCCTGATGACGAACCAGCTGGTGCAACGCAGCCGTCTGCCGGCGGATGCCCTGCTGAACATCGTCTACTCCTCGTCGCTTGCCATGGCCGTGGTGGCCCTGAGCCTGCTGCGGGTCTACCGGGGAGGCATCCAGCAGCTGCTCTTCGGCGACATCCTGGGGGTCTCCTGGCTCGACCTGGCCCTGATCGGGGCCCTGCTCGTCGTCACCACCAGCTATCTCGCCCTCACCCGTCGCGACCAGGTGCTGCTCACCCTCGACGAGCCTCTGGCCCGCTCCCGGGGCGTCGACGTCTCCCTGCACCGGCTGCTGTTCCTGATACTCCTGGCCGTGGTGGTGGCGATCTCCGTCAAGGCCGTGGGGGTGCTGCTGATCAGTGCCTTCGTGGTCATCCCCGCCTGCGCCTCGCGGCTGGTGAGTCGCCGCTTCGACACCTATGTGGTCCTGGCCGCCGGGCTGGGGGCGGCCTGTGCCGTGCTGGGGCTGCTGCTCTCCGCCACGTTTGCCCTGCCGTCAGGCCCGAGTGTGGTGATCGCCCAGCTGGTGGGGTTCCTCACCGCCCTGGCCGTGGCGCCATGGCGTGGTTCGGCTGGCCAAGGTGCCCGGTCTTGACCCAGATCAGGCAACCGCTGTGGCTGAAGGGCCCATGGTGGCTGCCGGGCGGATTGCGCAGCCAGGTGCCGGCCGGATAGGCACCCTGGTCGTCCTCGAACACCCCCTCGAGTACGAAGATCTCCTCGCCCCCCGGATGGCTGTGGAGGGGGAAGCGGGTTCCCGGCTGCCAGCGCACCAGGGCCACCTGTTCGGTGCCGAAGCCGTGCAGGGGCAGCACGGTCAGTCCGGCGACCAGGCCAGGGACGAAGGGCGACTGCCGGGTGTCGATCACAACCCGCGTCTGGTCGGCGTGGTCCATCTGCCTCAGCTTCACCAGGATGGTGCAGCCCGGCGTGCTGAAGGGCGCATGGGTGGAGCCGACCGGGTTGCGCACGTAGGTGCCGGGGCCGTAATCGCCGTGCTCATCGGAGAAAATCCCCTGGAGGACGAGGAACTCCTCGCCGCCGCCGTGATGATGGGGTGCAAAGCGGCTTCCGGCTGCGTAGCGGACGAGGGAGGTGGCCCGGGCGACCTCGCCGCCGTCACGCTCCAGCAGGCGCCGCTCCACCCCGGCCAGGGGCGATGGGTGCCACGGCAGCGCGTCACTGTCGACGACCGTCCGCTGGCCCAGATCGGCGTGAACGTAGGTGGGGACGGGCTTCATGGCTGGGCAGGCGCATCATGAAGCAGGGCGCGCAGCCGGATCAGGCCCTGGCGGGATCGGGTCTTGACGGTGCCGAGGGGCAAGTGCAACAGGGCCCCGATCGCCGACTGGCTCAGGCCCTCGTAGTAGGCCATCTCCAGCACCTGCCGCTGGTTGGCGGGGATGGCGTCAAGGGCCTGCCGGACCCGTCGCGCCAGCTCATCCACCTCCGCGTGTTGATGGGGCGTAGGCACGGCCGCTGGGAACAGGTCCTGCGACCAGCGTTGCACCAGCTGCCAGCGGTTGGCGCGCTGGTTGATGCGGTTGATGGCCATCGAGCGTGTCAACAGCAGCAGGTAGGCCAGCACCGGGCCCCGGGCCGGGTCATAGCGCCCCTGCTGCCAGTAACGCAGGAAGACGTCATGGGTGAGGTCTTCGGCCTCGTGGCTCGAGCGGCAGAGGCGCAGGGCCAGGCGGTAGACCGGGCCACTGCAGCTGTCATACAACTCCGCCAGGTCACGGGAGCGAACCGTCCGGTCGCCCAGGTGGGTCCCCGGATCGGTGCTGGCCGTGGCATCCGCGTCGGAGGGGTTCACGGCCAAGGCGGCAGGGCTTCGTGGGCGCTTGGAAGGAGTACCGACGTCGGCCCGGATCGGATCGGCCAGCGCCAGCTGCTGGCGAAGACGCCGGCCAACACCAGGGCCGAACCGGCCAGGCTGGGCCCCTGGAGGGATTCCCCCAGCAGCACGGCAGCACTCAGCAGGGCCACCGGGATCGAAAGGGAACTCCACAGGGAAACCTGGGCCACGGGGGTGCAGCGGTAAGCGAGCCGCAGGGCCAGTTCGCGGCCCAGGGGCAGGCTGAGGGCATAGACACCGATCACCCCCACCACCCACCACAGCTGCAGCAGCAGGAAATGGTGGGGACCGAACAGCGCCAGGGCGATGATCCCGAAGATCAGGGCCGACACCAGATTGGTCACACCGACGCTCACGGCCAGGGGCCAGCGCCGACCCGCGATCAAGCGACCGCTCACGGAGGCGGCCCCGTAGGCCAGCACCCCCACCAGGGCCCAGGCGAGGCCGGCCACCTGATCCATCCTGCCGGCGGCCATCGCCGTAGCGGCCGCCGGCAGCAGCAGACCGACGGCAATCAGCACCAGGCTGATCCAGAAGCTCCGCGGCAGCGCCTCAGCCAGAACCCACCGCGCCAGCAGGGCCGAGACCGGCAACACGAGGGCGAAGAGCAGCGTCTGGCTGATGACCGACAGCGACTCCAGGGCGAGGTAGTAGGCGACGGGGCCCAGAAACAGCCCCAGAAAGGCATCGCCGGCCAGCAGACGTCGATCGCCAGGACCAAGAGCGGCCAGATCCGCCCCCAGGGTCCGTCGACCCGGCAGCAGGGCCGCCAGCCCCACCGCCAGCTGGGCCAGAAAGAACAGGTTGCAGAAGCTGATCGGATTCTCCCCCCGCACAGGATGCAGCGCCCCGAAGTCCTGCAGTCCCTTGAGCACGGTGGCATCGAGCCCCCGCAACAACACGTACAGCAGCAGCGGCAGAAAGCCCCTGACCCCCAGGGGCAGCAAGCCCAATCCGATCCGGAACGTCATCGGTAAGGCGATGGAGGTGTTTCCCCCACCTCGCGAGGTGATCCCATGAAGACCAGTCTGAGGCGGCAAGCGCCCGATGAACTCCGTCGGGCAGAGTTTGCTGGCGGGGATGATGACCAGCTCGCTACGGCGGAGGGAGTATGACCAAGCCGATGCCGACCATCCAGCCTGGGTCCTCGCAAATCCGGCAGCGTCTCGAAAGGCTGCTGGCAGGAATGGCCGCCGGCACGATCGCGGCCTTTTCGGTCAGCTCGGTCCTCCTTGGCCTCACGGGCCCGAAGGGAGCAGCCAGAGCAACCATCGGCTTCTACGGCACCCTCGCGGGTGCCGCCCTCGGGGCGATCACGGCCCTGGCGATGCCGCGTCGACGCGACGAAGCCTCAGCTGTATCGGCGCCCAACGACCTGGCCAGCAGCGGCTGGACGGGCTGGCGCCCCTTCAAGGTGGCCCGCAGGGTGATGGAAAGCCAGGAGATCACCTCCTTCCATCTCGAAGCCATCGACGGCGGGCCCCTGCCCGGCTTCCTCCCCGGCCAGTTCCTGACCATCCGCCTGGAGATCCCGGAGATCGCCGGCCCGGTGATCCGGACCTATTCCCTCTCCGACGCGCCCCCTGGCCCGTCCGGCTCCAGTCCCCAATACCGGTTGTCGATCAAACGGGAGCCCTCGCCGCAGGGCCAGGACGTGCCGCCAGGGGTGGCCTCCAACTTCCTGCATGACCACATTCAGGAAGGCTCGATCCTCCTGGCCAAACAGCCCAGCGGGGCCTTTGTTCTCGATCTGAGCCACCTCAGGCCGGCGGTCCTGATCAGCAACGGGGTCGGAATCACACCAATGATGGCCATGCTGAAGGCCGCCGCCCAGCATCAGCCAGCACGGAAGGTCTGGTTCATCCATGGCGCCAGAGATGGACGCTTCCATGCCTTTCGGCAGGAGGTGATGGAAGCGGTGCAGGGCCTGCCGAATGTTTCGGTTCACTACGCCTACAGCCGTCCCCGTCCGGAGGATGCGGGCCTCTACCAGAGCGAGGGCTACGTGGATGCGGCCCTGATCCGATCCCTTGTGCAGGGCGAACTGGTGCAGGGGGAAGCAGACTACTATCTCTGTGGTTCCCCGCCCTTCCTGGAGGCGCTCCGCGCCGGATTGAACGACGCAGGGGTCGCGAAGGACCGCGTCCAGTTCGAGATGTTCACCCGGGCGGCCCGATCAGGACCCGACCCAACGGCTGCAGACTCGTCGGAGGGGGGGCAACCATCGATGCCGGCAACCGTGACCTTCGCCCGCTCGCAGCGAACCGCCGAGTGGCAGGGGGAACAGGAGACCCTGCTGGAGTTTGCCGAGGCCCAGGGCCTGGATCCCGATTTCAGCTGTCGCGCCGGCCTCTGCGGCACCTGCGCCTGCAAGCTGATCGAGGGTGAGGTCAGCTTGGCGTGGACCCCAAAAGCTGAACCAGCCCTTATGAGAGCTTCCCTACCGGCCAGACTTGGCCAGGAGAAGCCCCATGAAGCGCAAACGCCACAACCCCGAGCAGATCATCCGCAAGCTGCGCAGCGCCGAGCAGCTGCT
>CAIXBB010000044.1 GCA_903917565.1 uncultured cyanobacterium | reverse complement strand
GCAAAACCTCCTCCATACACATAATCATCTCCGTCAAGGGCATCGATTCGATTCACCATGTCCGTAAAGCCGCCCAGCCAATCATTCCCCGCCGTCGCTCCTCCCACTACCGCACGGCCTCGCAGTTCAACATCTCCCCAAATCGTCCCGTCCGCAAACTGGAAGGCTTCGATTCGGTAGATCTCTGAGGCAAAGTAGTTCTCCACCCACGCACGATCACCACTTCCATAGTGCAGATACAGCTGAGATCCGTGGCGTTCCACCAGATGCACATCCGATGGCCTCACGTTAGTGAACAGCACCACATCGCGGTTGCCGCTCACGGAGTCCGTATCACTGATCTGCTTGTGATTGCCTCCCATGCCGATCACATACACATCATCCCCACTGCCGCCGTTCAGGCTGTCGTTGCCGCTGCCGGCGATCAACCAGTCGCGACCTGAACCACCTTGCAGAACGTCGTTACCAGCTCCGCCATCGATCAGATCCTGGCCATCTGATCCTTGGAGATGGTTGGCTATTGCCGTTCCTTGAATCAGGCGGTGCTCGGAGAGAAGACGGAGGAGGAGGTTGCTTGGACGATCCCGGGATGAGACAGGCTCCTGCAACTTGGTCAGAATCAGACTCCCTCCATCACCAAGCGAACGCAAAGCACGAGTCAGATGGACAAGCTTTTGAATGTCTGCTGTCTGGGCAACATAAGAATCGAGATACTTGGCCGCCGACTCCAACGCATCACGTGATGGCTCTGCATCAAGGACACCGCCGGGACCGACGAATTGCTGAAGGATGGGCCAGCCATCCGTCTGAAGGATCAGCTGGTCTTCCAGTTGGAGGCGGAAAGTCTCATAGGCCCTGTGGAGCATGACCACGGAGGCACCGATGGGGCGGGGGTCAAGCCAGCCCTGGCGATAGGGCTGGTCAAGCAGGCGCTGCATGACAGCCAGACGCCCGTCGATGGCACTCCAGTTTGAAAGCTCGTCAGCAGATCTCACTCCGACCCAAGAAAAGATCAACGGGTCAATCAGTGCCTCACGCTGTATCGAACTTCCTTGAACCCAGCGTTCAAGAATCAATCGTAATTCGCCAGAAGGATCCATCGCCATGGCCTGGTGAAGGTCGTGGACACTTCCCATGCCTTTGAGATTGGGAAGACTGGAGATTCCTTCATCAATCAAGACAGGACGGAGCCATCGTGTCCGTGCTTTGTCCACCCGAAACCAGACGTCATTCATGGATTGAAGAGTTCCATCAGAGGCACGGAACTCGCCAATTTGCAGATGACGATTGCCTTGGGGATCTACGAAGTTTGAGGCCGTGTAGCCCACCCCAAGCCGAAGCACACCGGCCTCATCGAGACTTTGCAACTCTCCTCGATCGACAACTCCATTGCTGTCCCCGTCCCTCCATACCCTAAGCGTCGACCATCCTGAATCAAGCTGATCGATGAATCGATCACCATTGCTATCGAGAACTGCAAGAGCTGCAAATCCATTGGCGGCCTTGCTACCGTTCGGAAGCAGAGTGTTGTTGCCAAACAATTCACCACCGTTATCGATAGTGCCGTTGCCATCAAGATCACGAACCAAAAGGCCATCCTTCGGGCTAATCCAGCCGGTCCTTTCAGCAAACCCATTGCCATCATGATCGAAATGCACTGCTGAGAAAACCTCAGCTGACGTTCTGACGCCATTGCGGTCGAGATCCAGCACAAGTGGGCATGAATAGGGCCGTTCCGCCGCCTCGAATTGATCTCTTAATCCCTTCAAACCCTTATCCCATAGATCAGCGAGATGGCCAGCCATGAACTCTGCAGCCTCATCTGCATAGGCACTTCCAAGCATCGAGGCGGACAACATCAGGCCGCCTGCGGCGAGCCAGCCCAACGGACCCGCGGCCAGCAGGGGGGCCACAGCAAGTGAAGTCAGTCGACCAGCAAGTATCGCCCCGGCATTCTCTAAAGCCCACTGGGTCATGATCCGCTGGGCAGACTCTTGATCGCCTGCATCCATGGCCGCTTTGGCGTCATGGGCCACGGCAGCGAGGCTGACGACATCAGCAATGTGACCCAGCTGGTCTATGGCCTTGAGCCATCGGGATGTACCAAATGAGTGCTGAGACTGAAGATCCTGCCGGTAGTTAACAGCCAGATTGTCCTGGGCTTTCCTGATGGTCTTCAGCGTCTCACGATGCGCAGCAACTCTCTCTGGAGGAATGAAGTCCGCCATGGACCGCATCGGAGTATCGGGAGGAGGTGCCTTACCATCAATGACATTAGAATCTTCGAAGAAGCTTCGGGCGTCGAGGATGTATTGATTTCTCTTCATTAGTGGTCTTCCACCATCGTCGACAGCAATTTGCAATTTCGACGAGCGTTCTTCTGAAGCCGCAACAATGACCTGGAATGCTTGCTCAACTGTCATGCCCTTAAAGGCGGCTATTGGGATACCATCAATGCTAGTGACATTAGGATTTCTAAGGATAATTGGGAGTTCCGTCTGAAAGAATACCCGACTCATTGATGCTCCACCCGTTATCGTAACCACCTCGCCCACCGCCTCTGCGGCAAATCGCGCAGACAACTCATCCCAAATACTATTTGGAATTCGAACTCCATCAATCGTATCGCCATATAGAAATCCACTAAGCATATCTGGATCGTCTTTAAAGATCTCGTCAAACTTGTCTGCAAGCAGATTATCCTTATCTCCATTATCATCGATCATGTTGAGAAACTTACTTACCTCAGACTGATCGATAATCCGTACATCGTTTCCCGATTCCCAAAGCGAAAATGCCATCTCGCCTGAACGAATAACTCCAGTCGATTGAGCCTCAAACCTGCCAGCTATTCCGCTATAGAGGACAGTCACGGACCCGGTAGTACTCCAATCAATTCTTCGAATCAGGCTGAGCAGCTGTTCCTTAGTGTGAACCGAGGCGAGCTCGGCCCTTGCTTGCTTCGCAGTAAGCATGACAAAAGTGTTGGGAGACTACTTTCTATGAAATGAATTAAAAGTTAAAAATGACGGTACGATTTGTTGCAAACACGTTTCCCCTACCGTCATATCCATAACAACGAAGTGCTTCTTTCAGAAGGGATATCACCGCCAGAGAATCAAGTCCCGCAAAGTCATCCGGCTGGACGCGAATGATCGCTTTCCATACGATTTGATATGGATCATCTCTAAAACTGGTTGATCCATCTCCCCTGCTCAAGACAAATGATAGAAGACGACTCTCCACAGACAGAGTAAATCTTCCCTCAGGCAGATACCCCCTGGCAGGATCTTCTGAAATCTCTCCCCAAAGGAAAAGGTCTCGCGCGGAATCCCTAGTCCAATAACACTTAGAGCTGAGAGCGAATGGCAGGTTGTACTTGACAATATCTTCATCCGAGACCACTTCATTCACGAAGGCCATCTGGATCTCCTCAAAAACTTTGGAGCAGAACAGGCGGAAGCCTTGATCCGCGATGGCGCAGTTGCCATCGCGCGGCCTCCCGGGAATCAGGAGCTGCACGTTGAGAACGTAACGATGGGGAAAGGGATCGGCCAGCTACGACAAAAAGCCGAAGGCCTGCATGTCCTCTTCAAGGCTTCCCGGTAACGGTCAAGCCTCCCTTACCGATCCAGCTCCAACCACAACCTGGCCTCCCGTGCCGCCTTCTCCTGCCCCTGCCGGTGCCCAAAGGCAAACGCCGCCACGCAGATCAAGGTGATCGCCGCCGGCACCGTGCCGGACGGCAGCCGGTTGCGGTGGGCCAGGTCGTCCGGCAGGCCCCCCAGCGTCAGCACCAGGAAGCCCACGGCCGCCAGGGCCGTGAGGCCATAGAGAAACGGCGTCACCGTTCGGCGCGTCAGGGCGTGCAGCAGCAGCACCGCCAGTCCCACCCAGGGGACGCTCGAACCAAGGGCCCACAGCCACCGTTCCTTCGATCCATCCGAGAGCCGCCGGCGGCAGGCCAGTTCCCGCTGCAGCCGGCTCATTCCCGCCGTGGCGCCCCGCGCCGCGACGCCAGCACCTCCTGCACCCGGCGCCAGTCGACGCCGTGGTGAGCCAGGGCCACCTGCAGGTGGAAGATCAGATCGGCCGCCTCGCCGGCGATCGCCGCCGGGTCGTCGTCCTTGCAGGCCATCACGAATTCGGCGCTCTCCTCACCGATCTTCTTGAGGATCCGGTTGTCGCCCCCCTCCAGCAACTTGTTGGTGTAGCTGCCCGGCTCGGGCCGCTCGCGACGCCCCCGAATCACTCGCGCCAGTTCGGTGCACACATCCGCCGGCGGCGGCAGGGAGTCCGGTCCGCCGGGGGTGGCCGTTTCGCCCTCCTCGTAGAAGCAGCTGCGGGCGCCGGTGTGGCAGGCCACCTCCCCGGTCTGCTCGATGTTGAGCAGCAGCACATCGGCATCGCAGTCGTAGCGGAGGCCCCTCAGCTTCTGGAAATGGCCGCTGCTGGCCCCCTTGTGCCACAGCTCCTGCCGCGAACGGCTCCAGTAGTGCACCTCACCGCTGGCCAGCGTGCGCTCGATCGCCTCCCGGTTCATCCAGGCCACCATCAGCACCGCCCCGTCCAGCCAGTCCTGCGCCACCGCCGGGATCAGGCCGGCCCCGTCGAAGCGCAGCGTGGCGATCAGCTCGGGGCCGGGCAGCTGTGCCCCCCCACCGGGGATGGGCGGATGACAGGATCCAGGGGAAGCGGCGGAGGGAGCCCCCACGGGACGCGACGTCAGCTGCAGTGATCCTCCCCCATGTCCACCCCCGCGGCCCACACCTGCAGCAAGAGCTACGGCGGCTTCCCCTGCTGCCACCGCCAGTGGCGCCACCCAGGCCACTGCCGCTTCGTGCACGGCTACAGCCGCAGCTTCACCTTCTGGTTCGCCGCCCACCACCTCGACCTGCACGGCTTCGTGGTCGACTTCTCCAGCCTCCAGCCCTTGCGGGCCCGGCTGGAGCAGCAGTTCGACCACACCTTCCTGGTGAACCACGATGACCCCCTCCTCGGCCACTGGCAGGAGCTCCACGCGCAGGGCGCCCTCGACCTGCGGGTGATGGCCAACGTGGGCATGGAGGCCAGCGCCGAGCTGGCCTGGGGCTGGGCCAACGCGATGCTGCACCAGCGGGACGGCGGCCGCAGCTGCTGCTGGCGGGTGGAGGCCCGCGAAAACGAAAGCAACGCCGCCTGCTTCCGCGCCGTCCCCCCCTGGTTCGAGGCCGGGGCCACCACTCCCTCCACCCCGGAGCCCTGGCCGGCGCCGTGATCCTCACGCGACTGGCCACCGCCTGGGCCCCAGCCCCTGCCGCAGGAGGCGCTCCAGGCCATCTGGCTGCCGGCAGGGTAGAAACGGGATCATGCAGGCCCCTTCCGCCCCTGATCTCCCCCCCCGCCAGGCCTCTCTGCTGGCGGAGCTGCGCGCTGCCGACGGGGAGCTGAGCGGCCAGGATCTCCATGCCCGGCTGCGGGGCGGCCCCGCCGCCATGGGCCTGGCCACCGTCTACCGCCACCTGCGCCAGCTGCAGCAGCGGGGCCTGGTGCGCTGCCGCCACCTGCCCAGCGGCGAGGCCCTCTATGCCCCGACGGAGCGGGACGAGCACCACCTCACCTGCGTCGACTGCGGCACCACCAGGGTGCTCAGCCACTGCCCGGTCCACAACCTGCCCATCCCCGGCGAGGAACTCGGCGGTTTTCTGCCGCTATACCACACCCTTGAGTTCTTCGGGCTGTGCGAGCGCTGCCGGAACGTCAGCCCCTGAGGCTGTCGCGGTGCAGCACCGCCATCACATCGAGGATCTGGTTGCAGCGTTCCGCCGGCACGCTGATCAGTTCCCCCAGCCGCTTCAGCATCTCCTGCTCCACCGGCTTGAAGCGGCGGTTGGTGTGCACCAGCAGGGCCGCCATTGCATAGGCCGTCTCCTGCTGGGGAGGGCTTAGCAGCGGCGCGGCCTCCATGAGCAGCGTCTCCCAGCCACCGCTGCGCAGCTGGCCCAGCAGGCCATCGAACATCGCCTCCATCAGGACGTCGCCGAGGTTGCCGTAGGGCGATCGCACCTCCAGCAACTGGCGCAGCATGACGGCCTCCTCCGCGTCGAGGACGCCATCGCACGCCACGGCGGCGAGGCCGATGGCGGCGAAGGCTTCGCTGGGGTTCATGGACCAGGCCCGTAGCCCGCCATTCCAGCAGCCTTCGTGGCGCTCGTGGGGCCCCTCGCGCCGGCAGAATCACCGCAACGCCTTCGCTTCTCCCCATGACCAGCACGAAACTGGACGCCCCGACAGCGGCGGCGCCGGCGGCGACCCCTGAGGCCAGGCCCATCTCCGTGCCGGTGACGATCCTGACGGGGTTCCTCGGGGCGGGCAAGACCACCCTGCTCAACCACATCCTCAGCAACCAGGAGGGGGTCAAGACCGCCGTGCTGGTCAACGAGTTCGGGGAGATCGGCATCGACAACGAACTGATCGTCGCCACCGGCGACGACATGGTGGAGCTGAGCAACGGCTGCATCTGCTGCTCCATCAACGGCGAGCTGCTGGAGGCCGTCTACCGGGTGCTGGAGCGCCCCGAACCGGTCGACTACCTGGTGGTGGAAACCACCGGGCTGGCCGATCCGCTGCCCGTGGCCATGACCTTCCTGGGCAGCGACCTGCGGGACCTGACCCGGCTCGATTCGATCATCACCCTGGTGGACGCGGAGAACTTCGGCCCCGAGACGCTGCAGGGGGAGGTGGGCCGCTCCCAGATCGTCTATGGCGACATGATCCTGCTCAACAAGTGCGATCTGGTCAGCGAGGAGCGGCTTGATGCGCTCGAAAACGAGCTGCGGGCGATCAAGAGCGAGGCCCGCATCCTGCGCTCGGTGAAGGGCGCGGTGCCCCTGCCGCTGCTGCTGAGCGTGGGTCTGTTCGAAACCGACAAGGTGGTGGCCCAGCAGCAGGCCCCCGCCGCCGCCCCCAGCCACGATCATGATCACGGCAGCGAAGACCACAGCCACTGCGACCATGACCAAGGTCACTGCGAGCACGAACACGATCACAGCCACGACCATGGCGGCCATCCCGACCACCAGGCCATCGAGGGCTTCACCTCCCTCTCCTTCAGCAGCGACGGCCCCTTCTCCCTGCGCAAGTTCCAGAACTTCCTCGACAACCAGATGCCGGCAGGGGTGTTCCGCGCCAAGGGCATCCTCTGGTTCAACGAAAGCGAGCGCCGCCACGTCTTCCACCTGGCGGGCAAGCGCTTTTCCATCGACGACAGCGACTGGCCCGGGGAACGCAAGAACCAGCTGGTGCTGATCGGCAAGGATCTCGACCACAAGCGGCTGCGCCAGCAGCTGCAGGCCTGCGTGGCCAGGGAGGCGGGCAAGGGCTTCGCCTGATGGCCCGAGCCGTTTGGCCCGAAATGCCGCAACCACTACGGAACCACCGGCTGGCGCCGCTAAGGTTGGCGTCTACGAGCCTTCCCCATGACCGAGTTCCTCCTGGTGACGGGCGTCCTCGCCCTTCTCGGTCTGGTGCTGTGGATGGCGATGGATTCCGACGACGACAACGGCGGCGGCGGCCTGATGCAGCCCGCCCTGATCCCGGTGCGGCGCTCCACGTCCTACTGATGCGTAACCATTGATACGCGCCTTCGCGTCGTTTGTTCCTTCCGCCAGAGGGGAGCCTTCATAGGGTCCGGGCAGACGCCGGTGGTTCCCGATGCCCAGCTCCAGCCTTCCCCTTCGCCGTGTCTGGCTTCCTGCCGCCGGATCCGCGGCCTTGGGGGCGGCGCTGCTGGCTTTCTTCGGCAGTGGCACGCAACCGGCGATCGGCCAATCCCAGGACAGCCGTCCCGCCATCGCCGAGGCCGGAACCACCATCGGCGTCTACTCGGGCCGCCACTACAACACCGACAAGGAGCTCTACCGCCAGTTCACCGCCAAGACAGGCATCAAGGTGAACCTGCTGGAAGCCAAGGACGACGCCCTGATCGAGCGGCTCAAGAGCGAAGGCAAGAACAGCCCCGCCGATGTGCTGGTGCTGGTGGATGCAGCCCGCCTCGACGCCGCCACCGACCAGGGCGTGTTCCAGCCCAGCCGCTCCGCCGCCCTGCAACGGGATGTGCCCGCCAACCTGCGCGACTCCCAGGGCCGTTGGTATGGCCTGACGCGCCGTGTGCGCGCCGTGGTCGTCAATCCCAAGCTGGTGAATCCCACCACGATCGGCACCTATGCCGACCTGGCCAAGCCCGCCCTGAAGGGCAAGCTCTGCCTGCGGGAACGCAAGAGTCCCTACAACCAGTCGCTGGTGGCCAGCCAGATGATCCTGCACGGTGAGGCCACCACCCGCACCTGGATCCGCGGCATGGTGGCCAACGTGAGCCAGCCCTTCTTCACCTCGGATACCCCCCTGGCCCGGGCCGTCGCCCGGGGTGAATGCGGCGTGGGGGTGGTGAACACGTACTACGTCGCCCGCATGCTCTCCGCTGAGGCCAGCGCCCAGGACAGGCAACTGGCCGAGCAATTGAAGGTGATCTACGTCAATCCGTCCCACGTCAACATCAGCGGTGCCGGCGTCACCCGCCATGCCAGGAATCCGCAGGCGGCGATCAAGCTGATCGAATTCCTGGCCTCCCCCACCGGCGGCCGCGGCTACGCCGCAGCCAACAACGAGTACCCCCTCAAGGGCTTCGGGGATAATCCGATCCTCAAGCGGTTCGGCACCTTCAAGGCTGATGGCGTCTCGGTGGAGCAGATCGGATCCAGGAGCAAGGCGGCCACCTTGATGATGGAATCGAACGGTTGGAAGTAGGTCACCGGATGGGGGTTCTGGCAACGGCCGAGCGGGCGTCAGCGGCCAGGCCAGTGCCGCCGCTGCGGCGGGGGCCCCTGGCGGCGGCCGTGCTTCTGGTCTGCGGCCTGGCCCTGTTGCCGTTCCTGGTCCTGACCGGTTTTGCCGTGCGGGATGCCGGCGCCAGCCGGCTCTGGCTGGGGGCCGAAGGCCTCGAACAGCTGGCCAACACCCTGGCGCTGGTGCTGGCCGTCGGTCTGATCGGGGCCCTGCTGGGCACCGCCAATGGCTGGCTCACCGCCTGCTGCCAGTTTCCCGGCCGCCGCTGGTTGCGGCTGGCCCAGGTGCTGCCCCTGGCGGCCCCCGCCTTCGTGCTCGCCGCCGTGCTGGTCGACCTGGGCAGCCGCTGGGGCTTTCGGGTGCACGGCATCGGCTGGGCCGTGCCGCTGCTCAGCCTCACCACCTACAGCTATGTGTTCCTGCTCTCCACCGAGAGCTTCTCGGGCAGTGGCCAGCGCCAGCTGGAGGCCTGCCGCAGCCTGGGCGTGGGCCCCTGGGGCAGCTTCCGGCGGGTCGCCCTGCCCCTGGCGCTGCCGTCCATCGGCGCCGGTGTCGCCCTCAGCGGCATGGAGGTGGTCAACGAGCTCGGCGCGGTGGAACTGCTGGGCGTGCCCACCCTCTCGCGGGGCATCCTGCAGCGCTGGCAAGGGGAAGGGGACCTGCGGGGGGCCGTGGGGCTGGCCCTGATCGCCCTGGTGCTGGTCAGTCTGCTGGTGGGGGCCGAACGCTGGATGCGCCACCGCAGCCGCCGCTGGACCCTGGGCCAGGAGGGCGCCGGCGCCCAGCAATGGGAGCTGGGGGGCTGGCGTCGTCTCCTGGCCCAGCTGCTCACCCTGCTGCCGCCCCTGGCCAGCCTGGGGATCCCCCTCAGCTGGCTGGTGGTGAGCCGCGACCATCTCCAGAGCGATCCGCCCGAGGACCTGCTGGCCCTGACGCTGCGCAGCCTTGGCCTGGCCCTGGCCGCCGCCCTGCTCACAGTGGCGGCGGCCCTGCTGCTGGCGATCAGCCGCCGCTGGCTTTCCCATCCCCTGCTGGGCCGGCTCACTTTCTTCGCCGGCATGGGCTACGCCGTGCCCGGCACCGTGCTGGCCCTGGCCCTGATGCTGATCGGCGGACCGCTGCAGCTCAGCCCCCTGCTGCTGCTGGTCTGGGGCTACGGCGACCGCTTCATGGCCGTCTCGAAACAAGGGCTCGATGCCGCCTTCGAGCACATCCCCCCCAGCCTCGATGAATGCGCCACCAGCCTGGGTTGCGGCTGGCTGGCGGTGCTGCGCCGCATTCACCTGCCCCTGCTGCGGGGTCCGGTGCTGGTGGGGGGGCTGCTGGTGTTCGTCGATGTGGTGAAGGAACTGCCCCTCACCTTCTCCCTGCGCCCCTTCGACTTCGACACCCTCTCGGTGCGGGTGTTTCAGTACGCCAGCGACGAACGGGTGGGGGCTGCCCTGGTGCCGGCGCTGCTGATCCTGGCCCTGGGGCTGGCGGCCTCCGTGGCCCTGATGCCGAGCCTCGAACGCCAGGGCAAGGGAGGCTGAACAGGCGCCAGCGGGCGTGGGGCCTCAGTCGCGGCCGCAGCAGCACTTGCCGCCTTTCCACTTGGAACATTTCTTCTGGCGGCAGCCCTTCTTCTTGGCCTGGGGCTGGGGACCGCGGACGCTGATCGAGGCGGGGCTTTCGGGGAGGCTGCCGAGGGAGTTGGTCATGGAAGGGCGTAGGAGAAGGGGAGAAAACGAAGGGGCTTCAAGCGGCCAGGGGAGCGCCATCGACCAGGGCCGGGGCCAGCCGCAGGCCGGTTTCACCGCTGGGGACCTGCAGCAGTTCGGCGGCCCGGATGCGGGAGATCAGGCGGGTGGTGGTGACCCGGGTGGTGCCGATCAGTT
>CAIXBB010000043.1 GCA_903917565.1 uncultured cyanobacterium | reverse complement strand
CGACGGTTACTACAACCGTGAGCGCCGTCACTCAACGATCGGCTACCTCAGCCCAATCGACTACGAGCAGCAGTACATCGCTGCCCGTACACTCACCACCGCGAGGCCCTGATCACTGTCCACCGAATCGGGGCAACCCCACCTGGCTTTTCGTGTGCTGAAAGGCAACCAGCAGCCCGACCACAGCCGCAACTGCTTCGCAGAAGCCCTACCGCTACAGCGAATTCCGACGCCGCAACTTCGACGCGCTGAGCGAGCGTTTTGTTCAGATCCTGCGGCTGTGTCAGAAGACCAACATGGTGAGCTTGGGGCATGTGGCGCTGGTTGACACCAAGGTTCAGGCCAATGCCAGCACACACAAGGCCATGAGCCACGAGCGGATGCTCATTGCCGAGACGCAGCTGGCAAAGGAGATCAATGCCTTGATTCGCAAGGCCGAGATCCTCGTAGCCGCAAGGCTTCCGCGCAGCGGTCGCCCAGGAGGACCGGCGCTATGGCAAGGGCACCGCGGCAGCGACCTGCCGGATGAGCTGCGGCGGCGGCAGGACCGCCTGGCCAGGATCCGCCAGGCACGCAAGCAGATGGAAGCGGATGTCGCTTGACACCCATCACGCGGGGCACCGGCAGCCGAGCAGGCCGAGCTGAACAAGAATGCCGAGCTTGCAGCGGCCAAGGGGCTTGACGCGGGACACACCGCTTCGCGGAACCCTGCGGCTACGCTGATAAAGACACCCATCTGATGCAGTCAGGTGGGACCTGCCTGCAGAGCTACAACTTTCAGCTGGCTGTCGACAGCGACCACCAGGTGATCGTGGCGGTGGGGGAGAGCAACCAGCCTCCGAACGTGGACCAACTGCTGCGCGGAAGCCAAGAGCTACGCCTCCGGCCTTCTCCCGCAAGGGCAGTCGTTATCGCCTCAATGTGGCCCGATGCCCAAAGACGCCGATGCCAAAACCCGCATGGCCCGCGAGCACAGAAGCAAGAAAGGCTCTTCGATTTACGTCCAGCGCAAGGCGATTGTGGAGCCGGTGAACGGGCAAATCAAGGAAGGCCGTGAACTGAGACGCTTCCTGCTGCGGGGTCTGGAGAAGGTGAAAGGCGAGTGGCACCTGACCGCTGCCATCCACAACTTGCTCAAGTTGTTTAGATTTCGGCGATCACAGCGGAAGGCAATGGCGGCGGCACCGGGATGAAGGGCATCGGCCCTGGCAACAACGGCCTGGGCTGGCTCAACCCACATCAATGCGTCCCACACAGCAGAAATATGCTGGCTCAGCAGATCACCCAGGGGTGGCGATTCGCCGTGACCGGTGGGCTTGCTGCCCTAGGGCCAACAAACTCCTACGAGGCATTCACCCCAGAATCGTTTTTCTGAGCTGTAGGGATGAACAAACATATGGTGGGAAACCACAGTTAGTTGTCGGAGCGAGGCGCTGGTTCGTCTTCCTCGGGCACGAGCTTCTCGAAATAACTCTCCTCTGCTATTTCATTGCTCAGTGGAACTGGAATGCCTGCTATGCGTTTCTGGTTGCCACGCCCAGACCTCCCCATACTTCTCAGCGCCCACATCGTATGCAGTTCCACCAGCAGGGGAACCTCACTTCCCTTGCGCTGGGCACCGGCTGCAAATGCCAAAGCAAGCACGGCGGAAACAATGAAAATTTTCAAGGAGTCACGCACCAAGCCCTGAACGGCATCAGGATCGGGACGCTTGAAACTCTTCTTTGCCTGGTCTTCTGCCTCCTTCAGCCTTGCAAGGAGCTGGGTTTTCAGAAGGGGGAGTGGAATGGACTGCAGGTCAGTGGTGTTCGCAGTAAGTCTGAGGTCCGGACGCTGAAGATCCCTCAGACGTCTCTGGAGGTCTTCATGGCTTTTGGATTCGTTGATGGCCTCTCGTACGGCATTTGCCGTTTCTGTGGCTCTGGCTTCCTGTCGTTCTACGGTAATGTTGGCGTTGCTGTAGGTTGATAAAGCCGCATAAATCTGCAATGGGCAGATCAGCAAGAAGCCTATGGCTGCCAAGATGGCCCACCGAGCGACTGTCTTGCAGCGCCGCTTCAGAGGAAGGTTCTGTGGATCCAGATAGGAGGATAGATGCAACAGACCCAGAGCAAGTAAGGGTAAGGCGGCCGATTCAAGCAGAATTGCGATGCTTTTGAGTTGCCAGATGGGGTCGAGCAGTTGAAGCGGTACAAGGGATGTAACCGCTGTTGCTGCATAAATGACAAAAAGAGCCAGTGACAAGAATGCCAGCCTGTCTGCGAGAATCTGAGACTGAAAGTGTTCTGGCCCATGGACTGAATCAATCAGCTCTTTCTCTGGCTCGCTCGTTCCCATGGATTTCCTTGCTTGTTGATAATGCTAGTAGAGGACTGCTGAGGTGAATGTATGGTTTTGCTGATAGCTTGATGTGTTGCTTGCGGAGGTATTGGGCATCAAGGGTTGTGTGGGTGTGAGCTGGTACAGGCTCTATCCGTCATTAGAATCCATGGCTACTTTCGGTTTGACGCCAGGACGCAACCGGATCTTCCCATGTTGGGGGGGAACGGGGCACGGGTCAACCCGCCATGCCGATGCGGGTTGCTCAATCCTGCCAGGGATGCATCCTTCCTTAAGCCCTCCTGCGTGACCGCTGCCAAGAAAAGCTAAGTGCCTCGTTGGTGCTTATCACACCTGAGAGGCCATCTAGGATGTGAAACCGTTGTCTCAACCCAAGCAGTGGGGAACAGATTGAAAGAGGATAGATCCTCTTTCTCTGGGGAGATCAGGCAGACCTGCGGGCCGGAACTGCGGATTGAGTGACCTCCGTGGTCAGCTGATCTGGGATGGAAGATTGGATTGGCTGATACGTCTCCGTAGCCTGCGGCTGTACCCAAAAGCTGCCGCGGCGCCAAAAAGGGGAACCGGACCCGGTACCGCGTCGGTCGGACCCTGAGGAGGATTCACCCCTGTAGCGCCACCCACTTTGTCACTGCCCGCGCAGGGGCTGACGGTGCAGTTCGAAACTTGCTGGAATCGGCCCGCGATTTGGTAGGAAGGGGTCGTACCACCGGTGAGGGCGTAGAGATTCGCAAAGTCGTTGGCCAACTGCTGCTCGGTTCTGTTGGTCTGGGAGTCGGTGAAATTGAAGGTGATGGGTGCAGAGGCTTGTTGCCCCCGTGTCAAGCCTGCCTGTGGATTCCCTCCGCTGCAGTTTGAGCCACCTGTAACCCGTGTGCAGAGATCAAAGGTTGTGTTATTGAAAGGGTCGCCATTGATCTGGGCTGATGAGCCAGTGAAGACGTCAGTGAAAACTGTGCCGTTCTAATTGTAGCTCGTATAAGTGAGATTATTAGGAGTAGCGAAGGCAAGCCCGACCAGGGTGGACTGGGTGGGAGCAACGGTTGTATTTTTCAGCAGGATATTGACTGCGGCGTTATTGCCAGTTTTGGAAATTGTGAAAATGGCCGTTGATGCCGAACCCGTCGGAGGATTGTTGGTGCTTCCGAACCTGCCGTCGATGTACACCGTGAAAGGATTGCTCGTCGCAAGAGCAGGGCTTGCCGACAGCAAGACAGCCAATGCCGACAGGTCGGCGAGTCGTTGACGGGTTTGGGGCTGCACTGCTCTTGCTTTCACCACCCATTCACCCTAGAGGGTCCTGAGCCATTTTGTCTAGCCTGTGCTCAAGGTAATGTTAAGGTTGGCTTCCCAAAGCGCGGCGGCCTTTCGTAGCGGTCCCGATTTCGAAGCATCCTTGTCTCCATCAGGGTTTTCAGGGGAATCCCGGTATCTCCCCTCATGGAAGGACCCCCCTCCTCGATGGACTCCATTCCCTCCTTGGCGCGCTCAGGGCTCTTTCACACGCTGTCTTGCTGTGCAAAGGGCACACTCCCTTGCGTCAGGTTTTCTGTGGTGCGGTCCGCATCGGCACGCAGGCACGATCAGGGGATCCCGGTCGATCAGCCCCGCCCCCTGGGAGGCCGTCCCTGAGGTGAGGGCGCTGGGGTGACCCTGGACCCCCAGGCCGGGCCCGCCTCTAAGCAGGTGCCCCGGCAGAGCGCGGCGGCGCTCGTGTCCCCGGAAGCACGACGACGAGGGCGTTCAGCTCCGCTGCCGCGAGGAACTTGTGAAGCGACAGGCGGGCGATCAGGTGTCCGGACGGGCCGGGCTGCTGCTGTGCGAGCAGGCGCGCCGCGCGTTCCAGCATCTACACGACAGGCCTCCTTCTCTGTTTCGAGGAGGGCGGCGAATCCTGCCACCACCCCCACCTGGCGGGGGTGGTGGCAAATCTGGCCTCGGCCCGCCAGCCAGTGACCATCAGTGGCGCCAGGATGCTCGCGTTCCCGATGGCCGCCCTGGGGGCCTGCTCGACAGGTGTGCAGGAGGTTGAAGCCTGGCATGGACCCATCGTTGCTAGATGTGTAGACCCACCAGGTTGTTCAGCTGACGATTGGGTGCGATGTCGCCCCAGGGTCGGGGTGTCACCGCCATTCCCAAGACCTCACACACCATTCGTAGCCACCCATTGGCCCGACTGACACCCATCAGTCGGGAACGCCTTATTCGCCGGCACTTCTAAGTGGGCATACCGCTCAATGCCCCTGCAGCGGAAGCAGGAGTCAGCTTGCGCGGAGCTTACAAGCGGCTGGCGAGCTTCCGCTGTCGGCATGGGCAGGCCGATGCCCAGAGGTGTGCCCGGGCGGGAGTGGAACGGCTGTAGGGGCAGTGCCGACCCGGCGAAATAGAGGGTTCTGAGCGGCTGATACTGGCCCATCAGCTGAAGTCAGCTGGAAGCAGCCCTGCGGAGGGACAAAAGAGCCCAGAGACAGGGTTATCCGCGAACTCCCAAGCCGAGCGAATGGTGGTTACCTTCGCCCACCGACTCCACTTGCAGGAGCGCGAGGTCCGAGAGCTCCAGGCCTGCGACAGTCGATTGATGGGGGCTGTGACGGCGGCCAGACTGTGCGCCCAGGTCCTGGAACGCCGTTGGCCGGCGATCGGTGGCGATTGGCTGTTCGGGTCGACCATCGACCGGGTGTTCGGCATGGCTTCCGGTATCGACCTCGTTGTGCAAGGCCTGAGGAAGCTGGATCTTCTCGATGCCATGGCGGAAGCGGAATCCACCGCCGCTGCTATCCCCGTAGACCAGGTCTGTTTGGAAAGCCTTTCGCCCCAGTGGCAGCAGCGGATCCGGGAATGCGGCCAGCGCCTGCTGTGACATGCGACGGTCCTTCCAGGCTGAAGCTGGATGAACGACTGAGCCACCTCCGCGTTGCGCTTTTGAGGCCGGACATGCTGGTGGAGCTCCTGCGGGTCATCGAACGGTCCTTGGATGCGCCCCCCGGGCCGCCGGGGAGGATGATCGTGTCCACGTCTACCGTTTCATCGGCTTCGCTCCATGCTGCGCATTGCCCACGCCCTGAACAGCCAGTTGCTGGGGGCCTTGGAGCGTGCTTTCCCTGAAGCGGCGGCCGCCGCCCGCCAGGCCGGCGCACCGCTGGAGACCCAGCTCGGCCCGGCCTCGAAACCGGAGTTCGGCGATTTTCAGGCCAATGGCGCCCTGGCCCTGGCCCGGCCCCTGCGACTCGCCCCCCGTGCGATTGCCTCAGCGATCGTGGCCCAGCTGGAGGCCGACCCCGCCTTCAACGCCCTGTGCATGCCGCCTGAGATCGCAGGCCCTGGCTTCATCAACCTCACCCTGCGGCCCGATGTGCTGGCGGCGGAGGTGAGCCGGCGGCTGGCCGATCCCCGGCTGGGGGTGCCGAGCGTGGCCCCCGGTGCCGCCCCGGTGATCGTGGATTTCTCCAGCCCCAACATCGCCAAGGAGATGCACGTGGGCCATCTTCGCTCCACGATCATCGGCGATTCCCTGGCGCGGGTGCTGGAGTTTCGCGGCCATCCGGTGCTGCGGCTCAACCACGTGGGCGACTGGGGCACCCAGTTCGGCATGCTGATCACCCACCTCAAGCAGGTGGCCCCCGAGGCGCTCATCACCGCCGATGCGGTGGATCTGGGCGATCTGGTGGCCTTCTACCGCCAGGCCAAGGCGCGCTTCGACAGCGACGAAGCCTTCCAGACCCAGTCCCGTGAGGAGGTGGTCAAGCTGCAGAGAGGTGATCCGGTGTCGCGCCGTGCCTGGCAGCTGCTGTGCAATCAGTCGCGCCGAGAGTTCCAGCTGATCTACGACGCGCTCGACATCCGCCTCGAGGAGCGCGGCGAATCCTTTTACAACCCCTATCTCGAGACGGTGGTGGCCGACCTGGCCACCGCAGGCCTGCTGGTGAGCGATGGCGGTGCCCAGTGTGTGTTCCTCGTGGGGGAGGAGGACGGCACAGCAAGCCAGGCACCGCCGGTGATCGTGCGCAAGAGCGACGGTGGCTTCAACTACGCCACCACCGACCTGGCCGCCATCCGCTACCGCTTTGCGGTGCCCCCCGCAGGCGATGGGGCTCGGCGGGTGATCTACGTGACCGACGCCGGCCAGGCCAGCCATTTCGCCGGGGTGTTCCAGGTGGCCCGCCGCGCCGGCTGGATCCCCGTCGATGGCCGCCTGGAGCATGTTCCTTTCGGGCTGGTGCAGGGGGAGGACGGCAAGAAGCTCAAAACCCGTTCCGGCGAAACGGTGCGGCTCAAGGAGCTCCTGGATGGGGCGGTGGAGCGCTGCGAGGCCGATCTGCGCCGCCGCCTGGCGGAGGAGGAGAGGCAGGAGGACGAGGCCTTCATCGCAGAAGTCGCCATCACCGTGGGTCTGGCGGCGGTGAAGTACGCCGATCTGTCCACCAATCGGATCACCAACTACCAGTTCAGTTTCGATCGCATGTTGGCCCTCAGCGGCAACACCGCCCCCTATCTGCTCTATGCGGTGGTGCGGATCGCCGGGATTGCTCGCCGGGGCGGTGCCGATGCCGCCGGCGCCGCCTTCCCCGTGCCCCTGGTGTTCGACGAGCCCCAGGAATGGGCTCTGGTGCGCCAATTGCTGCAATTCGATGCGGTGATCGCCGAGGTGGAGGAGGAACTGCTGCCCAACCGTCTTTGCACGTATCTTTTCGAGCTCTCCCAGGTGTTCAACCGCTTCTACGACCAGGTGCCGGTGCTGAAGGCCGATGAGCCGGCCCGGGGCTCCCGCCTCGCCCTCTGCCGCCTCACCGCCGATACTCTCAAGCTCGGCCTGGGCCTGCTCGGCATCCCCACCCTGGAGCGGATGTGAGGGGCGATGGCTAGGAGGTTCCGGCGAGATAGTCCTCCTGCAGGATGTACATGCGTTTGACATCGCGATACTTCCCTTCGATGAAGAACTCGCCAATCAGATGGCCTTCTTCAGCAAAGCCGCATTGCTGATACAGGTGCAGCGCCTTCTCGTTCTCAACCGCCACACTCAGGTAGATCTTGTGCAGATTCAGGATTGAGAAGGAGTAATCCAGCGCCTTGTTGATGCAGAAGCGGGCGTAACCCTTGCCTTGGTGCTGCGGCGCAATGATGATCTGGAATTCGGCCCGGCGATGGACGTAATCGATCTCGATCAACTCCACCAGGCCGATCAGTTCTTTTTCCTTGTTTTCCACCACAAAGCGACGTTCGGCATTGTCGTGAATATGGCGGCTGTACAGCTCTTCGAGTTCGTCGAATGACTCATAGGGTTCTTCGAACCAGTAGGCCATCACGTTTCTGTTATTCACCTGGTCGTGGATGAACCGCAGGTCACCACGCTCCAGGGCCCGCAGCGCCAGCTCCGTACTCGCCACCAGATCGCCAGATCAGTCCTCTTCAAGATAATCCTGCCGGCAGACTCAGGCCGCCTGCTCGCCGGTGGCGATGGGCGGCCTGGGCCCGGTGCCTGCAGAGGGGCCTCGGATCCCCCCCAGCGGCGAGCGATCGGAGCAGGGACCGAAGCTGTCGACCAGCTCCTGCCAGCTGGCCTGATCCAGCAGGAAGTCCCTGCGGATCCTGCCGAAGTTGCCATTGAAATGGGGGTCCGCCAGGAGTTCCTGGAGATCGTCCGTTCGCGTCAACCGCAGTAGCTCGAGCATGGCCTCCCGGGCGGCTTCCTGGCGCAGGCTGCGGATTTCCCTCTGCTGGCCAGTCAGTTCGAGGATCCGTGGATCCTGGATCGCCAGCTCCTGGATCGAGGCCCAGTGGTCGTCGTCGCCCAGCTTCAGGGATTGGCGCAGTTCCTCCAGTTGCACCAGGGCGGTGGCTTGCTCCAAGCGACCCGACCCGAACAGGTCCGCCATCACCCCCTTGTAAATTGTTCTCTTTGCTGCACTGATCTGGGCCGGCAGTACCTTGGCCAAGGTGAACACTTCTGAGGCACTGAGCTCACCGATCTCACGGCCGTCCAAATAGCGCGAGAGGTCGGGAATCAGCTGCTTCAGCTGTCTGCGCAGGCTTGCACTGGTGCTTTCCCGGACATAGGTGGCCCGGTCGCAAGTCCAGCCTCTGTGCAGCCCCATGCCACTCACGATCAGAACGAGGGAGCGGATCAGCTGCCCGCCCGTCGGTCCCATCAGACCGATGGTGGGGTCGGCGAACCAGAAGAAGCAATTCACCGCCAGAAAGGAGGCCAGCAGCCGTGTGCGGTTGATGGCCATCTCCTGGGCCCGCTCCCCGAATTCCGGTGTCAGTTGCCGCTGCTGCAGCTGCTGCACCCACCGCTGCAGCGCCACCGAGATCCAGGCCGCCAGCACCAGCAGGACCGGAATCGCCACGAGGCGGGGCACAGCAGGGATCCATGGAGCCGTCACCAGAGGGCTCCAGTCGTACTCAGTCACTTCGTTGTCGTAGGCCCACATGCCGCTGCGCAGGTAGTCGAGCCCGCCGCGGGATTCCAGCTTGATGATCAGGAAGAAGGCGAGCACCAGGCCGGGATAGGACCCCCAGGCCCAGTTCAGTCCGCGCTTGCCCTTGAGCGTCGACCAGTAGGCCCGCTCCGAATCGATGTCGATGCAGGGCGACTGGCAGGCCACACAGGCACTCTGGACCTGGCCGGTGTCCGTCACGGTGCGGCACATCGACTGGGTCACCCTGGAGGTGGTCTCAATGTGGGCCGGACTGCCGAAGAAGCTGCGCGGTCCGGTGATGATCGTCTGCACGGGGGCCATGGGGCAGACGTACTGGCACCAGGCCTTGCCCCCATAGGCCCAGCCCACCACCAGGGCAGCGACCGCGGTGACTAGCAGCAGGAGACCCAGCCCGAGGGTGTTGCTGTTCACCACCAGCAGCCGCAGGCAGAGTCCGGCGATCAGCAGGCTCCACTGCAGCTCCAGGTGATGCCGCCCCAGCCACGACCCCGGATCCACCTTTGCCACTTCGCGCCGCCCTCCCAGTCCTTTCACGGTGCGCTGCAGCCCCAGAATCCTGAACAGCTGGGACACCAGGGCGAGCGGACAGATCCGGCGCCAGAGCTCATGGCTGCACACCACCAGGATGAACAGGGAGCCGGGCACCACCATGCCCCAGAAAATCTGATTGCTTTCGAGGGAATGGCAGTCAGGATTGCCGCCACAACGATGCACTTCAAAGGGATAAAGATCGATGCCTGCAAACAGGCTGACGATCAGAAAGATCCAGCTGGATAACAGCAGCCAACGGATGAGCTGTGCCTGACGCTCAGACCATGAACTGAAGATCTGCATGGCATAGGGGGAAGCGCTGGCAACTTATTCAGCTGCTCTTCGACTGCTCGCCTGGTTGTGCCAAAAGAAGGTCGGGCGGTTTGCTGACTGTCCTTTCTCGACAGATGGCTCAGGCCTGGCGCAAGTCCAGTACTCGAAAAGCCAGGGGAGAAGCATGATCCGGTTGCATCTGGTCATCACAAACTGGCTGCATCCCTTGCGCTGTCGAGCGAATCCAGGTCCCCAAGGATGCTTCCAGCGCCAACGGCCCTGGCGTGGTTGCGTTGTCCTTGATTCCGCCTTGGAAGGATCCAGTCACATCGGCGCGAATCGGACCCGCCGGCCTGGCGGGCGTATGTCGCGGCCGACGGCCCCTCTAACTTGGGCACCTCTGCAGGAAGGCCGCCGCCACACCATGGCCCTCGATCGATTCCCCGCCCAGGCGCACGTCACGGCATCGGCGGGGGGGAGTGCGCCACGGGCCCGCCCGGAGGTGGAAAGCCTGGTGGCCTACAGCGCTCCCCTGGAGGGAAGACGCGGCCTGCTGCGGCTCGACTTCAACGAAAACACCGTGGGACCCAGCCCCATGGTGGTGGAGGCGATCCGCGCCATTCCTGCCGATCACTACGCCATCTATCCCGAATACGACGGCCTGCGGGAGGCGGTGGTGGGCTCCCTCGGTGCCGAAGCCGGCGTCTCCCCCGGCGGATCGGCGCTCACCCCCGCCCACATCGGGCTGTTCAACGGTGTGGATGGGGCCATCCATGCCATCTTCCATGCCTTCGGGGCGCCCGGCGACCGCCTGCTCACCACCAGCCCCACCTTCGGCTATTACACCCCCTGCGCCCGCATGCAGGGCATGGCGATCGAGGCCATCCCCTACCGCCTGCCCGATTTCGACTTTCCGTTCGAAGAGATCCGGGCGGCCCTGGGTCCGCCTGGATCGGCGACGGGCGCCCCGCGGCTCCTGCTGATCTGCAACCCCAACAACCCCACCGGCACCCGGCTGGCGCCGCAGCGGATTCTGGAGCTGGCGGCGGCGGCGCCGGGCACCCTGGTGGTGGTCGATGAGCTCTATGAGGCCTTCACCGGCGACAGCGTGCTGCCGCCGCTGCTGGCGGGGGGGGCGAACGCCGACCCCTTCGCCGCGGCGCCCAACCTGCTCGTGTTGCGCTCCCTGGCCAAGACGGCCGGCCTGGCGGGCCTGCGCATCGGCTTCGCCATCGGCGCGCCGGCGCTGGTGGAGCGGGTGAGTCGGGTCTGCGGTCCGTATGACATCAACAGCTTCGCGGTGACGGCGGCCCAGGCCGCCTTGGCCGATCAGGCCTATGTGGACGCCTACGTGGCCGAGGTGCTGCGCGCCCGCGACTGGCTCCTCATGCAGCTGCGCCAGGCGGGGGTGCGCCATCACGCCGCTGGCGGCAACTATCTGTTGCTCTGGCCCCGTCGCCCCGCGGCGGACGTGGAGGCCGATCTGCGCCAGGCCGGCATCCTGGTGCGCTCCATGGCCGGCAAGCCGCTGATCGATGGCTCCCTGCGGGTCAGCCTCGGAAGCACTGAACAGATGGGCCGCTTCTGGCAGGCCTACCGCCGGGTCGATGGGCTGACCTGACGCCTCAGCGCAACACCTCGACCACCATGCCGTCCCCCAATGGCGGCACCAGGCTGATCGTGCCGCCACTGCGGCGCACCGTGGCGCCCGCCATCGCCTTCACGAACGGCTCCACCGATCCCTGGTCGCAGCCGGCGGGAGGCTTGCCGCTGTTGTACTGCACCGGAATCACCCGGCGGGCCTGCAGTTCCCTGGCCACTTCGGCCGCCTCCTGGCCCGTGTAGACCTTGCCGCCGCCGCCCACGCCGATGATCAGCACGTCCGGCCGGCCCAGCAGCACCTTGTCGGCGGGGCTGAGGCTGCCGGCGGTGCCGCCGAGGTGGGCGAAGTCGAGGCCGCCCTGGCGCCAGCGCCAGAGGGTGGCGTTGCCGAAACGGCGGCCTCCCACCCGGTCGTGGGGGACGGCGATGCCTTCAATCTGAAGCCCGGCCAGCCTGTAGGAGCCCGGTTTCACCAGGAACTTGCCGCTGGCCACCGGGGCGCCCTCATCCTTCAGGAGGCTGCTGGCCAGAATCACATCGGCGCCGGCCCTCGGCTCGCTGAGGCCGGCGGCGCAACCCACCGCCTGGAAGGGGTTGAGCAGCACCCGGGCGCCGCCCCCCTGGATCATCAGGGCGCTGTGGCCGAGGTTGGTGATCGTGACGCCCCCACCCTTCTGGGCCATCGCCGGCACCGGCAGGGAGAGTCCGGCCCCCAGGGCCACACCGATTCCGAGGCGCAGACCGGTGGTGATGGTCCTGCGCAGCGGCGCTGCGGACCTGCAGGTGGGGACAACCATGGAGTCGAATCTGGCCCCACCGGGCCCGTCATGTGGCGCGAAACTAGCAGCGCCGGCTCCGTTTCACCCCGGCGTGGGCTCAGTGGGGCGCCTGGATCAGGCAGAGTGGGCGGCCTGGCGCAGGAAATTGGCCAGCAGTTGGTGGCCGGCCTGGGTGAGCACGCTCTCCGGGTGGAACTGCACCCCCTGCAGATGGCGGTGCTGCCGGTGCTGCAACCCCATGATCGTGCCGTCTTCCAGCCAGGCGGTGATCTCCAGGCAGTCGGGCAGACTGTCGCGCTCGGCGATCAGGCTGTGGTAGCGGGTGGCTGTGAGCGGTTCTGGCAGGCCTTCGAACACCCCCGCCCCCCCGTGGTGCACCGGCGAGGTCTTGCCGTGCATCAGCTCGCCGGCCCGCACCACCCGGCCCCCGAACACCTGGGCCAGGCACTGGTGGCCCAGGCAAACCCCCAGCACCGGCACCGTGGGACCCAGTTCCCGCAGCACCTCCAGGCAGACCCCGGCCTGGTCCGGATCGCCAGGGCCAGGGGAGATGAGAATCGCCGCCGGCTCCAGCGCCCGGATCTGCTCCAGGCTGACGGCATCATTGCGCTCCACCCGCACCTCGGCGGCCAGGGGGTGATCGGCGGCCAGTTCACCCAGGTACTGCACCAGGTTGAAGGTGAAGCTGTCGTAGTTGTCGAGGACCAGGAGCATGGGGGAGGGTCTAGACGCCGAGGCGGATCAGCAGGGGGGGCACGAGCAGCAGCAGGGCGATCAGCAGTGACGAGAGGGCGGCGACCAGCACGGCGGCGGCGGCACAGTCCTTGGCGATGCGGGCCAGGGGGTGGAACTGGCGACCGATGGCCAGATCCACCACCGCTTCGGTGGCGGTGTTGAGCAGCTCCAGCACCAGCACCGCCGCCACCGTCAGCACCAGCACGGCCAGGCGGTCGGCGGCCAGCCGCAGCCACAGCCCCATGCCGAACACCAGGATGCCGGTGAACACATGGATCCGGAAGTTGCGCTGGCTGGCGAAGCCATAGGCCAGGCCCTGGGCGGCATAACGGAAGCTCGCCGGCAGATCGCCGGCCACTTTCCACGCCCCCACCCGCAGGCGCCTGCCGCGCCGCTGGACGTCACTTGTCACGTCGCGCAGGGGCGGATGTTCCTCGGGAACGAGCATCGGCATCGCACCGCCGTTGGAGGGACAAGCGGCACCCTACCGCCGATGGCCGCAGCGAACAGCCTCTGTCAGGACGGCGACGCCACTAGCAGGGCCGTCTGCCGCTCCAGCATCGCGGCCAGGCTGGCCCCATCGGGATGATCCCAGCCCAGGAGGTGCAGGAGCCCGTGGCTGGCCAGAAACAGGAGTTCCTCCGCAAGGCTGTGGCCAGCGTCGCGGGCCTGCCGCTGGGCGGTGTCGAGGGAGATGACGATGTCGCCCAGCTCCAGCCAGGTCTCGCCGCCCCCCTCCGGAAACGGCGGCGCCTCCTCCTGGGCCGCGAAGGCCAGCACGTCGGTGGGGCCGCTGCGGTGGCGCCAGGTCTTGTTGAGGTCCGCCATGGTCTCGTCATCGCAGAGTTGCAGCCCCAGGCTGTAGCCGGGTGCTCGCAGGTGGGCCGGCAGCTCCGGGCCCAGTTGGGCGAGCCATCCGGTGAGATGGGCGCTCCAGAGGGTTTCGGCCAAGGCGGGATCCACCAGGGCGCTGTAAGTTTCAGCCCCGGTGGCGGCCCCGCTGACGGCCCCCGGCTCCAGGCTGAAGGCCAGATCGATGTCCGGCGCCGACCCTGCCGATGGGGCTGACATCGGGGCGCTCATCCGGGCAGGTGGGGCCGCCCCAGCCAGGCGATCAGCACCAGGAAACCGCACAGCCCCACGGCGGTGAGGCCGAAGTGGAACAGGCTCTGGCGCCCCTTGCGCACCATGTTGCGCATGGCCAGCTTCACGAAGCTGGGAGTCTCCTGGCCGGGGGCAGTGGCGTTGGACCTGGCGGGTTCGGGCATGGGGTGGCGTTGGGGGATCAGGCGGCCGTGTCGGCGGCGATCTCCACACCCTGGCGAAGCAGGGACTGGATGAAGGGATCCAGATCGCCGTTCATCACCCCCTGCACGTCGGTGGTTTCCACGGCGGTGCGCAGGTCTTTCACCATCTGGTAGGGGTGGAACACATAATTGCGGATCTGGTTGCCCCAGGCGGCTTCCACGATGTCGCCGCGGATGTCGGCGATCTCTGAGGCCCGCTGCTCCTGGGCGATCACCATCAGCTTGGCCATCAGCAGCGCCATGGCCTTCTCCTTGTTCTGAAGCTGGGAGCGCTCCTGGGTGCAGCGCACCGCCAGGCCGGTGGGGATGTGCAGGATGCGCACGGCCGTCTCCACCTTGTTGACGTTCTGGCCGCCGGCGCCACCGGAGCGGGAGGTGGTGACCTCCAGGTCCTTGTCGGGGATGTCGAGCTTGACGTCCTCGTCAAGCATGGGCATCACCTCCACCCCGGCGAAGCTGGTCTGGCGTTTGTCGTTGGCGTTGAACGGTGAGATCCGCACCAGGCGGTGGGTGCCCTTCTCGTTGCGCAGATAGCCGTAGGCGTAGCGGCCGTCGATCTCGATCGTGCAGCTCTTGATGCCCGCTTCCTCCCCTTCGGAGAGTTCGTCCACGCTCACCTTCATGCCGTGGTCCTCGGCCCAGCGGGTGTACATCCGCATCAGCATCAGGGCCCAGTCCTGGGCGTCGGTGCCGCCGGCGCCGGCATTGATCGAGATCACGGCGCCCTCCTTGTCGTAGGGGCCGTTGAGCAGGCGCTCCAGTTCCCAGCGGTCGAGATCGACCCGCAGCGACTGCAGCGAGGTGTTGGACTCCGCCAGCAGTTCTTCATCGGGTTCAAGGTCGTACAGCTCCAGCGTGGCCTGGCCATCCGTCACGATCGCCCGCCAGGCGGAGAGTTGCTCCAGCTGGGCCTTGACGTCATCCAGTTGGCGCATCTTCTGCTGCGCCAGTGACTGGTCGTCCCAGAAGCCGGGCTGGGAGGCCAGTTGTTCGAGGTCCCGCTGACGCGCCTTCAGGGCCGGTACGTCAAAGACAGTCCTGGGCATGGCCCAGGCGGTCGGTGAGCTCGGAGAGGTCGCGCTTGAAATCGGTGAGGTCGAGCACCGCAGCCAACAGATCTTGTGCCACGACCGTATCAGGGGGGCCTGGCGGGCCCCACTAAGCTACGCGAAATTGACCCAGCAGAAGCCGGATGCAGATTCCAGGTGTCCCTCCAATGGAGTCCGGGCAGGACGCCTTTGAGGTGAAGCCGCCTGCCAAGGTCGAGATTTACACCTACCGCTTCTCCTCCGATTGCATCCTGGCCAAGGGGCTGCTGGACAGGCTCGGGGTCAGCTACAACGAATTCATCATCGACGACGACGAGATCAACAAGGAAGTGATGATGAAGCGTTCGGGAGGTCGCACCAGCGCTCCCCAGATCTTCATCGACGGCATCACCATCGGCGGCTACGTCGAACTTCAGAAACTGAACACTGCCGGCGAGCTGGCCGCCCTGCTGCGCCTGGCCGCGTGACCCGCGATCGGGAGGCCCAGCTGTTTGTGGTCGATCCGATCACACGACTGCGGCCAGCCAAGGATTCCAGTGTGGCCCTGATGCAGGCGGCCCAGCGGGCCGGTCTGGCTGTCTGGGTCTGCACCCAGGCGGATCTCTCCACCGTCGGGGATGGCGATGGCCGCCACCGGCCCAGGGCCTGGGCCCAGCCGCTGCAACTGGCGGAGATGGCCCCCACGCCGGACGGGTGGACCGTGCCGGACCCCTGGGTCGAGGCCGGTGAGCCCCGCGAACTGCCCCTGGATCACTTCCGCTGGATCTGGATGCGCAAGGATCCGCCCGTCGATGAGGCCTACCTCTACGCCACCCAGTTGCTGGAGATGGCCGAAGCCTCAGGGGTGCGGATCCTGAACCGCCCAGCGGCCCTGAGGGCCTGGAACGAGAAACTGGGCGCCCTGCGTTTCAGTCATCTGATGGCGCCCTCGATGGTGAGTGCCCGGGTGGAGCAGCTGGCCGCCTTCGCCTCTGGTCACGAGGAGGTGGTGCTCAAGCCCCTGGCGGGGCGGGCCGGCCAGGGGGTGGTGCGGGCCACGGCGGCGGCTCCCGGCCTGAAGGCGCTGCTGGAACTGGTCACCCTGCAGGAAACGCTGCCCGTGATGGTCCAGGCTTTTCTGCCAGGGGTCAGCGCCGGTGACAAGCGGATCCTGCTGGTGGACGGGGAGCCCCTCGGCGCCGTGAACCGGTTGCCCAAGGCGGGCGAGTTCCGCAGCAACCTGGCCTTGGGCGGTGCCCCCGTCGCCGCCGATCTGAGCGACACCGAGCAACGTGTCTGCGCTGAGCTGGCGCCGGTGCTGCGGGCCGAGGGGCTCTTCTTCGTCGGCATCGACGTGATCGACGGACGGCTCAGTGAGATCAACGTCACCAGTCCCACCGGGGTGCGTGAGGTGGAGTGGCTGGGGCGCCGTCCCCTGGCCGATCTGGTCATCGGGCGGCTGCTGGTCAGCTGAAGCCGGCGGCCGCCGGCAGGTTCAGCTGCTGCTGCAGCACCCCCAGCTTGAGGGCCACCTCCTGCAGCTCCCGATCGGGGTGGGATCCGCGCACCAGCCCCGCTCCGGCGGTGAGTTCCAGCTGCCGGCCCCGCAGGGTGCCGCTGCGGATGGCCACCCGCAGGTCCGTATCGCCTTCGGTGTCGATCCAGCCGATCGGCGCGGCGTAGTGCCCCCGCTCGAAGGGCTCGAGACTGCGCAGCCAGGCCATGGCTTCGCGCCGGGGCAAGCCCGCCACCGCGGGGGTGGGGTGGAGGGCTTCGGCCAGGGTCAGTGGGGCCTGGCCCCGCAGGGAGGCGGTGATCGGGGTGTGCAGATGCACCAGGGAGCCGTGGCGGGCCAGCCGTGGCCGCCGTGGCCGGCGCGGTTCAAGGCCCGCCTTCTGCAGCACGGACGTGATCGTTTCCACCACCAGCTCATGCTCGTGGCGGTCCTTGCGCGACCGCAGCAGGTCGTCGGCGGGCTCCCCCAGGGGGGCCGTGCCGGCCAGGGCATCGCTGCGCAGCTGCCCCTGCCGCAGGGTGAGCAGCCGTTCCGGTGAGGCCCCCACCAGGGCTTCCCGCTCCGACTGCTGCCAGAGGAAGCGGCAGCTGCCGGGCTGGCTGCGGCGCAGGTGGGACAGCAGGCTGAGAGGATCGAGCGGACCATCCAGCACCAACTGCTGACGCACGGCCAGCACCAGCTTCTGCAGCTCGCCGCGCTCCACCAGCTCCAGCGCCCGATCCAGGGCGGAGCGGTAACCCGCCTGCCAGTTGGAGCCGTGGGCGATGCCCACCGGTGCGTCCTGGCCGGCTCCTGGGTGCCCAGGACAGGCCAGGGCCTCGAGCCGTTGGCGGGTGTCCCAGAGCTCCTCGGCCACGCTGCGGGCCGTGATGCCGCCACCGAGGGCGCGCTGCAGCCGCAGCCAGCAGTGGCGGCCCTGGCGGCTCAGCTGCCAGCTGGGCAGGACAGCCTGCACCCCCGCCGCGCCGGTGCCGGGGTGCAAGGGGCTCTCGAAGAAGGCGAAGGCCAGCAGCACCCGTGGCCGGGCCAGGGCGGGGCAGGGGCCCGCTTCCCGGGCCAGGCGGTTTAGGCTCAGGCTGCTGAAGCGCTGGGCCAGCTCGAAGCGGCGCGGACCACTCAGCTCCAGGCCGTTGCAGACCCCGGCGGCGGCGATGCTGAGTCCCGGGGCGCCGTCCCAGAGGAAGCGGAAATCGTGGTTGCCACCCAGGTGGTTCAGGGCCACGAGGGGGTCGAGGACTGTCGTCGGCAGGGCCAGGCTGAGCACTCCCTCCTCTTCCAGACGCCGGCCGGCGGCGGTGGCTGCCGAGAGCAGCGCGGAGAAGCTGGCAGGGGCCTGCACCAAGGGGCCGCGGGTCCGGGGCGGAAGGCTGCTCAAATGTATGGGCCTTTCCCCGCCCAACACCCGCGGCCCCCATGTCTGAGCCACAGGTCGTCGCAAGCCGTTACGCCGCGGGGGGTGCCGCCGCCGCCGATCGCGGCCGCCTCTGGCGCGCCGCTGTGAAATGGCCCATGTACGCCGTGGCGGTGATGCCGGTGCTGCTGGCGGCCGGCTGGCGGCTCGGCCAGGGGCTGGGCCTGCGGTTCGATCAACTGCTGCTGTTCCTGCTGGCGGCGGTGCTGCTGCTGGCCTGGGAGAACCTCGCCAACGACGTCTTCGATGCCGACACCGGCGTGGACACCCACGGCAAGCCCCATTCGGTGGTCAACCTCACCGGCCGGCGCGACCGGGTGCTCGGGCTGGCCAACGGCTGCCTGCTGCTCGGGCTGGCCCTGATGGCCCTGGTGGCGCTGCGCAGCAGCGCCGTGGTGCTGTTGCTGGTGCTGCTCTGCTGCGGCCTGGGTTACCTCTACCAGGGGCCGCCGTTCCGTCTCGGCTACCGCGGCCTGGGGGAACCCCTCTGCTGGCTGGCCTTCGGCCCCTGTGCCACGGCCGCCGCCCTGCTGGCCCTGGCACCGGCCGGGGAGGGCGGCGGCGGTGTGCCCTGGGGGGCGGCGCTCGTTCTGGGCAGCGGTCCGGCGGTGGCCACCAGCCTGGTGCTGTTCTGCTCCCATTTCCACCAGGTGGAGGAGGACGCGGCCCACGGCAAGCGCTCGCCGGTGGTGCGCCTCGGCACCCAGCGGGCCGCGGCCCTGGTGCCCTGGTTCGTGGCCTCCGCCCTGGCGCTGCAGTGGGCTCCCGTCCTGCTGGGCTGGTGGCCGATCACGGCCCTGCTGGGGGCCATCGGCCTGCCGCCGGCCCGCGCCCTGATCCAGTTCCTGGGCGACCACCACCACCGGCCCGAGCGCCTCGTCGGCAGCAAGTTCCTGGCCCTGCGCTTCCAGGCCCTCAACGGCCTGGGCCTCGCCTGTGGCCTTGCCCTCGGCCCCTGGCTGACGGCCCTGGCGGGCCGGTGAGCGCCCCTGAGGCTGGGGGGAGGCCCGAGGGGGAGGGGTTTCTGCGGCTGGAGATCAGGCCCTTCTCCTTCCGGCTGCCCAGGCCGCTGCAAACCTCAAGCGGCAGGCTGGAGACCAAACGGGGCTGGCTGCTGCGGCTGCAGGGCCCGGACGGTGGCGTCGGCTGGGGGGAGGCGGCCCCGCTGGAGTCCCGTGAGATGCCGGTCGTGGCCGCGGCCCTGGCGGCCCTTGGCCAGGGTGTGGAGCGCAACGATCTGGAACGGAGGCTGCCGGCCCTGCCGCCCAGCCTGGCTTTCGCCCTGGGGGCCGCCCTGGCAGAGGCCGACGGAACCGTGGGCGATCGGGCGGTGGGACTGGGGCCCGATGGCGGCTGGCTCGCTGCTCCGCCGCCGGCCTGGTTGCTGCCCGCCGGTGAGGCCATGCTCGCGGCCCTGGAACAACGGCTCGCCGGCCCAGCGGCTGCGCCGCCGCCCACCCTGAAGTGGAAGGTGGCGGCGGCGCCCGATGGGCTGGAGCGCCAGTGGCTGGAGCACCTGCTCCAGCGGCTGCCCGCAGAAGGCCGCCTGCGGCTCGATGCCAACGGCGGCTGGGATCGGGCCACCGCCGCTGCCTGGGCCGATCGTCTGGAGCGGGAACCGCGACTGCAATGGCTGGAGCAGCCCCTGGGCGCCGACGACCAGGGGGGCCTCGAGGCGCTGGCCCTGCGGATTCCGGTGGCCCTGGATGAATCCCTGCGGCTCTGGCCCCAGCTGCGGCATCGCTGGGGCGGCTGGCAGGTGCGACGCCCCTCCCAGGACGGCGATCCCCGGCCCCTGCTGACCCAGCTGCGCCGGGGCGCACCCCGGCTGATGCTCAGCACCGGCTTCGAAACCGGCATCGGCGCCCGCTGGCCGGCCCACCTGGCCGCCCTCCAATGGCGGGGCCCAACGCCGGTGGCCCCCGGCCTGGCCCCGGACTGGTCGCCCGCAGGCCCCCTGTTCGACCGGGACCCGGAACGGGTCTGGGCGGCGGCGGCCTGAGCCTTTGCCGGCGGACCCGCAGCGGCCCTCGCCAGCCCTACCGTGCCCCTGGCGCCGCCTGCCCGTGGCGCTCCGCGGAGACCCTGCGTGGCCGATCCCTCCGGGGCGCCCCTGCTGCTCGACACCGCCCGGGCCGACCCCGCGGAGGCGGCGGCCTGCCTGGAAGAGGCCTGGGGACGGCAGCGGCTGGTGGCCCTGGCCGGTCCCGGCCAGCAGGGGGATCTGGCCCAGGCCCTCGGCGGGGCCACGGGGGAGATGGCGGCGCTGGTCCGGTTCGGGGCCGCCGTGGTGGTGGGCAGCGGCGGCAGCGCCGGTGGGCCTCACTGGTGCCTGCAGCCCCTGGCCCATCTGCAGGCTTCCGCCGAGGCCACCGCCGCCTGGCTGGTGTCCCTGGGTCTGGAGCCGGCCGCCTGTCTGCACCTCGACCCCTTGCCGCTGCACCACGTCAGCGGCCTGCTGCCCCTGGTGCGGGCCCGCCATTGGGGGGGGACGCTGCACTGGCTGGCCCCGTCGCTGATGCGCCGGCCGCAGGACTTGCCCCAGCTCTGCCCCCTGCCCCGGGATCGCCCGGTCCTGCTCTCGCTGGTGCCCACCCAGCTGGCCCGGTTGATGGCCAGCCCTGAGGCCACCGAGTGGCTGGCGGCCTGCGCCGTGATCTGGGTCGGGGGGGCGGGCCTGCCGGCTCCGCTGGCTGCCGCCGCCCGCCGCGCCCGCCTGCCCCTGGCCCCCTGCTACGGAGCCACCGAAACCGCCGCGATGGTGTGTGCCCTGCCGCCGCAGCGGTTTCTGGCCGGGGCCGAGGGCTGTGGTGAGCCTCTGAACGACGTGGCCCTGCGCCTTGATGGCGACACCGGGGCCGTGGAGGTGCGCTGCGGCCGCCTCAGCCCTGGCCGGCTGGTGGCGGGGCGGCTGCTGCCCCTGCCGCTGCAGCCGGGCGATTGGTGGCGCAGCGGCGATGCCGGGCGGCTCGGCGCCGAGGGGGTGGAGCTGCTGGGTCGCCTGGATGGGGCCCTGCACAGTGGCGGCGAGACGGTCTTTCCGGAGCGGTTGGAGGAACGGCTGCAGGTGCAGGCGGAGCTCGCGGGGGCGGGCCTCGACGCGCTGCTGCTGCTGGCCCGGCCCGACCCGGAATGGGGGGAGCACCTCGTCGTCCTTGTGCGTCCGAAGCAGGAGGACGAGGGCGAGGAACTGCTGGGGGTGCTGCAGGCCATCACGGCGGCCTGGCCCCCCGCCGAGCGGCCCCGGCACTGGCACCTCTGCCCCTCGCTGGCGTACAACGCTGCGGGCAAATGGGAGCGGGGACGTTGGCAGAGCTGGCTGGACTCGCTAGAAGCCTTCTGAATGGCACCCGCACCGATGACAGACAGTCAACAGGTCGAGACCAGCAATAAGAAGCTGGCGGCAGGGCTGCTGGCCATCTTCCTGGGATCGCTGGGCATCCATAAATTTGTGCTCGGGTACAACAAAGCTGGGCTGATCATGCTGCTGGTCACGGTGCTCACCTGTGGTTTCGGAGCGTCGGTGATGGGGATCATCGGGGTGATCGAAGGCGTCATCTACCTCACCAAGTCGCCGGAGGAATTCCAGGCCCAGTACATCGACGCCACCCGGGAGTGGTTCTGATGCGCGCGCCCCACCAGGCCGGGTGGCGGCTGCCACGTCTGGGCCTCGCCCTGCTGGTGGGGGGTGGACTGCTCAGTTTCATGGCCCTGGGGGCCACAGCGCACGATGGTCTGCACCCCGTCGCCCTGATGGGGGCGCTGCTGCCCCTGCAACTGGTCGCTGTGGTGTGGGCCCTGCTGAACCGCCGCTAGGCGTCCGGTCGGCTGGCCTCCAGCCAGAGCACAAGGCTGCCCGGCAGGGCCGTCCGCTGCCGGGTGGCTGACTCAATGGCCACGTGCCGGGTCAGGCCGGTGGCCGCCTCCTTCCCGCCGTGCAGGAAGCGGTAGCGAATCTCGAAGCTGCCGCCATCGAGCTCCAGGGGTCGCAGCTCAATGGCCAGGGGATCCCCGCAGCTGAGGGGCCTGTGGTAGTCGGCGCTGACGTGCACGATCGGCAGCGCCACGACCGGGCTCCGGCCCGGCCCGGGGAAGAGGGCGCCGGGAGCCACGCCGAACCGTTCCAGACTTTCCTCGTAGGCCACATGGCACCAGCGCAGCAGTTGGTGGAAGTGCATCACCCCGGCGGCATCGGTGTCGCCGAAGCGCACCGTGCGGCAGAGCAGCAGCCAGTCCGCCGGTGTGGTTGTGAGGTTCTTGGCCGGTGGGTCGGAAGGGGGCATCGCACCTGCAGGGCGTCGCCGTCACGCCATTGCGTCCATGCTGGCGCCCCTCTGCCGCCGCCGGCCTCCCGGACCCGTTGCTGGCATCCCTGAACGTCCCTAGGTTCCGCGCAGTACGGACCGAGTCCCTTGGCCGCAGCGATCGCCTACGAGCCGCCCACCATCTCCAAGGCCTGGGCCGCCTTCCTGGCCCACATCCCCACCATCCTGCTGATCTGGGTGGCCACGATCGTCCTCACCGTCGTCGGCGTCCTCGCCTCCTTGGCGCTCACCGCCCTTGGCGTCGGCCTGTCCGGCAGTGGCGCAGGCGGCGATGCCGCGTCCGGTCTGGCGGCAGTCCTGGGCAATCTGGTGCAGTTGCCCTTCACGGTCCTCTCCAATCTGGTGGGGGTGCTGTTCGTGGCTGTTCCGGCGATGCATTACGCCACTGGGGAAATCATCGGCACCGAAGCCGCCCTGCGGGTCCTGATGCACCGGCCCGTCCGCTATCTCCTGGCTGGGGCGCTGTTCACGGTCGTCGCTGCGATCGGCTTTGTGCTCTGCATTCTGCCCGGCATCGCCGTCACCCTGGTGATGCCGGTCTATGTCAACAAGGTGTTTCTCAGTGACAGCCCCATCCTTGAGGCCTTCTCCTCCTCGTTCCAGGCCGTGTACGGCTCACCGGAGGGCCGCACCTTCGCTGGCATCGAGCTGATCGCCTGGCTGCTGGTGCTGGTGGTGACGATCTTCACCTGCGGCCTGGCCTCTCTGGTGGCGGTGCCCGTGGCCACCTTCTACATCCAGAACACCGCCTATCACCAGGGCGTGCTGACCTGAAGGTCGTGACGGTTCGTCATGTGTGTGGGCGTGCCTGAGCACTCAGTGGGCAGGTTTCGATGACTCCTCCGCAGCTACTGGTGAAGGTATTCGCATTCAGATAATATCTGGGTGTCTGCATCAATAGTCTCCAGGCTTGTCGGGCATCCAGCAAGTTAAATCTCTCGGGATAGAGTTCAAGAAGTATTTTCTGGACTTCGGGATAATAGTCTGAGTTCATGCCTGGAAAGATATGATGTTCGGTATGATGAGAGAAGTTAAAGTGGAGCGTATCGAGAATTCTTGGTACTTTCAGTGAGATACTATTGATCAATGGGTCGTTTAAGTCGGTCATCCGGCAGGCCATGTGATTTGTGTAGATGTAGGCAATTACAATGCTGTAGCCGATCCAGATGGGGAGGAAGTAACCTAGAAGGAGGGGTTCCGGACGCAGGCCAATGAAGCCAATAATGGACACGTGGATCGCTGCGATCCCGGCCAGTTCCATGGAAATGAATCGTCTCTCCTTAGCACTCACCTGGAATGAAAACACCGGATAGCTCGTGGCACCGTTGTTGAACAGGACTATGGACGTTAAATTTTTGAAGCTATGCAGGCCCCAGGTTGAAGTCATCCCTACCACCAACCAGAAGGGATTGACTTCAACCGAAGGTACGAACAGGTTTTGTAACCACGTCCCCCAATTGTGAGGTTGCTGAAAGCAATAGTTCCGGTCCGGATCTTGTTCGGAATTTGTCTTGCCATGATGTTCCCGGTTGTGAATGGCTTTCCACAGGGTGGGCGGCATCCAAAATATTGTCCAGCTGATCAGGCTGATGGCATGCCGAAGCAGGGGGGATCGAATCACCTTGCTGTGCATCAAGTCGTGGCTGCCGAAGAGCAACACCGCGACCGAATTACCCATGATCAGGGCGAAGGGAAGAAACAGGACTGTGGAGCGTAAGCTGCCGATTGGCATTTGCCTTGCCATCCCCCAGCCCAAGGTCAGAATGGCTAGATTGATGAAGAGAATGGGAACTGTGCTCCTGTTGGCCTGAAAGGCCTCGCAGGGCAAGTGGGGCCGGATTCTTCTGGCGTACTCCGACTGAGGAATAAGAATTTCAGGATCAAGGGTTGCTCCGGGTTGCGAAGCGCTGTTCACTGCATCTCAGGAAGGGTGTGTGGCACAACAGTAACCATCCATTGCAATCACATACTAGCTCTTCTCCAGGCTCGAAAGCGTCGTTGAGAGATTCGAGAGTCAACTGCTGGCGCGTCATAGAGAACAGCTGAAGCTTGGTTCTTCGGCTCAGAGTGGTCTTGGCAGGACCCGCGTCCATATGACCATGGCGTCGGATCTCGCTGCACTCCTGATCAGGGTGTCGGAAAGGCGACCAATCCCATGCCGTGGGTCAGGCCCATTCGTAGTGCCCAGTACAGCTGCAAGAGGACGGCCGTCAAGACCAAGTGGTGGCCCTTGAGTGCTTTAGGCACCAGGCGCTTGGTCCGCAGGGACTGCAGCGACCAGATCACCAGGCCGGCGGCCACCACCGGACCGAAGGCGTGCAGGGCCAGGGAGTCGTCAAAACGCCCCACCAGACTCGCGGCCGTGGCCCGGGTGAGGTAGCAGGTGGGGCAGGGGATACCGGTGAGGGCCCGCAGCGGGCAGCTGAAGCCGGGCAGGCCCGGATGCAGCCCCTTGAGCACCAGCAGGCCGGTGACCCCCAGGGGCAGGAGGTGGCCGCAGCGCTCGAGCCGGCGAATCCAGCGCCGACCGGTGGAGGTCACCGATCCACCGATCCCATGATCACGTCGATGGAGCCGAGGATGGCCATGATGTCGGCCACCTTGGCCCCCTTGAGGATGTGGGGGAGGATCTGGAGGTTGTTGAAATCGGCGGCTCGGATCTTCCAGCGCCAGGGGGTGACGTCGTTGTTGCCCATGATGAACACGCCCAGTTCCCCCTTGCCTGACTCCAGGCGGCAATAGAGCTCGCCATCGGGAATCTTGAACGTGGGAGCCACCTTCTTGGCGATGTACTGGTAGTCGAAGCCATACCACTCGCTCTTCTTGCCCTCGGCCATCCGCCGCGCCTCAAGATTCTCGGTGGGGCCGCCGGGAATCATGCTGATGGCCTGGCGCAGGATCCTCAGGGACTGACGCATCTCCTCGATGCGCACCCGATAGCGGGCGTAGCAGTCACCCTCCTTCTCCCAGGCCACCGTCCATTCGAAATCGTCGTAACACTCGTAGTGATCCACCTTGCGCAGATCCCAGGGCACGCCTGAAGCCCGCAGCATCGGACCCGAGAGACTCCAGTTGATCGCCTGCTCTTTGCCGATCACCCCCAGCCCTTCGATCCGCTTGCGGAAGATCGGGTTGTTGGTGATCAGTTTTTCGTACTCATCGATCTTGGGTCCGAACCAGTCGCAGAAGTCGGCGCACTTCTCCAGCCAGCCGTAGGGAAGGTCGACGGCCACGCCACCGATGCGGAAGTAGTTGTTGTTGATCAGGCGCTGGCCGGTGGCCGCCTCCCACAGGTCGTAGATCATCTCCCGCTCCCGGAAGATGTAGAAAAAGGGCGTCTGGGCTCCCACGTCCGCCAGGAACGGGCCGAGCCAGAGCAGGTGGTTGGCGATGCGGTTGAGTTCCAGCATCAGCACCCGGATGTAGCTGGCCCGCTTCGGCACGGGCACGTCGGCCAGCTTTTCGGGCGCATTCACCGTGATCGCCTCGTTGAACATGCCCGCCGCGTAGTCCCAGCGGCTCACGTAGGGCACGAACATCACGTTGGTGCGGTTTTCGGCGATCTTCTCCATGCCGCGGTGGAGGTAGCCGATCACGGGTTCGCAGTCGATCACGTCCTCGCCATCGAGGGTGACCACGAGCCGCAGCACCCCATGCATGGACGGGTGGTGGGGGCCGAAATTGACCACCATCGGCTCGGTGCGGGTCTCGAGCTGGGTCATGTCCTTCGCAAGGGACGGAATGACGGGATCTTAGGAAGGTCCCATGGCCGTTTCGTTCGCCCATCTCCCCGTTCTGGCGGATCCGGTGCTCCAGGCCTTCTCCGGGTTGCCTGGACAACCGGCGGGCGCCGGGGAGAACGGGGCGATGCTGCTGGATTGCACCCTCGGCGGCGGTGGGCACAGTGCCCTGCTGCTGGCGGCCCACCCCCAGCTGCGCCTGGTCGGCCTCGACCGGGACCCCGCCGCCCGGGCCGCGGCGGCCGAGCGGCTCGCCCCCTTCGGCGACCGGGCCTTGATCCAGGCCGCCAACTTCGCCGACTTCACCCCGCCCGCTCCCCTGGTGGGGGTGCTGGCCGATCTGGGGGTCAGCAGTCCCCAGCTGGATGAGCCCACCCGGGGGTTCAGCTTCCGCGCCCCCGGCCCCCTGGACATGCGCATGGATCCGGAGGCCGGCGAGACGGCCGGAGAGCTGATCGACCGGCTGGAGGAAGCCGCGCTGGCGGATCTGATCCATGCCTACGGCGAGGAGCGGCTGTCGCGGCGCATCGCCCGGCGTCTGGTGGCCGAGCGCCCCTGGGCCGCCAGCGGCCGCACCACGGCCGACCTGGCCTATGCGGTGGCCGGTTGCTTCCCCCCCAAGGCGCGCCACGGCCGGATCCATCCGGCCACCCGCACCTTCCAGGCCCTGCGGATCGCGGTCAACGACGAGCTGGGGGCCCTCGACCACCTGCTCGCCCAGGCCCCCGGCTGGCTGCTCCCGGGAGGTCTGCTGGCCGTGATCAGCTTCCACTCCCTCGAGGACCGGCGCGTCAAGACGGCCTTCCTCGCTGATCCGCGCCTGGAGCGGCTCACCCGCAAGCCGCTGGTCGCCAGTGAGGAGGAGGAGCAGGCCAATCCCCGCAGCCGTTCCGCCAAGCTGAGGGTGGCCCGTCGCCTGCCATGACCGTTCCCAGCCTGCCGATCATCGACCGCATCGATCTCCTCTGGTGGGTGGCCCTGCTGACCCAGGCCCTGGCGATTCCGGGCACCGTGCTGCCGGTGGCCCCGGGCCTGACCCTGCTGCCGATCGGGGCGCTGGTGTGGTGCTGGGCCGTGGGCTGGGCCGCCGGCTGGCCGGTCCTGCTGCTGGCCGTCGTGCTGCTTGTCCTGGGCTGGGGTGCCGAGGCCCTGGGACTGCTGCTTGGTCCGGCCCGGCTCCAGGCCACCCGCTGGAGTTACGTCGGCGCCGGCCTCGGCCTGGTGGTGGGCCTGCTGGGGCTGCTGCCGGCCCTGCCGGTGGGTGGGCCCCTGCTCGGTGCCCTGGTGGGCCCCCTGCTCGGAGCCAGCCTCGGCGAGCTGCTCACCGCCCCGCCGTCGCTCGGGCCGCCGGGTCTGGGGCGGTTGCGCCGCTCCCTGCTGGTGGGCCTGGCGGTGGTGGCCGGCATGCTGGTGAGCCGCGTGGCCCAGCTGCTGCTGGCCCTGGTGGGGGTGGTGGGTTTCGTGCTGCTCACGGCGGGCCCCTTCGCCACCCGCCTCAGTGGCTGAGGGGAAGGGGGAGCGGCAGGGGATCGGGCTCGCCGCTGGCCAGCACCAGCTGCCGGTAGGCCGCCGTGGCGATGCAGACCACCAGGGGCCAGGCCACGAAGGCTCCCACCAGGCAGGCCAGCAGACCCAGCAGCATCAGCAGGCCCCCGATCAGGGTGAGCAGCAGCACCATCAGCCAGCTGGGGTCCACCAGGGCTTGCCCCCGTTGCAGGGCGGTGCGGGAGCCGGCCCGCTCGAACAGCACGATCTGGGTGAGGAAGCTCTGGTTGATCGCCAGGTAGATCACGCCCAGCAGCAGCACACCCAGGAGCAGGGCGAACACCACCGCCAGGCTCAGCCCCAGCACCTCCACGAGGGTGCGGCTGAACGGCACCAGCTGGTCGGCGTAGATCCCGAGCAGCGCCAGGGGGCCGCCCACCAGCAGCAGCAGGCCGACCAGGGGCACGAGCACCACCGCCGCCAGCAGCAGCCAGGCCCGCAGCAGCCGCAGGAACACCTCTCCGTCCCAGCGCATCAGCTGCCCCAGGGAGGGGTGGCCGCCCTGGAGGGCGCTGCCGGCGCCGCGCACCAGCCCGATGGCACACCAGAGGTTGAGCAGCAGGTTCGCCGTCAGCCCGATCAGGTACAGGAGCCAGTCGAGGGGATCGCTGGAGGCCAACCCGCCGCGGCTGATCTGGCCCTGCAGGGGCTGGATCAGGAACTGGAGGGCGACCACCACCAGGGGGAAGCCCACGAAGGGCCCCGGGCTGCGGCTGAAGGCCCGCCAGCCTTCCTGGAGGGCATCACCGAAGTCGAGCCGGGGCCCGTGCCGGCCGACGGTTGTGCTCATCAAGGGACGCTCGTAGACCCCGAAAGCTAGGCAGGGACTCGCAACTCCGCCACCGCGGTTCCAACGGCTGCCACGGCTGTGTCGATGTCGGCCGCCGTCGTCCCCCGGCCCAGGCCGAAGCGGATCGTGGCGCCAGCGGCGCGGCGGTCGAGGCCGAGGGCGGCCAGCACATGGGAGGGGCTGCCCTGGCTGCAGGCCGAACCGCTGCTCACCGCCAGGACCCCACGCAGCTGCCGGTGCAGGCGGGCCCCGTCCACACCCTCCACCGTGACACTGAGGCTGTGGGGCAGGGTGTGGAGCGGGTGGCCATTGCGGCGCACACCGCCCAGGGCTTCCAGCTCCCCCCATAAGCGCTCACGCAGGGCTCCGAGGCGTTCGGCCCGCTCCTGGCGGTCGGCCAGGGCCCCGGCGACGGCGGCGCCGAGGCCCACGATCAGGGGCACCGGCAGGGTGCCGCCCCGCAGCCCGCCCTCCTGTCCGCCGCCCAGCTGCTGGGGGGCCAGGGGCACCCCCGGACGCCGCAGCAGGGCGCCGACGCCCTTGGGGCCATAGAGCTTGTGGCCACTGAGGCTGAGCAGGTCGATGCCGACGTCGGCCATGGCCAGGGGGATGTGGCCCACCGCCTGGGCGGCGTCGCAGTGGAACAGCACCCCCCGCTCGCGGCAAAGGACGCCGATGCTGGCGAGGGGCTGCAGCACGCCGATCTCGTTGTTCGCCGCCATCACCGACAGCAGCAGGGTGTCGGGGCCCAGGACCTCCGCCAGGCGCCCGGGAGCAAGCAGACCGTCGGTCCCCACCGGCAGCACGGTGAGCGGAAAGCCATGGCGCGCCAGCCAGGCCAGGGGCTCCAGCACGGCCCGATGTTCTGTGGCCAGGGTCACCAGCCGGCGGCGGGGCTCGCCCTGCTCCAGGGCCGCCTCGGCCACCCCGCGCAACGCCAGGTTGTTGGCTTCGGTGGCGCCGCTCGTGAAGATCACCGCGTCGCTGCCCACGCCCAGAGCCTCGGCGACGCGAGAGCGGGCGATGTCCACGGCCGCGCCCGCCTCCAGGGCCGGCCGGTTCAGGCGACTGGAGGGATTGGCGGCGTTCTCCGTCCACCAGGGCGCCATCGCCGCCACCACCGCCGGATCGCATGGGGTGCTCGCGTGGTGGTCGAGGTAGGTCAGCATGGGGACATGCTGATCCGTCCCCGCGTCTCCGGTGCCTTCCCCCTGCGGCTGGTGGTGGCTGCCCTCCCGGTGGCCTGGCTGGCGGCGTCCTCCCTGGCGGCTGTCTCAGTGACGGTGGCCGGGTCTGCGGCCGCCCAGGACGACTCCCGCAGCAACGCCGAGAGCCGTCCCAAGGGCTTCAAGGTGCTGCTCGACCGGGTGACCCACCGGGGCCGGGAGGTGGTGGGCATCTACGGCCTGATGAGCGAACCCACCCAGCCGGGGATGTGGCGCGTGCAGGTGTGGGAGGAACTCGATGACCGGGTCACCGTCGCCACGGACAAGATCAGCTGCAGCCTCACCAGCCCCCTGAGGATCACCGGCACGGCACGCCAGCTGATCATTCGTGAGCTCAATCCCGGCGGGGTCATCACCCCCGCGAATCGCCTCGACCATCTCATGTGGTGGGCCGTCTGCGTCCCTGCCCAGGCCGGCAAGGACCCCGCCACCCTCGGCCCCCTGGCCCGCCAGCTCGGCTACAGCGGCCGGTTGGCTGAACGGGAGCAGGTGGTGATTGGTCCCGGTCGATAGATTGCCCCCATGAGCCAAGATCCCTCCGCCGCCTCCGGCCCCAGCTCCGAGCCGTCCGGGACGGAGGAGACGCTTGAGGCCGCCGCCAGCACCCCGGTGCGCCTGCTGCTGGTGGACGACGAGCCCGGCCTGCGCACGGCGGTCAAGGCCTACCTGGAGGACGAGGGGTTCGCCGTCACCACCGCCAACGACGGCGAGGAGGGCTGGACGGCGGCCCAGGCCCAGATGCCCGATGTGGTGATCACCGACGTGATGATGCCCCGCTGCGACGGCTACGGCCTGCTGAAGCGGCTGCGGGCCGATGAGCGGCTCGGCGGCACCCCGGTGATCTTCCTCACCGCCAAGGGCATGACGGCCGATCGCATCGCAGGCTTCCAGGCCGGCGCCGACGACTACATCCCCAAGCCGTTCGACCCGGACGAACTGGTGGCGCGGGTGCGCAATGTGGTGCGTCGCCAGGAGCGGCTGCTGGCCGAGGCGGCCCGCTTCGCCGATGCCGACATCGGCGCCATGGCCCGCCAGATCACCGAGATCCGTTCGATGCTGGGGGGCGGCGGCGCCAGCGGCGCTGGTGGCAGTGCCCGCAAGCCCGTCACCGACGTCAAGCTCGACTTCACCCCCCGCGAGGCCAGTGTCCTGCAGCTGGTGGCGGAGGGAATGATGAACAAGGAGATCGCCCGCCGGCTGGAAACCTCGATCCGCAACGTGGAGAAGTACGTGAGCCGGCTGTTCATCAAGACCGGCACCGCCAGCCGCACCGAGTTGGTGCGCTTCGCCCTTGAGCATGGGCTGGTGGATTGATCCCCTCCATTCCCCACCGCTGAGCCTGCCGCCGGGCTGGTTGCCGTCCTGCCTCAACGACGGCTGGACCTACCGCGACCGCATTCCCCCCGCCGGGGCAGGGATGGGGGTGGTGGCCTTCTACGCAAGCCGCTATGCCCATTCCGGAGTGGCCATGTGGGAACAGCGCCTCGCGGCCGGTGAGATCAGCCGCAACGGCGAGCCGCTGCGGGCCGATGCGGTGCTTGCCGGCGGCGACCGGCTGCTGTGGCGGCGTCCCCCCTGGCGGGAGCCCGCCGTGCCGGTGGGCTGGGGGGTGATCCACGACGACGGTGATCTGCTGGTGATCGACAAGCCCAGCGGCCTGCCCGTGCTTCCGGCAGGCGGATTCCTGGAGCACACCGTGCTGCGGCTGCTGGAGCGCCGCCATGGCGACGACCCCGCCGGCCTGCCGCGGCCGGTGCACCGCCTGGGGCGCTTCACCTCCGGCCTGCTGGTGTCCGCCCGACGGCCCGCCACCCGCGCCTGGCTGAGCGCTCAGCTGCGGGAGAGCACGGGCTCACTGGCCAGCGGCGCCGCCGGCGGGGCCCCGCCCTGCCGCAAGCTCTACCGGGCCCTGCTGGTGCCGGGTCGGCTGACGCTGGCGATCGGGGAAAGCCTGGTGATCACCACACCGATCGGCCGGCGGCCCCACCCGCCGCTCGGGGCGATCTGGTGCGCGGCCGAGGCCGGCGATCCGGCCGCCCTGCCGGCCCGCAGCCGGCTCACCCTGCTGGAGCAAGGCAGCGAGGCCGATCTGGTCGAGGTGGCGATCGTCACCGGACGGCCCCATCAGATCCGCATCCACTGCGCCGCCATCGGGGCGCCGCTGCGGGGGGATCCGCTGTACCTGCCGGGGGGGCGGGCCCGGCCCGGGGAGCTGCCGGGCGAGGGCGGCTACCGGCTCCAGGCCCGCTGGTTGCGCCTGCAGCAGCCCGAAGGGCCGGTCCTGGAACTGCAGGTCCCACCGGCGGAGGGCCTGGGCACGGCGGCGGCGCCCCAGGCCGGCTGACCCGCGGAACTGTGTGACCGGTTCATGGCTGGTTGAACCTTCCCTGTACAGCCTTTACAGAATCACGAAAGACCCTGCAACACCACCTTCGGCGCCGATCAGGCCGGATCGCGCTCGAAGGCGATCAGCCGGGAGAAGTAGAAGGGGGCCTGGTTGAGGCTGCGGTGGACGGGGCGGAACCCGGCGGCCGCCGCAGCCGCCACGATCCCGTCTTCCCGCAGGGTGTAGGCACGGGTGGTCTTGCTCGGCCCGGGGAACAGCTGGCCGATCTGCTTGAGCACCGCCAATAGCGGCGTGTAGGGGGCGAAGCTGACGATCAGCTGGCGCTCGGCCATGGCCGCCAGGTGCCGCACCATCGCTTCTGCGGCCGCCTGGGGGTAGTGGATGAACACGTCCAGGCAGATCACCGTGTCGTAGCGACCCTGGAGGCTCTCCAGGTCGGAGGCGGTGAAGCTCAGCCGCTCGGACGTCAGGCCGGCCTCGGCGGCACGGCGGCTGGCCTCGGCCACCATTGCCGCAGAGAGGTCGCTGGCGGCGATCGAGCCCGCCCCGTGTGCCGCCAGGGGCAGGCTGAGGCTGCCGACGCCGCAGCCGGCATCGCAGAAGCTGCGGCTCGAGAGGTCGCCCTGCTGCTCCAGCCAGGCCAGCACCGCGTCCACCGTCTTCTGGTGGCCGATGCGGATGTTGCGCTGGACCCGGTTCACCTCCTCGCTGTCGCTGTAGATGCGGTTCCAGCGCTCGAAGCCGGTGCTTTCGAAATAGGCCTGCACCTCGGCCTTCTCGGCCTGTGTCTCTGCGTGCGCCTCGCTGGGCGCGGGGGTGTGCCGTTCCGGGGGCATGGCGCGCGGGGCCGCTCAGGTGGGGCGGATCCTAGGGAGATGGGGCCGAGGCCACCCCCTGCGACCCGCTGACCGCCGTGTCCGGGCGCCGCCAGTGCAGGCTCCCGTCCGCCGTGCTCCAGCGCAGGGTGTCCCCCAGGGGCCGCCCCAGCAGCAGTTGCTCCAGCGGTCGCCGTTCCCCCAGCAGGCGCCGGGGGGCCAGGGTGGCGGCGACGATCGAGGCCGCCACCAGGCCGCTCCAACTGGCCAGTCGCCGCACTCCTTCCAGCAGCGGCAGGCTGACCCCGGCCAGGGTGCCGTCCTCCAGCCGACAGCTGCCGTCCTTCACCAGCAGGAGCCGCTCGTCCCAGCGGTGGGTGCCGTCGGCGAGCCCGTAGGGGGCCAGGGCGTCGCTGACGATCACCAGTTGGCGGGGCGCCAGCCGCTGCAGCAGCACCGCCATGGTCGGAGCCACGTGGACGCCGTCGGCAATCAGCCCCAGGGCCACCTCCCCCTGGAGCAACGCCGCGCCCACGGGCCCCGGGGCGCGGTGGTGCAGCCCGGCCATGGCATTGAGGCTGTGGGTCAGCATCCCCACCCCCCTCCCGAAGGCGCGGCGCGCCTGCTCCTCACTGGCGCCGCTGTGGCCCAGGCTGACCACCACGCCGGCGGCCCGCAGATCCTCGATCACCTCGGCGGCACCCTCCAGCTCCGGTGCCAGGGTCACAAGGGCGACATCGGCCTCGGCGCCCCCGCAGAAGCCGTCGATCAGGGCGTTCAGGGCGGCCCGGCTAGGGGCCTGCAGGTGCTGGGCTGGGTGGGCGCCGCGCCGCTCCGGCGCCAGGAACGGTCCCTCCAGATGGGCGCCCAGCAGCCGGCAGCGGCCCGGCCGGTGCCGGCCGCGGGCCTCGGCCAGCACCGCCAGGGCCTGGCGCAGGGCCTCCGGTGCGCAGGTCACCAGGGTGGGGCAGATGGCCTCCACCCCATCGCGCCAGAGCAGTTCCAGCAGCGCCTGCAGGCGGGGCAGATCGTCGAGGCTCAACTCGGGAAAGGCCAGCCCCAGGCCGCCGTTGAACTGCAGGTCCACTCCCCCCGGGGACAGCCAGTCGCCGCCCCAGTCCTCACCAGCGGCCCGACTTCCCGCTGGCGTCGGCCGCACCCGGGTGATCAGCCCGTCGCTGTCGACACCCACCCGCCAGCGCCCCACCTGCCGGTGCCCCTCAGGCTCACCGTAGGCCGGATCGTCACCCGCCAGTCGCAGGTTGGTCAGCCAGCGCATCCGGGCAGCCGCGGGACGGGACAATGCCATCCTCGCCGCCTGCGCCCCATGGATCCCGCCCCCCCAACATCCGCGGCCACCCCCCCGCCCCGGGTCGCGATCGTGATGGGCAGCGATTCCGACCTGCCGACGCTGGAGCCTGCGGTGCGGATCCTGGCGCAGCTGGGGGTGACCAGCGAGGTGCGGGTGCTCTCGGCCCACCGCACCCCATGGGAGATGGCGGCCTTCGCCGAAGCGGCCGCCTCCCGGGGTTTTCGAGTGATCATCGCCGGGGCCGGCGGTGCGGCCCACCTGCCCGGCATGGTGGCGGCCTTCTGCCTGCTGCCGGTGATCGGCGTGCCCGTGCGCAGCCAGGCCCTCTCCGGGGTGGATTCCCTGCATTCGATCGTGCAGATGCCGGCGGGTGTTCCGGTGGCCACGGTGGCCATCGGCGGCGGCCTCAACGCCGGCCTGCTGGCGGCCTCGATCCTGGCCCTCGCCGATCCTGCGCTGGCGGAGGCTCTGGAGGCCTACAGGCGCGGACTGCATGACCTGGTGGTGGCCAAGGATGCGCGCCTGCAGGCCCTGGGCAGCGCCGCCTACCTGGAGGCGATGGACCAGGCCTGAAGCGCTGGCCGACACCGGCCCGGCAGGCCAAGCTGGTCGACAATCGTCGATTCACCGGGGCCATGCCCGGATCCCGCTGATGCTCGAGCGGCTGGTGCTGCCCCCCTGGCTGCGGTTCTCCCTGGCCCTGCCTCTGCTGGTGCTCAACCTGTGGGTGCTGCGCCAGTTGCTGGTGCCCCTGGCGCCGTTCCCGGCGCTGTTCCTGACGGCCGCCCTGCTGGCTTTCCTGCTCGATATCCCCAGCCGCTGGCTGATCCAGCGCGGTCTGCCCCGGCCGCTGGCCCTGCTGCTGGTGCTGGGGCTGAGCCTCTCGGCGGTGGTGCTGGCGGTCCTGGTGCTGGTGCCCCGTCTGGTGGAGCAGCTCGGCGACCTGGTGCTGGCCCTGCCCAGCTGGCTGGCCCAGGGGGAAACTCTGCTGGGCCAGCTGCAGCGCTGGGCCACCGATCGGGGGCTCCCCACCGACTTCGGCGGGCTCAGCAGTGATCTGATCTCGCGCACCAGCAAGCTTGCTTCCCAGCTCAGCCAGCAGGTGCTGGGGATCCTGGGGGCCACGGTGAGCATCACCGTCAACACTGTGATCGTCCTGGTGCTGGCGGTGTTCCTGCTGCTGGGTGGTGAAGGCATCGCCAAAGGTCTGGCCGAATGGCTTCCCTCCGGCACCCGCGCCCTGGTGCTCAGCACCCTCGATCGCACCTTCCGGGGCTACTTCGCCGGCCAGGTGGTGCTGGCCCTGATCCTCAGCGGCGCCCAGAGCCTGGTGTTCACCCTGCTGGGGATCCCCTACGGCGTCCTGTTCGCGGTGGCGATCGGCTTCACCACCTTGATTCCCTATGCCAGTGCCCTCACCATCGTCGGAGTGAGCGTGTTGCTGGCGCTCCAGGATCCGCGCACCGGCCTGGAGGTGCTGGCGGTGGCGATCAGTGTCGGCCAGGTGGTCGACCAGGTGATCCAGCCCCGCCTGATGGGGTCAATCGTGGGCCTGCAGCCAGCCTGGCTGCTGATCAGCCTGCCGATCGGCGCCCGGCTGGGGGGGCTGATGGGGCTCGGTGAACTGCTGGGCCTCCTGCTGGCGGTGCCGGTGGCCAGCTGCGCCAAGACCTTCCTCGATGCCTGGGCCCTGCGCCTTCGCAGGGACTTGGCCGAACCGCTGCCATTCAGGGCTCTGCCGGAGCCGGAATGATGCCGCGCCGCTCCAGTTCGACCATCACCTGGGCCACCGACTCGTCGAGGCTCTGTTCGCCTGTGGCGACCCGCAGCTCGGGAGCCTCCGGGGCCTCATAGGGGCTGGAGATGCCGGTGAACTGCTGGATCTCCCCGGCCCGGGCCTTGGCGTAAAGGCCCTTGGTGTCCCGTTGTTCACAGACTTTCAGGTTGGCGGCGCAGTGGATCTCCAGGAAATCGCCCGTCTCCACCAGCTCGCGGGCCCGCTGGCGGTCGGCCAGGAAGGGGGAGACGAAGGCGGTGAGCACCACCACGCCGGCATCCAGGAATAACTTGGCCACCTCACCGATCCGGCGGATGTTCTCCTCTCGATCGGCGTCGGAGAAGCCCAGATCGCTGCACAGCCCGTGGCGCACGTTGTCGCCATCGAGCACATAACAGGCAAGCCCCTGCTCGAACAGGGCCGAATTCACCGCATTGGCCAAGGTGCTCTTTCCAGCCCCAGAGAGTCCCGTGAACCAGAGGATGGCGCTGCGGTGGCCCCGCTGGTGGGCCCGGGCGGCGCGGGTCACGGTGGAGTGGTGCCAGACGATGTTGGTGGCCTTGGAAGGCGAGGTCAACTCGGACACGGAAACGGGACGTCGGCTTCGGGCCGCATTCTCCCTTACCCCCCGGCCTGCTTCGGCCGGAACCCCTGCGCCTCCAGCTCGGACAGGGTGAGGGCCACCTGGTCGCCCTGGAGTTGGATCATCCCATCTTTGAGGGTGCCGCCGGTGCCGGCGCGGGTCTTGAGCCGCTGCAGCAGGGCGCTGGCCTCGGTGTCTGGGATGTCCAGCCCCGTGATTGCCGTGACCAGCTTGCCGCCCTTGCCAGCCTTGGTGCGCTGCACCCGCACGCGCTGCTGGGCCCTGGCCAGGCCAGGGCCGCCGGGGGCCGGAGGCCGCTGCAGGCTTTCCGAGCCGCTGAACTCCTTCCAGCCGCCCTTAGGCATGGGTGCGCCCCTCCCTGAAGAGGTGCTTCATGCGGCGGCCGGCGGCGGAGACCAGCCGGGAGGGCAGCGACCGGGGGCGCATCGATTCCGGCAGGGAGGGCGGTTCGGAGAAGTCGTAGCCCTCCCCGACGCGATGGCGGGCCATGGCCCTGTGGTTGGCGGCGGCCGTGTAGTGACAGACGTAGGACCGGCGGGTGAGGCTGGCATCCCCCATGGGGGTGCCGCCATGAATCAACGCCCCGTGCCAGATCAGGAGGTCGCCGCGCATGGGCAGATAGATGCGCGGTGTCCAGCCCTGCTCGCGGATCAGGGTGTCCAGGTACTGCCCGTAGCCCGCAGCTGTCCCGGGGTCGGTGTTGCGGCTGGCGAGAATCCCACCCTGGTGCCAGTCGTAGAACTGATGGCTTTCCAGGAGATGGGAGCCCTTGTAGTAAACGAGCGGTCTGGCCTTGGCGCTGATGTCTTCCAGGGGAATCCAGGCGGCGGCCAGGTGGCCCAACCGGCTGTGGTGGTGAACGTAGGAGAAGTCCTGGTGCAGCGACTGCTCGCTGCTTTTCCAGAAGGTGAGCGATTGAATCAGGGCCGGTGCCGATCCGAAGAGCTCATCGAGAAAACGGATGATGGGGGCTGAGAAGGCGAGATCGCGAGCTGAATCGAAGTAGCGATTCAGGTCATTGAGCTTGAGCCCGGGACCCGCCTGCCGCAGATCGGTGATGCCAAGCTTCGGCAGATTGCGCAGAACCTTGGCCTCGTAGTGATCCGCCTTGCCATCGATGCCGATCATGCCGTGCAGCAGGGACGTCTGGGCCAGCGCCGGCAGGTCGTCCAGGTCGGAGTCCATCCGGTCAAGGAGGTCAGGATCCATCACCTGCGGAAAGATGATCACACCGTCTCGAAGGAACTGAAGCACTTCCGGTGAATAAATCTGGCCCGCCAACAGGGGCTGCTGGCGATACAGCCGTTCCGCGAGTGTGAGGGAGGAGAGGTATTGGCTGGGAAGCATCTCTGGCGTTCGTTTGGAACTGGGCCGTCACCAGGTGATGCCCATGATTCTGAGCTGGCACTCCCGAATCCCCGGGCCGGTCCCTGCCGCCAAGGGGGTGGTGCCTCCCTAGTGTGAATCATCTCCCTCCGCATCGCCGGTGACCAGCACCGTCCCTACCCGCAGCGCCGATCGGGCCGAACTTCAGCCGTCGGTCCGCCCGGATGGCCTGGGCCGTTTCGGACCCTTCGGGGGTCAGTACGTGCCCGAAACCCTGATGCCCGCCCTGGCGGAGCTGGAGGCTGCTGCCGCCGAGGCCTGGGCCGACCCCTCCTTCACCGCCCGGCTGGACCACCTGCTGCGCCATTACGTGGGGCGGCCCACACCGCTCTATGAGGCCGAGCGTCTCACGGCCCACTACGGCCGCGCCGAGGGGGGGCCGCGCCTGTGGCTGAAGCGCGAAGACCTCAACCACACCGGCGCCCACAAGATCAACAACGCCCTGGGTCAGGCCCTGCTGGCTCTGAGGATGGGCAAGCAGCGGATCATCGCCGAAACCGGCGCCGGCCAGCACGGGGTGGCCACGGCCACGGTCTGTGCCCGCTTCGGCCTGGAGTGCGTCATCTACATGGGGGCAGAGGACATGCGCCGCCAGGCCCTCAATGTGTTCCGCATGCGACTGCTGGGGGCCACGGTCCAGCCGGTGACGGCCGGCACCGCCACCCTCAAGGACGCCACCAGCGAAGCCATCCGCGACTGGGTCACCAACGTGGAGAGCACCCATTACATCCTCGGTTCGGTGGCCGGCCCGCACCCCTACCCGATGCTGGTGCGGGATTTCCATGCCGTGATCGGCCAGGAAGCCAGGGCCCAGTGCCTGGAGGCCTTCGGCCGTCTGCCGGATGTGCTGATCGCCTGCGTGGGCGGCGGCTCCAACGCCATGGGCCTGTTCCATCCCTTCGTTCAGGACGCCGGTGTGCGGCTGATCGGGGTGGAGGCCGCCGGGGAGGGTGTGGCCACCGGTCGCCATGCCGCCACCATCACTGAGGGGCGGGTGGGGGTGCTGCACGGCGCCATGTCCCTGCTGCTGCAGGACGACGAAGGCCAGGTGCAGGAGGCCCACTCGATCAGCGCCGGCCTCGATTACCCCGGCGTGGGGCCAGAGCACAGCTACCTGCGCCAGATCGGCCGGGCGGAGTACGCCGCCGTCACCGACGACCAGGCCCTGGAGGCCCTGCAACGGGTGAGCGAGCTGGAGGGGATCATCCCGGCGTTGGAAACGGCCCATGCCTTCGCCTGGCTGGAAAGCCTCTGCCCCACCCTGGCCCCCGGCACCGAAGTGGTGCTGAATCTCTCCGGCCGGGGCGACAAGGACGTGAACACCGTGGCCGAGCGGCTGGGAGGCCGCCTGGAGGGAGCCGGTTAACGCAGCCGCGGCGGCGGCGGGCGAAACAACAACGGCCCAACGTGGTCCGGGGGCTGCTGGGTTCTGGGGCGGCGCTTCGCCAGCAGCCGATCGACAAGGGCCAGCTGCTGGGGCAGGCAGACGCTGGCCAGGTCGTAGTGCTCGAGCACGGTGCGGCGGGCGGCGCGGCGCATGGGCTGATGGCGCTCGGGATGGGCCAGCACCTCGGCGATGGTGCGCGCCAGGGCGAGGGGATCGGCGAAGGGCACCAGGCGTCCGTTGAGGCCGTCGCGGATCACCTCATGCACCGGTGGGGTGGCGGAGGCCACCACGAGGGCGCCGCAGGCCATCGCTTCCAGCAGGCTCCAGCTGAGCACGAAGGGCACGGTGAGATACACGTGGCAGGCGCTGATGCGCAGCACGTCGTGCAGGGTCTGGTGGGGGACGTGGCCGATGAAATGGAGGCGGCTGGGATCCAGCAGGGCGCCCGTCTCATGCAGCATGTAGCACTTCCAGGTTAGGGCTCGAGGTTGCGGTTGATGAAGGTCACCACCTCATCGCCGGCCCTCAGGGTGAGCCCAGCCCGTTTGATGCGCAGGGTTGCATCCAGGTCCGGCTTGATCAGGTTGCAGTCGATGCCGTCGTGGATCACCGACATGCGGGCGCGCATCGATGGCGGGAACAGACTCCACTGCCACCAAGTGGGGGCCAGGCCCCAGTCGATGGTGGTCGAATCCAGCAGCTGGGTTGAGGTCTTGAAGGCGATGCGGCCGGGTTCGGCGGGATGGTTGGTGGTGAATTCGGGGTCGTAATTGATGTCGGCCCCATGCAGGTGATAGAAGAATTCCTGGTAACCGAGGATCGGGGCGGCAGGAAACAGCTGGCGGATGGCCAGCAGTTCGCCCCAGCCGGTGTGGCCGATGATCAGATCGGGGCTGAGGCCGGCGGCCCGCTCCGGCGTCAAGACCCGCAGTACGGCTTCGGCGCGCAAGGCTTTGATCTGGGCATCGGCCACCCAGGGGTGACAGGGCGGCAGGGTGTGATCGGGCAGGCCCGCCAGGGGGTTGTAATGGAGGCTGCGGATTCTGGGGTGAAGTTTCTGCCCGGTGGAGCGAACGGCGACGATCCGGGTGTTGGGGCGTTCGGCGAGGGCGGCGGAGAGATGGACGAACTGAGCGGGAAAGTTCTGATGGATGAACAGGACCGTGGTGTCGCCGGAAGCGGACGGCGGCATGGGGTGGTGGTGGGGCCTGAGGCGATGATCCTAGGTGTACGTCACATCGGCAACCTAACTGAACAAAGCCACCAGAAACATTTTGACGAGAGTCGAAGAAGGTCAGCCGAGGCCAGCACTGGTGATGCCCGTAAAAGCCAGTCGGGTCATTGACCAACTTGATTGGGTAGCAAACCCACACTCCCAACCTTGGCCGCAAATCGGAAAAAAATGTACTATATTCAGACTTGAATGAAGACACAACCGAGACCTCCGGTGGAGATAACTACCCAATCAGGCTTACGAATGCCGAAGATAATTATTACACTTCAACGTCATCGTTGCCACCGATGCCCCGTCCGAAGGTGGGCCAGGTGCGCAGAAACCTCTCACTAAAGCATCCTCAAGGCCTCGTTCAAAACCAACGGCACTCACTCCTTCCATTTTTCGCTGATCTCCAGATGCCACTCGTTGCTTGCGAGGGTTATGGGAAAAGATCCCAGCGGCCATGGAGACGCCGCCCTGACCAGAGCGACATTGATTCAGCCTACGCATGATTAGTAGCTGATCAGCCAGCCTTCGGATTTACCCAGGTTGAGGATCTCAAGTACAAGAGCTTCATTTTGCGATGATTCAAGGCCTGAGCTCAGCACGTCGGTGAGCTCTTTCAGTACCGATGGGCAAACCTCTGGATGCCAACTTTGAAGATACAACAGACGCCGGAGCGATAGATCGGCGACCTGACTCAAGTAAATCGCTTTGTTGCGATCATTCTGGATAGCACTATCTATTGTCGCGGTGATGGTGCTGAAAAAAGGGAGGGATAGTGCAGCGGTGATTGAACCGCTACGAATTGCCTTGCGAAACGCCATGTCAAGGGGGATGAGCCGGCCTGCTGCCTCAACTTGTTGGAGTTGATTCAATAGTTTACGTGCCCCCTTAACGGTAACGAGGTAGGAGGAGGCGCAGGCCAGGTATTGGCCTCCATTAAGAAGATAAAGGTTGGCGTTTTCCTCCAGCCGCCGCTGCTCGAGGGCCCGAAAGCGGCGGTAAAGCGGCAACGTCAGGAAAGCCTCGCTAAAGACCATGTCAAGTTGGGGGCTGCCCTGAAGGAGGGGCTCGATCAGTAGGGGTAGGGAAGGATGCAAGATGGCATCGTCTTCAAGAAGATGCAGCACATCGTTCTCTGATCGCTCGTTGCTTAGCCAGTTCTCCATCACGGCCATGGTTGTGCGCCAAAGCCCCAGCTCCGCACCATTGCGCAAACCAAGGTTTTTGGCCTCTTGATCAGGGGCAGTCATGGCGGGTTGGCGCCGGTGCGTGGCCTGCCAGCCGAGGCTGTTAATTTGGGCCTGCATGTTTTGCCAGCGCTCCGTGGCACGGTCGAGGTTGAGCACTCTTCCGGTGACACCCTCAGGCATTGACTGAAACACTTGTGGATTGCTTGGAACCGTCCAAGACATGACCACATGCTGCGCCAGATCTGGCTCAGGCAGGCGAGCGGGAAGCAGGGGGCCTTCCCCAGGCAGTTGCAGAGAGGGATGGCGGCGGATCCAGCTGGCTAGCCAGAGTGCCTGCTGACCTTGTCGCACGGCGAACTCGTTCTGCCCCACGTGGCTCCCAGAAGGTGTTGGGCTGGGCCATGGTTGGCTGCCTTCGCTGCGGTAGCAGCGGTCATGGATGAGGGCATGGGGCCGGATGGAACCCCAGAGCACATCGCGCAGGAACCACTGATCCACATTGGCGGTTTCCTTGGCGGCAGGGCTATAAGCCCTGAGCAATGCGCTGAGATCAGGCAAGACCCCACCAATACCACCCCATAGGCCGGCCAGGATTGGATCGGTGTGGGTCCACCAGTCGCGCATCACGTGGAACCAGCAGCCGGAGGTGATCCACTGCTGCACGGCGAAGACTTCGCGCTGATGGACCACCGAATCGCAATCGCGAACCAGGAAGCGCCCCACGGCTGGGTCATTGGCCACCTGGAAGCGCCAGCAGAGCTTCTGGCGCAGGCTCTGGCCCTCGGGCATCCGTCGAATGTCGGCACCTTGCGCTTCGAGCAACGCCACGATGTCTTCGGGCACGGTGGCATCGAGATGGAACCGGGCGATCCAGCCCGGATAGAACTCAGGGATCAGCAGGGCATTGCGCAGGGCGCCCCTTAGGTAGCGCGGGTTGCTGCCCCAAAGGGAAAAGGCGATCACATCACGGCGTTGCTCCGCCGCGGGACGCTCCAGATAGGCCGTTGGCGACCCACTTGGCAGACTCCAGTTGGGCAGCGACCTGGCGGCGGCAGTTTTGAGGGCCAGTGAGCGTTCGCCGGCCGCTCGGGCCGCTGGCTCATCGCCCGCGGAGAAGGCGCAAATGGCCAACCCATCCCAGGCATTGGCTGATTCGGGTTGCAGCGCGATCACCTGTTGAAACAGGGGGATGGCGTTCGCGGACTTGCCTTGACGGCTGAGCACGACGGCCAGGTTCTCGAGGATTTCCGGGTCGTCTGGATGAACGGCCAGTAGGCGCTGCAGGAAGTGTTCCGCACTGCCCAGATCCCCGAGTAGAAAGATGTAATAAATCAGCTGCAGCCCGAGAGGTTTGGGGATCTGAGGGGCGGCTGCGTTGATGCGCTGCAGCAAAAGATCGATGGCGGATTGCTGCTCGCCCCGATCCCAGATGGCCTGCACATCGTCTTGCCACTGGGAGAACGGGGGCTGGGCGAGCGACATGGGTTTCCAAGCAGGTGGTTGCCTTTCAGGCTGCGCTTGCAGGCCCATGGGTCTGGAGGGCAGCAAAGGGGACCCCGCGGTCGTGCTCCCGTTCGATCGATAGGGCGGCGGCGGCAGGCAGCTCCAGGCCGGTGAGAAGGCCCGTACCATCAAAACAGTTGGGGGGGTAGCCGTCTGCGACCTTGAGCATCAGGGCGAGCATTGTGCTGGGCAGATTCAGTTCAAAAGCACCATGGGCGTTGGTGGTGGCGTTGGCAAGCAGCGGGTGATGCAAGCCGGAAGCCGCTAGGAAGAGCGATGGCTGGCCTGAAGTCTCTCGTTGTGAGTTCTCAACAGGTCAATCTGAGGTTCCCCAGGCTTTGTGGACAGGTCTTTAAGGGGCAGGCCATGACAACCAGATGTTCCATCGATGACCAGCCCCACCAAAACCAGACGCCACATCAGAGCCCAGGAGAAGGAGGAGGCCATTGCGCTTGACCTCCAGGAGGGCCTCTCCTGCCGTGCGGTGCCTGAGCGATGTGACCTTCCCGCCCCCGGGTTCAGGAAAGATGTCACCCCTCTCATTCGTACACCCGGGGGCTTGAGGACATGACCAATGCGTCGCTACAGCGAGGCCGTCAAGGCTGATGTGAGGAGGCGGATGACCCCGCCGCAACGGCAGAGCGTGG
>CAIXBB010000042.1 GCA_903917565.1 uncultured cyanobacterium | reverse complement strand
CGACGGTTACTACAACCGTGAGCGCCGTCACTCAACGATCGGCTACCTCAGCCCAATCGACTACGAGCAGCAGTACATCGCTGCCCGTACACTCACCACCGCGAGGCCCTGATCACTGTCCACCGAATCGGGGCAACCCCAGACCCGCCTCAATGAGCCCTTGGAAGGATTAGCAGTTTCCATCAGCAGGCGTCATCCTCATCTGAACTCATAGCAGCTTTTCCTCGTACAGACAAGCGTTTCCATTGACCGACTAGGTGATGTGATGATGCTTGCCGAAACTGACGCCTTTCTCCGTTGAGCAACAAAAGCGACAATGGCTGTCAATACCAATGATTGAATCTACCCCATACTTGAGCGTCTGCCAAGATAGCGACCTGAAGGCCGTAAAGTCCATTTCTGAAAATTCATGCCTGATGCTTTTGGCTATGGCAACGTCGTCATGGGCATGGATGGCCAAAAATCCTGAAGTGTGCCCAGAATCCCAGTGGCTCACTGAACGCAAAACCAACTTGTCCTGGGGGCCGACTGGACGGAGAAGTTGATGCTGGCTCAGGACATTCCCACTGCCGCCAACAGTCAGTTGTCGCGGCCTGACGGCATCCAGATTCTAGTGTGTTTTAATGGTAACTGCTGGGTGAAGTGAGAGCCTCCTATTCATCACCGATGCGCAATCAGAACCACGAAAGCAAGCAGCGAAAAAGCGAGCGGATCCTTTTCATCTCGCCGATTGGCTGTGGCCCACCCCACAGTGGCAATCGAGCAAGGATGCGTACCCTACTTCAGGAGCTGCGCAGTCTTGGCTATGAAATCCATTTCGCGTGGGCTCAGATTCCTGACCATGAAGCTTGGGCACGACTCTCCCATGAAGCTCGTCAAGAAACCTCTCAGTATGTTGACCAGTGGGTTTACGACTTTCTTTGGCCAAGCCAACAGGATGCAAGATTCGCCATGCTGGCAGGCAGAATAAGACATCAGATTGTGCGCCGAACAAGGAGAGGGAAGGAAAGAACCAGCAAAGGAATTCACAGGCTTGACCAATGGTTTCACCCAGGCTGGATCCGCGAGGCTCAAGAGTTACAGCGTCGATATCGCTACTCCAAAGTGATCGTGGCCTACGTCTTCTGCTCTTCGTTTTTCAAAGCCTTTCCGGCTTCCACCCTCAAGGTTCTTGATTGCCACGACGCCTTCACCTGCAGAAATGATGTCGTCAGCAACTCTGAAGAGAATAACTGGTGGTATGCGTTGTACCGAGCAGATGAGCAGCGAGCATTAATGCGCGCAGACCGAATCCTTGGAATTCAGGAGCATGAGTCAGAGTTCTTCAGAACGCTGACAAATGGGAAGCGTCCGGTCTTCAGTGTGGGACACTTTACGGAAGTCAAGCCGTTGGAGTTCGACATGAAGAGTTGCCACGTATTTGGCTTCATCGGATCTCGTTCTCCATGGAATGCAGACGGCCTTCATTGGTTTCTTGACGAAGTGTGGCCGCTGGTCAAAGAAAGTCACTCATCTTCAAGCCTACTTATTGCTGGAGGCGTGCGCGATAGCATCGGCAACCCACCTTTTGACTGTCTTACCCTAGGAGAGGTAGATACAGTAACGGATTTTTATTCTCGCATTCTATTTGCAATCAATCCAGTGCATTTTGGCACAGGAATGAAGATCAAAACTGTTGAATCTCTCGCCCATGGACGAGCCGTGGTAGCAACGCCTTCAGGGTTCAGTGGACTTGAGGCCTATGAAGCAAGAGGCTTGGAGCTAGCGACAACAGCCAAGGAGTTTGCAGCGGCCATCCTGATCATGCTGAGAGATCCAGAACTGGCCATGAAGCGTGGCCGCATGGCCGCTGAAACTGCAAGCGACCTTAATGATCGATCGCGGGAGATGCTCGCTCGGGCATTGAGCATGCCCGATTAACATCTTCCGTCAGGAGTGGATCTTGGCAATCCCCACAGCCCATCGTGGGCTGTGCCGCCAGCTTGCACCGTGCGTTCGTCAAAGTCTCGGCCAACCCGCCTCAGCCCACCCCCAGATCCCCCACGACCGGTACCCACCCCTGCATCATCCAGTCAACGCTGTCGCTGACGATCATCGGATCCTGAAGCACCAGCGACCTGGCGGCTTCGTGATCCAAGGCCTCAAGCACCAGCAGGCCGCCACCCCCCGGCCGTCCATGGCCATCCACCAGGTAGCCGCTGCTGATCCTGCGCCCATCCCGGCGGAGCCGCTCCACCCAACGCCGGTGCTCCTGCAGGTGAGGGATCATCTGGTCGTAGGGGAGACGAAAGGTTTCGGTCTTGATGAACCAGGCCATGGCTTGCTCAAGAGGCGAGGCGGGATGAAGGGATCCGCCCTGGAAGGGAGTAGGACGGGGTCAGTCAGTCAATAGTCCCATGTCGAAATCCCAGCTCAATGCCTTTCTCGCCAAGGTGGCCGCCGACCCCGCCCTCAAGGCACGGATGGATGCGGCGGCTGATGCCGATGCCGTGGTAGCCCTTGCCCTCTCCGAGGGGCATCCCTTCTCCCCCGCCACCTTCACCCGCTTCTCCCGCGGCTGAAGCCAGCACATGGTGTGTCAATCCCTGGCAACGCCCTTAGGGTTTCCAGGTGATTCCGTTTGCCGCGACGTTGAACGATGCAGGAAGGGAGTGGCATGAACCAGGCCGGGGGATGGCTGCTCTCAACCTCCTCACTGGAGTCCCATCCACCGGGTTCACGAGGCATTCCCAGAATCATCCACCAGACCTTCAGCGCAAGGAGCCGTCTGCAGCCCGTCCTGGAGAAAAACTGCCGCTCGATAGAAGCGCTCAATCCCGACTATGAGTATCGCTTCTATGAAGATCACGACTGCGAAAGCTTCATCGAGGAGACCTTCGGCAAAGCAATCCTGACCAGGTATCTCCGGATTGATCCCAGTTTCGGCGCCGCCAGGGCTGATCTGTTTCGCTATCTCTGCCTTTATCACTGCGGTGGGGTGTATCTGGACATCAAAGCCAGGTTGACGTTGCCCCTCTCCAGCGTTCTACGCGACGATGATGCATTCCTGCTGAGCCAATGGGATCATTCTCCAGGCAGTCAGCATGCCGGCTGGGGGACCCACTGGCGACTCAAAGGCATCGCCGGAGGTGAATACCAGCAGTGGTACATCATCGCGTCACCAGGACATCCATATCTGGCGGCGGTGATCGCGAACGTAATCAAGAACATCGATTCCTTCAATCCCTTCTCCTTCGCTAATCCATGGGAAGCGGTCATCTGCACCACTGGCCCGGTGGTGTACACAAGCAGCATTGATCAGATCCTGAATTCCCATCCCCACCGGCGGCTCAGCAGCAGCGAAGAGATTGGAATCAATTACAGCATCTTTACTGAGACCACAGACCCGGATGCCCATCGGCGGCTCTACAGGGATTACCGAAAAGCCGAAACCCCACTGATCCGCCAGCAATTCCCACTCTCCCTGCTGTGGATCCTGCTGACCTGGGCCCGAAAACTGTTGCGCAGAACCCGCAGACTCCTCAGCCGCTGACTCAGGCCGCCACCCAGCTCCCATGCAACCCATGGGGGATCGCCAGGGGCAGCTCCACCAGCGCCTGCTCCTGCATCGAGGCGGCATCCAGCACCACCAGATCACTGGCGCTACGGGCACCGTTCCAGAACAGGCCGAGCACCCAGCCGTCGTCCTCGGCGGTTGCTCCGGGACGGGGCACCATGATCGGCTCACTGACGAAGCCCCGCGGAGCTGCGCTCCAGACCCGCGTCTCACCGCCGTGGAGATCGAGCTTCATCAGGGCCTGCAGTGGGTCGTTGCCCCGCTCGCGCTCGGCCACCGCCATCCAGGCATAACGGCTTTCGAGCCCCACCCGGCCCGGGGCCACCATCGCGAATTCACAGGTGCGCTCACTCAGCCGCGTAGCGGTGACTGTACCGCTGGCCAGATCAAGACGGCAGCGCTCAAGCAGGCCCGGCGGGATGCGATCGAAGTCCACCTCCCTGTAGTCCTGATCGGGACCGATGGAGGGGAAATCGGCGTAGAAGATGCTGTCGATCACGACAGTCTCACCGTCCTCCCAGGCATTGAGGTGGTGGAACACGAAACCCTCCGGGGCTTCCAGCACCCGCGGCTCCTGGCCTGCGAAGGCACCGTCGGGCCTTGGAATCAACCAGAACTGGCCCCTGGCGCCGGCACGGGATTTGAGGCACTGGGCGGCCCCTTTTCGGCCGAGCACAAAGGGGAGGGGATTGAAATCGATCGCGTTCTGCAGGAACACCGCCCAGTTGGGGGTGATGGCGAAGTCGTGCAGAAACGCAAAACCGGGAAAGCTGTGGCTGGTGTCGGCCAGGAGGCTGCCCGCCTCAGATCCGCTGGCGGCGAATTCCATCAGCCGCACCGTGCTGCGGGGCCCAGCCTTCACCCCGAAGGTGACCAGCCGGGACGTACGGTGGTGCCCGGGATCGAAGCGGGGGTGGGCGCTGAAGGCCTCACCCGGCTTGAGAACCCCGTCCAGCAGGCTCAGACCCCGCGTTTCAAGGCTGAGCGGATCCAGCGCATGGGGGGAACTGGCCTCCCAGAGGGCGAGGAGCTGGTCGCCGAGTCGCACCACATGGGTGTTGGCGATGTTCTTGAGGCGCAGGTCGAAGGCGTTGGCCAGGGGGCCACCCGGCTTGGGCGTGCCGAACACCCCGCGGTACAGGTAGGTGCCTGCCTTCTCCTCCGCCAGCCAGCCCTCGGTGCGCACGAAGCGGTTGCTGAGGTGGGCGCCACCAGGCGTGAACCTGAGGGCTGTGACCATCCCGTCACCATCGAAGGGGTGATGGACCCAATGGCCGCCGCGCTCGAGACGACCTGGCCCGTTGCGGTAGAGCGTGCCGTTCAGCTCCGGGGGAAGGGTGCCACGGGTTGCCACCAGAGGCACATCGGTGAGCTCCTCACTGACATTGCGAAAGGAACTGGCCCAGTCGGAACGGTCGTAGGCAGGCGAAGCCGGGGCAGCAGGGGAGGCAACGGTCATCGGGTCAGCCCACGAGAAGAATAGCGCCAGGCGCTGGTCCGATTATCACGTAACGGAGTGTGAAGGTGTGGGCCCTCAACCGCTCCCTCAGACCTGGCAGGGAAGCTCGATCACCGGGCAAGGGGGTTGGGACGCTGCGCAGGGAGCTTCCAGCACCTGACCCGGCAGGCAGTCGGCAGCACGGGCCGGAGCGGCCACGGCGAAGGCGGCTGCAAGACCTGCGGCAAGCAGAAGGAGGTGTCGCATGGGAGCTAAACGGATCGATAAATCCTAGCCGCCACTGCCCGGGTTGCCTCCAGCGTGACCTGCGCGCTCCAGCACCCCCTTGCTGCTGGGCACGGCACCGCCCCGGCGGGGATCGATCTCCACCGCCTGATCGAGGGCCCGGGCGAACGCCTTGAAGCAGGCCTCCACGATGTGGTGGGAGTTCACCCCTGCCAGCTGGCGGATGTGGAGGGTGAGGCCGCCGTTGTTGGCCACCGCCACAAAGAACTCCCGCACCAGTTGGGTGTCGTAGGTGCCGATGCGCTGGGAGGGGATGGCCAGGTCGTAGCTGAGGTGGGGCCTGCCGGAGCAGTCGAGCGCCACCTGCACCAGGGCCTCATCAAGGGGAGCCAGGAAGTGGCCGAAACGCCGAATGCCGCGCCTGTCCGCCAGGGCCTGGGCGAGGGCCTGCCCCACCGCAATCCCGACATCCTCGTTGGTGTGGTGGTCGTCGATGTGGGTGTCACCCCTGGCGGTGATCTCCAGATCCAGCAGGCCATGGCTGGCGAGCTGGTGGAGCATGTGATCAAGGAACGGGACGCCGGTGGCCACCTGGCAGCGACCGGTGCCATCAAGGTCGAGCACGACATGCACATCCGTCTCGCCCGTGACGCGATGGACTTCGCCGGTGCGGGGGGGGCCGGTGCGCGCTGAGCTGGTGGACACGCGGGCGAAAACGACAGGCCAGAGTTGAATCATGCCAAAGCCCAGGCGGCCACGCCCTGAAGGCCGGAAGCGCGCATGGTGTGGAGCGCTACGGCGCCGGGCCAGAAGGAATGGTGTGGTTGCCGTATGCATGAACGTCCGGGTGCCGTCCTCGACCAGCTGCGCGCCGGGCACCAGCGCTTTCTCAACGGCCACTCGCTCCACCCCCACAGCGATCGCCTGCGGATGCTGGAGGTGGAATCCGGCCAGAGTCCCGTGGCGGCCGTGCTGGGCTGCGCCGATTCCCGCGTGCCGGTGGAACTGCTCTTCGACACGGGCTTCGGGGATCTGTTCGTGGTGCGCAATGCCGGCACCATGAGCACCGTGGCCGCGATCGCTTCGCTGGAATATGCCGTCAGCCACCTGGAGGTGCCGGTGATCGTGGTGCTTGGCCATGCCGCCTGCGGCGCGGTGGCGGCGGCCTTCGACCGGGAGCTCAGCCTGACGCCGAGCCTGGCGCAGGTGGTGGGCCAGCTGCGCATGGAGCTGTTCAGCCTCGGCGGCGAAGACAACCTGGAGCAAGCCTGCCGCCACCACACCCTCAATGCGGCCCGCAATCTCGTCGATTCCAGCGTCATGCTCACCGACAGGCTCCGCTCAGGCCGCCTGCAGGTGGAGGCGGCCTACTACAACCTTCACACCACCAGCATCGAGTGGATGGGCGCCTTGATGCCGATGCGACAGGGGTGAGCAACCAACGGGCAACCAGAATGCGCTCCACCCTGCGCTCCCATGCCCGGGCCCAGGCGAAGGCCACATCGACAGTCTTGATCGCCCGCAGCTTCAACCAGCTCCAGCCGAAAAGTCAACAGAGGCCCAAGACATGATTGCCAGGAAAGACAGCCCCAAGACCCAAACCTCAAGGAGGCTAAACTAAAGCATCGAGCTGCGGCTAAGGCATGGATTTCTCGGATGACATACTTTTCGTGGCATCCGTCATGAAACCCAAAGCAAGTCCCTTTGGGCTCATTCGAATTGGCGGCAACAGTGACGGCGCTTATCTGGTTCCAGACGACCTACAGGGGATCTCCTGCTGCTTTTCTCCGGGAGTCAGCGATCGCAAGTCCTTCGAGGATGAGCTCACGTGCAAGTACGGAATTACGTGTCACCTTTGCGACGCATCAACATCACCGGAGCGATTTCAAACAGCAATAATCGAGCCCGGACAAACCTTCCAGAAGGTCTGGCTGCATCACGAACCCGGGGCAGCTGACAGCGTCACCCTTGAAGAATGGGTGGAAGATCTCAGTGAAGGAGCGGCATCGGACCTGCTGCTTCAAATGGATATCGAGGGTGCGGAGTACCAGTGCCTCAATGTCACACCCGACGCGATTCTTTCAAGATTTCGCATCCTTGTCATTGAGTTTCACAACCTTACTCAACTCGCCTCTCAGAGCGGCAACGGACGACGCCATGACATTGTCTCCACGTTTCGGCGACTTGACAAGTTTTTTGATTGTGTTCATGCCCATCCCAACAACTACGACCATCACCAGCTCCGCGTCGAGATTCCCGGCGGGTCCGGCAGCCTTCCCGACACCATTGAGCTCACCTTCCTGCGAAGAGATCGATTAGGGCAGGCGGAACGATCACCTCTCCCAAGAATCTTTCTACCTCATCCTCTGGACATCACCAATGCCGGCCACAGGAAACCGGCTCATCTCGATTCCTCCTGGCTCAGCGGGAGCAGGCCGCTTCGGTCCAGACTGAAAATCATCTATGACCACATACGTTGGTATCTGCGGCGTACCAGGGAATGGGATTGATCACATCCCCGTGATGCAATACCCCGCATCCACGTAGATCACATGGCCGGTGATGCCGCTGGCCAGGGTACGGATGGGACCGGCACTGATGGCGTTGACACACACCTGTTTCTCCGGGCCCAGCTCCGCCGCCAGATAACGCACCGAGGCCTCCAGGGCAGCCTTGGCCACCCCCCATAACATTGTAGTTGGGGATGGCCCGCTGCGCCCCCAGATCACTGAGCGTGATCACGCTGGCCCCCTCGCTGACCAGGGGCTTGGCCCAGCGGCACTGGAGGCATCGGCGATCTGTTCGTGGTGCGCAACGCCGGCACCATGAGCACGGTGGCGGCGATCGTCTCCCCGGAGTATGCCGTCAGTCACCTGGGAGTGGGGGTGATCGTGGTGCTCGGCCACGCCGCCTGTAGCGCGGTGGCGGCGGCCTTCCACCGGGGGCTCAGCCTCACGCCGAGCCTGGCCCAGGTGGTGGTCCAGCTGCGCATGGAGCTGTTCAGCCTCGGCACCGAGGAGAACATGGAGGAGGCCTGCCGCCACCACACCCTCAATACGGCCCGCAATCTCGTCGATTCCAGCGTGATGCGCACCGACAGGCTCAGGTCAGGCCGGCTGCAGGTGGAAGCGGCGTACGACAACCTGCACACCACCAGCATCGAGTGGATGGGCACCCTGATGCCGATGCCTCGGGGTGACACTGCCGCGCCGCAGCAGGAGCGCAGGGGCCCGGTGAGAGCTGCCGCCCCCCCTACCCTTCCCAGAACAGCGCGCCAAACCCTCAGGCATGTCCCGGCAGCTGCTGACCGAAGCGAGGGACGTGCTGGCGCTGCCTTCCTTCCCCTTCGCCCTGCAGGGGAGGCCCTCGGAGGGGCTGCTCTGGGATCCAGGGCAGCAGGACGTGGTGATCGAGGCGCTGCCCGCGCTTGCCAAGCCACCTCAACGCCCTGAGCTCCTGCTGGATGCCGGTGCGCTGGCCTCAGCCACCCGAAGCCTCGACGACGGAGAGGAGACCATCGACGCGACGGTCATCTTCGGGGGCCATCTGCTCCGGCACTTCGGCCATTTCCTGCATGAGAGCCTCAGCCGGCTCTGGTGGCTGGGCAAGGGAAAAGCCATCGATCCGGAGGCCCACGGGGCCCGGAGCCTGCTGCAGGGAGAAGGGGCGGATGTGGTGTTCTTCATGCCCCGCTGGCTGGATGACGGCAAAGATCTGCCCGCCTACATGGCCGAGGTGCTCGCAGGCCTCGGCCTGCCCACGGAGCGGATCCGGATCCTGGTGGGTCCGACCCGGTTGCGCCGTCTGTTGATCCCGGCCCAGTGCTGGGGGTTCCACTTCGATCAGACCGCCTGGAACAACCACCTGGGCTGCGACTGCCGGCAGCTGATGCGTGCGCTGCTGGGCAGTTATGACCTGCCTCCCGCCCCATTGGACGATGGGCTGCCGCAGCCGGAGAAGCTTTACATCACCCGCAGTGGACTGCCCGTGCAGCTCGGTCGTCTGCTCGGCGACGTCCTGCTCGACCGGCTGCTGGAGACCGCCGGCTTCCGGATCTTCCACCCCGAACGCCACCCCATCGCCGAACAGATCCGCCTGTATTCGCTGGCACGGGAACTGGTCTTCATGGACGGCAGCGCCCTCTATCTGCTCTGGTTCTGCCATCTGCGGCCGGGAGTCCGCATCAGCGTGATCCTGCGCCGCCGCCAGGGGGCCTGGATGTGCGACCAGCTGAAGCTCCTGCTGCCCGCTACCACAGGCCTGCGCTGGCGACTCCTTGACGCCCTGCTGGGGGAGGGCCTCACCTCACAGAAAGACTGGGAATCCCACAATCTGGCGGACCTCTCCGCCCTGGCCCGTCAGCTGGCCCCGACCACTCTCCTGCCGCGGCAGGAGATCCGGAACACAGTGGCGGCCTATGCGGAGGATCTGGTGACGCACACCAGCACAGCCCAGCTGCGGGGAATCCTGCAGGAGCTGCTCTGCCAGCTGCTGCCGCCGGTCGATGCGCCACCCAGGGGGGTGCGAGCGCGACTGCGGCGGTTGGTCGCCAGGATCAAACGCCGGCTCACATCCCGGTGATGCAATACCCCGCGTCCACGTAGATCACCTGGCCGGTGATGCCGCTGGCCAGAGGGCTGGCCAGGAAGGCGGCGGTGGCTCCCACCTCGTCCTGGGTGACGGTGCGGCGCAGGGGGGCTTTCTCCTCCACGTTGTGGATCATGTCGAGGATGCCGCCGATGGCGGAGCTGGCCAGGGTACGGATCGGACCGGCACTGATGGCGTTGACACGCACCTGTTTCACCGGGCCCAGCTCCGCTGCCAGATAGCGCACCGAAGCCTCCAGTGCCGCCTTGGCCACGCCCATCACGTTGTAGTTGGGGATGGCCCGCTGCGCCCCCAGATAGCTGAGCGTGATCACGCTGGCCCCCTCGCTGAACAGGGGCTTGGCCCAGCGGCACAGGGGCGCCAGGGAATAGGCGCTCACCTCCAGCGCCCGGGCGAATCCCTCCTGGCTGATGGCACTGAAATCGCCCACCAGCTCGTCCTTGCCAGCGAAGGCCAGGCAATGGATCAGCACATCCAGAGCGCCCCATTGCTCCGAGATGCGCTGGAACAGCGACTCGATCTGGGCAGGGTTCTGCACATCCAGTGGCTCGAACAGGGTGGGGTTCAGGGGCGCGGTGAGCTCCCGCACCTTGCCTTCGAAGCGGCCCCGATCGTCCGGCAGGTAGGTGATGCCCAGTTCGCAACCCGCCGCCGCCAGCTGCTGGGCGATGCCCCAGGCGATCGAGCGGTTGTTGGCGATGCCGGTGACGAGGGCCTTCTTGCCGCGCAGATCAAGGAGCATGGGGAGCAGGGCGCCGGAGGGCGAGGGGATGCAATCCGGCGATTCTCCCGTACACGCGGCGATCCCTCCCCAGGCCTGGCCTGACCCCAGCGGCCGCCTGGCATTGCCGCCCTGGCCCTGCCCCGGACCCGACGCTCCACCCCTGCTGCTGCTGCTCGATCGTCGCGAGCCGCAAGCCCAGGCGCTGGTCAAGCCCCTGGGGGATCTGCTGGATCCAGGCGAAAGGCAACGTCTGCGCCAGCTCCAGCGCCAGGAGGATGGCGAGCGATTCCTGCTCGGGCGAGGGGCGCTGCGGCTGATCCTGGGCGGGTGGTTGGCGTGCGATCCCGCCGGCCTGGTGCTGGGGGCCGGGCCCCATGGCAAGCCGGAGCTTCTCCCCACGGAGGCCGCAGGGGAGGGGAGGGGGCTACACCCCCGGTTCAACGTCTCCCATTCGGGGGATCTGATCCTCCTGGGCTTCCATCCCCAGCGGCCGGTGGGGGTGGATGTGGAGCAGCGACGGCCGGTGCCTGAATGGGAGGGGATTGCCCGCCGCTGTCTGCCGTCGGGTACATGGCAAAGCATCAGGTCCCTGCCGGAGGAGCTTCGCAGCGATGCTTTCCTGGCGGCCTGGTGCCGGCTGGAGGCGGACCTCAAGGCGAGGGGCCTGGGCCTGTTCAGCGGCGAACCGTCTGGCTCCGGGGCAGGGGAGGATCAGGATCTGGACCACTGGCCCCTGGTGCTGCCGGAGGGGTACCTGGCCGCCGCGGCCCTGGCCTGAAGCGGCAGGGTCGCCGCCGTCAGGAGCCTCCAGGCTGGGGCTCCTGCGGTTCCTCGAGGTCGTCGGGGGTGAGGGGCAGACCCAGCAGCCGTTTTTCGGCCCGCCGGATCGCTCGCGGGGCGCTGAGCAGTTCGGGCTCCTCCAGCAGGGGCAGCACCGGAGGCCGGTACTCCGCCGCGGTGCGGGGTGGCGGTTCCCAGAGAAAGACGCTGGCGGGGGCCCGTTGGTGGCAGAGACCCTCCACCTGCTGCCTCAGGGCCAGCCGCACGATCCCCCGCTCCTGGGCTTGGAAGAACTCCTGGCGCGGGGCCAGCCCGAAGCTGGTGGGCTCCGGCCCGTTTCCGCCCTGAAGCCTGGCGGCATCGGGAAGCCAGCGGGGCCGGCAGACGCCGGGACGGCTGGTGTCGGTCTCAATCCAGATGTGCAGGCCCTCCCCGCCGGGCCTCGTCACCACGGCCAGCCCGTCGTGCGGCTGGTGCCGCGGCAGGGGGTAAACCCGGCCGCTCGGGCGCTGATCGGCCGGCACGCAGCCCGCCAACAGCACCGCCACCAGAGGCACCCCCAGCAGGCGCCTTCCCAGTGGGCGGTATGGGCGGCATCGGGGCGGCACAGCGGAGGGCGCGCGATGGCGGCGTTGATCCTGACCCGGCCTTCCCATCCGCTCTGCAACAAGGGCGGCAGATCCATGGTCCTCACCACGTCCAACATGCTGGCCCTGGGCACGCCGCTGAACCGGGAAAGAGCGGTCGACATCGGTCGGAACCGCAGGCTTAATGTTGCCTCCATGCATGTGCCCCCCTTCAGTCTCAGCGCGCAACTGCAGCAGCTGGGAGACGCGCTTGATCACGCCGTCCTGGAGGTCTTGCGCAGTGGCCAGTACATCGGGGGGACCACCATCAGCGGCTTCGAGGCCGCCTTCGCCGACGCCTGCGGCGTCCCGCACGCCATCGGTTGCAACAGCGGCACCGACGCCCTGGTGCTGGCCCTGCGGGCCCTCGGCATCGGCGCCGGGGACGAGGTGATCACCAGTTCCTTCAGCTTCTTCGCCACCGCCGAAGCGATCAGCGCCGTGGGGGCCACGCCGGTGTTCGTGGACGTGGAGCCGGACACCTACCTGATCGATCCGGAGGCGATCGGGGCCGCCATCACCCCCGCCACCAGCGCCCTGTTGCCGGTGCACCTGTTCGGCCGGCCGGTGGACATGGAGCGGATCATGGCCATCGCCGCCGCCCATGATCTGCGGGTGATCGAGGACTGCGCCCAGGCCAGCGGCGCCAGTTGGGCCGGGCGGCCTGTGGGCGGCTGGGGCGACGCCGGCTGCTTCAGCTTCTTCCCCACCAAGAACCTCGGGGCCGCCGGCGACGGCGGCATGGTGGTCTGCCGCAACCCGGCGCTGGCCCAGCGGATCCGGGAACTGGCGGTGCATGGCATGCCCCGCCGCTACCTGCATACCGACCTCGGTTACAACAGCCGCCTCGATGCCATGCAGGCCGCCGTGCTGATGGTGAAGCTGCCGCACCTGGCGGGCTGGGTGGAACGGCGGCGGGCCATCGCCGAGCGCTATCAGCAGGAACTGGCGGGACTGCCGGGCCTGCTGCCCGCGGCCCCCGGACCGGACGGCCACAGCTGGAACCAGTTCGTGGTGCGGGTGCCCCACTGTCCGGCCGCCACCATCGCCTGCGGCGGCGGATGCACTCCCGCCGCAGACAGCGCCAGCTACGGACTGCCAGAGGCCTGCTGCCGCGACTGGCTCAAGCAGCAACTGCAGGACGCGGGAGTCACGACGATCATCTATTACCCGATTCCCATCCACCGCCAGCCGGCCTACGCCTCCCTGGGCTACCCCCCCGGCAGCCTGCCGGTCACCGAACGGCTCTGCGCCGAAGTGCTCAGCCTGCCGATCTTCCCCGAACTCAGCACCGAGCAACAGGACAGCGTCATCGCCGCAGTGCGCAGCCTTGTGGGGGCCGCAGCGGTCGTCGCCTGAAGTCCTGGCCCCCTAGCCTCTGGGCAGGGCGGCGTGCAAGACCTTGAAGCGGGCCTGCTGCAGCTTGTGGCTGACGATCGGCTCTGGGTAACCACGGCGTTCCAGCGGCCCGATCTCGCCGCTGATCAGATCGGCGGTGGCCACATGGGCCAGTTCCGGCAGCCAGCGGCGGATGTAGGTGGCCTCCGGATCGAAACGGGCCGCCTGGGTGGAGGGATTGAAGATGCGCAGGGGGCGGGGATCCATGCCGCTGCCGGCACTCCATTGCCAGCCGCCATTGTTGGCCGCCAGATCGCCGTCCACCAGGCGGGCCATGAAGGCCCGTTCGCCATGGCGCCAGTCGATGATCAGGTCCTTGACGAGATACGACGCCACCACCATGCGGCAGCGATTGTGCATCCAGCCGCTGGAATTGAGCTGGCGCATGGCGGCATCGATGATCGGCAACCCGGTGAGGCCCTGCTCCCAGGCCTGCAGCCGGGCCGGGTCGTCCTCCCAGGGGAAGTGGCGCCACTGGGGTCGGTAGGGGCCATCGGCCAGCGCAGGGAAATGGAACAGGGCCTGCTGGTAGAACTCGCGCCAGGCCAGCTCCTGTTCCCAGACGCCGATGGAGGTGAGGGCCTCCCCGCTGCGGGCGACGGCCCGGGCCCCCTGGGCGGCGCCCCAGGCCTGGCGAGGGCTGAGGGTGCCGGCGCTGAGGGCGGCGGACAACCCGGAGGTGCCGGCCTCAGCCGGAAGATTGCGGCCCGGCTCGTAGGCCGCCATGGGGCCACCGTTCACCCCGCCGTCGGCAAAGGCCTGCAGCTGCGCCAGGGCGGCCGCCTCCCCTGGGCGACAGGGGCAGAGGTCGGCGCCGGCGAAGCTGAAGCCAAGGACCTCGGCCGTGGGGGGCGCCTCCAGCCTGGGCAGGGCGGCCCAGAGGGGAGCGACTTCCGCCGGTAAGGCGGCGGGATCGAGATTCAACAGGCCAGTGGGGGCGGCCACCGGCTCCAGGCTACCGGCGCGCCCCTCCACCTGGCCGCGCCAGTTGCGCAGGAACGGCCCGTAGACCCGGTAGGGCTCCCCGGCCCCGGTGCGGATCGCCTCGGGGGCCACCAGCAGCTGATCCCAGTCGACCAGCACCCGGGTGCCCTGGCCCCGCAACGTGGTCGCCACCTGCCGATCGCGTTCGCGAGCGCTGGGCTCCACCTCGCGGTTCCAGGCCACCACAGTGGCCCCCATCGCCCGGGCCGCCCGGGGGATCAGGTCGGCCGGCTCACCTCGCAGGATCAGCAGCCGGCTGCCGGCCGCCCGCCAGCGGTCCGCCAGTTCCCGCAGGCTCTCGCAGAGAAACCAGACCCGGGCCGGCGCCATCAGGGGGCCTGAGAGGATCGCCGGATCGAGCACGAACACCCCGGTGACCGCCGGGGTGGCAGCCGCGGCTGCGGCCAGTCCCAGGTTGTCGGCCAGGCGCAGGTCGCGGCGATGCCAGAACAGCCAGCGCTCCGGAGCCATCAGAGTCCCAGCAGCTGACGGGCGCGGTACCAGGCCGTGACCGTTTTGCCGTCCAGGGCCTCATCACCACCGGTCAAGGCCGCATCCAGCTGGGCCGGCTCCAGCAGCAGCACCTCCATGTCCTCGTCGTCGTCGCCGGGGGGTCGGTCCTGCAGCAGGGTGAGGTCGCGGGCCAGGAAGAGGTGGATCACCTCGTCGGAATAGCCGGGGCAGGGGTGCATGACCCCCAGGGGATCCCAGCGGCTGGCGCTGTAGCCGGTCTCCTCCTCCAGCTCCCGGCGCATGGAGCCCAGGGGCTCCTCCCCTTCCTCCAGGGTTCCGGCCGGGAACTCCAGCAACCGGCCGGCCACGGCGAAGCGGTACTGGCGCAGGATCACCACCCGGCCGTCCTCGAGCACCGGCACCGCCAGGGAGGCGCCCGGATGGCGGATCACGCCATAGGTGCCCTCGATGCCGATCGGCAGCACCACCCGATTGAGCTCGAAGCGAACCTTGCGGGCCTGCAGGGCGGCGGTGGTTTCCAGGTGGGTGCAGGGCTCGGGAGTCGGCAGGGGAGCCATGGGGCGGGCCGTTCGGGCCTCCAGTGTGACGGGCTGGGGCCGGCGGGCGCGGCACAGGGCAGGGTTCAGGGAACGTTTCAGGGCCCCTCGGGCCATCCCGGCCCGCCGGCCAGGGCCAGGGGGGGCAGCTCCCCGGGAACCAGCGGCAGGGCTGCCAGTCCATCGGCAGCGGAGACGGCAAGGCCGGCGGCGGCGGGCAGCAGCAGATCCGGATCGATCGCCGCCAGCGGGGCCAGCACGAAGGCCCGCTCCCCCAGGCGCGGATGGGGCAATACCAGCTCGGGGCTGCAGCAGCGGATGGCGCCGCACCAGAGCAGGTCGAGATCGAGGTGGCGGGGTCCCCAGTGCTCGCGGCGCTCGCGGCCGAACTGGGCCTCGAGGCGCTGCAGGCGCCCCAGCAGCCCCGCCGGATCGGGCCAGGAGGCTTCCCGCGCCGCACCATCCCCACGCCGCACCAGCAGGACGGCATTCAGGTAAGGAGGCTGCCCCGGTGGCCCTCCCACCGGCGCCGTGCGGAACCGGGGCGACCAGCTCAGCTGCAGCGGCCCTCCGGCCCAGGCCTCCAGCGACGCCTCCAGCAGGGGCCGCACGGCCACGAAGCTGGCGGCCGGATCGCCCAGATTGGCCCCCAGGGCAATGGCCAGATTGGAGTGGGGGCGGCGGGTCATCAGGGTCCGGCCAGGGCCCGGCAGGCAGGCAGGCAGGGTATCGCTGCCGCCCTTCCGCCAGACTGCCCCAACCCCACCCAGCCACTGCCCCATGGTCGTCAGCGGGTCCCCTGCCGCGCCCGCCGGTGCCGCCCCCACCGGCAGCTTCCCGCTGGCCGCCATCACCGGCCACGGCACCCTGAAGCTGGCTCTGCTGCTGGCGGCGGTGGATCCCGGCCTGGGCGGCGTGGTGATCGCCGGCGGCCGCGGCACCGGCAAGTCGGTGCTGGCCAGGGGTCTCCATGCCCTGCTGCCGCCGATCGACGTGATCGACCTGGCGGACGGCCCGGGGCTGCTGCAGGCCGATCCCACCCGGCCCGATGAATGGGACGGGGCCACCCGGCGGCGCATCACCGAACTGGGTGGCGATGCCAGCGGCACCGATCCTGGGACCCTGCTGCCCACCCGGGTGATGCCGGCGCCCTTCATCCAGGTGCCCTTGGGGGTGACCGAGGACCGCCTGATCGGCTCGGTGGACGTGGCCGCCTCCCTGAACGCGGGGGCGCCGGTGTTCCAGCCTGGGCTGCTGGCGGAGGCCCACCGGGGGGTGCTCTACGTCGATGAGCTCAACCTGCTGGACGACGGCATCACCAACCTGCTGCTGGCGGCGGTGGGCTCCGGCGAGAACCGCATCGAGCGGGAAGGGCTGAGCCTGTCGCACCCCTGCCGCTGCCTGCTGATCGCCACCTACAACCCGGAGGAGGGGACGGTGCGCGACCACCTGCTGGATCGTTTCTCCATCGCCCTGTCAGCCAACCAGCTGCTCGACACCGACCAGCGGGTGGCGATCACCCGCTCGGCCCTCGACCACGGCACCTCCAGCACCGCCTTCAGCGCCCGCTTTCAGGAGGAAACCGAAGCCCTGGCCACCCAGTTGCTGCTGGCCCGCCAGTGGCTGCCGGACGTGACCATCGACCGCGACCAGATCCGCTACCTGGTCACCGAAGCCATCCGCGGTGGAGTGGAGGGGCACCGGGCCGAGCTTTACGCCGTGCGGGTGGCCAGGGCCCATGCGGCTCTTTCCGGCCGCGACCGGGTGGAGGCGGACGATCTCCAGGTGGCGGTGCGGTTGGTGATCGCCCCGCGGGCCCTGCAGCTGCCGCCCCAGGACCCCGACCAGCCCATGGAGCCCCCGCCGCCGCCGCCCCAGGGGGAGCAGCCCCCCGAGGAACCCGAGCCGCCGCAGGAGGAGCAGGAGAACGACGAGCCTGAGGATCAGGATGACAACGACCAGGACGACAGCCCGGAGGACCAGGCCCCGCCTCAGATCCCCGAGGAGTTTCTGCTTGACCCGCAGGCCACCGCCGTCGACCCCGACCTGCTGGTGTTCGCCTCGGCGAAGGCGAAGCGCGGGGGCAGCGGCAGCCGGGCGGTGGTGTTCAGCGACAGCCGCGGCCGGTATGTGAAGCCGATGCTGCCCCGCGGCCCCGTGCGCCGCATCGCCATCGACGCCACCCTGCGGGCCGCAGCGCCTTACCAGAAGGCACGCCGCGCCCGGGAACCCCTCCGCAAGGTGATCGTGGAGGAGGGGGATCTGCGGGCCAAGCAACTGCAACGCAAGGCCGGGGCCCTGGTGATCTTCCTGGTGGATGCCAGCGGCTCGATGGCCCTGAACCGCATGCAGAGCGCCAAGGGGGCCGTGATCCGCCTGCTCACCGAGGCCTACGAAAACCGCGATGAGGTGGCCCTGATCACCTTCCGCGGCGAACAGGCCGACGTGCTGCTGCCGCCCACCCGCTCGATCACGGCCGCCCGCCGGCGGTTGGAGTCGATGCCCTGCGGGGGCGGATCGCCCCTGGCCCACGGCCTCGCCCAGGCGGCCCGGGTGGGGGCGAACGCCCTGGCCACCGGCGACCTGGGCCAGGTGGTGGTGGTGGCCATCACCGATGGGCGGGGCAACGTGCCCCTGAGCCGCTCCCTGGGGCAACCGGCGCTGGAGGGGGAGGAACCGGTGGATCTCAAGGAGGAGCTGCGGCAGGTGGCCAGCCGCTATCGCAGCCTGGGTCTGCGGCTGCTGGTGATCGACACCGAGCGCAAGTTCATCGGCAGCGGCATGGGCAAGGACCTGGCCGAGGCGGCCGGCGGCCGCTACGTGCAGCTGCCCAAGGCCAGCGACCAGGCCATCGCCGCCATCGCCCTGGAGGCGATCAACGGTTTCTGACGGTGGGGGCGAGCCGGTCCTGGGCGGCCTCACGGGCCGCCTTGGCCTCCTGCTGGCGAGCGTCCTGCCGGGCCTTCCGGTCGCGCGCCGCATCCACCTCGGCGGGGTACAGCTCCTCGAAGAACCTGCCCAGGCCGACCGAGACGCTGCGAATGCCGTCGAGGAACTTCGGATCGCCGGTGAGCTTGCTCACATCCCCGCCAACGGTCGACCAGCGGTCGGTGAGCTGCTTGGCATTCGTGAGGGTGGCCTGAAGGTCGGCCACGGTCCTGGGGTTGTCGAGCGCCGCCGCCAGATTGCCCACATGCCTGGTGGCCCTGGCGGCATCGGCACTGGCGAGGTTGAGGTTGCTCAGGATGGGATCCACCTTTCCCGCCGAGCGGTTCAGCTGGGTGACCAGGACCTGGGCGTCACGCAGGAACACCTGGCCGCTCCTGGTGAGCAGCTCGGTCTCCTTGGCGGTCTTGGAGAAGGCGGCGGTGGCCGCCACCATCTGGTGGACGAGCTGCTCCTTCTCGGCCTGGTTGAGCAGACCCTGCACCGTCTCGGTGACGGAGTCGAGGTTGGCCGCAGCGATGCCGCTCACCTGGCCGCCATTGCACACCATGCGTGCGTTGTTGCAGTCCCGCTCCCGCGGCCCGGGCAGGTTCGCCGGCAGGGGGGGGCCGCCAGCCAGCAGCGACACCTGGGCATCCCCCCCCAGCAGGGAGGCGGTGCCGACCCGGGCCACCAGGGGCCGGGCCAGCCGCAGGCGCGAGTCATTGATCTCCAGTTCCGCCACCACAGCCGCATCGGTGACCGTGACCTTGCGCACGTTGCCCACCAGCACCCCCCGGAAGGTGACCGGCGATCGCACGGCCAGGCCGGCGGCATCGGCGAAGCTGGCCCGGATCGTCCAGGTGTTGCCGCTCAGGGAAACGCCGCGCAGCCAAAACCACAGGCCCATGCCACTGCCGATGGCCGCCAGCAGGGAAAAACCAACCAGGGCTTCACGGACACTCCGGCGCATGGGCTCAGTTCTCGGCCGGCTGCATCGGTCCGTGCAGACTACCGCTCCGAAACTGCACCACATAGGGATTGGTGCTGACGCGGAAGTCCTCGACCGCACCGATCCAGCGGAAGCGGCCGTCGTAGAGGAGGGCCACCCGCTCGGCGCAGCGGTCAATCGTGCTCATCACGTGGCTCACGACCAGGGTGGAGGCGTGGCCGATGCGGGAGGTACGCACGATCAGGTCCTCGATGCGGGTGCAGGCCACCGGGTCGAGGCCGGCCGTGGGCTCGTCGAACAGCAACAGAGGCGTGCGGGCCGACGCCAGGGTGGGGTCGTCGATAAGGGCGCGGGCGAAGCTCACACGCTTCTGCATGCCGCCGCTGAGCTCACCGGGCATGCGATCGGCGATGCCTGCCAGCCCCACGGCCTGCAGGGCCTGGTCCACCCGTTCGGTGATCTCCCCCTCACCCAGGCGACTGAAGCGATAGAGCAGGAAGCCGACGTTCTCCCGGACCGAAAGAGAGGCCAGCAGCGCTGGGTTCTGGAACACCAGACGCACGTCCGGGGGATGGAGCTGATCGAGGCGCAGGTAGGTCTGGGGTTCACCGTGGATCCGCAGCAACCCGTCGGTGGGCAACTGCAGCCCCGCCAGCAGCCGCAGCAGGGTGGATTTACCCGAGCCCGAGGGACCCACCACCACGAGCCGCTCGCCCGGCGCGAGGCTGAGATCGACCCGATCGAGGACCCGGGTCTCGCCCCAGCGCATGCTGAGGTTCTCCATCTGGGCCGCCGGCGGGGTGGCCGGGGGAACTTTCAGCGCCAGTTGACTGAGGGCCAAGGAACCACGGCAGGATGGACCCTGGAGGCCCGGCGCCCATCCTGCCGGTTCCGGACGGGCTTTTCATCCGTACAGTTCGGTTGGTCTGTGCCGCGTCGCCACGCCCTGCCCTTGACGCTTAGAGGCCCCGCAGCGAACGCCCGGCGGCGCCAGGTCGCCTCCCGCCCCGGGCGTCCCCGCTGGGTGGGCCGCGGCGATCTGCGCCAGCAGGATCTGATGAGCCGCTCGAGGCGGGCGGCCCGCTGGCTGCAACCGGGGCTGGTGGTGAAGCGCTGGATGATCACCTCGGCCCTGGGGCTGGTGATTGCCCTGCTGGGTGCGGCGGTGTGGGCCGATCTGCAGCCGATCTACTGGACCCTGGAGGCGATCCGCTGGGGCCTCAATCGGCTCACCCAGGTGATGCCCCGCGGGATCACCGGCCCGCTGGTGCTGCTGATCGGCGCGGCCATGATCTGGCTGGGCCAGAGCCGCAGCTTCGGTGCCATCCAGCAGGCCCTGGCCCCGGAGAAGGACACCCTGCTCGTGGATGCCCTGCTGGCCCAGCGACGGCTGAACCGGGGCCCCAACATCGTGGCGATCGGCGGCGGCACGGGCCTGGCCACCCTGCTGAGCGGCCTGAAGCGCTACAGCAGCAACCTCACGGCCATCGTGACGGTGGCCGACGACGGGGGCAGCAGCGGCGTGCTGCGGCGGGAGCTTGGCGTGCAACCCCCCGGGGACATCCGCAACTGCCTGGCGGCCCTGGCCCGGGAGGAACCCCTGCTCACCCGGCTGTTCCAGTACCGCTTCAAGGCCGGCAGCGGCCTCGAGGGCCACAGCTTCGGCAACCTGTTCCTGAGCGCCCTGACAGCGATCACGGGCAGCCTGGAGTCGGCCATCATCGCCAGCAGCCGCGTGCTGGCTGTGCAGGGCCAGGTGGTGCCCGCCACCAACGCGGATGTGCGCCTCTGGGCCGAACTGGAGAACGGGGAACGCATTGAGGGGGAATCCCAGATCGGCCATGCCCCCTACCCGATCGTGCGCCTCGGCTGCACGCCCGAGCGGCCGCCGGCCCTGCCACGGGCCCTCGAGGCGATCGCCAATGCCGAACTGATCGTGCTGGGCCCCGGCAGCCTCTACACCTCCCTGCTGCCCAATCTGCTGGTGCCGGAACTGGTGAGCGCGATCAGCGCCAGCAAGGCACCGCGTCTGTACATCTGCAACCTGATGACCCAGCCCGGTGAGACCGACGGCCTGGACGTGGGCGGCCACCTGCGGGCGATCGAGGCCCAGCTCGCCAGCCTGGGGGTGGAGCAGCGCCTCTTCAGCGCCGTGCTGGCCCAGGAGGAACTGGCCGATTCCAGCCTTGTCGACATCTACAAGCTGCACGGCGCCGAACCGGTCACCTGCGACGCCTCAATCCTCAAGGAGCAAGGCTATGAGGTGATCCTGGCGCCGCTGCAGGGAGCCCGGCCCAGTGCCACCCTGAGGCACGAACCGCGCAGCGTGGCCAAGGAAGTGATTCGCTATTACCGGAAGCACCGGAGGGATTGAACAGCGATGAGCCGCACCGCCTTGATCCTTGGCGTCACCGGACAGGACGGCGCCTATCTGAGCCACCTCCTCCTAGGCAAGGGCTACAGGGTGGTGGGCACCAGCCGTGACGCACAGATGGCGAACACCAGCCGGCTGCAGCGGTTGGGGGTGGCTGATGCCGTGGAGATCCGCTCCTTGGCGCCCAACGATTTCCGAAGTGTGCTGAGGGTGGTGAGCGGGGTGGAACCGGATGAGATCTACAACCTGGCCGGCCAGACCAGCGTGGGGCTGTCGTTCGAGCAACCCGTGGAGTGCATGGAATCGATCGCCGGTGGCAGCCTCACCCTGCTGGAGGCGATCCGTTATCTGGGTGCCCCCGTGCGCCTGTTCAACGCCGGCAGCTCCGAGTGCTTCGGCGATACGGGAAAGGAACCCGCCAATGAGGACACCCCCTTTCGCCCCCGCAGCCCCTACGCGGTGGCCAAGTCCACGGCCTTCTGGCAGGTGGCCAATTACCGCGAGGCCTACGGGCTGTTTGCCTGCAGCGGAATCCTGGCCAACCACGAATCACCCCTGCGGCCAGAGCGATTCGTAACCCAGAAGATCATTCAGGGGGTGAAGGCGATCGCCGAAGGCGGCAAGGAGAAACTGAAACTAGGAAATCTCGACATCTGGCGTGACTGGGGCTGGGCGCCTGAGTATGTCGAGGCGATGCACTTGATGGTGCAGGCGGAAAAAGCGACAGACTATGTGATTGCCACAGGCACGACCTACTCTCTGGGGCATTTTGCCCATGCAGCCTTTGCCGCATTCGATCTTGACTCCGAGGAATGGCTGGAGATCACAAGCTCACTGATGCGCCCCTCTGATCTCAGCTATTCAGCCATGGATCCCGGCATGATCCACAGACAACTGGGCTGGAAGTCGGGAATCGGGCTGGAGGAGATAGTCAGAAAGATGCACGATGACACATTGATGTAGGAGTGAGTCAGGAGCAGACGATTGATTCAGGGGAGAAAGGCTACCAATGGGCCATAGACATGATCAGCACCCAGTGATTGCTGGGCATAGGATCGAGCAGCCTCAGCCATGGCGTCACAACGTGCAGGATCCTGCAGTAATGCAATACAGGCAACGGACATGGCAGTGGAGTCAGCCACCTCAATCCAGGGAAGTTCTGAGGAGGAGGTGATCCCTTCCAGTCCTACTGGATAGGCGACGAGTGGCCTGCCATGAGCCAGGGCCTCTACGCTCTTGATCTTCAGGCCAGTACCCCGAACAACAGGATTCACAACCAGACGCAGATCGCGATAAAAATGGCTCAGATCTGGAATCCAGCCAAGAGTGGTCACTCCGTCGGGCAAGGCATGCTGATCATTATCTCTGAGGGTGAGGCCAAGTTTGCCGGCAATGCATAGGCGAGACTCGGGACATTGTGCATGAATCATTGGCCAGGATTGATCCAGAAAGAGAGCAAGGCCCTCACGGTTTGCAAGGTTATCTGATCCGATGATCCCGATCATTTGGGAAACGCGAGAAGGAAACACAGTGGAGAGCGGCAGATCAGAATCAATGCCAACGGTGATAACTTCACGACCAGGAAGCAGCCTACGGAGGTAGGAGGCTTCTTCGGCCTGGATACCAATCACAACATCGCATCGCCGCAAGAATGCCTTCTCCTCATCTGGAGAAAAAGACAAGACAGGCTCAATCAATGCGCCGGATTCAGCGTAGCGCGGCATCGAAAAGACTTCGACGGTGTCACATAGTAGCTGGATATTCGAGGGCAGTCCTGCAAAAGCCCTAATTGTAAACGCATAGTAAGCCAAAAGGAGATTGATTGACTCCTGTTCGGCAATGCGCTGCACGAGGGTTGTTACATAAATTGGGCACAGTTGATCGGCCAAGTCATGCATCGCTCCAGCGCCAGAGGGCGTGGAATGCGAACTCAACGGCAGGACTTTGCGAAGAAAGTCTTTGCAGCGGTCAACACGGCTACGGAAGGAAAGAAGAGGATGACGGGGAGAAGCAACCTCAAGGCGATCAACGTATGAACGTATCAGGGAAAGCTGATCAGCATCAAAGTGAGGCTGGGTGAGAGTCAGGACGATGCGATGGTGCCGGCTTCGCAGCCAGAGGATCAGGCGCTGCAATCTGATCTCATTTCCATGGGTCGCAGGCCAGGGGGCGACGTGGGAGACGATGAGGATAGTCTTCATTGTGTAGGAAGCTGCTATTGCGATTTCCCCCTGAAGGGATTCCCCTGTCGCCCATAGTAAACCAGAGACTCAAGAGAGAATTGTCAATCTTACCTTGAGATAATGCTAAAAAGCCATAGGTGAGCCTCAAAGTCCGATGGATCGACTGTCTAAGCATGATCAAGGCCATTCCATAGGCTTAGAGAAATACATCAAAGGAATTTGCAGTCACTGACGTGACCCCCATCAGTGGTCCAGTTCCTATGAGAGCTGGTGGGGTGATCAGGCCGCTTTCCATTGCTGGAGGACTTCCAGGGGCGTACGCCCCTGGAGAGCCGAATGCGGTCTGTAGGTGTTGTACTCCATCCTGT
>CAIXBB010000041.1 GCA_903917565.1 uncultured cyanobacterium | reverse complement strand
GGGTTCCAGGGGCGGAAGGACTTGGGCTTGACCATGCCCCATTCTCTAGCTCAGAACCATTGCAGTCACAGGGATCTGGGCGGATTGACAGGCGTCTGTGGAGAGGTCCTGCGCGGATCTATGTGCGACACGCTCCTAGGAGCCTTGCTGGGTGGCAGAGGGCGCTGGACAGGAGCGGCCTGCGCTTCGGTCTTGATCCCGCCGATCCCACCTGAGACGATGTGCGGACCGGCATGATTCACCCGAGATGTGGGGCCGATCATCTGATCACGCACCCGTTGCGAGCGCCTGCTGGTCCCGTCAGGCAGAGTTCAAATCAGCAGTGGGCAAGACAGGGGTGGGTCTTGCTGCCGTCCAGCGACAGCACCGAACCGGTAATCCCACAGAATCCGATGAACGTGAAATCCCATGGGGAACAGCGCCACAATGGCCTGATTCTCTGGATCATTCTATTCTACGCCATCACATTCATTGGCTTCGGTATTCTCATCGAATCACCGGTTGAGATTATGAATGGACTGGTGCGGATCATCACCACAAGGGATGCTCTGATTACGGATTACATCGGTGTCGGTGGCGCTGGAGCTGCTTTCTTCAATGCTGGTTTGTTGACTGGCATTGCTTGCTTCCTCTATCGAATCTCCCAGGCCTCTGTTTCTGGTGTCTCCATCGCATGTTTATTCTTAATGCTTGGATTCGGCCTGTTTGGTAAGAATATCTTTAACGTCTGGCCATTGATCTCGGGAGTGTGGCTGTATGCAAAGTTACGGAACGAACCCTTCTCGGCGCATATCAACTGCGCCTTGTTTGGCTGTGCGCTTGCCCCTATCTTCACTGAGATCCTTTACAGCACGGCACTTCCTCTCGGCATCAGTATCCCCCTGGCCCTGGCCAGCTCCCTCCTGCTTGGCTTCATCCTTTCACCCGTTGCAAACCAACTATTCAAGGTCCATGCTGGCTTCAATCTCTATAACATTGGCTTCACGGCCGGCATCCTCGGCACGCTGATTGTTGCACTCTATAAATCCTATGGTTTCGTTCCGGAGCCGGTCATGATCTGGACGTCTGAAAGGAGGTGGTTATTGACCAGCTTTCTGGCCATTCTTTTTCTCTCCATGCCGATCCTTGGAGTTCTTCTGGATGGCCATTCGCTCCGGCGGTTCTCAAGGCTGATCCAATTGTCTGGACAGGCGCCTACGGATTTCGTTGCCATCGTTGGTCTGGGGGCAACCATGGTGAACATGGGTCTCTGTGGAATGCTTGGACTGACCTACTTGTTGCTGATTGGGGCAGATTTGAACGGGCCAACCATCGGCGGAATTCTGACCATCGTTGGCTTTGCCGCCTGCGGCAAGCACCCACTGAACATAACGCCGGTCATGGCAGGTATTGTTCTGGGCTCGCTGGCTAAACCGTGGATGATCAACGATCCTGCGATCGTACTGGCAACACTTTTTGGCAGCACGCTTGCTCCCATTGCAGGTCAATTTGGTTGGGGATGGGGAATGGTGGCTGGCTTCCTCCATTCCTCGGCAGCGCTCACCGTCGGCTTCAACCATGGGGGACTGAATCTCTATAACAATGGCTTCGCTGCGGGGCTTGTTGCCGCTGTCGTCGTCCCTGTGGCTGTAGCGCTCAAGGCACCACGCCCGGGCGACTAGCCCGCGAGCCGTGAGCCCCGGGTCTGCGGCAAGGACCAGTCATAGTGGTGTTCTCCTGCCCTTTTGAAGCGCCATGCTCACCACGGAGCAGGCCTTCACCCGCTTCGACGGCCTCCCCCCCGTCGAGATCCCCTTCCTGCTCGGCAGCTGGACCGGGGAGAGCTTTCCTACGGGCCACTCCCTTGATGGCGCCCTGGAGGCCTCACACTGGCACGGCAAGCGCTTCGACAGCGCGGAGGAGGTGTATCCCCTGGTGTTCACCACCCTGGGCGGTGGCCTGGCTTGCCTGGAGCCGAAGACGATGGGTCCCGGGCTGCGCCTAAGCGACCGTTTTCCCATCCCGAAATCGCCCGTGGTCGGACGCCTCTTCCAGCTCCTGTTGCCCCTGCTCAGCACGGCCCGCTCCAGCGCCCGGCTGCGGATGACCAGCTACCGCGGCGTGGTGAGCGCCACCATGATCTACGACCACCTCCCCATCAACGATGTCTTCCGCAAGTTGGACGACGACACCGTGCTGGGCGTGATGGACTTCAAGGGCATGGAGCAGCCGTTTTTTTTCCTGCTGCGCCGGGAAGGAGTGGGTCCGTCACATTCCGTTACGATCAGCTGAATGGAGCCCTGGCCGGGTGACGGCTCTTCCCACGACACGTTGTTCTTCCCCTGATCACCATGCGCTGGACAGTCGCCGACATCCCTGACCAGTCCGGGCGGATCGCTCTGGTCACCGGTGCGAACAGCGGTCTGGGTCTGGAAACGGCACGGGCCCTGGCCGCCAAGGGCGCCACGGTGCTGCTCGCCTGCCGTTCGCTCGCGAAGGCCGAGCAGGCCCGCGAGGTGCTGCTCAACACCGCCGCCGCCACCGGGGCCCTCGACGTGCTGCACCTCGACCTGGCGGATCTGGCCAGTGTGGCCGCCGTCTCCGGGGCCGTTGCCGAGCGCTACGGGCGCCTCGATCTGCTGATCAACAACGCCGGGGTGATGGCCCCGCCCCGCCGCCTCACCCGCCAGGGCTTCGAACTCCAGTTCGGCACCAACCACCTGGGCCACTTCGCCCTCACCCTCGCCCTGCTGCCCTTACTGCGGGATCGCCCCGCGGCCCGGGTGGTCACCGTCACCTCCGGGGCCCAGTATTTCGGTCGCATCGCCTTCGACGACCTCCAGGGCGAGCGTCGCTACGACCGCTGGGGCGCCTACGGCCAGAGCAAGTTGGCCAATGTGATGTTCGCCCTCGAGCTGCAGCGGCGCCTCGTCGACCAGGGCAGCCCCGTCCTGTCCCTGGCGGCCCACCCCGGCTTCGCCCGCACCAACCTTCAGCCCGCCTCGATCGCAGCCACCGGCTCCCGCCTCGAGCCCCTCGCCTACCGGCTGATGGATCCCCTGTTCCAGAGCGCCGCCATGGGGGCCCTGCCCCAGCTGTTCGCCGCCACCGCCCCTGGGGCCCGGCCCGGCGGCCACTACGGCCCCGACCAGTGGGGTGGCCTGCGGGGCTGGCCCACCGAGGTGCGCATCGCCCCGGCCGCCCTCGACGTGGACCAGTGCCGGCGCCTCTGGGATGTGAGCCAGGCGCTCTGCGCCGAAGCCGCTCCGCTGCCAGCCCTGGCCTGAGACTGGCCAGGGGCCGACCCCCGTAGACTCATCGGCTGCCGACCACCCCCCATGCCCCGCGCCCGCGCCGGAACCACCAGCAAGAGCGCGGTCCCTGGAAACGGCACCTCCGGCAACCTCTCGGAAGACGCCGCCGCACCGGCGGCGGACAAGGCCCTGCGCACCTTGAACGGCGGCAGCCTCGAGGACGTCATCCGGGTCCGGGGGGCCCGCCAGCACAACCTGCGCAACGTGGATCTCACCATCCCTCGCAACCGCATGGTGGTGTTCACCGGCGTGAGCGGCAGCGGCAAGAGCTCCCTCGCCTTCGACACGATCTTCGCCGAGGGCCAGCGGCGCTACGTGGAGAGTCTTTCCGCTTACGCCCGCCAGTTCCTCGGCCAGGTGGATAAGCCGGATGTGGATGCGATCGAGGGGCTGTCGCCGGCCATCTCGATCGACCAGAAGTCCACCAGCCACAACCCCCGCTCCACGGTCGGCACGGTCACGGAGATCCAGGACTACCTGCGCCTGCTCTACGGCCGCGCCGGCGAACCCCACTGCCCCCAGTGCAGCCGCTCGATCCGGCCCCAGTCCATCGACGAGATGGTGGACCAGATCCTCACCCTGCCCGAAGGCACCCGCTACCAGTTGCTCGCCCCCGTGGTGAGGGGCAAGAAGGGCACCCACGTGAAGCTGCTGGCCGGTCTGGTGGCCGAGGGCTTCGCCCGAGTGCGGATCAACGGCGAGGTGCGCGAGCTGGCCGACAACATCGAGCTCGACAAGAACCATGCCCACCACATCGAGGTGGTTGTCGACCGGCTGGTGGCCCGTGAGGGCATCAACGAACGCCTCACCGATTCCCTGCGCACCGCCCTGAAGCGCGGCGAAGGCCTGGCCCTGGTGGAAGTGGTGCCCAAGGCCAACGAGCCCCTGCCCGAGGGCGTGGAGCGCGAACGGCTCTATTCCGAGAACTTCGCCTGTCCCGTGCATGGCGCCGTGATGGAGGAGCTCTCCCCCCGCCTGTTCTCCTTCAACAGCCCCTACGGCGCCTGCCCCGACTGCCACGGCATCGGCCACCTGCGCAGGTTCACGCTGGAGCGGGTGGTGCCCGACCCCTCCCTGCCGGTCTACGCCGCCATCGCCCCCTGGAGCGACAAGGAGAACAGCTACTACTTCTCCCTGCTGTTCAGCGTCGGCGAGGCCTTCGGCTTCGAGCTCAAGACCCCCTGGAACCTGCTCAGCGACCAGCAGCGCCAAGTGCTGCTGCACGGCAGCGAGGAGCCGATCGCCATCAAGGCCGACAGCCGCTACCGCAAGAGCGAGGGCTATGTGAGGCCCTTCGAGGGGATCCTGCCCATCCTGGAGCGCCAGCTCCGCGATGCCAGTGGGGAATCCATGCGCCAGAAGCTGGAGAAGTACCTGGAGCTGGTGCCCTGCGAAAGCTGCCACGGCCTGCGGCTGCGGCCCGAAGCCCTGGCGGTGCGGGTGGGGCCCTACGCCATCCACGAGCTCACCTCCGTGAGCGTGGCCGACACCCTGGAGCGCATCGAGGCCCTCATGGGCGTGGGGGCCAGCGAGGGGACGGACCCCCTGCTCAGCAGCCGCCAGATCCAGATCGGTGATCTGGTGCTGCGGGAGATCCGCATGCGCCTGCGCTTCCTGCTCGACGTGGGCCTCGACTACCTGAGTCTCGATCGGCCCGCCATGACCCTCTCCGGCGGGGAGGCCCAGCGGATCCGTCTGGCCACCCAGATCGGCGCCGGCCTCACCGGCGTGCTCTACGTGCTCGACGAGCCCAGCATCGGCCTGCACCAGCGCGACAACGACCGCCTGCTCGCGACCCTCACCAAGCTGCGCGACCTGGGCAACACGCTGATCGTGGTGGAACACGACGAGGACACGATCCGCGCCGCCGACTACCTGGTGGACATCGGTCCCGGTGCCGGCGTCCACGGCGGCCACATCGTGGCCGAGGGTTCCCTTGACGACCTCCTCAACGCCGAGGACTCCCTCACCGGGGCCTACCTGAGCGGTCGCCGCTCCATCCCCACCCCCGCCGAACGCCGCGATGCCGGCAGCCGCCGGCTGACCCTGGCCAACTGCACCCGCAACAACCTCCAGGGCATCGACGTGGAGATCCCCCTCGGTCGGCTGGTGTGCGTCACCGGGGTGAGCGGCAGTGGCAAAAGCACCCTGGTCAACGAGCTGCTCCACCCGGCCCTGGAGAACCGCCTCGGCATGAAGGTGCCCTTCCCCTCCGGGCTGGAGGAGCTGCGAGGCATCAAGGCGATCGACAAGGTGATCGTCATCGACCAGTCACCGATCGGCCGCACCCCCCGCTCCAACCCCGCCACCTACACCGGTACCTTTGACCCCATTCGCCAGGTGTTCGCCGCCACGGTGGAGGCCAAGGCCCGCGGCTACCAGGTGGGCCAGTTCAGCTTCAACGTCAAGGGGGGACGCTGCGAGGCCTGCAGCGGCCAGGGGGTGAACGTGATCGAGATGAATTTCCTCCCTGATGTCTATGTCCAGTGCGACGTCTGCAAGGGGGCCCGCTACAACCGCGAAACCCTGCAGGTCACCTTCCGGGGCCACACCATCGCCGATGTGCTGGAGATGACCGTGGAGCAGGCCGCCGAGGTGTTCGCTGCCATCCCCCAGGCCGGCGAACGCCTCAGCACCCTGGTGGATGTGGGGCTCGGCTACATCAAGCTGGGCCAGCCCGCGCCCACCCTCTCGGGGGGTGAGGCCCAGCGGGTGAAGCTGGCCACCGAGCTCTCCCGCCGCGCCACCGGCAAGACCCTCTACCTGATCGACGAGCCCACCACCGGGCTGAGCTTCTATGACGTCCACAAGCTGATGGACGTGATGCAGCGCCTGGTGGACAAGGGCAACTCGATCCTGGTGATCGAGCACAACCTCGATGTGATCCGTTGCGCCGACTGGCTGATCGATCTGGGTCCCGAGGGCGGCGACAAGGGGGGGCACATCGTCGCCGTCGGCACCCCGGAGGCCGTGGCCGAGAACGCCGCCAGCCACACCGGCCGCTACCTGCGGCACGTGCTGGAGCAGCATCCCCCCATCCCCCTCGCGGCCTGACCCATGGCTGAGCTCACATCCGTCCAGGCGGCCCTGCTGCGCATCGTCTGCACCGTGGCCTGGGCCGACGGCGAATGCTCCAGCGCCGAGCGGGAGCTGCTCGCCGAGCTGGTGGCCCGCCACCTGCACGGCAACATCGCCAGCGGACTTGCGGAAGCCGAGCTGGAGGCCTTTCTGGTCGAGAGGCTGCCGGTGGCCGGCCTGGGCGATCTGGTGGCCCAGCTCACCAGCTCCGACGACCGCCAGCTGGCCCTCAAGCTCAGCTACATGATGGTCAGGGTGGGGCGGCGCTCACCCGCGGAACCCAGCATCAACGCCCAGGAACGGGCGGCCTACCGCCTCCTGGTCGATCGGCTCGGCCTCGGTGACGAGACGATCCGGGAGATTGAGTGGGCCGCCGAAGCCGACCTGCCGAAAAAAGCAGGGCTGGCCCAGCTCCTGGCCGAGCTCACCGCCGGCTGGCGCACCCCCGACGACGGCAGGGGCCCCGCCTGAGGCCTCAGGGCAGCGGCACCTCGCCGCTGCCGGTGGGATGGGCCCGGTTGCTGTCGGGCATCCAGTAGCTGAGGTCGTTGTGCCAGTAGAGACGGCCCGGCACCCGCTGGGTGCTCAGCTTGGTTCTGCCGAGGGCGGACATCAGCTGGGTCATCTCGATCGGGGAGAGGTCGGTGACCATGTCGTTGCCGGCGATCTCCAGCAGGGCCGGCAGCTTGGCGATCGTGGTCGGCTCCGCCAGCTTGCGGAACACCTGGGCCATCACCAGCCGCTGGCGCTCCATCCGCCCCAGGTCGCCCCGTTCGTCGTGGCGGAAGCGCAGGAAGCCCTCCAGGCTCTTGCCCTTCAGCAATTGCTTGCCGGGGTAGAGGTCGATATGCAGGCCCTGGGAGTTGTCGACGTAGTACATCCGCTTGGGCACGTCCACCTCAACGCCGCCGAGGGCTTCGCCCAGCTTGTTGACCGCGTCGAGGTTCACCTTCAGGTAGCGGTCGATGGGGGTCGCCAGCAGGTGGCCCACCTCCTGCTTGGTGGTCTGGATGCCGCCGAGGGCGAACAGGGAATTGGCTTTCACCACCCCCAGCTGGGGCGATTCGATGAAGGTGTCCCGCGGCACCTGGGTGATGTGGGTGATGTCGCCGTCGAGCCGCACGGTGAACATCACGTCGGTGTTGTCGCCGGACTGCTCGCGGCCGAGGACGAGAATCTGACGGTTTTCGATCGAGAGCGGATTGAGCACCGCCCCGATGCCGCGGGGGGCTGGGATCAGACCGGCCAGGAACGGGGCGAAGCGTGCCGGCAGGGGACCGGCAAGCAGGGCACCGACGGCAACGCCCAGCCCGAAGGTCACCAGGGGCCGGCGCCGGGACCTGGGCTGGGCCGGGGGCCGGTGCTTCGGGTCGGGCCTGGTGCTGGTTTTCTCAGGAAGCGCCACGGCCCCCAGTTCCCTCTGCTGCCGGGCCTTCCGGGAGCGTGATGGCCTAGAGGATGAATGGGCCTGAGTCATTGGGCTACCCGCAGGGGCGCACCTTAAGGCCCAAAGCGCTGAAAAACCAGTGGTGGCGACGGTTTACCGGCTGGTCTGCACCTGCACGAGCCCGGCGGCCCCGTCGGCGCGCCGGCGGGCGTCCGCCTCATCGTCGCCGCGGGCCAGGGCCACCCCCAGGCGCCTCCAGGGCCGGACGTCGGGCTTGCCGAAGATCAGCACCTGGGTGTCCGGCACCGCCAGGGCCTGCTCCAACCCCAGGTAGCTGGGAGTGCCAGGGCCTTCCGGGGCTTCGGGTCCGGCCAGGATCACCCGGGAGGCCGCTGCACCGAGGCTGCGGATCTCCGGGATCGGCAGACCCAGGACCGCCCGGAGGTGCAGCTCGAATTCGCTCAGGTTCTGGCCCACCAGCGTCACCAGGCCCGTGTCATGGGGTCGGGGCGAGAGCTCGGAGAACACCACCTCTTCGGCGCCGGGCTCGCCGCAGAGGAAGAACTCCACCCCGAAAAGGCCCGCGCCGCCCAGATCGTCGGTGACGGCCTTCGCCATTGCCTGGGCCGCCGCCAGCTGCCCTTCCCCCAGCTGGGCCGGTTGCCAGCTGCACTGGTAATCGCCCCGTTCCTGGATGTGGCCGATCGGCGGGCAGAAGAGGGTGGGCCCCTGCCACTGGCGCACCGTCAGCAGGGTGATCTCCAGGCTGAAGCGCAGGAATTCCTCCACGATCACCCGCGTGCCGGCCCCCCGGGCTCCGGCCATGGCACCGTCCCAGGCGGCTTCGATCTCCCCAGGGCCCTGCACCACACTCTGCCCCTTGCCGGAGGAGCTCATCACCGGCTTCACCACCACGGGCCAGCCCAGGGGGGCCGCCGCCGCCGCCAGTTCCGCGGCGCTTTCGGCATAGGCGAAACGGGCGGTGCGCAGCCCCAGCCCATGGGCGGCCAGGTCGCGGATGCGGTCGCGGTTCATGGTCACCGCCGTGGCCCGGGCGGTGGGAATCACTGTGAGGCCTTCCGCCTCCAGCTCCGCCAGGGCATCCACCGCCAGGGCTTCGATCTCCGGGATCACCACATCGGGGAGATGGCGCCGCACCACCGCCTTGAGGGCGTCGGGGTCGGCCATGGCCACCACTTCGCTCACCTGCGCCACCGCCATGGCGGGGGCACCGGCGTAGCGGTCGACGGCGATCACCCTGCAGCCCAGCCGCTGGGCGGCGATGGCCACCTCCTTGCCCAGCTCACCGCTGCCCAGCAGCATCACCGTCCGCGGGAAGGGGGAAGGGCCTGGTGCCATGGGTGGGGAGCGGATCGGGCGATCCTGACGCGCCGCGCGCCCCTTCCCCTAACGTGCCGCGATGCCTCCGGCTCTCCCCCCCCTCTCCCCTGGCGTTGGCCCCCTGCCTCCTGGCGCTGGCCCCCTTTCCCTTGGCCCCCTAGCCTTCAGCACCGTCGGCGATGCGGCCAACGGGCTGCTGCCCTTCGGCTGGGATGTGGCCGGTTTCCAGAAATGGACCCTGATCTACCTGGGCGTCTCGTCCCTGGCCTTCGTGGTGGTGTGGCTGGTGGGTTACGTGCGCCGCTGAGCGCCCCCGGCCGCGGCAATGGCGGCGGTGTTCAGGGGCCGGGCTCGTCCAGCAGGGTGAGTTGGCTCTCGGCCGATTCCTCGCTCACGAACCCGTAGGCCCCGAACACGGCGGGATCGGGGTGGGTGATGCGCTGTCCCTCCGGGTGGCGCTCCACCTGGAAGCCCTCGCCGGCCATGCGGCGCATCAGGGCCCCCGCCTCCTCAAAGCGCGCCGCCATCGCCTCCAGGCTGGCGCAGTCGGCGGTGAGGCCCGTTTCCTTCCAGGTGAAAAAGGCCATGGGCCTGGGGTGCGACGGAGCGGTCGGCGGGGGCCGCCGCGATCGACGACAGGGGAGACTGCTCAGGGCAGCAGCACCAGACCCACCACCACCAGTATCAGGCTGACGCCCCACAGGCGGAGCACCACGCGCTGTTCCGGCAGTCCCCCCAGTTCGAAATGGTGGTGCAAAGGCGCCATGCGGAACAGCCGCCGCCCCTGGCCATCGGAGCCCTTGGTGGCCTTGAACACCGCCACCTGCAGGATCACCGAGAGGGATTCGGCCAGGAACACCCCGCCCATCAGCAGCAGGGGCCAGAGGCTGTCGCTGAGCAGCGCCACCGACGAGAGGGCGGCCCCCATGGCCAGGGAGCCCGTGTCCCCCATGAACACCCGGGCCGGGTGCCGGTTCTGGCTGAGGAAGCCGAGCCAGCAGCCCGCCATCGCCATGCAGAAGGCGGCCAGCACCGGATCGCCCCCGTGGCCCCGCAGCATCAGCTGCAGCCCCATGCCGGTGAACACGACGGCACCGCAGCCGGCGGCCAGGCCATCGAGCCCATCGGTCAGGTTGGTGGCGTTGCTCTCGGCCAGGAACACGAACAGGGCCAGCGGCCAGATCAGCAGCCCGAGGGCCAGCACCCGGCCGAAGGGAAGACCCAGATCTCCGGGCACCCCGCCTCCCAGCCAGCCCCCCTGGTAGGCCCAGACCAGGAAGGCGATCGCGGCCAGGGCCTGGAGCAGGAGCTTGCCCCGGGGGCTCAGGCCCGTGTTGGTGCGCCGGGTGAGGCTGCGCAAGTCGTCGACGGCGCCGATGGCCATGTAGGCCAGGGTCACGGCGGCCACCGCCAGCAGGCGGGGATCCTGCGGGCTGATCAGCCCCCCCACCAGCACCCCCACGGGCACCACCAGCAGACCCCCCATCGTGGGCGTGCCCGCCTTGCTGTGGTGGGCCTGGGGGCCCTCATCGCGGATCACCTGGCCCAGCTTCAGGGCCCGCAGACGGGGCACCCCGAGGGACACCACCCCAGCGCTGGCCAGGGCCGCCACCACCAGCGGCAGGGTCAGCATGGAATTGGCCACCAAGGCATCGCTGGCCAGGCAGGCGGCCAGCAGGATCAGGGCGAGCAGGGCCGCAGGCGTGCGGCCGTCGCGGGAGGCCATCGGAGAGGCTGCAGGGTGGTGCCGGATCGGACCGTCAGTCCTCCCAGTCTTCCTCTGAGGGCTCATCGGCCGGGCTGTAATCCTCCTTCTCGCCCATCAGCGCCGACAGCTCCTCTTCTTCCACGGTGCTCACATCGGTGCTGGCCGTTTCCTCGTCGGCCACCAGCCTGCCGCTGGCCTCCAGCAGGCTCAGGAGGTCGGGCTCGTCCCGCAACGGCAGCACCGGAGCCGGTTCGTTGCGCCGGTAGCGGGTCAGGGAGGGGTTGATCGTGTCGAGAATGCTCATGCCGTCAGGCTGGGTCGTCAAGGACCGACTCATCACCCTACCTCCCGCCGATGACACCAGCCAAGATCCAGGAAGTGGGCCGTCTCTGGTCGGCGGCCCTCGTGCTCAGCACACTGCTGGCCGCAGCCGCCGTCCGCTGGCCCCTGCCCCTGCCGATCGTGCCTGCGGTGGTGGTGGCCCTGGTGCTCGGGCCGCCCCTGCTGCTGGCCCTGGTGGTTCTGCTCCGCTGGCGACTGCCGGCGGCGGCCCAGGGGGGAGAATGGCCCCAGGCGACAGAATCCGTCGCCTCAGAACCGGAGCGTCACTGATGGCGGAGTTGGGGCAGCAGGTGGCGGGCGGTGCACCGCAGACAGGATCACCGCGTGCCGAGCGGGTGGTGCTCGCCTACTCCGGTGGTGTCGACACCAGTGTCTGTATCCCCTACCTGCTGCAGGAGTGGGGGGTGAAGGAGGTGATCACCTTCGCCGCCGACCTGGGCCAGGGCGATGAGCTCGAGCCGATCCGCCTCAAGGCCCTGGCGGCCGGCGCCACCCGCTCCCTGGTCGACGACCTGATCGATCCGTTCATTCGCGAGTTCGCCTTCCCCGCCATCCGGGCCAACGCCCTCTACGAGGGCCGCTACCCCCTCTCCACGGCCCTGGCCCGCCCCCTGATCGCCCGCCGTCTCGTGGAGGTGGCCCGGGAGGTGGGTGCCGATGCGGTGGCCCACGGCTGCACCGGCAAGGGCAACGACCAGGTGCGCTTCGATGTCGCCATCGGCGCCCTGGCCCCCGACCTCAAGGTGCTGGCGCCGGCGCGGGAATGGGGCATGAGCAGGGAGGAGACGATCGCCTACGGGGAGCGCTGTGACATCCCGGCACCGGTGAGCAAGAAATCCCCCTACTCCATCGATCTCAACCTGCTGGGCCGCAGCATCGAGGCCGGCCCCCTGGAGGATCCGATGGTGGAGCCGCCCGAAGAGGTCTTCGCCATGACCCGGTCCGTGGCGGACGCCCCGGCCGAGGGCCAGGTGGTGGAGATCGCCTTCGAGCAGGGCAATCCGGTGGCCATCGACGGCGAGCACCTCGATCCGGTGGCCCTGATCCGGAGGGCCAACGCCCTGGCGGGGGCCCATGGCTTCGGCCGTCTCGACATGATCGAGAACCGGGTGGTGGGCATCAAGAGCCGGGAGATCTACGAAACCCCCGGCCTGTTGCTGCTGATCCGCGCCCACCAGGAGCTCGAGAGCCTCACCCTCGCCGCCGACGTGCTCCGCTACAAGCGCCAGATCGAGATGAGCTGGGCGGACCTGGTGTACCAGGGCCTCTGGTTCGGCCCCCTCAAGGACGCCCTCGACGGCTTCCTCGACCGCACCCAGGCCACGGTGAACGGCCTGGTGCGGATCCGGCTGCAGAAGGGCAGCGCCACCGTGGTGGGGCGCTCCAGTGCCAGCGACAGCCTCTACGTGCCCGACATGGCCACCTACGGCGCCGAGGACCTGTTCGATCACCGGGCCGCCGAGGGCTTCATCTACGTCTGGGGGATGCCTACGCGGTTATGGGCCGCCCGTCGTCGTGGCGACTGATCTTCTGGGTTGTTTCCTCGCCTGTCCTGCCATCGGCCTCCGAGCCACCCAGCCGCAGGGCCCGTTTCAGGGCCTGGCCCCAGCCCTCCTTTCTGGCCACCGTGGGCAGCAGCAGGGGCTGGGGCCGGCCTGAGCCGGGAGGGGGACCGTCGGCAGCGGCGGGGTTGAGGCTGTAAAGCCGATCCCGCAGGGCCTGGTTGTCGTCCAGCAGATGCTTCTGGTGCTCCATCACTGTGGCCAGTCGCTGCTGGAACTTGCGCTCGAAGATCTCGGGAAGATCCTCCAGCATTTCGTGCAGCGCCTTGAGCTCATCCCGGGCGGCCGCGAGCTCCATTTCGAGCTGCTGGGCGTCGGGGCCGGTGGTGGTGATGGCCAGGCTGGTGGCCCCCATCACTGCAGTCTTGGCGGCCTCGATGGGCGCCGGGACCGGAGGCAGGTCGGGGGTCAGGAGGATCGGTTCTTCGCCAAGCGGCTCCTGCGCGGTGGGGACAGTGTCTGCCCCTGAAGAGGGAACCTCTCCAAAGCTGAAGATGGAGGGTGGCGGCGGCGCCTTGGGCGCCACCGGCTGGCCTGGAGTCAGCACGCTCTGCGAAGGTGGAACCTGACTGGCGGGCCAACCGGAGGGGATGTAAGCCGACTCTGGCGGAACCGCACGGGATGGGATCCTCCCTTCTGGGTTGGCCTCCTCCTTGTCGGTCGCAGTCATCGCCTAAGACCCATTGGGCGGACTGTAGGCCCAGTGTTCAGCGATGAACAACCCGGATCAGACCGCCGCCGGTTCGGTGGGGGCCACTTCGACGGCTGCGCCGGGGACGCTGCGGGGCGGAGGCATGGGACCGTCCTGGATCACGGTCAGGTAGCGGATCACGTCTTCGGAGAGGCGCATGGCCCGCTCGAGGACGGCCACCTGCTGGCCATTGCCGCTGTGGTTGAGCTGCACGTAGATGCCCTCGCGATGCTTGGCGATCGAATAGGCCAGCCGGCGCTTGCCGCGCATCTGGGTGTCGAGCACTTCGGCGCCTGCCTCGATCACGAGGTCGCGGTACTTGGCGACATGGGTCTCGACTTCCTCCTCCGGAATGTCCGGCCGGAGGATGTACATCGTTTCGTAATAGGGCTGCGTCATGGTCGCCTGTGGAGGGGCTGATGGGCACAAAGCCCGTCAGCGACGGATTCAGAAACCTATCGCAGCACCGTCGCGGCCTTCGGCAGCTGGGTTCAGAAGAGCTGCATCCGCACCGCTTCGGAGACGGTGGGGATGTCGGCTTCCTTGCCCCGCAGGCTCTGAACCACCGAAAAGAGCACCAGCAGCAGGGTGCCGAGGAAGATCGTGTTGGAGAGGGTGCGAATGGCGAAGCCGGCGCCGAGGGGAGCCAGCACCGTGTCGAAGGCCAGTGTCAGGAGCACCAGAACGATGTCGATCAGGATTGCCTGCAGCACGTTGAAGCGGATCGGGTAGGGCACCTTGGGGTTGCGCACCACCAGCAGGAACAGCAACAGCACCAGCCCGCCGAAGGGGATGGCCTGCTCCAGCACCACCAGGGGCAGGGCCGGCAGCGCGACCCACCGCAACAGCGGGAACATGTCGAACAGGGACTGGCCGAAGCGCAGGGCGTCGCTCAGGGGCAGCAGGTAGGCCAGGGCTCCCAGCAGCCTCTGCCAGATCGGAGGACCTTCCATGGGGGCTCTGGGGGACGCGGGAAAGCTTCCGCAGGCTAGGGGCCCTCCAACCTGGCCAGGGCCGCGGCCCGCATGGCGATGACCGGCATCTCCTGGAGCCCGCTCCACAGCCGCAGGGAGGCGGCCCCCTGCTGCACCAGCATCTCCAGGCCATCGATGGTCCGGCAGCCCCTCCCGCGGGCCAGGCGCAACAGGGCCGTGGGTCTTGGGGTGTAGATGAGGTCGTAGACCGTGGCCTCAGGCGACAGGGTCGCCAACTGGTCGGGGCGGAGGGGGGAGCGTTCCGTGGCGGAGGGATCGCTCCCGGAGGCCATGCCCACCGGTGTGGTGTTCACGATCAGATCGGTGCTCGCCAATGCGGCGCCCAGGGGGTCTGGGGAGCCGGCGCTGTCGGCCCCCCAGGCCAGGGGCACCAGGCCGGGAGCCCAGTCGGCGCAGGAACGGACGAAGGACTCCAGGCGCGTGGCGTCGCGGCCCGCCACCCGGATGCACCCCAGGCCCAGGTCCACCAGAGCTGCCACCACCGCCCTGGCGCTGCCGCCGCAGCCCAGCACCAGGGCCTCACGGGCGCCAAGCGGCCGCAGGGGCGCCAGAAACCCTTCCACATCGGTGTTGGTGCCGCGCCAGCCCCCGCCGTCGCGCCGCACCAGGGTGTTCACGGCCCCCAGCCGCCGCGCCAGCGGCGTCAGCTCGTCTGCCAGCACGGCCGCGGCCTGCTTGTGGGGCAGGGTGACGTTGAGGCCGCGACAGTCGATCGCCGCCAGGCCCCGCAGCACCACGGCCAGGTCCGCTGCCGCCACCGGCAGGGCCAGGTAGGCCCAGTCGAGCCCCAGCACCGCGATGGCTGCGTTGTGCATCGCCGGCGAGAGTGAATGGCGCACCGGATCCCCCAACACCCCCACCAGGGCGGTGCCGCCACCGATCGACGGTGCTGTCGGGGGGGACGCCATGGGCTTGCGCGAGCAGCTGCCGCCCGACCGTAGATCCGCCGGATCCCAGGCTCAGACAGGCCGCTGCCCCCACCCTGGTACGGCACCGGTTCGGGAACCACCCCTCGCCTGGGTCAACCCCGGATGCGGAAGATGGCTGAAGCCAATTTTTTCATCCACACCAGGAGGTGGTTATCCATGGGCAAGGTCGTCGGTATTGACCTCGGCACCACGAACAGTTGCGTCGCCGTGATGGAGGGCGGCAAGCCCACGGTGATCGCCAACGCTGAGGGCTTCCGCACGACGCCGTCGGTGGTCGCCTACACGAAGAATCAGGACAAGCTGGTGGGGCAGATCGCCAAACGCCAGGCGGTCATGAACCCGGAGAACACCTTCTATTCCGTCAAGCGTTTCATCGGCCGCCGGGTCGATGAGGTGAACGAGGAATCGAAGGAAGTGAGCTACGGCGTCGAGAAGGCCGGCTCCAACGTCAAGATCAAGTGCCCGGTGCTCAGCAAGCAGTTCGCCCCCGAGGAGATCTCGGCCGAGGTGCTGCGCAAGCTGGCCGAGGACGCCGGCAAGTACCTGGGTGAAACCGTCACCCAGGCGGTGATCACCGTCCCGGCCTACTTCAACGACTCCCAGCGCCAGGCCACCAAGGACGCCGGCAAGATCGCCGGCCTTGAAGTGCTGCGGATCATCAACGAGCCCACGGCCGCGGCCCTGGCCTACGGCCTGGATCGCAAGAGCAACGAGCGCATTCTCGTCTTCGACCTCGGCGGCGGCACCTTCGACGTCTCCGTGCTGGAAGTGGGCGATGGCGTGTTCGAGGTTCTCTCCACCAGTGGCGACACCCACCTGGGCGGCGACGACTTCGACAAGGTGATCGTCGATTACCTGGCCGACAACTTCAAGGGCAACGAAGGCATCGACCTGCGTCAGGACAAGCAGGCCCTGCAGCGCCTCACCGAGGCGGCCGAGAAGGCCAAGATCGAACTCTCCAGTGCCACCCAGGCCGAGATCAATCTGCCCTTCATCACCGCCACCCCTGAAGGTCCCAAGCACCTCGACCTCACCCTCACCCGGGCCAAGTTCGAGGAGCTCGCCTCCAAGCTGATCGACCGCTGCCGGGTGCCGGTGGAGCAGGCCCTCAAGGACGCCAAACTCTCCACCAGCGAGCTCGACGAGATCGTCATGGTGGGTGGTTCCACCCGCATCCCCGCGGTGCTCGAGCTGGTCAAGCGGATCACCAACAAGACCCCCAACCAGACGGTCAACCCCGATGAGGTGGTGGCCGTGGGTGCCGCCATCCAGGGCGGTGTGCTCGCCGGCGAGGTCAAGGACATCCTGCTGCTTGATGTCACCCCGCTCTCCCTGGGCGTGGAAACCCTCGGCGGCGTGATGACCAAGATGATCACCCGCAACACCACCATCCCCACCAAGAAGTCGGAGGTGTATTCCACCGCCGTCGACGGCCAGACCAATGTGGAGATCCATGTGCTCCAGGGGGAGCGCGAGATGGCCTCCGACAACAAGTCGCTGGGCACCTTCCGCCTCGACGGCATCCCTCCGGCCCCCCGCGGCGTGCCCCAGATCGAGGTCACCTTCGACATCGACGCCAACGGCATCCTCAGCGTCACCGCCAAGGACAAGGGCAGCGGCAAGGAACAGAGCATCTCCATCACCGGGGCCTCCACGCTCAGCGACAACGAAGTCGACAAGATGGTGAAGGATGCGGAGGCGAACGCCACCGCTGACAAGGAGAAGCGCGAGAAGATCGACCTGAAGAACCAGGCTGAGACCCTCATCTACCAGGCCGAGAAGCAGCTCGGCGATCTGGGCGCCGAGGACAAGGCCAAGGTGGAGGGTTTCTCCACCGACCTCAAGGAGGCCCTTGAGAAGGACGACAGCCCGGCCATCAAGGCCAGCCTTGAGCAACTGCAGCAGGCCCTCTATGCCGCCGGTGCCTCCGTGTACCAGCAGGCCGGGGCCGAGGGTGCTCCCGCCGGCGCCGCCCCCGGCGGAAATGGCAACGGCACCGCCGCCGCCGCCGATGATGTCATCGACGCGGAGTTCACCGAGAGCAAGTGATCCCTGGGCCACTCAGCCCGGATCCATCCTCACCAGCCCCCCTCGGGGGGCTTTTTTCATGGGAAGCCGGTGGTTTCAGGCGCTGAGGAGCCCGGCCTCGATCCGCTCGGCCACCCAGGCGGCGCTGGCCGGCGCCAGCAGCAGGCCATTGCGGTAGTGGCCAGTGGCCAGCAGCAGCCCCGCAGCCGGCTGTTCCAGCAGGGGGGCCGGCCGGCCCACCGGGCGCGGCCGCAGGCCCTGCCAGTGGCGCACCACCGTTGCCCCCCGCAACCACTCCGGCGCCGCACCGCCCAGCTGGCGCAGCTGGCTGAGCTGGTCCGGGTCGGCCGTGTCACCGGGTTCCAGGGTCGCCCCCAGCCACAGCCGCCGGCCGCCCTCCAGGTCCGGACGGGGCACAAGATTGACGCCGCGCCACACCACCGTCCCGGGCCAGCCGGTGGGCAGGGGGGCCTCCAGTTCCAGCTCCAGGGCCTGGCCCAGCACCGGCTCCAGCGCCCAGCGGCGGCTGTCGGTGCCGGCGGCAGCCCCCAGCAGGGCGCCGGAGGCGGTCCCTGCCGCCAGCACCACCCAGGCCGCCTGCTCCGAGCCGCCGCCGGCCAGGTCGACCCGCCAGCCGCCCCGCTCGGGCTGGAGGGCGACGGCTGCCTCCCCCCGCAGGGCCAGGCCCCGCTCCCGGCCATCCGCCGTCAGGGCCGCCAGGGCGGAGCCGGAATCAAGCTGGCCATCGCGGCTGGAGTGGAGGCCCGCCAGGGAGGGCTGGGGCAGGGTGGGCTGGAGCGGCTCCAGCCGCTGTCGATCCCAGAGTTCCAGGGGCAGGCCCAGGGCCCGTTTGCGCGCCACCAGCGCTTCCAGACGCTCCACCTCGGTGCCATCGGAGGCCAGCAGCACCACCCCGGCCCGGTACGGGATCGCATGACCCCGACGCGCCAGTTCGAGGCGCCACTGGCTCCAGAGCTCCAGGCTGCGCTGACGCAGCTCCCAGGCCCGGCCCCGGTCGCGGTGAAAGCTGTCGGCCATCAGCACACCGAGGGCCGCCTGGCTGCCGCTGCGCTCCACGCCCCCAGGGTCGCCATGGCCGTTGGTACCGAGGGCCGGATCCAGCACCAGCACCTGGTGGCCCCGGCCCTGGAGCCACCAGGCGCAGGCCATCCCGACGATCCCCGACCCCACGACGATCACCGTGGTGGCTGCGCCCCCATCCAGAGGCGCCCGAGGGGCCGCGGGTTCAGGCGTCGGCGTCGCCCGTGGCGGCCGGCTGGGGAGCAGGCGTGGTCGCCGAGGGGGCCGGGGGCACGGCGTTCGACACCTTGACCTCGGCGGCGAAGCCTTCCGCCAGGGCGATGGCCTCAGCGGGGATCACCTCGGCGTAGGTACTGAAGCCGGTGGCCACCTTGATGTAGTCCTTTCGGAGGTTCTCGCCGTCCTGCAGCCGGGCGGCCTCATCCAGCTTGGCGAGGGAGGCCTTCAGCTTGATGGCCCGCTTGCCGGCCTCGGCCCGGTCCGCCGGCAGCAGCCGCTGGTTGATGTAGAGCATCTGACGACCCAGATCCTGCATCGGACCGTGGATCAGGTTGCGGGTGAAGACCCAGTTGCGGTCGTTGACCAGATCGGCCAGTTCGGGCAGGCGTTCCTTCGAGGCCAGGAACCCTTCGGCCTGGCGGGCGATCAGGGTCATGTCGGCGGGGCTGATCGTCGGTGGCTTGCGGGTCTGATCGCCCGAGCAGGCCACCAGGGAGACGCTGAGCACCAGGGCCACGGCGAACAGGCCGAGGCGGCGCAGGCCAGCCATCAGCGAGATGGGCGCGGGGATCGACGCGACGGCCATGGGACGGTGCTGTGACGAGGCTGGGCCGTGACTTTACCGGCCCGCCTGCGCCACGATGGCGGGCCCGTCCGCTCCATTCCGGAATCATCGATGCGTTCTGCCACGGCGATCCTGCAGCTGATCTGCCCTGATCGGCGGGGGTTGGTGAGCGAACTTTCTGGCTGGGTGGCCGCCAACGGCGGCAACATCCTGCACGCCGATCACCACACCGATGCGGGGGCGGGGCTGTTCCTGAGCCGGATCGAATGGGCCCTGGAGAGCTTCGGCCTGCCCCGCGAGGCCATCGTGCCGGCGGTGGCCGCCCTGGCGGGGCGCCTCGGCGGCGAGGGCCAGGTGCACTTTTCCGATGCGCTGCCCCGGGTGGCGATCTTCGCCAGCCGCCAGGACCACTGCCTGGTGGATCTGCTATGGCGCACCCGCTCCGGGGAACTGCCGATGCTGGTGCCCCTGGTGGTTTCCAACCACCCGGATCTGGCGGCGCTGGCGGCTGATTTCGGCGCCCGCTTCGTGCATCTGCCGATCACGGCGGCCTGCCGAGCGGAGGTCGAGCTGGCCCAGCTGGCCCTGCTGGAGGAGGAGGGGATCGAGCTGGTGGTGCTGGCCAAATACATGCAGGTGCTCAGCCCCGCCTTCCTGGCCCGGTTCTCCCAGGTGATCAACATCCACCACTCCTTCCTGCCCGCCTTCCAGGGGGCCCAGCCGTACCACCGCGCCTGGGAGCGCGGCGTCAAGCTGATCGGCGCCACCGCCCACTTCGTCACCGAGGAGCTGGATGGAGGCCCGATCATCGAGCAGGCCACCATGCACGTGGGTCACCGGGACGAGGTGGAGGACCTGATCCGCAAGGGCCGTGACACCGAACGGCTGGCGCTGGCCAGGGCGGTGCGACTCTTCCTGCGCCGACAGGTGATGGTCTACCGCGGCCGGACCGCTGTGTTTGATTGAGCCGTCCCCTGGGACCCGCCGCCGGTCCCCCGCTGCCGCCACCGCTCCGGTGATCCGTTTTTCCGCCCTCGACGACCGCCTGCTGGCGCATCGGCCCGCCGCCGCCACGCCCCTGGGCTGGCGCTGTTTCCAGCTGGGGCTGTTCCTGCTGGCCAGCAGCGCCTTCCTGGCCGGTCTGGCCCTGCTGCTGGCCCTGATCCTGGGCAGCCGCGGCCGCCGCCCCGTCCTGGCGGACCGGGCCAATGTCGTGCTGCTGGCGGCGGCGGTGCTGATGGTGCTGGGCTGCTTCCGGGCCGCCAGCAACAAACTGGCCTGGCTGGGCCTGGCCAACTGGCTGCCCTTCTTCTGGGGGTTCTGGGGCTTCCAGCCCTATCTGGGCACCCCCGCCGCCCGCCGCCGGGTGGCCCTGGCCCTCGTGGCCGGCACGGTGCCGGTGATCCTCACCGGGCTGGGCCAGCTCTGGTGGGGCTGGAGCGGACCGTTCCAGTGGCTGGGGGGCCTGATCATCTGGCACATCAAGGCCGGCGGCAACCCGCCGGAGCGGCTGGCGGGCCTGTTCGACTACGCCAACATCGCCGGGGCCTGGCTGGTGATGGCCTGGCCCTTCACCCTGGCGGCCCTGCTGCAGGCTGGACTGGGCTGGCGGCGCCGGGGGGTGGTGCTGGTGATCGCCGCCGCCCTGGTGGCGGCCGTGTTCCTCACCGACTCCCGCAATGCCTGGGGCGCGCTGCTGCTGACGGTGCCCCTGGTGGCGGGGCCGGCCAGCTGGGTCTGGCTGCTGCCGGTGCTGCTGGTGCTGCTGGCGGCGATTGGCCTGGCCACCCTGCCCTGGGTGCCGGCCGCCCCGCAGGAACTGGCGCGCCACCTGGTGCCCGAGTCGATCTGGGGCCGGCTGATCGATCTGGATTACGGGGGGCATCGCCCCCTGGCGATCACGCGCCTGGCCCAGTGGCGGGTGGCCCTGGGGCTGATCGCCGAACGGCCCTGGCTGGGCTGGGGGGCGGCCGCCTTCAGCATCATCTATCCCATGCGCACCGGCCACTGGCACGGCCATCCCCATAACCTGCCCATCGATCTGGCCTTGAGCCACGGGGTGCCGGTCGCCGTGCTCGTGGTGGGGCTGGTGCTGTGGCTGCTGGTCCGGGCCGGCTGGCTTGGCATGGCCGGCGGCGGCCTCTTCGATCGGGCCTGGTGGGCCGCGACCCTGGTGCTGGTGGTCCTGCACGCCACCGACATTCCGCTCTATGACAGCCGCGTCAATGTGGCCGGCTGGGTGCTGCTGGCGGGTCTGCGCTGCTATCGCCGTCCAGTGCCTCCTGCTGATGCCTGAGCAGCGTGGCCGGGGGTAAGGGCCCCTCCAGGTGGGTCCAGGGCAGCACCCGCTGCTCAGCCCAGGTGGCGTGGACCACCTCCTCCCAGGGGGGCGGCAGCGGCAGGGGAAACGGCAGATCCGCGGGTGCAGCCACCTCCCCGGCCCGCGCCGCCCGGTAGGCCTTCTTCCAGCCCCCCTGGCTGTCGTGGTGACCCCGCGCCGCGGCGATCACCGGCGCCAGGCGGCGGTCGCTGCGGGAGAGCAGGGCCTGGATAACGCTCCAGCCATAGCTCTCCGGCCGCAGTTCGATGCCCTTCGGCTGGAGGCGCCGCGCCAGCCGCTGCAAGCGTTTCTCCGCCTCCGGGCGCACCCCCTGCCACTGAAAGGGGGTGTGTGCCTTGGGCACGAAGGTGCTCACCCCCAGGCTGAGCCGCAGCCCCGGGGTGGCCTTCTTCAGGTCCAGCAGCAGGTCGGCGGTGGCTTCGATGTCGGCGTCGCCTTCGCTGGGCAGGCCGGCCATGCCATAGAGCTTCATACCGCTGAGGCCACCCTCCTTGGCGTAGTGGGCCGCCGCGAAGATCTCCTCGCCGCTGAGCTTCTTGTTCACCACCCGCCGCATCCGTTCGCTGCCGCTCTCGATCGCGATGGTGAGGGATCGGCTCCCCCGCCGGGCCAGGATCCGCCCCAGCTGGGGGGTCACAGTGGCGGCCCGCACGGAACTGACGCTGACCCGGGTGCCTTCGAAACGGTCCTGACCCAGCCAGCTCAGCAGGTCGCCGAACTGGGGGTGCTGGGTCACCGAGGCCCCCAGCAGGCCGAGCCGCTGCGTCACCGCCAGCCCCGTTTCCACCGCCGGGATCAGCCCGTCGTCGAGGGAGGCGGTGCGGAACGGCAGGGTCAGGTAGCTGGCCAGACAGAAGCGGCAGAGCTCCGGGCAGCTGCGGGCCACCTCCACCATGTGGATCGACGGCCAGGCCGCCTCCGGCGTGATCACCGTGGAATGGCTCAGGGTGTTGCCCCGCCAGGTCTGCTTGGAGATGGTCGCCGGTAGGTCCGCGGCGATGGGCTCCACCCCCAGCAGGGCGCCTTCGCTGTCGTAGCGGGGGGCATACAGCGCCGGCACGTAGACCCCGGGAACCCTTGCCAGTTGCCGCAGGCGTGCGGGGCGGGGCTGGCCGCGGCCGGCCTGGAGCGCGTCGATGAAGGCGGGCAGCAGCAGTTCGCCGTCGCCCAGCAGCACCACGTCGAAGAAGGGGGCCAGTGGTTCGGGATTGGCGGTCAGCACCGGCCCTCCGCCGAACACGATCGGATCGTCCTCACCACGCTGGTGACTCCAGAGGGGGATCCCCTGGCGTTCCAGCAGGTCGAGCAGCACCGGTCCGTCGAGTTCCCAGCTGAGGGACAGGCCGAAGAGGTCGCAGTGGCGGTGTGGCGGGTCCCCCTGGTCGGTGAACAGCCGACGAACGTCGAGGTCGCTGCGACGCGCCAGGCTGGCCCACACCACCTGATACCCCAGGCTGGTGATCCCCACCGAATAGCTGCTCGGGAAGGCCAGCACGGCGCGCAGGGCATCGGCGGTCGGCCGGGCCGGCTCGAACAGCAGGGTTTCCTGATTCAGGGGGGCGGCAGGGAGGGGAGTTCCAGCGTGTCACTTCAGGGGAAGGGGCGTTGGTTTCGAAGGTCAGCGGCGGTCGCGTTTCCCCATGGCCTCAGCCTCCGTACCGCCGTCCGAGTCGCGTGCAACTCCCTGGCGTCAGCCGCAGGAGCTGTCGCCGCTGCCGGATCTCGGTCCTGGCCTGGATCCCGAGGCCTGTCACCTGGCCCGGGCGGTGATCGTGGGCCGCGCTCCGCTCAGCCCCGCCGAGAAGGCCACCGGCTGGCAGCGCTTTCGCCAGACCCTCGGGTCCATCGGCGTGGGGGTGGATCCGGTGGTGGCCGGTACCGCCGACGCCGAACGCTTGAGCGGCTTGCGCTGGCACGTGTTCGGGGATGTGGCCCGCGAGAGGAAGTTGCTGTAGTTCGCCGGCTGAGGACGCGGCCCTGCTGCTGGCGATTGTGCGTCGCCATCTGCGCACATTGCGCATCGGCCTGGATCGTGCTGAGCGATCGCCGGCCTCCAAGGGTGCATGAGTTGACCGACCTGGCCTCCCTGGCGGGCCAGCCCCTGGAGCCCCGGCTGGAGGCGCTGCAGGAGTTCGCCGTGGAGGCCCGTTACGAGGAAGGTCCCTTCCCGCGGCAGGCCGAGCGATCGGAGCTGCTGGCCCTGCTGGAGACGGAGCTGGAACGCTGTGAGAGGGCTGTGGCGGCGCGGGGCTGAGCTGGGTGCTCAAGGCTTTCCTTCAGAACCAGCCCGAATGGGTGATCATCAAGACAGGCGCCTGCGGCTGGACCTTGACGTGGCAATTGCCCAATCCGGCCGAACTCCCATGGCCGAATACAGCGACACTGGAGCCGCCCACCCCTTGGATGGAGGGCTGCCGCCGGGCAAGGTTGGGCCACGGCAGCATGAGATTTCTGCGGGTCTGTCTAAGTCGCCAGGGATTTCAGGCGCCGAAAAATGAATCCATGCCATGCCAGAGATTGGCCGCCGTTGGCCTCAGGACAACGCGCTCCTAGCCGACTGGAGGCGGCAGCCTGGGGGCTTATATGGTTCCGTCCAACGAGTGTTAGCCGAATCGCTGGGAAGGCCGCCGGGCATTGCAGAAGTAATGGATGTGCTATAGCCAGGATCTTGGCTACAGTGGTCACTGCTGGGAGGAAGACATGAATTTCACGTTGGAGTGCGAACAAGAAGTAGACGGTCGTTGGATTGCCGAGGTGCCTGAGCTACCTGGTGTTCTTGCGTATGGCAGTTCCTCTGCTGATGCGATGGCAAAGGCTGAGATTTTAGCCCTTCGCGTTATCGCTGATCGACTTGAAAATGGCGAATCCAAGCCATTCAGCATCAGCTTCTTGCTTCCATTCTCTGCATGAGCATTTGGCCGTCAGCCAAAGCCAAAAAAGTCTTGGCCGTTCTCCAGTCCATTGGATGGAGAGTTAAGCGTCAGTCAGGATCTCACAGAACCCTTGAACATGAGAACTATCCGGACTATGTCTTTGCATTCCATGCTGGCGAGGAGATCGGGCCCAGGATGCTCTCTCGAATCGCCAAGCACACCGGCCTTGAACCAGGCGATCCGTGAAGCGGGCGAGAAGTCGGCTAACAATGCCATACATCTGACCCGCCCCCAAATGATCTTTGTAGATATCCTTGGGTCTCTGCGGCCAGGTGATGGCAAGCGTTGGGCCGCTTTGTATGGCACGTACTGATCTTAATGATGTAGAGAAGATCTTGGCCGTCTGGAGGTTGCTGTTATTTCAACCAGCAATTCTAAAGTGGCCATGAGACATTATTTGATGATCGGAACGCTCGTTAAATGGATTGACCAAAGAGGCTTTGGCTTTGTCAGGCCTGAAGGAGAAGCGAAATTAGTTGAAGTATTTGTACATATAAGCGACATGCTGGAGTATGGTAGGAGCCCCAGCGATGGGGACCGACTTCGGTTTACCATCAACGCTGGGACTGACGAGCGCGTCCGTGCATCGCAGACTCAGATCTCATCCAAGCGTTCTCACCGTATAGCCAGCATAGGGAAGAACTCATTCTTGCAAAGGATCGGATTTGCAGCCCTCATCGTAGGTTTTCTTACTCTTGGGGTCCGGTTCTGCTCAGGGTATTTCCCAGGGATAATTGAATCTTCAACAACGCTAGGCTGCCTTGTGAAGGGGAATGTATCCTTTGATTGAGGCAGGAAATCTTACCATGTAGTTGGCATTGAAGATTATGAAATCACTAAGATTAGTCCCGAGAAGGGAGAGCAGTGGTTCTGCTCCGAACAGGAGGCGGTCTCAGCTGGATGGATCAGAGCACCCAGATAGTGCCTACAGCCCAACACCCCACTGCCCTGCAGCCGACGGGATCCATAAGCTCTTGGCCTAGGAGTCTCTTTATACTCAAACTGCTGCGTGCGGCTGAGTGGGAACGTTAGCTGCAGTAAGCTGCGGCAAATCCGCACTTTGGAGGCGCAACATTGAACGATCTGCTAAAGAAAATGGTAGTCGGTACATTTATTGAGCCGCTGGCCAGAAAGGTTCATTCGCTGTTCACGGATGCGCGCGTTGCTGAACGCACGTCTAACGTAGAAGATAAGAATCACTTATACGATATTCAAACCATTGAGGTAATGAAACGAGTCTTGAAGAAAGGCTCAAACTGCGTAGATGTTGGTTGCCATCAAGGTAGCATCCTAAGGGAAATTCTGAGCTTCGCTCCAAAGGGGAGTCACTTCGCCTTTGAGCCGCTCCCTGAGATGTACAAAGGGTTGCTCGAATCATTTGGAGGTATTCAGGGCCTGCACATTTTTAACTGCGCTTTAAGCGATACCACGGGAACGACTTCCTTTCAGCATGTGATAAGTAATCCCGGCTACAGTGGGCTTCGCCAGAGAAGATACGATCGACCATATGAGGAAATTCAGGAGATATCTGTCAAGACAGAACTGCTTGACAAGCTGATACCCAGAGCCTTGCCAATCCATTTCATCAAAGTAGATGTCGAGGGAGCTGAACTTCAAGTGTTCAGAGGCGGGATAGAGACGATCAAGAGCAGTCGTCCCGTAATCGTCTTTGAACATGGCCTTGGTGCTGCAGACCATTATGGGACAAGTCCCGAGAGCATCTATGACCTGCTGACTAGCCAATGTGACTTGAGGTTGTTTCTGATGTCACATTGGCTAGAGAGTAACGGTACACACTCTCTAAGCAGGGAAGCATTCTGCGAACAGTTTTATAGTGGCAACCATTATTATTTCATGGCCGCTGCTTGAAGAGCGCGGTGGTTTGCTCAATTCCCAAGGGCACCTAACATCGCTATCCACCCGAGCCGCCCCGCAAGAGGCTTGTCAATCCCAACGCCTCTGTGCGTCTAGGTGATGGCGAGTGTTAGTCCCTACCCCCCTACACCTCCGCCAGCACCTTTTCCTCCTCCTCCACGCTCACCACCCGGCCGGCATCCTCGAAACCATCGATCTGGTCGAAGTTGAGGTAGCGGTAGAGCTGATCGGAGAGGGGATCGATCTTGGCCGCCGCGATCTCCAGGTACTCGGCCGGGCTGGGGATCCGTCCCAGCAGGGCGCACACCGCCGCCAGTTCGGCGCTGCCCAGGTACACCTGGGCGCCGTTGCCGAGGCGGTTGTTGAAGTTGCGGGTGCTGGTGGAGAACACCGTGGTGTTGTCCTCCACCCGAGCCTGGTTGCCCATGCAGAGCGAGCAGCCGGGCAGCTCCATACGGGCGCCGGCGGTCTCGAACTTGGCGGTGTAGCCCTCGGCGCGCAGCACCTCGTCGTCCATGCGGGTGGGGGGGCAGACCCACAGGCGGGCGGCGCTGGTGCCGGCCCCATCGAGCACCGTGGCGGCGGCGCGGTAGTGGCCGATGTTGGTCATGCAGGAGCCGATGAACACCTCATCGATCCGGTCGCCCGCCACCTCGCTCAGCAGCTTGACGTTGTCGGGGTCGTTGGGGCAGGCCAGGATCGGTTCGGTCAGTTCGTTCAGGTCGATGTCGATCACGGCGGCGTACGCGGCGTCGGCATCGGCCTCCATCAGCACCGGATCGGCCAGCCAGGCCTCCATCGCCCTGATCCGCCGCGCCATGGTGCGGGCGTCGCTGTAGCCCCGCGCAATCATGTTCTTGAGCAGGGCCACGTTGCTGCGCAGGTATTCGCTCACCGTCTCGACGCTCAGCTTGATCGTGCTGCCGGCGCAGGAGCGCTCGGCGGTCGCGTCCGTCAACTCAAACGCCTGCTCCAGCTTCAGATCGGGAAGCCCTTCGATCTCCATGATGCGGCCGCTGAAGATGTTCTTCTTGCCGGCCTTCTCCACCGTCAGCAGGCCCTGCTGGATGGCCACGTAGGGAATGGCATTCACCACATCCCGGAGCGTGACGCCGGGCTGCAGGGAGCCGCTGAAGCGCACCAGCACCGATTCGGGCATGTCGAGGGGCATGGCGCCGATGGCGGCGGCGAAGGCCACCAGGCCGGAGCCGGCCGGGAAGGAGATGCCGAGCGGAAAACGGGTGTGGCTGTCACCGCCGGTGCCCACGGTGTCGGGCAGCAGCATGCGGTTGAGCCAGCTGTGGATGATGCCGTCGCCGGGGCGCAGGGCGACGCCGCCCCGGGAGCTGATGAAGTCCGGCAGCTCGGCGTGGGTCTTGAGGTCCACCGGCTTGGGGTAGGCAGCGGTGTGGCAGAAGCTCTGCATCACCAGATCGGCGGAGAAGCCCAGACAGGCCAGCTCCTTCATCTCGTCGCGGGTCATCGGCCCGGTGGTGTCCTGGCTGCCGACGCTGGTCATCAGCGGTTCGCAGCTCGTGCCGGGGCGCACCCCGGCCAGGCCGCAGGCCTTGCCCACCATCTTCTGGGCCAGGGTGAAGCCCTTGCCCGTGTCGACGGGCGCCACCGGCCGGATGAAGGCCTCGGAGGGGGGCAGGCCCAGCTGCAGCCGGACCTTGTCGGTGAGCGAGCGGCCGATCAGCAGGGGGATGCGGCCGCCGGCCCGCACCTCGTCGGCGATGGTGCTGGGCTTGAGCTCGAAGCAGGCCAGCACCTCCCCGGCGCCCGGCTCCCCGGCGGCCCTCTCGATCGTGCCGGCGTGGGGCCGGATCGTGATCACGTCGCCGCTGTTCAGGGCCGAGACGTCGCACTCGATCGGCAGGGCGCCGGAATCCTCGGCGGTGTTGAAGAAGATCGGCGCGATCTTGCTGCCCAGCACCACCCCGCCGCTGCGCTTGTTGGGCACATGCGGGATGTCGGTGCCGATGTGCCAGAGCACCGAATTGATGGCGGATTTGCGGGAGCTGCCCGTCCCCACCACATCGCCCACATAGGCCAGCGGGTGGCCCTTGCCCTTCAGTTCGGCGATCAGGGCCAGCCCCTCGGGCATGCGCGTCTCCAGCATCGCCTGGGCGTGCAGGGGGATGTCGGGGCGGGTGGTGGCGTGGGTGGCCGGGGAGAGGTCGTCGGTGTTGGTCTCCCCCGTCACCTTGAACACCGTGACGGTGATCGCCTCCGGCAGGGGGGGGCGGGCGTGGAACCATTCGGCCGCCGCCCAGCTGTCCACCACCTGGCGGGCCAGGGGGTTGGTCTCGGCCAGCTCCAGCACGTCGTGGAAGGCGTCATACACAAGCAGGGTGCGGCTCAGTCCCGTGGCCGCTTCGGAGGCGATGGCAGCATCGGCGTGGTCCAGCAGGGCGATCAGGGCGCCGACGTTGTAGCCGCCGATCATGGTGGCCAGCAGCCGGGTGGCCTCCAGGGCGCTCACCAGGGGACTCGTTGCGGTGCCCTGGGCCACGGCGCTGAGCCAGCCGGCCTTCACGTAGGCGGCCTCATCCACCCCCGGCGGAATGCGCTCGCTCAGCAGGTGCAGCAGAAACGCCTCCTCCCCGGCGGGCGGGTGCCCCAGCAACTGGGTGAGGGCCTGGGCCTGGGGTGCCGTGAGCGGCAGGGGGGGCACGCCGAGGGCTTCGCGGGCTGCGGCGGCCTCGCGGTAGGTGGGGAGCAGCTCGGACGCTGACAGGGGGGCGGGGCTCGGGGAGACGGACATGGGGGGGAAGGACCGGGTCGTACCCCCGGATGGCATGGGCATGACCCCCATTGTTCTTCCCCGTGGGTCCGCCCTCTGGTGACGACGGCTGCAGAAGTCGGCGATGGAGTCGGTGCCATCACTTCGTAGGCTGGGGGGTCTGACCAATCCCCACCGGCGGCAGCGCATGATCCCCACCTCCGACCTCCACGTGGTGGAAACCAGGCCGCTGGTGCCGCCGGAGGTGCTGCACGGGGAGCTGCCCCTTTCGGAGCAGGCCGCCCGCACCGTGCAGCAGGCACGCGAGCGCATCAAGGCCATCCTGCACGCCGGCGACCAGCGGGTGCTTGTGATCGTCGGCCCCTGTTCGGTCCATGACGTGGCCGCCGCCCGCGAGTACGCCGAAGCCATCGCCCAGGCCCAGCGCCGGCACCGGGGCGAACTGGAGATCGTGATGCGGGTCTACTTCGAGAAGCCACGCACCACCGTGGGGTGGAAGGGAATGATCAATGATCCACACCTCGACGGCAGCTACGACATCAACACCGGTCTGCGCCGCGCCCGCTCCCTGCTGCTGCACCTGGCGGAGCTGGGCCTGCCGGCGGCCACCGAGGTGCTCGATCCGGTGGTGCCCCAGTACCTCGCCGATCTGATCAGCTGGACCGCGATCGGCGCCCGCACCACCGAAAGCCAGACCCACCGGGAGATGGCCTCGGGCCTGTCGATGCCGATCGGCTTCAAGAACGGCACCGACGGCAGTGCCGCCACTGCCATCAATGCCATGGAGGCGGCCGCCCGGCCCCACCATTTCCTGGGCATCAACAAGGGCGGCCAGGCCGCCATCGTCTCCACCACGGGCAACCCGGATGGCCACCTGGTGCTGCGCGGGGGCAAGAGCGGCACCAACTACCACGCCGAGGCGGTGGCGGCCGCGGCGGGGCTGCTGGCCCGGGACGGCCTGCCGGCCCGGCTGATGGTGGATTGCAGCCACGGCAATTCCAACAAGGACTACCGCCGCCAGGCGGAGGTGCTGCGCCAGGTGGCCGATCAGGTGCGCCAGGGTTCCGTCCACGTGATGGGGGTGATGCTGGAGAGCCATCTGGTGGAAGGAAGCCAGAAGATTTCCGCCGATCTTTCCTCCCTCACCTACGGCCAGAGCATCACCGATGCCTGCATCGATCTGGGCACCACCCTGGATCTGCTGAATGAGCTGGCTGAGGCCGTCCAACAGGCCCAGGCCCGAAGCCTTGCCCTGGCCTGAAGAACGAATCAGCACTCCGATGCGGCGAGTGCTGATTCCTTTGACTACAACAGACTGTTCTTGACGAACAGCAAACTGGCCCACTCTGGGTACGTTTGGGTCGGCAAGATCATGGAGGTCCGCTGATGTCCTATCTCCTGCAGTTCTGCGGGTTGTCGGATCCCTTGCAACTCTTTTATCTCGAACAGAAGTCCGCCTCTCCCGACCCCGGCCATTCCACCCCCGGCCCGATCTACGGCGGCTTCCGCCCTTTCCAGCTGGATGATCTGCTGGATTGGGCCCTCGACACCGCCCGGGGCCGCAGCTGGGACGGAGAAGCCATCCAGCGGCTGGTGCTCAACGTCTGGATGGAGCGGGCCGATGTGATCCGCCAGTGGCAGCTGCGGCTGCGGGAGGAACCGCCCGAGCGGGTGCTGGTGGCGGGGATCGGCACCCACCGCGACTGGGAACGCCGCTGCGAACAGCTGTTGAGGGTCTGATATCGCGGTGTGCGAGGGGTGGTCGTTCTGGGCAAGGCAGAAAAAGGTGTCCGGCGTCTCAGTTGGAGGTGAGAATCGAGAACATTTGCCGCATTTGAAGCAACAACTGATTGCCCTGAGCCTGCTGTCGTTCCTGATTGAGGTCGCTCAGCTGGGCGCGGCGTTCACTGATCAGTTTTGCCAGTTGCTCCACCAGCTGGGGATTGCCCTCAAGCACAGGCCTGAGATCGTCCCGTTCCACTTCCAGTAAGACGCACTCCTGTTGAACGCGTACGGTGGCGCTGCGCGGCTCGTTGTTGAAGACGCTCATCTCACCGAAGATGGCCCCCGGCCCCAACTTGGCCACCACAGTGAGCTTGCCATCAATCAGCTTCTGAACTTCCAGAGCGCCACTCACAACCTGGAACATGGTGTCGCCCTCCTCTCCCTCCACAATCACGGCTTCGCCCTGGGCAAAGCGTATGCATCTGGTGAGCGGTGCAACCTGATCAAGCTGGTCTGCGCTTAGATGACCAAATAGAATGTTCTCTCGCAGCAGGTTCAATCGCGATGGTAGGTCGACTCCCGCAGGGTCATCGACCGCCTCTGGAAGTGATTGGGAACGCAGCTCCCTGATCGGGTGCGGAAGGGTCATCCCGACCCGTTCCAGGGCGTACCAGATCTGGGAGAGCAGCTGGCCGCGCAGAACATCGAAACCACTGTCTGTGGGATCCTCCTGCCACACCTCCAGCTCATAGGTGATGGCATGGTCGGCATAGGCAAAGACGAAGGCCTCCGGTTCCGGATGCCTGAGCACCAAGGGATGCTGGCGGGCCAGGTGGAGCAGAAGCTGGATAGCCTTCTCAGGTGGGAAGGAGGTCGCCAGGTTGAGGTGGATCTCACGGGCGATCGGTCCCCTTGCGCTGAAGCGACGAATGTTCGTGCCCCAGATTCTGCTGTTTGGCAGGGTGATCAAGGCGCCATGAACATGTTGCACCCGCGTACTCATCAAGGTCAGAGACACAACTCTCCCATTGACATTATCGCCGACATCGATGTAGTCACCTTCCTGAAAAGGTGAGTCAACCTGCAGCACGATGCCAGCAAATAAATCCTTGAGTGATTCCTGGGCTGCCAAGCCGATGACCGCCGTCAGGATCGCTGATGTCGTGACCAGGCCGACCACATTGATCCTGGCCTGCTGCTGAAGCACCGCAATGGTGATTGCTCCAGCAATCACCAGCATGGCCAGATCCCGCAAGATCTTCGCAGGTCGCGGCCACCAGGGCAGAAAGCCAGGCAATTCCAACCCGGCCCAGGTGATCAATTGCAGCAGCGCATAACCCTGGCTGAGCTGAAGCGTGCTCTGCAGCCAGGGCCGGCTCGAGGGGGTGACAAGAGCCGAAGGCAGGCTGGAGATGATCAGCCAGAGCAGGATCGCCAGAGCAGGCAGTTGTACCGGAATCGGGACGATGCGGCAGCGCCTGCAGATCAACCGCAGGCCCAGCAGCAGGACCACCAGCCCCAGGGCAATCAGAATGTTCGAGATGGTGGCCATTGTTGGCAGCTGGGGAACTCCACTTGGCTGATGATCACAATGGTCAGCAGTTCAATCTACCGGCATCGCTGTGGCCCTCCCGCCGTAGCGCCTTCTCCATGAGGAAGCATCATTGAGGTACTGACCTAGATGCGACCAGGATGTCTCCTGTGCTGCAGGATGCCCTGACGGCGCCTTTCTCTTGTTGCCCCGCCGCTCCATCAACAGGATCGGCCAAGGATGTCGCTGGCGTTGCCCTAGGAGCGTGTCGCACATAGATCCGCGCAGGACCTCTCCACAGACGCCTGTCAATCCGCCCAGATCCCTGTGACTGCAATGGTTCTGAGCTAGAGAATGGGGCATGGTCAAGCCCAAGTCCTTCCGCCCCTGGAACCCC
>CAIXBB010000040.1 GCA_903917565.1 uncultured cyanobacterium | reverse complement strand
GGCGAAGGTGGTGCCGGTGAGCCAGCCGCCCAGGGCCAGATAGGCCGTGGGGAACAGGAGCAGACCGGACCAGCCCACGAAAACGAAGCGGTCGCGCTTGAGCCAGTCGTCGAGGACGTCGAACCATCCACGCGTGGCCGGGGCGCGCCCTAGGGCGATCGTCATGGGGAGAGCTTCACGAAGCGTTACATCACAATCGTAAAAGACGACCCCCGCTCAGTGCGGCTGTCCGCACCCCCGTCCCCAAGGAATGAGCAGAAGTGCTTATCCCCTCCCTGGTGGCCGGCGATTCGCCAGAGTGGCCACGCCAGTTCTCCCCCCATACATGTACGTCATCGAAGTCTCCCTTCGGCTCAGCCCCATGCCCGTTGCCGTGCAGCGCAAGGAACTGGAGGCCGCCCAGGCCCTGTACGGGGAGGTGCGTCAAGCCCTCGAGAGCGGTCACCCCAAGGTGCTGGAGCTGACCTGCGAGAAGGACGAACAGAAGCGCGTCAGCCTCCTCAGCGGCGAGATCGTTGCCCTCCAGATCTATGAGAAGTCGTCGGTCGCCGGCGGCGGCAAGCGGCCCGGCTTCAGCTTCGAGCCTTGACCCCGGAAGCGGCGGTGGAGCCGCCCCTGCGCATCGAGGGGCTGCGCTTCGGCTGGGGCCAGGGACGTCACGCCCTCCAGGACTGCCGGCTGGAGATTCCAGGGCCGGGCCTGTGGATGCTCGTCGGCAGCAACGGCAGTGGCAAGAGCACCCTGCTGCGCCTGATCACCGGCCTGCTCACTCCCACCGGAGGGACCATCACCTGCCAGGGCAGGCCCGCCCTGGTGTTCCAGAACCCCGACCACCAATTGTTGCTGCCCAGTTGCGGCAGCGACCTGCAGCTGGCCCTCCCCGAAGGTCTCGACGTCGGCGAGCGTGGCCGTCGGGTGGCCTCGGCCCTGGCCCAGGTGGGCCTGAGCGGCCTGCAGCAGCGTCCCATCCACACCCTGAGCGGCGGCCAGAAGCAGCGCCTGGCGATCGCCGGCGCCCTGGCCAGCGACGCGACGCTGCTGCTGCTGGATGAACCCACGGCCCTGCTGGATCCGGAGAGCCAGAAAGAGGTGCTGGAGCTGATCCATCGGCTGTGTCACAGAAGCTCCTCACCCCTGGCCGCGCTGTGGATCACCCACCGTCTCGAGGAACTCGAGCGCTGCGACGGGGCCGCCCGCATGGAAGCCGGTGCGATCGGCCCCTGGCAGAGCGGCGAAAGCCTGCGCAGCTCCCTGGCCCCCTTGCCCGTCGGCGGGGCCGAAAGGTAAGGTCATCAGATCCGGGTTTCCGGGTGTTTTCCTCGGTAGCTCAGTGGTAGAGCGGTCGGCTGTTAACCGATTGGTCGCAGGTTCGAATCCCGCCCGGGGAGTTTGCTCATCAGCCCGATTCCTGTCGTCCTGCCGCTTGCGAAGGCCGGCTGTTTCAGCCTTCTGGGAAGGATTCGCCCGATCCCTGCACGGGTCGGTGGAAACGGCGAAAATGTAGTCTCCCGTGACCTGTGCTCCCTCCAGAAGCACCCCCGACGGCACGACGCCACCCATGAAGCCCTCCATTCTGCTCATTGAAGATGACGGCGACATGCGCGATCTGGTCGCCGGCCATCTCGAGCACGGGGGCTTCGACGTTCAGCGCGCCGAGGACGGCATCAAGGGCCAGGCCCTTGCCGTTCAGTACAGCCCCGACGTCATCCTCCTCGACCTGATGCTTCCCAAGGTCGACGGTCTCACCCTCTGTCAGCGCCTCCGACGCGACGAGCGCACGGCCAAGATCCCCATCCTCATGCTCACCGCCCTCGGCAGCACCAAGGACAAGGTCAGCGGGTTCAATTCAGGCGCCGATGACTACCTCACCAAGCCCTTCGATCTCGAGGAGCTCATGGTGAGGGTCAAGGCCCTCCTGCGACGCAGCGAGCGGGCTCCCCTCTCCACCAAGCACAACGAGATCCTCAGCTTCAGCTCCCTCACCCTCGTCCCCGAACGCTTCGAGGCCATCTGGTTCGATGCCCCCGTACGCCTCACACACACCGAGTTCGAACTCCTCCACTGCCTCCTCCAGCGCCACGGCCAGACCGTCGCTCCCTCCCTCATCCTCAAGGAGGTCTGGGGCTATGAGCCGGACGACGACATCGAAACCATCCGGGTCCACATCCGCCACCTCCGCACCAAGCTCGAACCCGACCCCCGCAAGCCCCGTTTCATCAAAACCGTCTACGGCGCGGGCTACTGCCTCGAACTCCCCGCCAACGATCAGATGGAACCCCTCGCCAGCATCGTCCATGACGCCAGGCAGGCCAGGCTGGAGGCCTCCCTCAAGACCAACGAAGCCGGCTGATTTCTCCACCAGCCGCTCCCTCTGAACACACCCCTCCCGTGCACTGACAACACGTTCCTTCACTTGCAGACGTTGCCTGGAAGGGCCGCCAGGCAGTGCCAGGTCTTCTTGCCCGCAAGGCCGACGTCCCGCTCACCTCGGCCCGGAACATCACCCGTCCGAGCGGGTGCAGCTCCTGAGGAGAATGGGGAACATGCTGCCGCGGCTGGTGAACGCGGTGCAGGCGCCGCCTGCTGAGCGGCACCTGTCTGCCCCCTCACCGACTGCTTCTCACCGGCCCAGATCGAGCAGGGCCACTTCCCAGGCCAGCCGCGGCTGCACGTAGGCCAGCAGATGGCTGCGCAACTGATCGAGGCGCCGCAGCGGCGCCGGCTCCAGGCGCTGACGCCAGAGGTGCAGCTGCCACCAGTCGAGCAACCAGAGTTGCTGTTCGCCGTCGAGGGCCTCGCTGACGTCCCGGGCGAGGCCAAGGGCCTCGATCGGCTCCCGGCCCAGGGCCAGCAGCCGTTCCGCCATCCCCTCCGGCAGACCGTGCCATACCCGCCGGTGGCGCAGCAGGGCCCCGGGGGAGCCGGCGGCCAGTTCGAGCAATTCGGGCGGATCCGCCAAGGGCCCCTCCGATTCCCCATCCGCCACCGGCAGGCTTTCCAGCACCTGGCGCACCAGGGCAGGGGGCAGGCGCGCGAAGGGAATGGTCTGGCAACGGGAACGAATGGTGCTCAACAGCCGATCCGGCGTCGCCGTGATCAGGACCAGCAGACCATGGCCGGGCTCCTCGAGGGTCTTGAGCAGGGCATTGGCGGCCGCTTCGGCCATCGCTTCGACGGTCTCCAGCACCACCAGGGAGCGGACCCCCTCCACCGGGCGGCGGGCCAGGAAACGGGTCACCTCCCGCACCTGCTCCAGGCGCAGCTGGGGGGGGCTGCGGCGACTGATCCCCAGGGCCTCGGCCTCGGAGGCCTTCACCAGCCGGCCCTGGTGCAGGTAGGTGGGCTCGACCCAGAGCAGGTCGGGGTGGTTGCCCTCCGCCAGGCGACGCCGCAACGGCACCGATCCCGCGGATCCACCGGCCAGCACCCCCTCCAGCAGTCGCAGGGCCGCCAGCCGGCGGCCCACCCCATCGGCCCCCACGAACAGATAGGCCGGCGCCAGCCGCCGGCGTTCGAGGGCGGCCGTCAACAGCGTCACCGCCTGCGGCTGGCCGACCAGGTCGGCGAACAGCTCAGCCATGGCCACCTCCCCCGGGGGCGCCCAGGTGTTGTGTGATCAGGGAGCGGCAGAGGTCCGTGACCTCCTCCCTGGGCAAGCCGGCCTCGACCCGCTGCCAGTCCCTCTGGCGGGCCAGGGTGGCGAAGCCGTCGCTGACCCGCTGCAGGAAGGCCTCCCCTGCGGCCTCGATCCGGTCGGCGGGCCGATCGCCGCGGCGGCGCAGGGATCCGGCCAGGGGGAGGTCGAGCCAGAGGGTGAGATCGGGCGCCAGGCCACCGGTGGCCAGCGCCTCGAGCTGGAAGATCGTTGTCAGGGGAAGGCCGCGGCCATACCCCTGGTAGGCGGCGGTGGAGCCGCTGAAGCGATCGCTGAGCACCCAGTCGCCGGCAGCCAGGGCCGGACGCAGGCACTCCTCCACGTGCTGGGCCCGGTCGGCGGCATAGAGCATCAGTTCGCTGAGGCTGCAGGGGGCGGCACCCTCGGGCGGCCGCAACAGCAGGGCACGCAGGGCCTGACCCAGGGCCGTCCCGCCGGGTTCCCTTGTCACCACCAGACGGGCGCCTTGAGCCATCAGGCCGCTGACCGGCAGCCAGGCGCGCAGGGCGTCGATCTGGGTGGACTTGCCGCAGCCGTCGATGCCTTCCAGCACCAGGAAGCGTCCGCTCATGACGGCCGATCCTTCGGGCTGTTCTGCAGCAGCAGGGCATTGCCGACCACCGTGATCGAACTGAAGGCCATCAGCAGGGCCGCCAGCTCGGGCGAGAGGCGCAGACCGAAGCCCGGCAGCAGCACACCGGCGGCGATCGGCAGGACGATCAGGTTGTAGCCGAAGGCCCAGACCAGGTTCTGGCGGACCTTGGCCATGGTGCGTCTGGCGATCTCCAGGGCCTGAACGATGCCGTCGAGCTCCTCGCCCATCACCACCAGCGCCGCACTCTCCTGGGCGATCTGGGTGCCCGTTCCGACGGCGATACCGAGATCGGCGGCGGCGAGGGCGGGCGCGTCGTTGACCCCATCCCCCACCATCGCCACGGCCCCCTGGCGATGGGCCAGCAGGAGCCGTTCCAGTTTCTGCTCGGGCCGCAGTTCCCAGGCCAGCTCCTCCTGCCGCAGCCCGAGCCGGCGGCCCAGCTCCTCGACGCTGGCCCGCCGATCCCCGCTGAGCAGCCCGAGCCGCAGCCCCTGCTGCCGCAGCCGGGCCAGGGTGGCGGCGGCATCGGCGCGGGGCTGGTCCTCCACGGCCAGGAGCCCCAGCAGCTGTCCGTCGCTGGCCACCGCCAGCAGGCTGGCGCCATCGGCCTCCAGGTCCTGCTGGAGGGCCTCAAGGCCGGGTTCCACCGCCACGCCGGTGTGGCCCAGCCAGGCCAGCCGGCCCACCTGCACCAGCCCGCAGCCTTCCACCAGGCCCTGCACCCCTTCCCCGGGGAGGGCCAGGGCCTCAGCGACGGGTAGCAGGGGCAGGTGCTGGCACTGGGCCTGCTGCAGCACGGCGTGGGCCAGGGGATGGCGGCTGTGCTGCTCAAGGCTGGCGGCCAGCTGCACCACCCGCTGGGCCTGGTCCGCCTCCGCCGGGCTCCCCGCCGCCGCTCCAATGACCCGGACAGCCGTCACCAGGGGCCGGCCGACGGTGAGGGTGCCGGTCTTGTCGAACAGCACCGCCTCCAGCCGGGAGGCGGTCTCGATGGCGTCGCCGCCCCGGAACAGCAGGCCCGAGCGGGCCGCCAGGCCGGAGCCCACGGTGATCGCCGTCGGCGTCGCCAGACCCAGGGCGCAGGGACAGGCCACCACCAGCACGGCGATGGCCAGCTGCAGCCCCAGGCTGAAGGGCGTGGCGGGGCTGGCGGCACCCCCATGGCCATGGGCTCCATGGCCGGGATCAGCGGCCGTGAGCAGCACCTCGGGCCAGTGCTGGCTGCCCCACAACCACCAGAACAGGAGTGTGGCCAATGCCAGGGCCAGGACCACCAGGGTGAAGCGGCCGGCGACCCGGTCCGCCAGGCCCTGGATCGGGGCCTTGCGGGCCTGGGCCCGCTCCACCATTTGCACGATGCGGGCGATGGCGCTCTCGGCACCGCTGCGCTGCACCTCCAGCACCAGGGAACCCTCCAGATTGAGCAGGCCGGCGGCCAGCTCACTGCCCGGCCCCGCGGAGCGCGGCAGGGGTTCGCCGGTGAGGCTGGAGGCATCCACGCTTGAGCAGCCCTCCAGCACCACCCCATCGACCGGCACCCGGTCGCCCGGCAGCAGGCGCAGCCGGTCCCCCGGCCGCAGCCCGCCCACCCGGACCTGGCGAGGGGGACCGTCGCCCAGCAGCAGCAGGGCATGGTCGGGCTGCAGGGCGCTGAGTTCCTCGATGGCCTGGCCGGTGCGGAAGCGAGCCCGTTCTTCGAGGAAGCGACCGGTGAGAACGAAGCCCAGCAGCATCACCGGCTCGTTGAAGTAGCAGGGCCAGCCACTCGCCGGCCACAGCCAGCCCACCAGGCTGGAGAGGTAGGCACTGGCCACGCCCAGCCCCACCAGGCTGTCCATGCCAGGCACCCCGGCCAGCGCCGAGCGCACACCCCGGATCAGGATCGGACGGCCCGGAACCGCCAGGGCGAGCGTGGCCACCAGGGCATGGAACCAGGGGCTGCCCAGCAGCTGCCACGGACCGCGCCAGGCCAGCTGGCCCGCATCCACCAGGTGGCCCAGCCCGGAGACGAGCAGCAGCAGCAGGGCCACCAAAAGTTGGCGCCAGTGGCGCCACCACTGGTCAGACTGGCGCCTCTGCCGCTGGCTGGCCGGCTCCAGCTCCTGGGACCGCAGCCTGGCCTGGAAGCCCAGGCCCTCGAGGCTGCCCAGCAGGGCGGGCACCGGGTCCACGGCGACCCCATCGGGGCCGTCGGCCCTGGGCTCCAGATCGACCCAGGCCGTGCGGGTGAGCAGGTTGACGCTGGCCTGGCGCACCCCCTCGCTCTGGAGCAGGCGCTGCTCCACCGCACGCACGCAGCCACCGCACTTCATGCCCTCCACATCGAGGAGCAGGGGCTCAGGGGAGAGGGCAGGGGGGGTGGCGCTCACACAGGGGGTGCCGGGGACGGGAACGGACCGGGTTCCAGGCTAGGGAGCCGCCACCCTTTCGCCCTCGCCAAAGCCACGATGGCCCTAGCCCGGGCCGCCCGAGGCAGGATGGGGGCACGATCCGGATCCCGACCCTTGCCCCGCTCGCAGCGCAACGACAACTTCATCGACAAGAGCTTCACGGTCATGGCCGACCTGATCGTCAAGCTGCTGCCGATCGATCCCAAGGCGAAGGAGGCCTACGTCTATTACCGCGATGGTCTGTCGGCCCAGAACGACGGCGACTACGCCGAGGCCCTCGAAAACTATGCAGAGGCCCTGAGACTCGAGGAGAACAGCATCGACCGGGGCGAGATCCTCAAGAACATGGCGATCATCTTCATGAGCAATGGCGAGGAGGACAAGGCCCTCGACTTCTACCGCCAGTCGCTGGACGCCAACGGCAACTCCCCCTCCTGCCTCAAGAACATGGGGCTGATCTACGAGAAGTGGGGCCGGCTGGCCGAGGAGACCGGCGACCAGGACGCCGCCGACCGCTGGTTCGACGAGGCGGCCGCCCACTGGACCAAGGCGGTCCGGCTCTACCCGGGCGGTTACCTGGACATCGAGAACTGGCTCAAGTCCTCCGGGCGCAGCAATGTCGACGTGTACTTCTGAGATCCCCGGGCTCAGTCCCCGTCGGCGGGGTTGACGCCCAGGCCGGCCACCAGGGCCTCGGCCACCGTGGCCGCCTCCAGCAGCTGCAGGCCCAGGCCGGCCGCCACCGGCCCCAGGGCGCTGCCGCGGGGCACCACGGCCCGAACGAACCCCAGCCGCGCCGCCTCCTGGAGGCGCAGCTCCAATTGCCCAACGGGCCGCAGCTGGCCGCCCAGGCCCAGTTCCCCCAGCAGCACGGTGCCCGCCGGCAGGGTCAGGTCGCGGTAACTGGCCACCACGGCGGCCGCCACCCCCAGATCCGCCGCCGGCTCCTCCACTTCGAGGCCGCCCGCCACCGCCAGATAGCAGTCGAAGCGGGAGAGGGGCAGGCCCATGTGCTTCTCCAGCACCGCCAGGATCTGGTGCAGGCGGTTGGTGCCGATGCCGGTGGCGGTGCGCCGCGGGCTGGCATAGCTGGTGGGGCTGACCAGGGCCTGGATCTCCACCAGCAGCGAACGGGTGCCCTCACAGGCCACGATCGTGGCGGTGCCGGGGCTGGGACCATCCCCGGCCAGGAACAGCTCGCTGGGGTTGCTGACCTCCACCAGCCCGGCGCCCTGCATCTCGAACACCCCCAGCTCGTGGGTGGCGCCGAAGCGGTTCTTGACGGCCCGCAGCAGCCGGTGGCTGGCGAAGCGGTCCCCTTCGAAGGTGAGCACCGCATCCACCAGGTGCTCGAGCACCTTGGGGCCAGCCAGCATGCCCTCCTTGGTGACGTGCCCTACCAGCACCAGGGCGGTGTGCTGGCGTTTGGCGATGCGCTGCAGGGCGGCGGCACAGTCCCGCACCTGGGCCACCGAGCCGGGGGCGCTGCCCAGTTCGGCGTCGTGGAGGGCCTGGATGCTGTCGATGATCGCCACCTGGGGGCGCAGGGTTTCGAGCTCCTGCAGCACCAGCTCCAGGTCGGTCTCGGCCAGCAGGCGCAGACCCTCACCATCGCCAGCCTCTGCCGTCACGCCGGGGGCGTCCTCGGCCAGGCGCCGCCAGCGCAGCTTCACCTGCTGGGCCGACTCCTCCGCGCTCACATAGAGCACCACGGCCCGGGAGGCCATGGCCCGGGCGCTCTGCAGCAGCAGGGTGCTCTTGCCGATGCCGGGATCACCTCCCAGGAGCACCAGCGAACCGGGCACCAGGCCGCCCCCCAGCACCCGGTCCAACTCGCCGTAGCCGCTGGCCAGGCGTTGGAGGGGCAGGTCTCCCACGGCCTGGATCGGTTCGGAACGGCGGGGACGGCCCGGCGCCGGATCGGTGCTGGCGGCCACCGGCCGGCGCCGGCGGTTGTCCCCGCTTGGCTCGCTCTGCTCCACCAGCGTGTTCCAGCCACCGCAGCCGGCGCAGCGGCCGAAGAACTGCCGCGTCCTGGCCCCGCAGGCCTGGCAGACGAACGAAGAACCGGGACGGGCCAAGGGAAGCGGGCGGGGTGTATGAAGAAAGGTGGCGTTCGGTCAATTCGCGACCTTCCGGCCGGTTCAGTGGGTCGGAACCGTCTTGCATTCTCCGCGCCGCAATGACGGCCTCCCCCACCGCCAAAGAAACCATTCTGGTCGTCGATGACGAGGCCAGCATCCGCCGGATCCTTGAGACCCGGCTCTCGATGATCGGCTATCAGGTCGTCACCGCCTGCGATGGCGAGGAGGCCATCGAGGCGTTCCACCGCGTCCTGCCGGACCTGGTGGTCCTCGACGTGATGATGCCCAAACTTGACGGCTACGGCGTCTGCCAGGAGCTGCGCAAGGAATCCGACGTGCCGATCGTGATGCTCACCGCCCTGGGCGACGTGGCGGACCGCATCACGGGCCTTGAGCTCGGGGCCGACGACTACGTCGTCAAGCCCTTCAGCCCCAAGGAACTGGAGGCCCGCATCCGCTGCGTGCTGCGAAGGGTCGAGAAGGACCCCGGCGCCGGGATTCCCAATTCCGGCGTGATCCAGGTGGGCGACCTCCGCATCGACACCAACAAGCGGCAGGTGTACCGGGGCGACGAGCGCATCCGTCTCACCGGAATGGAATTCAGCCTGCTGGAGCTGCTGGTGAGCCGCTCCGGCGAACCCTTCAGCCGGGGCGAGATCCTCAAGGAGGTGTGGGGCTACACCCCCGAGCGTCACGTGGACACCCGCGTGGTGGATGTCCACATCTCGCGGCTGCGCTCCAAACTGGAGGATGATCCAGCCAACCCCGAGCTGATCCTCACAGCACGGGGCACTGGCTATCTGTTCCAGCGCATCGTTGAACCCGTTGCCACCGAAGGATCCTGAAGGCGGGGGGCGCGACGGCCGCCGCTTCGCCTCCAACCGCCCCAAACCCAACCGCACGATCCGCCGTCTGGTGATCTGGTATCGGCGTAACGCGGCCGTCACCAGCCTGGTGGGCACCGCCACCGCCACGGCCTCCGGTGCGGCGTCGGGGGCGGTCTCGGTGGCGGGCAGCATGGCCGGCGCCGCCACCAACGTGGCGGGCTCCGTGCTCCAGCCCCTGGTCTTCGATCCGCTGCGGCGTCTTCAGCAGGGAAGCCACTCCGGGGGCACCATCGACGACCGGCGGCGCCTCTGGGTCGCCGTCGACGGCATGGGCGGGGACCACGCCCCGGGGCCGATCCTGGAGGGATGCGTAAGGGCGGTCGGCCTGCTGCCCCTGCGCATCCGCTTCGTGGCGGAGCCGGAGCCGCTGCGCCAGGCGGTGGCGGCGATCGGTCTGGGCCACGACCTCGAGGAGGCGGTGCAGCGCGGCCTGATCGAGCTGGTGCCCAGCGGCCCCTCGGTGGGCATGCACGAGGAAGCCACCGTCGTCCGCCGCAAGCGCGACGCCAGCATCAACGTGGCCATGGATCTGGTCAAACGGGGCGAGGCCACCGCCGTGTATTCCGCCGGCAACTCCGGTGCCGTGATGGCCGCCGCGATCTTCCGCCTCGGCCGGCTGGCCGGCATTGATCGCCCGGCCATCGGCGCCCTGTTCCCCACCAAGGACCCCAGCCAGCAGGTGCTGGTGCTCGACGTGGGGGCCAACGTGGACTGCAAGCCCGAATGGCTGCACCAGTTCGCCCTGCTCGGGAACATCTACAGCCGCGATGTGCTGCAGGTGAAACGGCCCCGCATCGGCCTGGTGAACATCGGCGAGGAGGAGTGCAAGGGCAACGACCTCTGCCTGCGCACCCATCCTTTGCTGGCGGGCGACGAGCGCTTCGTGTTCGCCGGCAACTGCGAGGGGCGCGACATCCTCTCCGGGGACTTCGACGTGGTGGTCTGTGACGGCTTCACCGGCAACGTGCTGCTGAAGTTCCTCGAATCGGTGGGGAGTGTCCTGCTGGACGTGCTGCGGGCCGAGCTGCCCCGGGGGCGCCGGGGCAAGGTGGGCTCGGCGTTCCTGCGCAGCAACCTGGTGCGGATCAAGAAGCGCCTCGACCACGCCGAGCACGGCGGCGCCCTGCTGCTCGGGGTCGACGGCATCTGCGTCATCGGCCACGGCAGCAGCCGCGCGCTATCGGTGGTAAGTGCCCTGCGGCTGGCCCATTCCGCCGCCAGCCATGGCGTGATGGACGACCTGCACGCCCTCGGCGAGGGGAGCGCCGGGGTGGCAACCACCTGTGGTTGACTGAGCCCACCTGTGAACCGAATGGGTGCCGCTCGGCTCAGACAAGACGGGGACAACGGCCGCCTTGCGGGGCCTGGCCCTGGTGGGCTGCGGTCGGGCTCTCCCCGCCGCCAGCGTCACCAACGACCAGCTGAGCGAGCGGGTCGAGACCAACGATGGCTGGATCCGCAGCCGCACCGGCATCGGTGCCCGGCGCGTGGCCGGCCCCGGTGAAACCGTCACCAGCCTGGCTGCTGAGGCCGGCCGAGCCGCCCTGGCCCATGCGGGCTGGGGGGCAGACGAGGTGGATCTGATCCTGCTGGCCACCTCCAGCCCCGACGACCTGTTCGGCACCGCACCCCGGGTCCAGGCGGCCCTTGGAGCCCACAGGGCGGTGGCCTTCGATCTCACTGCCGCCTGCAGCGGCTTCCTGTTCGCCCTGATCACGGCGGCGCAGTACATCCGCGGCGGGACGATGCAGCGGGTGCTGGTGATCGGCGCCGACCAGCTCAGCCGCTGGCTCGACTGGGACGATCGCCGCACCTGCGTGCTCTTCGGCGATGGCGCAGGTGCCCTGGCCGTGCAGGCCTGCGACCCCGCCGACGACGCCCTGGTGGGCTTCCGCATGCGATCGGACGGCAGCCGCAACGCCTGCCTCACCCTGGCCCAGGTGGCCGAGCACCGGCCCCTGGTGGGGGATCTCTCCGCCCAGGTGGGTGGCTTCGCCCCGATCCACATGAACGGCCAGGAGGTCTACAAGTTCGCCGTGCGGGAAGTTCCCGCCGTGCTGGCCGAGCTGCTCGAGGCCACGGGCACCGCGGCCACCGACGTGGACTGGCTGCTGTTGCACCAGGCCAACCAGCGCATCCTCGATGCGGTGGCCTCCCGGTTCGCCATGCCCGCCGAGCGGGTGCTCAGCAACCTGTCCGCCTACGGCAACACCTCCGCCGCCACGATCCCCCTGATGCTTGATGAAGCGGTCCGCGATGGGCGGGTGGGCGCCGGTGACCTGATCGCCAGCAGCGGTTTCGGCGCCGGCCTGAGCTGGGGTGCCGCCCTGTTCCGCTGGAGCGGTCCTGGCCGCCCGCCCGCCGAGATCTAATCTCCTGCCGTTGCACGGAGCCTTGCATGGCCATCGCCTGGGTGTTTCCGGGACAGGGTTCGCAGAAGCCGGGCATGGCCGAAGCGGTGATCGATCTGCCCGGCGCCCGGGAGCGCTTCGATCGGGCCTCGGCCCTGCTCGGCCGCGACCTGCTGGCCATCTGTGCTGGGTCGGAGGCCTGCGGCAGCGGGGTGGAGGCCTGCGGCAGCGGCGGCCCCGGAGAACCCAGCGACCTCCATGACACCCGCAACACCCAGCCGGCCCTGTTCGTGGTCGAGAGCCTGCTGGTGGACGCGTTGCACCGGCAGGGCCGCACGGCCGAGCTGGTGGCTGGCCACAGCCTGGGCGAGCTGGTGGCGCTCTATGCCGCCGGTGTCTTCGACGCCGAGACCGGCCTGGGCCTGATGCGCCGCCGCAGCGAACTGATGGCTGCCGCCGGCGGCGGCGCCATGACCGCCTTGATGGGCTTCGACCGCGACGAACTCGAGCGGATGGTGGCGGCCACCGACGGTGTGGTCATCGCCAACGACAACAGCGCCGCCCAGGTGGTGCTCTCCGGCACCCCGGAGGCGGTGGCGAGCGTCAGCACCGCGGTGCGCTGCAAACGGGCCATCCCCCTGGCCGTCTCCGGCGCCTTCCATTCCCCCTTCATGGCCGCCGCCGCCGAAGCCTTCGCCACCGATCTGGAAACGGTGCCCTTCGCCGACGCCCGGATCCCTGTGCTCAGCAACGCCGATCCCCGACCCGAAACCTCCGCCACGGTGCTCAAGGAGCGCCTGCGCCAGCAGATGACCATGGGGGTGCGCTGGCGCGAAACCATGGCAGGCCTGCAGAGGGCGGGCATTACCACCGCGGTGGAGATCGGCCCCGGCAACGTGCTCGCTGGCCTGATCAAGCGCGGCTGCCCCGGGCTCGGCACCGCCCAGATCGCCGGCGCGGGCGACCTGGGCCAGTGAGGCGCCGCCGCCGGCCCCCGGCCGATCCCCCCGCCCTGCTGAGCACCCCGCGGCCGAGCCTGACCTACCGGCTGATCAGCTACATGCTGGTGTTTCCCGTTTTCCGGGTGCTGTTCCGGGGGCGGACCACCGGCAACGACAACGTGCCCCTGGAAGGGGCCGTGGTGGTGGTGGCCAACCATGGCTCCCACCTCGACCCGCCGCTGCTGGGCCATGCCCTCGGCAGGCCCGTGGCCTTCATGGCCAAGGCGGAGCTGTTCCGGGTGCCGCTGCTGGGTCCGATCATCCGGGCCTGCGGTGCCTACCCGGTGGAGCGCGGCGCCGGTGATCGGGAAGCGATCCGCACCGCCACCGACCGGCTGCTGCAGGGCTGGGCCACCGGGGTATTCCTCGATGGCACCCGCCAGCAGGATGGCCGCGTCAACCAGCCCCAACCCGGGGCGGCCCTGCTGGCGGCCCGGGCTGGGGTGCCGCTGCTGCCGGTGGCGATCATCAACAGCCATCGGGCCCTGGGGCCGGGCGGCCATGGCCCCCGTCTGGTGCCGATCCACATCCGCATCGGTACACCGATTCCCCCACCGGCCTCCCGGCGGCGCCCCGACCTGGATGCGGTGACCCGTGCCGCCCAGGAGCAGATCAACCGCATGCTCGACCTCGGCCCGATCAGCGGAAACCTGCTTTCTCCAGCCAGGGAGCCACCCGCTCTTCCACCCACGGCCTGATGTCCTGGCCGCTGATCACCCAGAGGGCCGCCCTGGCGCCATCGCCCCACAACCGCCGTCGGCCCTCGACGACGCAGAGATCACCGCAGGGGACAGGGACCGGGGTGAGGTGGATGCCGCGGCTGCCGGCCACGATCCGTCCCACCAGCAGGGCCCGCTGCATGTGATCGGTGGAGGTGACGAGCAAGGCGTGGCGAATCCGTGCCTGACGCAGATCGTCGACCAGAGAGGTGAAGTTGGACACGGTGTCACGGGCCCGGTAATCGAGATGGACCTGGCGGGAGGGCAGCCCCTCCTTCTGCTGGAACAGCCACTGGGCATACTCGGGGTTGGTGCCTCCGGTGACCACCACCGGCAGTCCATCGGCTCGGGCCAGTCGGGCCGCTGCCGCCTCCCGGTCGGCATCCCCCCCCAGCACCAGGATCATCTGCGGCGGCGGCGGCGTGGGCCACCACACGCCCCGCGAGAGCCACAGCAGAACCAGTCCCGCCAGGCCCACCAGCACCACCCTCCCCCGGCCCGGTCGCCGTGGCGCGGGGGGTGCGCGGCGGACCTGCGTGGAAGGACCCGCCGGCATCGCTCCGGTGCCTTCCCGGCGCCGCGAACGGCGACGGCGGGGCCGTGGTTGGGGTCCGGGGCGGCTCAGCATGGGAGCACCTCCACCGGACTGGTGGGGTAGAGGGGCAGCACCGACTGCCAGGGGGCGCTCAGGCCCGTGGCGGCGCTGGCGGCACTGAAGCCGATCAGCTGGATCACGTCCTCAGGCAAGTGCACCTCGGCGGGATGGATGGGGTAGGGGGCCAGGGCGTCGCTGCTGCGGTGGAGCCTCGGGGCCTCCAGCTCGGCCACGCCGCCGGGCTGGCCCGGGTCGGCGCCATAGAGCCCCGCCACCACCCCGCGACGGGGCAGCTCCTGCAGCAACCAGAACGGACCCGCTGCGCTGGGCGGACCGGGCCCTGTCAGCAGTCGGCGGGCCATCAAGCGGAAACTGCTGATCCCGTCGAGGGGCAGGGCCAGCTGCTGGGCCAGGGTGCGGGCCAGCACCACCGTCAGGCGGGTGCCTGTGAAGCCGCCGGGGCCGGTGGCCACCGCCAGGCGGCCGAGCCGGGGCCAGGCGCTGGCCGGCAGCACCGATTCGAGGCAATCGAACAGCCCATTGGAGAGGGAGCGGCCGAGGGGGAAGCGCTCCAGCCGCTCGGGCTCCGTCGCCCCGAGGCGTTGCAGCCCCACCCCGAGGCTGTCGCTGGAGCTGTGCAGCGCCAGCAGCCAGGGACGGCCATCCGGATCGGGACAGCCCCTCATGAGGGCAGGGGCCCGTCAGGGCACCAGCGGCGCCAGCGGCCCGGATCGGAGCGGAAGTCGGTGCAGGCCCGCACGTCCCACTCCACCCCGACACTGGTCGCAGCGGCGTCGAGCTCAACCACCTGGACGTGGATGCGGGGCTGTCGGGGGCTGAAATCGGGGCTCAAGCTGAGGTGGGCCACACCATGCTGGCGCTCGACCGCGTGGTAGGCCTGACAACGCTCGACCCAGTGGCAATCCACGCAGATGCACATGCCGCCGCGGCCCAGCAGGGCGCCCATTGTGGCGTGTGAGCCGGGACGTCAAGTCTGGGAACTGTGGCGGGCCCTGGCGCCGGAGCGCTGGCCCGTGGCCCCCGCCCAGTTTCCGGAGGGCACGGCGCTGGTGGGGGGGGCGGTCCGGGACGGCCTGCTGGGTCGCCTGGCCGCCCAGCCGGATCTGGATCTGGTGGTACCCGATGACGCCATCGTGCTGGCGCGGCGCCTGGGGCGGCAGTTCGGTGGCACCTGTGTGGTGCTCGACCAGGAGCGTTCGATCGCCCGGCTGGTGCTGAAGGGCTGGACGATCGACCTGGCCCGCTGCGCCGGTAACGATCTCACGGACGATCTGACCCGCCGCGACTTCACCACCAACGCCATCGCCCTGCCCCTGGGGGGAGCGACCCTGGACAGCAGTGAGGCCGCCGATCTGCAGCTGATCGACCCCTGCGGCGGACTGCAGGATCTGGCGGCGCGCCGGCTGGTGGCGATCAGCGAGGCCAACCTGCTGGACGACCCCCTGCGGCTGTTGCGGGGGGTGCGACTGGCCTGTGAACTGGAGTTCACGATCGCCTCGGCCACGTGGGAGTTGATCGGGCGCCACCGGCAGCGGATCACCGCCGTGGCCGGGGAGAGGGTGCTGGCGGAACTGGAGCGCCTGGCCGCCTCTGCCCAGGGACACCGGGGACTGGGGCAGGCCCTGGAAGCGGGCCTGCTCCAGCCCTGGGGAGCCGTCGACGGGGCCTGGGCGCCGCTGGAGCCCCTCGGACCGGAGCGACCTGAAGCCTGCGGCCTGACCCCGGCGGAGGCGGCCTGGGCGCTGCCGCTGGCGCGGCTGGCGGCCGTGCTGGATGGTCGGAGCCTGGAAGGGCTGCGGGCCAGCCGCCGGTTGCAGCTGCGCTGCCAGCGGCTGCGGCAATGGCACCACCGGCTCCGGCAGACGCCAGGGGCCGCCGGTGGGCTGGCGCTGGAGACCCTGGCCGAAACGGAGCGGCTGGCGCTGCAGCGCCAGCTGGAGGAGGATCTGCCCGCCCTGCTGCTGCAGCTGGATCCGGAGGCGGCGCAGCTGGCCATGGGGCGCTGGCGGGATGGGGAGGATCGCCTGTTCCATCCCCGGCCGCCCCTGGGCGGAAGCCGCCTGCAACAGCTGCTTGGCATCTCCCCAGGCCCCCGGCTCGGCCAGCTGATCGACCACCTCACGGCCGAGAGGGCCTTCGGTCGGCTGGTTGGAACGGCAGCGACGGACACAGCGGAGTCAGCGGATCGAAGCCTTGCAGAAGCGGCCGTTGCCGCCGCCCAGGCCTGGCTCGGGCGCCAGGGCGAGGCGACGGAGGCGAACCCAAGGCGTGATTAACTGCTTGATGCAACGGCGCGATCGCACCGCCTGCCAGAGTTTTTCCCTTTCCCGAGCCCCCTCCCCATGAGCGTTCGTCTCTATGTCGGCAACCTGCCGCAAACCTTTGATGCCAAAGAGCTGGAAGCTCTCTTCTCGAACGTGGGAGAGGGGGTGCGCTTCAAGGCCGTCAACGACCGGGAGACCGGGTCCTGCCGGGGCTTCGGCTTCGCCAACGTCGAAGATCTGGCCCAGGCCGAGGCGGTGATCGCCCAGCTCAACGGCAAGGATTTCGGCGGCAGCACCCTGCGGATCGAGATTTCCGAGCAGCGCCGTGACACCCGTCCAGCCGCCGGCACCGATCGTCGCCCCGGCAGCGCCCCGACCCCCGCCCGCAAGAGCGTCAACAAGGTGGTCCATGCCGACGCCGTCGGCGAAGGGGCACCCGATCCCCGCTGGGCCGGCGAACTGGCCAAGCTCAAGAACCTGCTGGCCAACCAGAAAGCCGCGGTCTGAGGCGAGGGTTCAGGGCAGCACAGCCATCAGGCCGACGACGCCCACGAAGATCGCCAGAAAGACGAAGCCCAGGCGGGTCATCTTGCGCTCATGGCCGTCGATGCCGGCCTCCACGTCGGCCGTGACCTTCTGCCTGAATTCGGAGAGGCTGCGCTCCTTGTCTTCGGGGGGCACGGACTTGATGGTCATGGCGTGGGATGTCTGGGGAATGGCGCCGTGGTGAGACCAGTTGGATCCCTCCGGATCACTGGCTCAGACTCGGTGAAAGTACCAGTAGGACCCGATCGCCAGCAGCACCATCAGCACGATGGGAATGGCGATGGCGGCCATGCCGCTGTGGCTGCGCACCACCCGCCCCTCGTGGGCCACGACCGCATCCCGGATGCTGGCCTGCATCTCCTCCCGCAGGCGGGCCAGGTCGGACTCCAGCGTTTCATTGGTGTAGAGGTCGCGCAGGCGATCGAAGACGCTGCGTCCGAGCACGAGACTGCGCTCGGGATGCTCAAAAAGCAGATCCATCAACTCGTCGTGGCTGAACACGAGCAGTTCCGTCGGCTTCGAGGCCCGGGCCGCGTGGGTGCGGGTGCGGCCGTCGATGAGCTCCACCTCGCCGAAGACGTGACCGGGGCCATGGCGTCCATCCACGCCTTCGCCGGTTTCGGGATAGAGGGTGACCAGTTCGATCGCCCCGGTACGGACGAGATAAACATCCTGCCCACTGTCGCCACTTCGGTAGGCGAACTCACCGGGGTCAAGGTGAAGCTTGCGCAATGGTCGCAGGTCAACAGGAATCCACTCTAATTCCTCCAAGCGATTTAACTTGGTTCCCGGGCTAACCGGTGCTAAACAGGGGCGGTGGGCCAATGGAACCCGTGACACACCCGTCTGAGGAATGACCCAGGGACTCGAGAATTTCTGGTACGCGGTGGAGCATGCCCACGGGCTCAGCGACCAACCCGTATCGGTCACCCTGCTGGGGCGCCGTTACCTGCTTTTCCGCGATGCCGCCGGCCAGGCCCACGCCCTGGCCGACTACTGCGCCCACCGGGGGGCCAGCCTGGCCAGGGGATGGCTGGAGGACTCCTGTGTGCGCTGTCCCTACCACGGCTGGAGCTATGACGTGGCCGGGCACTGCGTCAGGATTCCGGCCGATCCTCCGGGCACCCCGATCCCGGCCCGGGCCAGGATGGCCACCTTCCCCATCAGGGAACAATCCGGCTTCCTCTGGGTCTTCCCCGGCGATGCAGGCCTGGCCGCCAGCGTCCCCATCCCCCCCTTCCCCGAACTGGACCAGCCGGGCTGGCGTGCGGTGAGTGGGGAGTACCGCTGGAACGCCCACTTCAGCCGTGTCGTGGAGTCGGGACTGGACACGTCCCACGCCCCGTTTGTGCACAAGCCGTTCTTCGGCAATCGGGAGGCGGCCAGCGTGGAAAGCCTGGAGATCCTCAGCGAACCGGGCCTGGTGTCGACGCACCACAAGGTCAAGCCACCGGCACGGGTGGGCCTGTTGAAGTACATCGTCAAACGGGAAAGGAGCCACTCCAGCGCCACTCTCACCAGCTATCTTCCCAACATCAACAGAATCGCCCTGGATTTCAATTGGAAGGGATTTCAATACATCTATTTCGCCAGCAACATTCCCGTTGACGACCAAACCACCCTGACCAAGTGGATCGGTGTGCGTAACTTCCTCCCCTACCGCTGGGCGGATGGCAACTCGATCCGCAACACCGTCGACACCTACGAAGAGGACCGCTCGGTGGTGGAAACCCAGCTCCCGGGTCCCTCCTGGACCACCCAGGGGGACGAACTGCTGCTGGCCTCCGATCAACTGATCCTGGCCTACCGACGCGCCCTGGCCCGCGCCTGTCCGGCCGCCGCTGCCGCCACGGCCGTCACGGCACCCTGAGATGGACGCCCCGTCGCCCTGGCCCGCCGACTGCTGGTATGCGGTGGGGCTCTCCAGCCAGGTGAACCGCCAACCCCTGGCCCATCGCTTCCAGGGCAGGGAGGTGGTGCTGATGCGCGATGGCAGCGACCACGTGCTGGCCTTCGACGGCCGCTGCGCCCACCGGGGCTGTTCCCTGGCGGCGGGGTGGGCCCACGGGGACACCCTGGTCTGTCCGTACCACGGCTGGCGCTATGACGCCCAGGGCGCCTGCGTGCAGATCCCGGCCCTGCGGCCCGAGGAGTCCATCCCCCGCCAGGCCCACCTGCGCACCTTCCCCACCCGGGAGCGGCACGGATTCATCTGGTTGTGGGTGGCCGGCCAGCACAGGAGTCCGGAGGAGGAGGTGCAGGACATCCCGGAACTGGCCGGGCTGAGCCTGCGGGACGGCGGTGACATGGCCTTCACCTATGCCACCCATTTCACCCGGACGATCGAGAACGGCATCGATCCCACCCATGCCGCCTTCGTGCATGGCAAGAGCATCGGCCGGGTGGACCCGGACACCGACTTCAGCCTGGAGCACTACCCCGTCCATGTGGAACCGGGCAGCCTCTACGGACGGATGCCGATCAAGGTCAAGAAGCTCACAGGCCTCACCCGCCTGCTGCTGAAGGGGGACACCGGCAACGCCTTCAAGGAGTACCGGTTTCTTTACCCCAACGTGGTGGTCTCGATCATCCATTTCGGTGCGCTGACCCTGGCGGCCCTGCAGGCCCACGTGCCCGACAACGACGGGGAAACCACCGTCAGGGTGACGAACGGCAGGAACTTCCTGAGCAACACTCCCCTGCTCAACCGGCTGTTCGATCGCATCACCCTGGACACGGGCCTGCAGATCTCCAAGGAGGATGCGGCCGTTATCAGCGAGCAGGAACCGAAGCGGGTCAGCTTCCGCGGCTCCAACGAAGTGCTGATCGACTCCGATCTGATCCTGGTGGAGTACCGGCGGATGCTGCGCGAACGGGCCAGGGTCTGAGGCGCCGATCCCCCTGCGGTGGCCCCGCCCCCCCCGCTCAGCCGCCGACAGTGACAGGCACCGCGGCGGGCTCCTTGATGCCGCGAAGCAGGGGAGCCCCCAGCAGGCACACCACCGCCTGGAGCAGGAAGCAGAGGGCTGGAGAAAGGTCGTAAAGGACCCCGGCCAGCATGGGGCCCAGGGCACTGGCCAGGCCCGTGAGGGCCAACAGGCTGCCCAGCATCACCCCCTGCCGGTTCTCCGGCACCAGCCGCGAGACCAGACTCCGGGCCGTTGGGATCACAAAGGCTGCCCCCACCGACAGCATCACGGCCGCCGTGACGATCACCACGGCGGCACCGGCGCCGAAGACCTGGGCCAGGGGAACCAGGGCAATGCCGGCGGCCACCGCCACCAGGCCGTAGCTGTTGAGGCGGGCCTCCCCATGGCGCCGGACCAGCGGACCGGTGAGGGCCACCTGCACGTAGGTGACCGTGAGGCCGACGATCACGAAGATGCCGCTCGATTGGGAGGCCGACCAGGAGAACTGGTCCTTGAGGTAGAGCACCAGCAGGGTGGTGAAGCCGCTGAAGGCGAAGTTGAAGCAACAGAAGGCGAGGGCCACGCGGTTGGCCTTCGGCAGCGCCAGCAGGGCCATCACCGGCGCCAATCCGTTGATCTGCGCCAGCTGGAAACGCGGTCTGTCCTGGCGGGGGAGCGTTTCCTTGAGATAGAGAAACGCCATCAGGAAGTTGTAGGCCGCCAGAGCCGCCGCCACGAACACCGGAATGCGCATGCCGAAACCCACCAACGCACCTCCCAGGGCAGGACCGGCGATGGCCCCGAGGCCGAAGGCCGCACCGCTGATGCCGAAGTTGCGGGCCCTGTTCGCCGGGGTGGAGATGTCGGAGATGTAAGCCTGGGCGGTGCCGACCGTGGCCGTGGAGACACCGTTGATCGCCCTGGAGAGAAAGATGAGTCCCAATGTTCCGGCCAGGCCGAACATGAACAGGGAAAGGGCATTGATGGCCACGCACAGAAGAATCACCGGCCGCCGGCCATAGGCATCACTGAGGGAACCGATGATCGGAGAGGCCAGCACGGAAAACAGAGTGGCCGTCGATGCCAGCAGCCCCAGGGTGAGCCCATCCGGAGAGAACTTCTCGAGGATGAAGGGCAGAAGCGGGTAGACGATGTTTTCGCCCAGCTTGTCCAGCAACAGGGTGAGAAACACGATCGCCAGGGGACTGCGCAGTTTGCGAATCACTTGCGGATCATTGGAGCGGCAGTGTTGGGGATCCCAACCTTGGCGGCGCCAATCTAGGGGGGTGTCGCACTCTCCATCCGGACGCTTCGCTTAAGATCTCCGTAGCATCGGCACAGCATGTCATTTCCTGGGTTCGTATCAGAGACAACATCTCCCCAGGTGTCTCAACTGGCTCAGAACTGCTGGTACGCCGTGGCCTCTTCCTTTGCCCTGCAGAGGGGGCCCGTTGCCGTTCCGTTCGCGGGCCAGGATCTGGTGCTGTTTCCGGATGCCGAAGGCCGGCCGCGGATCTTCAGTGACCGCTGTCCCCACCGGGGGGCCTCCCTGACCCTGGGCCACCTGGAGGGGGGCTGCCTGCGCTGCCCCTTCCATGGCTGGAAGTTCGCGGCGGATGGGACCTGCCTGGAGGCCCCCGCCGAACCGGCCGGATCCAGCCCCCCGGCGCGCAGCGGCCTGGTGGGTGAGCGGCCGGTGGTCGAATCACGGGGCTTCGTCTGGATGTGGTGGGGCCCCGATCCTCCGGATCCGGCCCTGCTGCCCGAGCTGCCCCTCTTCCCGGCCTCCGAATGGAGCCATGTGGAAAGCAGCTTCGACTGGGAGACCCATTTCAGTCGGGTGATCGAATCCAACCTCGACAATTCCCATGCCTACTGGGTGCACAAGGGCACCTTCGCCAGCCAGGATTCGCCCCTTTCGATTCCCGTCGATCTGCACAAGCAGGATCGGATGATCGCCGCCAAGGTGAGCTTCGAACTGCCGGTCAAGGGGGCCCTCAAGCTGATCCGCACCCTGATGGGCCAGAGCGGGCCCCTCTGCGCCACCACCACCTTCAGCTTTTACTACCCGAATCTGAACATCGTCGACACCAGCATCGGCGACCAGCTGCGCTTCGTCTTCTGCAACGCCAGCCTGCCCCAGAGCGACAGCCACACCCTGGCCCGCTGGGTGAAGTACTCGAAACGCAAGCGCTTCCGGCTGCCCGGCAGCGCGGCCAGGTCGGTCGCCATCTCCCGCACGATCTTCCAGGAGGACCATGGGGTGGTGCGCAGCCAGCGGCCGACTCCCGTCCCCCTCGATCTCACCGAGGAACGGCATGTGGCCTCGGACATCCTCTCGATCGAGTTCCGCCGCATGCACCGCCGCTGGCTGGGCGCAGAAGCGGTGGCTACCATGGCGCGCCCAGACGCCCTCGGTTCGTGACGGAGACGCCGCACGTCGACAGGCTGGAGGGCCTGCAGCGCTTCTGGCGGGAGCGCGCCTGGGGCAGCGGCCGCCAGAAGCTGATCACGGTCTCGGCGCTGGCCGTGCTGGGGCTGGCGGGCTGGCAGCTGAGCCACCGCCCCGCCCCGCCCCCTCCACCCCTGGCCCCCCGGGCCGTGACCGCCCTGGGGCGACTCACCCCCATGGGGGGTGTCGCGTCCCTGTCCACCGCCTCCGGCAACAGTGGGGGCTCGGAGGTCGTCGACAAGTGGCTGGTGGCGGAAGGGGCGACGATCCGCCGCGGCCAGCTGCTCGGCTTCCTCAGCAGCTGGGCCAGCCTCAGGAAAGGCGTCGTCCAGGCCGAAAACCAGCTGGCCCTCAGCGAGGCCAAGCTGGCCCAGGTGGATGCGGGGGCCAGGACGGGGGCCCGGCTCAAGGCCGAGGCCGACCTCAAGGCCGAGCAGGTGGTGATTCCCTACCTGAAGATCAGCCAGCAGAAGAGCGTGGAGCTGTTCAAGGCCGGGGCGATCTCCGAGGAGGAACTTGGCAAGGCCGATGCGGCCCTCGCCCAGGGCCAGGCCAACATCCAGGCCCTCAAAGGCACCCTCTACGACAACCTCACGGTTCGCCCGGTCGACCGGGAGGTGGCCCTCGCCGATGTCGCGGTGGCGAAGGCCAACCTCGCCCAGGCCCGCAGCCTGCTGATGAATGCCGAGATCCGCTCCCCCCTCGACGGACGGTTGCTGCGGATCTACAGCTGGCCCGGCATGAAGGAGACGGACCAGGGTCTCGCCCAGGCCGGTCAGATCGGGGCCATGCAGGTCTGGGCCCAGGTGTTCCAGAGCGACATCCCCCAGGTGCGCCGCGACCAGCCCGTCGAGATCTGGGCGGAGAGCGGGGGCTTCAGCGGCAAGCTGCAGGGCCGTGTCCGGGAGATCACCGGTGTGGTGTCCGACCGGGATCTGTTCAGCGTGAATTCCAACAACAACGTCAATGCCCGGGTGGTGCTGGTGAAGATCGACCTGACCCCCGCCGACTCCAGCCGCCTCGCCAAGCTCAGCGGATTGAACGTCAACGTCCGCTTCCTGCTGTGATCGGCCGCTCCCTGAGGCGCAGCCTGGGCGATCTGCCGGTGGCCTGGCTGCAGTTGAAGCGTCAGCCGATCCGTTACCTGGTGGCCGTCACCGGCATCGGCTTCGCCGCGCTGCTGATGTTCATGCAGCTCGGCTTCCAGTCGGGTCTGCTGACCAGCGCCACCACCTTCTACCAGGCCCTGATCACCGATCTGGTGGTGATCAGCCCCGGCACCCGGGACAGTGGGGCCTTCCAGCAGTTCCCCCAGTCCCAGCTGTACCAGTCGCTGGGGGTTCCGGGGGTGAGTGATGTCATTCCCGTCTATGTGGCCAATGTGAATGCCCAGCAGATGGGCGGCATCAAACCCACCAGCCTGCGCCTGATCGGCTTCGATCCCGACCAGCAGATTCTCGATCTGGCCCCGGTGCGCGAGCAGATCGACCGGATCCGCACCCCGGGCTACGTGCTTTTCGATGCGGCCGGGAACAGCAACACCGGTCCGGTGGCGGCGGCGGTCAAGGCCCAGGGGAGCCAGACGATGATCCTCTCCGACTTTTCCAAGACCTTTCGGGTGGTGGGAGTGTTCCGCCTCGGCTCCACCTTCGCCGCCGACAGCAATCTGATCAGCAGCGACACCACGGCCCTGCAGCTCGCCTACAAGCAGATCAACGCGGGCGAGATCTCCATGGGCCTGATCCGCGTCAGGGATCCGGCCGCCATCGCTTCCGTGCAGCGTCACCTGCGGGTCCTCTACGGCAGCCAGCTGCAGGTGTTCACCAAGCCGGAGCTGATCGCCAATGAGCAGAACTACTGGAACACCAGCTCCTCCTTCGGCATCATCTTCGGCTTCGGCACGATCATGGGGCTGCTGGTGGGGGGGGTGATCGTGTACCAGGTGCTCTACACCGATGTCAGCGACCATCTGCACGAATATGCCACCCTCAAGGCCCTGGGCTTCCGCAACCGTTTCCTGCTGATCCTGGTGCTCCAGGAGGCCTCGATCCTGGCCGTGTCCTCCTTTGTACCCGCCGTGGTGGCAAGCGCCGCCCTGTATGCCTTTCTCACCGCCGTCTCCGGCATCCAGATCGTGATGACCACTGACAAGACCCTGCTGGTGTTCAGCCTGACCATCGGCGTCTGTGGACTGGCGGCCGCCATCGCCCTCAACAAGCTGCGGGATGCGGATCCGGCCAGCGTCTTCTGAGCACGATGCTGCCTGTCATCGCCGAGGATCTGCACCACGCCTACGGCGAGGGTGCGCTGCGCAGCGAGATTCTGCATGGGATCAGCTTCAGCGTGAATCCGGGGGAGATCACCCTGCTGGTGGGGCCCTCCGGCAGCGGCAAGAGCACCCTGCTCACGCTCGTGGGCGCCCTGCGATCCGTGCAGGAGGGATCGCTTCAGGTCCTGGGCAGCGAGGTGAGGCGCTCCAGCGAGCGCAGCCGGGTGGAGATCCGCCGCCGCATCGGCTTCATCTTCCAGAGCCACAATCTGGTGGCCTCCCTCACCAGCCTGCAGAACGTGGCGCTTGTGCTCCAGCTGAGTGAACCGGATCCGCAGCGGCGCCTGCATCGGGCCACCGCCCTGCTCGAGGCGGTGGGCCTGGGCCAGCGCCTGCATCATTACCCCTCCGAACTCTCCGGTGGCCAGCGGCAGCGAGTGGCGATTGCCAGGGCCCTGGCCCCCGAGCCCGATCTGGTGCTGGCCGATGAACCCACCGCCTCCCTCGACAGCAGCTCGGGGCAGGAGGTGGTGGCCCTGCTCGGCGCCCTCTGCCGCAAACGGGGCAGTTCGGTGCTGCTGGTGACCCACGACCTGCGCCTGCTCGATGACGCCGACCGGATCTGGGCCATCGAGGATGGCAGGGTCAACCCCTGGAAGGGGTCCCCTTGAATCCCCCGTCCCCAGGCCCCATGCCCCTCCCCCCCCCGGCCAGCGGCGGCACGATTTTCCCCGCGGACTGGCTGGGCACCTGGCGGTGGCAGGGGCAGACGGTCAGCTATGCGCGCAGCGCCCCCGCGGCGCCGTCCCCGGCCGGGACGTTGCCCGTGCTGCTGATCCATGGCTTCGGTGCCTGCAAGGAACACTGGCGCCACAACCTGCCACCCCTGTGCGGCCAGCGTCCCGTCTTCGCCATTGATCTGGTCGGCTTCGGGGCCAGCAGCAAGCCCCCCTCCCGCCTCGAGGGCGAGCCGGATGACAGCCTGGCGCTGCGCTACTGCATCGACCTGTGGGCCGATCAGGTGGCGGCCTTCGTGCGGGAGATGATCGGCACCCCGGTCCAGCTCGTCGGCAATTCGATCGGGGGCGTGGTGGCCCTCGCCGCGGCCGGCAGGCTCGGGGACGACGTGGGCCAGGTGATCCTGATCGACTGCGCCCAGCGCAGCCTGGACGACCGCCGCCTGAGCGAACAGCCCCCCCTGCGCCGGATCGGCCGGCCCCTGCTGAAGCGCCTGGTGCGGCAACGCTGGCTCACGGGCCGCCTGTTCCGCTGGGTGGCCAATCCCGGCGTGATCCGCAGGATTCTGGGCGCCGCCTACCCCTCCGGCGAGGGCGTCGACGACCAACTGGTGCAGCTGCTGCTGACCCCGGCCCGCAGCCCCGGTGCCGAGGAGAGCTTCCGGGGTTTCATCAACCTCTTCCGCGACCGGCTCGCCCCGGACATGCTGGCGGAACTGACCATTCCGGTCCGGCTGCTCTGGGGGGAGGCGGATCCATGGGAGCCCGTCGCCGAGGCCCGGCGCTGGGCCGGGGCCTTCGCGGCTGTGCGTGACCTGCGGATCCTGCCCGGCCTCGGCCACTGCCCCCATGACGAGAACCCCTCCCTGGTGAACCTTGTCCTGGAGGATTGGCTGGCGCTGGGGGATCAGCCCTGAGGCTGGGCCACCGGCCTGGCCGGGCCGAGCCTGGTGCGCCAACGCTGGCGATCCGCATCCCAGCGCAGCCAGCCGCGTTCCTTGAGCATGGCCCGCAGCGCCTCCGGTGCCTGGCCCAGGGCAGCGGCGGCGGCGGCACAGCGGGCGTCGAGTTCCGGCTCATCCAGGCCGGCCCGCAGGCCCATGGTGAGCAGTTGCCGCAGCGCGGCGGGTTCCAGGGCCAGCAACCGGGCCATGCTCAGCGGGCCTTCCGGCAGGGCCAGGGGCGCCGCGCTGTCGCCGGCGGCGCCGGGGGGCTCAGAGGAGCGCATCGGCGAGATCGGCCGCGAGCTGGGTCACGCCGGTACTCCAGGGATGGGAGGGGACATCCACAAGCGCCAGGCTGCCACTGGCGATGGTGAGCAGGTCTTCGCTGAGGGGAAGGATCGCTCCCACCGGAATGCCGTAACTCTGGGCCACCCGGGCGCGCACCTGTTCGGCATCGAAGTGGGGCGGCAGTTTGTTCACCACAAGGCGGGCCTCGGGCACCATCAGCCTCTGGGCCACTTCGATCGCCACGGCCGTGCCGAGGTAATCCTGCTGATCCGGTCGCATCACCATGACCAGGCAGTCGGAAATGGCCGTGGAGAGCAGGGTCTCCTCGTTGATCCCAGGGTGCGTGTCCACGATCAGCAGATCCAGCCGGAGGCTCTGGCCCAGGCTGAACAGCGCATCGTTGAGCCGCTCCACCTCATAGCCTTCCCGCAGCAGTCGGGCGATCCTGTCGCCCTCCATGGCGGCAGGCACCAGAAAAATGCGTCCCTTGCCGCCTCCCAGTGAAGAAGGGGTCACATCATGGGAACACTTTTCGATCGGAATGGAGCCCTGGAGATGGTCGTTGAGGGTATGGGATTCGGGGCCGGCCGTGAATCCAAACAACACATGAATGCCCGGTGAAGCCAGATCGGTGTCGAACACGCCGACCCTCAATCCCCGGGCCGCGAATGCGGCCGCCAGATTCGCCGAGAGGTTGGATTTTCCCGTTCCACCACGGAAGGAATGGACGGAAAGGATCCTGGTCATGTAGCGATCCAACTCACAGACATGAGAAAATCATAGGCATGGCGTTGCAGGCCCTTTTGAAGATTCGCCAATGGCTCCCTGGACGGCCTAAGGGCTCACCGGAGGCGAGGCAGAGGCGGCCCTTGCGCCTGTCCGTGAGGCTGCTGCTCCTGGGGATCAGTGGCCCGCTCGTGAGCCTGGCGATCTTCCTGGCGCTGGCCACCATCGGCTCGATCCGCCTGGCCCAGAAGGCCCGGGTCGAGATCAGCACCATGTTCGACAACGACAACCTCTCCTCCCTGGGGGTGACCACGTCGATCATCCAGAAAACGGCCTCGGAGTTCAGCCGGGACATCATTCAGGATTCCCAGGAATTGCGCGGGGCCCTCGCTCCCCTGCGGCTGGATGCGGCCGGGCGCCTGACCTGGAACGGCCAACCCCTGACGACGGCCGAGGCCCCCACCCTGCTGAACGACCGGCTGAGACTCCCCCTGGCCATGCTCCACGAGCAGGCTGCCGTCTACTACCGCGACCGCAACGGCACCTGGCGCCGGCTCACGGGCATCACCAGCCGGGGCCGGGCCCTGAAGCCCGGCACACCGGTCAGGCCGGCCACGGTGAACGACTTCGAGAATCTCTTCAAGGGCGCCCCTGCCGCGGAGACCGGTCGCAGCACCATGCTGCAACTGGATGGGGACTGGCGGATGGCCCGGCTGACCATCCTTTCGGGTCGGAACCCTGGCGAGGGCCACCTGGCCCTGTTGGTGGACGTCAGCACCCAGGCCGCCTCGAAGCTGCTCGCCGCCGGCTCCAGCCTCTTCCCCGTCGACACCCATCAGACGGCCTTCTTCGGCATCAGCCCCACCGGGGCGCTGTACTGCAGTTACCAGACCCCGGACACCCAGGCCTGCGTCGATCTGGCCATGGCCCTGCGGCAGAACGGCGGCATTCCCGATCCACGGACCCTGGGCATGGGCAGGACCTTCGAGCGCAAGGCCCTGCTGCGCACCCTGGGCTCCGGCAGCCCCGTGCTGCAGCACCTGTACATCTCCACCTTTCCAGAGTGGAACTGGCTGGCGGTCGTGTCCGTGGAAGAGGAGGCCCTGGCGGATGCCCTCCTGCCGATGCAGAAAGCCAAGGACCAGATGGTCCGCCGCCTGGTGACTCTCACCCTGATCCTGATCAGCGCCAGTGGGGTCGCCGCCTGGCTGATCACCCGCGGCATCCAGCGGCAGCTGCATGAGCTGGCGACCGCCGCCGATGCGATCGCCGATGGCCAGGACCATCAGGCCCTCACCTACCCCGCAGATGACGCCATCGGCCGGTTGGTGCGGGCCTTCAACCGGATGTCGGGGGCCGTCGCGGACAGGGAGAGTTCGCTGCGGGCCCAGATCCGCCAGATGGAGATCAACATCAACGCCAACGAACTGCAGGGGCAGGTCTGCTCGATCCTCAACGACCCCGGCTTCGAACGGCTCAATGACCGGGCCCGGGCCATGCGCCAGCGGCGCCTGGAGCAGATCAGCGCATCTGCGCCATCCGCGTCGGCAGCCGCAGGGTCTGCAGGGGATTGCCCACCGTTTCGAGAAGCGCCGGATCAGCCTGAACGGGCAGGCCACTCGAGCGGCTGAGCTGCACCAGGATGTCGTTGTAGCTCGCCAGGTTCTGGATGTAGGAGCTCACCGCCTGGCTGATCTCCTGCTGGGCCTGGACCACATCGGTGATCGTGCCGTAGCCGGCATTGAAGCGCAGGGTCTGGAGGCGCATCGCCCCGTTGGCCGCCTTCACCCGTTCGGCACCGGCCACCACGATGCTGCGGCCCGAGCGGGCCTGGGCCACCAGGGACTGAACCTCACTGCGCACCTGGAGCAGGGTGGCGCTGTAGGTCTCGGCGGCGGCCGCCGCCTGACGGCGGGCCGCCGCGGCGTTCATGCGGGCCTGGCCGCCATCGAAGCCGGTGAACGTCAGCTGCAACAGGGCGGATCCGTTCCAGGCGTCGGAGCGGGCATCCGGCACAAACGGCGGGCCCTGGTTGAGATAGCCCACCCCCTTGGTCCAGTACAAGGACGTGATCAGCTGCAGGGTGGGTCGGTAGGTGGCCAGGTAGATCCTGGCCTGGGCTTCGTTGGTCTGGATGGCGAGGAGTTGCTGCTCGAGCACCTTGCGGTAGGCGAGGCTTGCGGTGATCGTGTCGTCGAGGGCGTGGCCCCAGGCACCGAGGGGCGCCAGGGGCGAGGCGGGCGAGAGGACGTCGGGACTGGGCGTGGCCAGCAGCTGGGCCAGGTTGGCCTGGGCGGTCTCCACCTGCTGCTCGGCGGCCAGGAGCGACTGACGATCGGCCAGCAGTACGGTCTGCTGCTTGTAGACCTCCAGCTTGGAGGCCACCCCCATCTGCACCCGGGTCTTGGCGAGGCGGTACAGCAGTTCGTCGTTCTCGACGGTCTCCCGGCCCGTCTGCACGGCGGCGACGGCCCGCTGCAGGTCGATGAAGGCCGACTGGGTCTTGAGGCGCTGGTCGCGGCGGGTGATGACATAGGTATCCGCCGCCTGACGGACCAGATACTTGCTCTGCCAGATCGTTGCCGAACGGGTGGGATCGATCAGGTTCCAGGTGACATCGATCTGCCCGACCGCCTGGAAGTAACTCGCCTCGAAGACGCGTGCATTGGCGAGGCTGGAGACGGTGTCCGGGAAACCGGCGGAGGCGCTGAAGGGGTAGTTGTAAAAGGTCTTGGAGGCGTAGGGACCTCCATTGAGGCTGAGGTTGAGGGTGGGCCACCAGCTGGCGTAATCGGCACCGAGGCTGTTCTGGGTGGCCACCAGGGACTGGTAGGCGGAGCGCACCACGGGATTGCGGTCCACGGCCCAGGCCGCTGCCTGTTCCATCGACAGGGCACCCAGGATGTCGCGGGGGAGTTCGCTCAGACGGTCGCCGGTGGGGATGGGTCCAGGCCATCCCGCCCCCAGGCCCTCGACGTCCTTCACCTCGGGTGGGCTGACCGAGGCCGGCAGGGGCTGGGACCGGACCGGGGACAGCATCGCCACCCCGCCGATGGCAGCCGCGAGGGCGAGACGGGCAGACAGGGACAGCAGCAGTTGCAACGGCCCGTGGGCCTGGCAGATGGAACGCCGCTTCATCGCGTCTGGGCGATCACATATGAAAAGGGAAGATCAAGCAACTTGCCGACCCTGGGCACGAAGGCACGGTGGTTGAAGACGTCATAATCCAATCTCTCGATGACATCAAGGATCCCCCGGTACAACCGCAGGGAGGCCCACACGGGCCAACGGGCATCCGGGGCCAGCCAGCGCACTCCGGCCTCGGAACGGTTGAACCAATCCCTGGCCCGCTCCAGCTGGAAGCGCATCAGAGCCTGCCAGTTCTCATTGAGACGGCCGGCCATGAGATCGGCCTCGGAGTAACCGAAGCGGTCGAGATCCTCCTGGGGAAGATAGATGCGACCACGACCGCGGTCCTCACCAACATCCCGCAGGATGTTGGTGAGCTGGTTGGCGATCCCCAGGGCCACAGCGGCTTCCGATGTGTCGGGGCGCTCGCTCCAGGGGGCGGAGGTGTAGGCGGCATCGACCCCCATCACCTCCTGGGTCATCAGTCCCACGGTGCCGGCCACCCGGTAGCAATAGAGCTGGAGATCGGAGAAGCTGGCGTAGCGGTCGCGCAGCACGTCCATCCGTTGGCCCTCGATCATGTCGAGATAGGCCTGCAGGGGCTGGGGGAAGCGCTCCATCGTGTCCACCATCACCCTGTCGAGGGCATCGACGGCACGGCCGGAGAACAGGCCGCGGGTGCGCTCCTCCCAGGCGTCGAGGCGCTCCAGCAGGACCTCGGCGGAAAGGGTCTGGGCCTGGGCGCTGTCCATCAATTCGTCGGTGCGCCGGCACCAGACGTAGATCGCCCAGATCGCCCGACGCTTGGCCGGGGGCAGCAGCATCGTGCCGAGGTAGAAGGTCTTGGCCCAGCGCGCCGTTTCCTGCCGGCAGCATTCATAGGCCTCCTGCAGATCAGAGGAGAGACATCGAGGCAGGGGGGCCAGCACACTCACACCGGTGCCAGGCTCTGGGCCGGCGCGGGTCCCTTACTCCGGCCGGAGAGGTGGGCATCCACGGCGGTGGCACAGAGTTTGCCGCTCAGCACCGCTCCCTCCATCGAGGCCAGGTAGCGCTGCATGGTGAAGCAACCGGCGAGGAAGAAGTTGGGGATGGGAGAGTCCTGGGAGGGCCGCAGTTTCTGGCAGCCAGGGACGGTCTTGTAGACGGACAGCGGCGTTTTCACGACCACCGACTTGCGCAGCCGTGCCGGGGACGCGCCGGTGAAATGGACGGGGAACAGGCGCTTGAGCTCCTCCAGCGTGGCAGCCACGATCTCTTCGTCCGGGCGGCCGATCCAGTCGACCGCCGGCGCGAACACCAGCTCGAGCATGGAGCGATCGGGATCCTCGTATTCCCGGCAGGTGTTGCTCATGTCGGCGTAGACACTGAGCAGATCGGAGCGGCTGAACAGCAGATGGTCAATGTCCGTGAGCTTGCGGTCGAACCAGAGATGAATGTTGATCACCGGCACCCCCCGCAGGCCCTCGAGTTTGCTGAAGTACGGAAGCTGTTTCCAGGGCTCCGGCAGCAGCAGCTTCAGGGGATCGACCGGCATGGCACTCACATAGGCATCGGCCTGGATCTCGCGATCGGGCCGACCCTTGATGCCGCCGATGCGGAAGCCCCTGACGGCCCCGTCCTGGTCGATGAGGATCTCCCTGAGGGGGGAATCCAGATGGACCTCACCCCCGCGGGCCTCGATGGACTCGACGATCGGCTTGCAGAGCCGCTCCGGAGGGTTGCCATCCAGGAAGGCCATGCGGGAACCGTCCGTCTCCTGGAGGAAGCGGTTGAGGGCGGTGAGCACCACCGTGCTGGAGATCTCCTCGGGGTTGATGAAGTTGAGCGCCTTGCTCATGGCGAGAAAAACTTCATCATTGACGCGCTCAGGAATATTGTGAACCTGGAGCCATTCACTCCAACTGTACTTGTCGCATTCCTCCACATAGGCCTGACCGCGCAGCATGGCTGGCACGAGCCCAAGACCGAAGGCGATCTTCTCCGGCCAGGTCAGCATGTCGTTGTTTCCCAGGATCGCGGCCACCCCGTTGATCGGAGCGGGCAGGTCAGGAAAATCAAAACGGCTGTAGGTGCCCGGCACCTCCTTCTGGTTGAAGATCATCGAGTGGGACTTCCACTGCAGGCGATCCTCGATGCCCAGCTCAGCGAAGAGTTGACGCATGTTGCGATAGGCGCCGAAGAAGATGTGCAGGCCGGTTTCGTACCAGTCACCATCGGCGTCCTGCCAGGCCGCCACCTTGCCGCCCAGCACATCTCTGGCCTCGAGCACGATCGGGGTATGGCCGGCGTCACAGAGGTATTTGGCGCAGGACAGGCCGGCCAGCCCGGCCCCGGCGATGACAACCCGCATGTCGAACCCGAGATCAACAGCAACCTTATCGGGCCTCCCATGGCAGGGGCGACCGGGCGGGTGGGGGGCCACGGCAACGGAATCGGGCTCCGGCCTACCTAAAGTCAACGCAGCACTCATCGGGTGCCGCCCCCTTCTCCCGCATCCCCTTCCCGAGGCCGATCCCATGGTCGAGACGCTGCTCAAGTCCACCACCCGCCACATCCGTCTGTTCACGGCGCGGGTTGAACAGGACGATCTCATCCCCGACCCGGATCAGCTGACCCTCGACATCGATCCTGACAACGAGTTCCTCTGGGACGAAGCGGCCCTCGAGAAGGTGCGCGGCCAGTTCAGGGCGCTGGTGGCGGCCCAGGCGGGCCAGGAGCTCAGCGACTACAGCCTGCGCCGCATCGGCTCCGAACTGGAGGGGCTGGTGCGTCAGATGCTCCAGGCCGGCGAGGTGAGCTACAACCCCGAGGCCCGGGTGCTCAACTACTCGATGGGCCTGCCCCGCAGCCCGGAAACCCTGTGACCCGCTCCCGCAGCGGCAGCGGCCGACCCGACCGCTACGACCCCCGGGCGGATCGCTACGACGACCGCCCGGACCCGCGCACCGACCGTTTTTCCACGGACTATGGCCGCCGGGACGAACCGCGACCTGGGGCCAAGGGGCGACGGGAGGCCAACGGCGGTGCAGGCGGCGGGCGCCCCCCCTCCGGCAACGGCGGCGGCCCTCCCGGGGGTAGCGGCCCCAACATTCAGCTCAACGTGGCCACCGTTGCCGTGCTGGCTGGGGTGCTGGTGGTGGGCATCGGCATCGGTAGCGCCGTGACCAGCACCACCCAGGGCAACCAGGGCAACATCGCCAGTGCCCAGCAGCTCGACATGGCGGTTCCCGACCCCGAGTTCTGCAAACAGTGGGGGGCCAGCGCCTTCGTGATGGACATCGAGCTGTACACCACGATGAACCCGAGCAGCAGCTTCGTGACCCAGCCCACGCTCCAGCCCGGCTGCGTCATTCGCCGAGAGAACTGGTCAGTGCTGCAGAAGGAAGGAGCGGTGACCTCTGAGCAGATGCGCCAGTGCAAGCAGCGCATGAACACCTTCGCCTACATCGGCTCGGTGCGGGACAAACCCGTCGTCCGCTGTGTCTACCAGACCGACGTCTCCGGCAACAAGTTCCAGACCAGGGGCACCGCCGGCGCCGCCGATGACGCCGTGGGCCTCACACCGGAGGCCGATCAGTTCTGAGCCCGTTGCGCTCGGCCAGCCCCGGTGAGGCCTGCACCTGGCGCAGGGGGCTGTCCGGGCTGGCGAACACCGGCAGCACTTCACGGCGGAAGGCCTCGGCAGCCCGCGAGCAGTAGCGGGCGGGATGGGTGATCAGCTTCAGCTGGCGCCGCACCATCAGGTCGGCCACCTGGGGCCGATGCAGGGTGCCGGCGGCGAGCTCCCGCTCGATCGACACCACCGGCAGGAACGCCGCTCCGAGGCCCGCCTGGACGGCGTTCTTGATCGCCTCGAAGGAGTTGAGCTCCATCTCGATCTTGAGCCGCTGCACATCGAGCTTGGAGCGGCTCAGCAGTTGGTCCACCATCTTGCGGGTGGTGGACTGGGCGTCGAGGCAGACGAATCCCAGGCGGTAGAGATCGTCCTTGGTGAGCTCGGGCAGGCGGGCGAGGGGGTGCTTGGGGGGCAGCACCAGGGCGAGCTCGTCGTTGGCGTAGGGCACCACCTGCAGCAGGTCGTTGAGATCCGCCGGCAGTTCGCCGCCGATGATCGCCAGATCGATCTGCCCGTTGGCCACGCTCCAGCCGGTGCGGCGGGTGCTGTGCACCTGCAGCTGGACCGCCACGTCCGGGTACTTCTGGCGGAACAGGCCGATCATGCGGGGCATCAGATAGGTGCCCGTCGTCTGGCTCGCCCCCACCACCAGGGAGCCGCCGCGCAGATTGTGGAGATCGTCGAGCGCCCGGCAGGCCTCCTGGCACTGGCTGAGAATCCGGTCGCAGTAGCTGAGCAGCAGGTGTCCGGCTTCGGTGAGCTGGGCCTTGCGGCCGCCGCGGTCGAACAACGACACATCGAGCTGCTTCTCCAGGTTCTGGATCTGCAGGCTCACCGCCGGCTGGGTGACGTAGAGGCTGTCGGCCGCCTTCTTGAAGCTGCCCTCACTGGCGATGGCCCGCAGGATGCGCAGCTGGTCGAGGGTGAAAGGCAGATCTGCCATGGGTCGGGGTGGCCGCGGGGGGACCGTTCGCCGGAGCCGGCAGGCCTGCGGAACTCTAGGGGGCGCGCCCGGTGGCAAGAATCGACCCGTCACATCTGCTTCCGGACGCCGCACCCCCCATGTCCTCCCATCCCCTGCTGTCGGCGGGCCCCCAGCACAGCAGCGTGGTGATGCTGGCCCTGCTCGTCCTCTTCGCCCTGATCCACAGCGGCGGAGCGTCCCTGCGAGTCTGGGGGGAGGCACGGATCGGGGCCCGGCTCTGGCGGCTGCTGTTCGCCGGCCTCAGCATCCCCTCGGCGGTGGTGGTGGTGGGCTACTTCCTGGCCCACCGCTACGACGGGCTGAGGCTCTGGAACCTGCAGGAGCAACCCTGGGTGGTGCCGGTGGTCTGGACAGGCACGGCCATCAGCTTCCTTTTCCTCTACCCGGCCACCTACAACCTGCTGGAGATCCCGGCCGTGCTGAAGCCCCAGGTGCGGCTCTACGCCACGGGGATCATCAGGGTGAGCCGTCATCCCCAGGCGGTGGGCCAGGTGCTGTGGTGCGCCACCCACCTGCTCTGGATCGGCACCAGCTTCACGCTGGTCGCCTGCCTGGGACTGATCGGCCACCACCTGTTCGCCGTCTGGAACGGGGACCGCCGCCTGCACAACCGTTTCGGCCCGGCCTTCGAAGAGCTGCGGGCCTCCACGTCGGTGCTGCCCTTCGCCGCCGTTCTGGACGGTCGTCAGACGCTGGTGGCGGCGGAATTTCTGCGGCCCTCCCAGGTGGGGATCGCCATCACCATCGGTGCGTTCTGGTGGGCCCACCGCTGGATCGGCCTCGGCGCCACGACCTTCTCGCGCACCGCCCTGGCCCACTGGCTGGGCTGAAGCCCGCGCCGGTCGGCTGAGGTCGATGGGCAGGCCCCCACAGAGCCGGGGCCATTCGGGCGAGCCTGCCTAAACTCCGGCCAACAGAGCCCCCAGGATGCCCTCCGCTTCCGAACTCGCCTGGTTGATACCAGTGCTCCCCATGCTGGGGGCCTGCCTCACCGGCCTGGGGCTGATCAGCTTCAACCGCACGATCAACCGACTGCGCAAGCCGGTGGCGCTGCTGCTCATCACCACGGTGGGCATGGCCGCGGTGCTCAGCTTCGCGATCCTGGCCGAGCAATTGGCCGGGGCGGGCGGCACCGAGGTGCTGTTCGACTGGGCCGGCGCCGGCACCTTCCATCTGCAGATGGGCTTCCGGGTCGACGCCCTCGGGGCCGTGATGTTGTCGCTGGTCACCACCATCGCCCTGCTGGTGATGGTCTATTCCGACGGCTACATGGCCCACGACAAGGGCTACGTCCGCTTCTTCACGTACCTGGCCCTGTTCAGCAGCTCGATGCTCGGGCTAGTGATCAGCCCCAACCTGCTGGAGATCTACGTCTTCTGGGAGCTGGTGGGCATGTGCTCCTACCTGCTGGTGGGCTTCTGGTACGACCGGGACGCCGCCGCCAATGCCGCCCAGAAGGCTTTTGTGGTCAACCGGGTGGGCGACTTCGGACTCCTGCTCGGGATCCTCGGCCTTTTCTGGGCCACCGGCAGCTTCGGCTTCGAGGAGATCGGCGAGCGCCTCTCGGCGGCCGTGGCCGGTGGCGGCCTGCCCACGGGGGTGGCCGTGCTGCTCTGCCTGTTGGTGTTCATGGGGCCGATGGCCAAGTCGGCCCAGTTCCCCCTGCACGTGTGGCTGCCGGATGCCATGGAGGGCCCCACGCCGATCTCCGCCCTGATCCATGCGGCCACCATGGTGGCGGCCGGTGTCTTCCTGGTGGCCCGTCTGCAGCCGGTCTACGCGCCCTTCCCTCAGGTGCAGGTGGTGATCGCCGTGATCGGCACCATCACGCTGTTCCTGGGGGCCTCCATCGCCCTGACCCAGATGGATCTCAAGAAGGGCCTGGCCTACAGCACCGTCTCCCAGCTGGGTTACATGATGCTGGCCATGGGCTGCGGGGCCCCGTTGGCCGGCATGTTCCACCTAGTCACCCACGCCTTCTTCAAGGCGATGCTCTTCCTCGGCTCCGGCTCGGTGATCCATGCCATGGAAGAGGTGGTGGGCCACGAGCCCGTGCTGGCCCAGGACATGCGGATGATGGGCGGCCTCAGGAAACACATGCCGATCACCTCCGCCACCTTCCTGGTGGGTTGCGTGGCGATCAGCGGCATCCCTCCCCTGGCGGGCTTCTGGAGCAAGGACGAGATCCTCGGCCAGGCCTTCAACAGCTTTCCGCTGCTCTGGGCCATGGGCTTCCTGACCGCCGGGATGACCGCCTTCTACATGTTCAGGCTCTATTTCCTCACCTTCGAGGGCCCGTTCCACGGCCTTGACGCCGGCATCCGCGCCCAGTTGCTCAGCGCGGCCGGCCAGGCCACTCCGGACTCCACGGAGGACGGCCACCACGGGCACGCCAGCCATCCCCACGAATCGGGCTGGCAGATGGCCGCCCCCCTGGTGGTGCTGGCGGTGCCCTCGGTTCTGATCGGTCTGCTGGGCACCCCCTGGAACAGCCGCTTCGGCAATCTTGTCGATCCCGTTGAAGCCGCCGAGGTGGCCGAGCATTTCAGCTGGAGTGAGTTCCTGCCCCTGGCCGGAGCCTCGGTGGCCATCTCCAGCCTGGGCATCGGCCTGGCGGTGCTGGCCTACGCCCTGCACCGCATCGATCTGGGCACCGCCGTGGCGGGTCGCTTCCCGACCATCAACCTCTTCCTGGCCAACAAGTGGTACCTCGATGCCATCAACGAGAAGCTCTTCGTGCAGGGCAGCCGCCGGCTGGCCCGCCAGGTGCTCGACGTCGACTCCAAGGTCGTGGATGGGGTGGTCAACCTGACAGGCCTGCTCACCCTGGGCAGTGGTGAGGGCCTGAAGTACTTCGAGACCGGCCGGGTGCAGTTCTATGCCCTGATCGTGTTCGGCGGCGTCATCGGCCTGGTGCTCCTGTTCGGGGCCTTCGGCTGAGTCCAGGCAAGAGCGGCCGCCCTCCGGCCGGAGCCCCGCTGTGTGTGACAACGCCCATCCGGTGGGTGTGGCGGAGCCTGGGATTTCTACACTCCGGCCAGATGGACAGCACCGTTCTGTGCCCTTTCCCTGGCTGAGCACCGCGATTCTGTTCCCGATCGGCGCCGCTCTGCTGATCCCCTTCGTGCCCGACAAGGGCGATGGCAAGCAGGTGCGCTGGTACGCCCTCGGCGTCGCCCTCACCACCTTTCTGGTAACCGTCGCCGCCTATCTGCGCGGCTACGACCCTGCCGATCCCGGCCTGCAGCTGGTGGAGCGGGTGGAGTGGCTGCCCGATCTGGGGCTGGCCTGGTCGGTGGGGGCCGACGGGCTCTCCATGCCCCTGATCCTGCTCACCAGCTTCATCACCTCCCTGGCCTGCCTGGCCGCCTGGCCGGTGACCTTCAAGCCGAAGCTCTTCTACTTCCTGCTCCTGGCCATGGACGGCGGCCAGATCGCCGTTTTCGCCGTGCAGGACATGCTCCTGTTCTTCCTGGCCTGGGAGCTCGAACTGTTACCGGTGTACCTGCTCCTGGCGATCTGGGGCGGCAAGAAGCGCCAGTACGCCGCCACCAAGTTCATCCTCTACACCGCGGGCAGCTCCCTGTTCATCCTCCTGGCGGGCCTGGCGATGGGCTTCTTCGGCGGCGGTGCCCCCAGCTTCGAGTTCACGGTCCTGGCCGCCAAGGAGTTCGGCACCGGCTTCCAGGTGCTCTGTTATGCCGCCCTGCTGATCGCCTTCGGCGTCAAGCTGCCGGTCGTGCCGCTGCACACCTGGCTCCCCGATGCCCACGGGGAGGCCACCGCCCCGGTGCACATGCTCCTGGCGGGCATCCTGCTGAAGATGGGTGGCTATGCGCTGCTGCGCTTCAACGTGCAGCTGCTGCCGGAAGCCCATGTGCAGTTCGCCCCCCTGCTGGTGATCCTGGGGGTGGTCAACATCATCTATGCCGCCCTCACCTCCTTCGCCCAGCGCAACCTCAAGCGCAAGATCGCCTACAGCTCGATCAGCCACATGGGCTTCGTGCTCATCGGCATCGGCAGCCTCACCGCCCTGGGCACCAGCGGCGCCATGCTCCAGATGATCAGCCATGGACTGATCGGCGCCAGCCTGTTCTTCCTGGTGGGGGCCACCTACGACCGCACCCACACGCTCCAGCTCGACGAGATGGGTGGAGTGGGCCAGAAGATGCGCAAGATGTTCGCCCTCTGGACGATCTGCTCCCTGGCCTCCCTGGCCCTTCCAGGCATGAGCGGCTTCGTTTCGGAGTTGATGGTGTTCGTGGGCTTCGTCACCAGCGAGACCTACAGCATGAGCTTCCGGATCGTGATGGCCGTGCTTGCGGCCGTGGGCGTGATCCTCACCCCCATCTACCTGCTGTCGATGCTGCGGGAGATCTTCTTCGGCAAGGAGAACAACGAGCTGGCCTCCCATACCCACCTGGTGGATGCCGAACCCCGGGAGATCTATGTGATCTCCTGCCTGCTGGTGCCGATCATCGGCATCGGCCTCTACCCCCGCCTGGTGACCGACAGCTACCGGGCTTCGATCGAAGCCCTGGTTGACCGGGAGGCCGTCGCCCTGGTGAAGGTGGGACGTCCCCCCGTCCCGGCGGTGATGGTGGCCGGGGCCTTCGGCGACCTCCCTCCGGCCCTGCTGCACGCTCCGGCGCTCGGTTGAAGCCCGGATCTCTCGACCCAGGGGGCCGGTTACGAAACTCTGCGCTGATCCCAGGCGATGCCCCCGTCCTGCGGGGAGGATGCCTACGCTCCTCCATCGCACAGCGAGGCTCTCCATGCGGCAGGTCAATTTCGTTCTGATCTTCAGCTTCGGCCTGGCCACGGTGATGTTCACCCTGGAGAACACCACGGCCACCACGGTGCATTTCCTGCCGGGAGTGAGCACCACCCTGCCCCTGGCCGCCCTCCTGCTCGTGGTGGGCGGCCTTGGCGCCACCGCCGCCTGGATCTATGCCGTCTGGAGCGGGGTGGTGCGGAAGGTGGAAACCCTGCAGAACAACGGCGAAGCGGAGGCCCAGCAGGTGCGGATCAGCGAACTGGAAAACGATCTGCGCCGCTACCGGGCCACCGTGGACGCCCAGCTCGGACTGCTGCCGGCGGCCGGGGAGAGTTCGGCCCCATCCCCCACGGACGAAAGCGAGGAGAGCCTGTCGCTGGCCGCTGACTGAGGCCACTGGAGCCGTTTCGGTGATCACCGCGACTGGTGCCATCCGGCCGCAGCCGGTAGCTTGCGCCTGGAAGGCCCCCCGAGCAGGACATCGCGCGTGGCAGAAGCGGGCGCCAGACTCGCCATCCGGTTGCTCCAGGACGCGGCCGAACGGGGCGACATCGACCCCTGGGATGTGGATGTGATCGCCGTCGTCGACGGCTTCCTAGACCAGCTGCGCCAGCGCATTGAACTGCCCAGGCGTCTGGCTCCCCAGGGGGGGAGCTACGAACGGGATCTGGCGGAGTCCAGCGAGGCCTTCCTGGCGGCTTCGGTGCTGGTGGGGCTCAAGGCGGAACTGCTGGAGTCGGCCACATTCCCTCCCGAACCGCTGCTGGAGGACCCCTTCTCCGCCGAGGACGACGACGGCTGGGAGCCCGGAGCCATGGTGTTGCCCCGGCGACCGGAGAGGCACCTGCAACGCCGCCCTGTGGCGCCTCCGCCCTTGCAACGCCCCGTCACCCTGGGGGAACTGATCCGGCAGCTCGAGGACATCGCCGAGCGGCTCGAGCAGGACGGGGGGGAAGGGCGCCACAGGCCCCGCGCCCGCCGCTATAGCGAACGGGCCGCGATCGCCCAGGTGGCCTCCCTGGCCCACAGGGAGAAACTGCCGGAGACCACCGCCGCCCTCAGCCGCTTCCTGCAGCAGTGGACGCCCACCGCCGAGAGCCTCGAATGGGTGGCCTTCGATGCCCTGGTGGGCGCCTGGGCCGAGGCCGTCGAAAGCACACCCGCCGCCTCGCCGGCGGACGAGGACCTGGACCGGGACCGGGTGGGGGTGTTCTGGGCCCTGCTGTTCCTTTCTTCCCAGGGCAAGGTGGAGCTGGAGCAGGCGGGCGGCCTTTACGGACCCCTCAGTTTGCGTCGTCGCAGCGAGGAAAGGGGCGAAGCGCTCAGCCTGCCGCGTCTGCCGCTGCAGGGGTCAGATAGGGGGCCGGCTCGGGAAGCAGTGGCAGCCTGAGTTTTCTCCTTAGGGTGGGTGTTCACCACCGACATGAAACGACGCCGATGAAGGCGATGATCCTGGCGGCAGGCAAGGGAACTCGGGTGCGTCCGATCACGCACACCACCCCCAAGCCGATGATTCCGATCCTTCAGAAACCCGTGATGGAGTTTCTGCTCGAATTGCTCCGGGAGCACGGCTTCAACGAAATCATGGTCAACGTCTCCCACCTGTCGGAGGAGATCGAGAACTACTTCCGTGATGGGCAGCGCTTCGATGTCCAGATCGGCTACAGCTTCGAGGGCCGCATCAAGGATGGGGAGCTGATCGGTGAAGCCATGGGATCGGCCGGTGGCCTGAAGAAGATTCAGGACTTCCAGGCCTTTTTCGACGACACCTTCGTTGTGCTCTGCGGCGATGCCCTGATCGACCTCGACCTCACCGAAGCCGTACGGCGCCATCGGGAGAAGGGGGCGATGGCCAGTTTGATCACCAAGCGGGTACCCCGCGACCAGGTCAGCAGTTACGGGGTGGTGGTGACCGACGAGGCCGGGCGGGTGCTCTCCTTCCAGGAGAAGCCGTCGGTGGAAGAGGCCGCCAGCGACATGATCAACACGGGCATCTACATCTTCGAACCGGAGGTCCTCAACTTCATCCCCAGCGGGGAGCCCTTCGACATCGCCGCTGATCTGTTCCCCAGGCTGGTGGAATCCGGGGCCCCCTTCTATGCGCTTCCCATGGAATTCGAGTGGGTCGACATCGGCAAGGTGCCGGATTACTGGCAGGCGATCCGCAGCGTCCTGCAAGGGCACGTGCGCCAGGTGCAGATTCCAGGCAAGGAGGTGCGACCTGGGATCTACGCCGGCCTGAACGTGGCGGCGGACTGGGACAAGATCCATGTCGAGGGGCCCATCTACGTGGGCGGCATGACCCGCATCGAGAACGGCGTGACCATCATCGGTCCGGCCATGATCGGTCCGAGCTGCCACATCTGTGAAGGGGCCACGATCGACAACTCGATCATCTTTGATTATTCCCGCATCGGCGCCGGCGTACAGCTCGTCGAGAAGCTGGTCTACGGCCGCTATTGCGTCGATCGCAACGGCGACCATTTCGATCTCCAGGAAGCCGCCCTCGACTGGCTGATCACCGACTCCCGCCGCCAGGACGTGGGCACCCCCTCACCGCAGCAGAAGGCCATGGCCGAGCTGCTCGGCACCGACCTCGCCGCCAGCGGCGTCCCCTAGGCCCGCCAGCCGAAGGATCTGGGGGATGCGGTGCTCGGCCTTGATGGCCATCAGATGCACCCCCTGGGCGATGGACCGGTAGGCCGCCACCTGTTCGGCGGCGATCGCCACGCCCTCCGCCGCCGGATCCGCGGCACCGGCGAGGCGATCGATCAGGAATTGGGGGATTCGGGCCCCGGGCACCACGCGGTTGATGAACTGGGCATTGCGTGCCGACTTGAGCAGAAACACCCCGGCCAGCACCGGCAGTCCCAGCGGGGCGGTGATCTCTTCCACGAACCGGCGCAGGCAGTCCGTGTCCATCACCATCTGGGTCTGGAGAAAGCGGGCTCCGGCCTGCTGCTTGCGCCGCACCCTGGAGCGCAGTCCGCTCCAGCTGGGCGACTGGGGATCGGCGGCAGCCCCGGGGAAGAGCGCCGTGGCCCCATCGGGCAGGTTCCCCTTCACCGGATCCTCGCCGGCGTTCAAGGCCCGCACCAGCTGCAGCAGCCGCACCGCCTCGAGTTCATTCACCGGTCGAACCCCGGGCTGATCCCCTGCCCGCACCGGGTCACCGGTCAGGCAGAGCAGGTTGTGGATGCCGAGGGCGTGGGCGCCGAGCAGGTCGGCCTGGAGGGCGATGCGGTTGCGATCGCGGCAGGTCATCTGCAGCACCGGCTCGATGCCGGCCTCCAGCAGCAGGCGGCACATCGCCAGGCTGCTCATCCGCATCACTGCCCGGCTGCCGTCGGTGACGTTGACCGCCTGCACAAGGCCCCGCAGTGTCGTCGCGGCCTCGAGAGTGCGGCAGGCATTGCCCCCACGGGGCGGTGTCACTTCCGCGGTGATGGCGAACCGGCCTTCCGCCAGGGCCTCTCGAAGCTGCAACGGCCATCTCCAGGACAGAGGTCATCATGGATCAGCCGCTGCCTAGAGTGGAAGGACCCGCCGAGGAGCCGATGGCTGAACACAGGCCCCCGGCACCATCCATGCCCCCGACCCTGGAGCGGCCCATTGTGCATCCACGCAGCGAGTTATCGGAACGGGAGCTCGAGATCATCGAGCTGGTGGCCACCGGCCTGACCAATCTCGAGATCGCCGGCCAGCTGACCATCAGCAAGCGCACCGTCGACAACCACGTCAGCAACATCTTCACCAAGACAGGTGCCAAAAACCGGGTGGCCCTGGTGAACTGGGCCATGGACCACGGCAAGATCTGTCGCGACGGTTTCAACTGCTGCACTCTCCCCCATGTCGAGGCGACAAGGCTCGGCTGATCTCAGCAGCCCCTGGGCAGCAGCGCCTCCCGTTCGTCCTCCGGCCACACCTCCAGGGGACGGTGAGCCAGCGCGGCATTGCTGAGTTCGCGGCGGCCGGTGATCTCCCTGGAACACCAGGCTGGAATGGTCACCGCCTGATCGGCCCGTTCCAGCTCCACCTCCGCCACCACAAGGGGGGCATTGACATCCTCGAACACATCCAGCACCCAGTCGCCGCCTGGCAGATCCAGGTCGAAACGCGTCTTGCTCAGCCGATGGGCGCTGCACTCCAGCAGGGCCTCAGCATCGAGGGCTGGGATCTGGTACTCGTACTCCTGCCGCGTCAGGGCCTCACCGGGCGGGGGTTCCGCGGCCACGCCGAAGGCCGGCAGCTTGAGGGTGAGGTGGGCCTCCATGGCGCCCACGGGCGGCCGGGCCAGCCGCACCCGCAGGGTGAGCTCCCCGTTCCCGGTCGCCAGATAGCCCTGGCGGATCGCCCTGGACCCCTGCACATGGGAACGCCACTGGTCGCCGCTGACGAGGAAGCGGCGCTCGATTTCCAGGGCCATGGGGGTATGACGCGTCGGGGCAGGGGAACGGAGCTGATCAGTTGCGGGACGGTTCGCCGGCGATGAGGCTGCCGGCCCAGTGGAGCTTGTGGGTGAGGGTGCTGTAGTACGAGGGGCTCTGCTCCAACTGGAGCATCAGCACCGGATGGCGACCCCGCTGCAGGACGCAGCGATCACCGGGTTCCAGCACGGTGGCATGGGCGCCGTCCTTCCAGAGCTTCACCCGACGGCTGGCCTCCCCCAGGGGCCACACCGACAGCCTGGACCCTGGCGGGACCACCACGGCCCGGCTGGAGAGGCTCATCGGGCAGATCGGCGTGACCACGATCGCCTCAAGGCCCGGATGCAGGATCGGTCCGCCGGCCGCCATTGCATAGCCCGTGGAACCGGTGGGTGTGGCGATGATCAGGCCGTCGCCTCGGTACTGATCCACCACCTCCCCGTCGATCTCCAGCTCCAGCATGCAGGTGGGCGAGAGCTCATCGAGGCTGGGGCGGAAGTAGAAGTCGTTGAGGGCTCCATGGGGGCCATCGCCAACCCCGTTCAGATCGCCGTCGGCGGGATGGTCGCCCTCCTGCTGGACGCCGTCCCCCCGGTCGATCCGAGCTTCCAGCATCATGCGCTTCTCGATCGCGAAGCGGTCGTCCCGCAGGCGTTGCCAGAGGTTGTCGTCAGGATCCTGGCTGCCACCCTCCCCGCCGCCTTCCCCGCTGGCCTCCCCCCGCAGCCGCAGCAGGCGCCTCTCATGGGTGAGAAAGCCCAGGTGGCCGCCTACGTTGAAGCTGAGCACCGGGACGGCGAAGCTGGCCAGGTGGCGGGCGGCCGCCAGGACGGTGCCATCGCCGCCCAGCACCACGGCCAGATCCGGAAGTTCGGCTTCGGTGGCCAGGAGGCCAGGGAAGGGATTCAGCCCCAGGCCGCTGAGGGCGGTGGTGACGATGACCCCCTGGGAACGCAGATCCTGGGCACAGCGGCGGGCCTGGCGCTGAGCAGCCTGGCTGCCTTTGCGAAGGATCAGCCAGACCCTCTCAAGCCGCATGGGCCGGATCCCGCGAAGCGTGCACCGCTACCAGCGCAACAGGTTGAAGCGCTCCATGTCGACCGTTTCGCGGTTGCGGTAGAGAGACAGCAGGATGGCCAGGCCGACGGCCGCCTCGGCGGCCGCCACGGTGATCACGAAGATGGCGAACACCTGGCCGCGGATGAGCTGGCCATCGAGATAGTTGGAGAAGGCCATCAGGTTGATGTTGACGGCATTCAGCATCAACTCGATGCTCATCAGCACCCGCACGGCGTTGCGGCTGTTGATCAGCCCCCAGACGCCGACACAGAAGAGCAGCGCCGCGATGGTGAGAAAGGCCTCGAGAGGGATCGGAGACGCGAGGTCGGTGCTCATGGCTTGGAAAGGAGGGTGGGCTCGTTGGCGGACTTCTCGATCAGCAGGGGGGTTCGATCCTTCTCGATCAACCCCTGATCGGCCGGTTCACCGGTGATCACGTCGGTACTGAAGACGTCGCGACGGGCCAGAACGATGGCACCGATCATCGCCATCAGCAGGAGCACCGAGGCCAGCTCGAAGGGCAGGAGATAGTCGGTGAAGAGGTGCTCACCGATGCGGATGGTGGCCTCCTCGCCGACGGGAGGGGGCCCCGGCAGCGCCCAGGTGGTGGTGAGGGCCACCCGCAGCAGCAGGGCGAAGAGGCCGACGCAGACCGCCCCCGAAAGCAGACGACGCACCAGCAGGCCTGGGATCGCGGCGAGGGTTTCCTGCTTGTTCACGAGCATGATCGCGAACAGGATCAGGACATTGACGGCGCCCACATAGACGAGGATCTGGGCCGCCGCGACGAAGCTGGCGTTGAGCAGCAGATACAGCCCGGCAACCGAAAGAAAGACGCCGCCGAGCAGGAACGCGGAGTAGACGATGTTGGGAAGCAGGACGACCCCGAGCGAGCCGACCACGGTGGTGGCCGATAGCACAAGGAAGCAGATCTGCTGGGTGGAGGAGGCGATCGACATCAGGACACTCCGGTGCTGTCGGAAGGGGCGTCGCCGCTGGAGGCTTTCTCCTTCTGGAGGGATTCCAGCACCTGGGAAGGCAGCTGGCCGGCCCGGGGTTCGCTGGCGGGCACCCCGTGGGGATCCATGGCGCCCTTGGGAAGATAGGCCAGCTCCCGCAGGGCGAACACCGCCGGATCGGAGGTGACGCTGGTGGGCAGCCGACCGAGGGCGACATTGTCGTAGTTGAGGCTGTGGCGGTCGAACGCCGCCAGTTCGTACTCCTCGGTCATGGAGAGGCAGTTGGTGGGGCAGTACTCCACGCAGTTACCGCAGAAGATGCACACGCCGAAATCGATCGAGTAATTGCGCAACTCCTTCTTCTTGGTGGCCGTGTTCATCACCCAGTCGACCACGGGCAGGTTGATGGGGCACACCCGCACACAGACCTCGCAGGAGATGCACTTGTCGAGTTCGAAGTGGATCCGCCCGCGGTAACGCTCGGAGGGGATCAGCTTCTCGTACGGATACTGCACCGTGATCGGACGGCGGCGCAGGTGGTCGAAGGTGACCGCCAGACCCTGGGTCATGGTCTGGGCCGCGCTCACCGCCTCTCGGGTGTAGTCACCGACTTGCTTGAGAAACCCGAACATGGCTGGGGGCGAGGGGGTTACGGGATGGGGACCATGATGGCCCGCCGGGGGCCAGGTTGTTGGTATCCGAACAGCAGGTTCAACCGCCGAAGGCGACCGGGAAGGCCAGTTTGAGGCCGGCCGTGACCAGCAGGTTGACCAGGGCGATCGGCAGGAGGAACTTCCAGCCGAGGTCGAGCAGCTGGTCGATGCGCACCCGTGGGGTGGTCCAGCGCAGCAGGATGGCGAAGAACACCAGCAGGTAGGCCTTGAGGATCGTGCTGACGATGCCGACCGATCCGGTGATCACCTGGACCAGGGAGGAATCAGGTGAGACCCCCAGCCAGCCGGTGATCCACTCGACGGGCACTGGGAAACTCCAGCCGCCCAGGTAGAGCACCGACACCAGCAGGGCCGACAGCACCAGGTTGATGTAACTGCCCAGATAGAACAGGGCGAACTTCATGCCGGAGTATTCCGTCTGGTAGCCCGCCACCAGCTCCTCCTCGGCCTCCGGCAGGTCGAAGGGAAGGCGCTCACACTCCGCCAGGGCACAGATCCAGAAGATCACGAAGCCGACGGGCTGGCGCCAGATGTTCCAGCTCAGGATGCCGGCCCCCGTCTGCTGGGCGACGATGTCGACGGTGCTGAGGGAGTTACTCATCATCACCACCGCCAGCACCGCCAGGGCCAGGGGGATCTCGTAGCTGATCGACTGGGCCGCGGCCCGCAGGCCGCCGAGCAGGGAGTATTTGTTGTTGCTGGAGTAGCCGCTCATCAGCAGGCCGATGGGCTGGATGCTGCTCAGGGCGATCCACAGGAAGATCCCCACGCCCACGTTGCTGATCAGCAGGTTCTGGCCGAAGGGCACCACCAGCCAGGACAGGATCACCGGCACCACCACCAGCACGGGGCCGAGGCTGAAGAGCACCCCATCGGCCCGGGCGGGGATGATGTCTTCCTTGAACACCAGCTTGAGGCCATCGGCCAGGGGCTGAAGCACGCCCAGGGCTCCGGCGTACTCGGGGCCGATGCGCTGCTGCACCGCCGCCGAGATCTTCCGCTCCAGCCAGACGCTCACCAGGACGCCGACCACGGCCCCCACCAGCACCAGGACCATCGGCAGCGGCAGCCACAGAAGGCGGGCCGCACCGGGCGTGAGCCCCAGGGCCTGGGCCAGGTCGATGAAGCTCGACTGGAGGTCGAGACCGGGGGGAGCGACGGCGGCACCCAATAGGCCAGTGGACAACATCAGAGATCTCCGGTGGGGGGAACCTAGGGGGAAATGGGGTCAGCCAGGAACCGGTCTGCTTTCCAGGGGAAGCCAGCCCCGTTCAACAGGACCGGTGTAGATCTGCGAGGGACGGTAGATGCGGTTGGCACCCAATTGTTCCTTCCAGTGGGCCAGCCATCCTGCCGTACGGGCGATGGCGAAGATGGGGGTGAACAGGTCGCGGGGGATACCGAGCTTTCGGTAAACCAGACCGGAATAGAAGTCGACGTTGGGGAAGATCCCCTTCGGCCCCAGCCGCAGCTCGGCCACTTCCTCGAGCTTGAGGGCCACGTCGTACATCGCGTCGTGGCCGAAACGCTGGAAGAGCTCCTCGGCCAGGCCCTGCAGAATCACGGCCCGGGGGTCCTTGACCCTGTATTCGCGGTGGCCAAACCCCATGATCTTCTGCTTCTGGGCAATGGCCCGATCGAGCCAGGGTTCCACCTGATCGATGCTGCCGATCTGATCGAGCATGTCCAGCACGTCCTCGTTGGCGCCGCCGTGCAGGGGCCCGGCCAGGGTGCCCACGGCGGAAGCCACCACGGCGTAGGGGTCGGTGAGGGTGCTGGCGGTGACCCGGGCGCTGAAGGTGCTGGCGTTGAGGCTGTGCTCGGCGTGCAGGATCAGGCAGGCATCGAAGATCCGCGCCGCCAGAGGATCGGGCTCCCGTTCGGTGAGCATGTACAGGAAGTTGGCCGAGTAGGCCAGGTCGTCCCGGGGCTGGATCGGATCCTGGCCCTTCCGGATCAGTTGGAACGCCGCCACCATCGTGGGGATCTTGGCGATCAGCCGCACCACCGCATCGACGATGTACTGGGGGTCGTACAGGGCACGCCGGGAATAGAAGAGCCCCAGGGACGCCGCACTGGCCTGCAGGGCATCCATGGGATGGCCCGTGGCCGGGAAGCACTTCATCATGTCCCGGATCCGGAAGCTGAGCCGTCGGTGCATCTGCACCTCCTGCTCGAACTCCCGCAACTGGAAGATCGTCGGCAGCTCGCCCCAGATCAGCAGGTAGGCGGTTTCGAGGAAGCTGCTCTGGTTGGCGAGCTGCTCGATGGGGTAGCCCCGGTAGGTGAGCAGGCCCCGTTGCCCCTCGATGTCGCAGATGGCCGACTGGGTGGCCGGCACCCCCTCAAGCCCAGGGCGGAACGCGGGCGGCGTCGGCGCCGGGGGTGATGGAGAGAGAGGGGTGCCCTGAGGGTCATTCGCCTCTGGGGTGCTCTCCGCCGCCATACCGCTTCCTGTGGGTGGAAAGAACTTAGGCGCAGGAACCGGCACCTGCCGTAGCGCCCGCTGCCGGCTCAGGGGCGGGGAAGCCAGAGCCTGGGGCGCATCAGCCACTCCAGACGGGCCGTGCCGGCCAACGAACCGCCGACCTCCGCCACCGGAAGGCGCAGCAGGGCAAGGCCAGCCTTACGCAGAGCGATGGCGCCGGGCGGCGCCCCGAGAAGACGGGCCGCCAGCAGCCCCAGATCCGGCTCATGGCCCACCAGGAGCAGCCGGCACGGCGTCGGTTCACCTCCCTGGGCGAACCAGGCGGGCAGCAGGGGCAGGGGATCACCCCCCGGCTCCAGGGCCTGGGCCAGCTCAATGGCGGGAGCCAGGCCGACCGACCGCGCGATCTCTGCGGTTTGCCAGGCGCGGGCCAGGGGACTGGAGAACAGCCGATCGGCCCGCAGATCCAGTTGGGCGGCCCGCTCCAGCACGGCCCGGGTACGTGAGCGGCCGGCGGCAGTGAGCTCCCGCCCCGCCTCCGCCCGGTTGGGGCTGCGCTCCTCGGCGATGCCATGGCGCAGCAACAGCAGATCCCAGAACAGTGACGCCATGGTCAGGACCCTCCGAAGTCGAGTCGCGCTTCCACCGTCAGGACACCTGGCTCTCCCTGAAGAGCCAGGGCCAGGCCGGTGACGGGCTCGCTGAGCGGGCCACCGGCCAGGGCGGTGAGGCGCTGCCACGGCCGCCACCCCGCCAGCAGATCGCGGGCCCGTGGACCATCCAGGGCCCACTGCAGGGCCGCTTCCGGAACGGCAAGGTCCTCCAGCTGCTCCTGAAGGCGGCCGGCCCCCTTCGTCTCAGACCCATCCAGGCTGTCCAGCTGGCCGAGGGACTCCCCCCACCAGGCCTGGCCGCCCTTTTGCCAACGCCAGCCCAGCAGGGGGGCCTGCAGTTGTCCGGACCTGCCGTCCCGGCGGCCCGGAACGGCCTGCAGCCGTGTCCAGACCAGCAACGGGTGGCCGTCCACCTCCAGGGGCGCCGCGATCAGGCCATCGGCCGCCAGGGCCGCCTCCAGGGCCGACGCCTCCGGGCGATCGGCCGCGGTGCCAAGCAACCAGTGATCACCTCTGGCGGCGGCCAGGAGCGGCCCGCCGTCGGACCCCACCACCAGGGCGGGCACAGGACCCGCCGCGTCCGCCGCCCCGGTCAGGCGAGCGAGCAGCGGCTGCAGCAGGGGAATCGTGGCGATGGTGGCGGGATCCTGCACCAGGGCGAGGCTGGAGACGGGACGGTGCAGGGCGGCCAGCAGCTCCCGGCCCAGACCGGCGTCGCCGGCGAACACCGGCAAGGCCATCTCCGGCGGCAGCCCCAGCAGGGCGGACAGCCGCAGGCTCCGCCCTTCGGGTCGCAGGGCCAGCAGCAGCCCACCGGGCCTCTGGTCGGCGGCGGCCGGCAGTGGCAGCCCCAGCCAGCGCTCCAGGGCGCCGGGGGCGGCCTGCAACAGGGCGGTGCCGGTGCCGAGCCGCCGCAGCCCCTCCTGGAAGGACGCCTGGCCGGCCTGGTTGAGCTCGGGGATCTGGGACACGTCCAGCGCCTGCTCCAGCACACCCCGTCCCGAGGCGATCAGGACGAGGTCGTCATCCACCAGGGCCGTGGCCAGCGGCATCGGCACCTGACCCAGCAGGGCTCCCCTGCCACTGATCAGACCCAGGCCCCGGTAGGTGCTGATCTGGAGGTCCGTGCCCGCCAGGCTGCGGGTCTGCCAGAACCGCTGCAGAAACTGGCGGGCGCCGTCGTCGTCGCGGCTGCCCAGGGCCAGCAGCCAGCCCCCCCTCCGTGGGGTCCCTGCGGCATCACCGGCGTCCGCCTCGAACAGGGCCAGGCCCACCGGTGACGCCAGCCAGGAGCGCAGTTCCGTTTCGTAGTCGAGACCCGCCGCGGCGAAGGCCCCGTCGCGCAGCCGGCCGACCGCCGCCGCCGCCTGGCGCCTCTGGCGGGGCGGGGCGACGGCGCGGGCGTAGTCGAGGGGCTGGTCGCCGTCGCTGAACAGGTGGAAGCTGAGGGGAGCATCCCTGGGCACGAACTGGGCCGCCCGCGGGGCCACCAGGGGCAGGCGCTGAAGCCGCAGGGCACTGCGTTGCCACACCAGCCACCAGCCACAGAGCCCCAGACCGAACACCACCAGCACCAGGGCCAGCAGCACCGCCAGGAATGGGCGGGCCTTCATGCGTTCTCAGCAGGATGGGACCATCCTGACGCCCCCCCCCCGCCAACGCCCGCCATGGACGCCCCCAGCAGCCCCGGGACTCCCCGAAGCCTGGCCGCCAGGGACCTGCACCAGCGGCTGCAGGCTGGTGCAGCGATCCAGATCGTCGACGTGCGGGAGGATCGGGAGCTGGACGAGGCCCGCCTCCCCCATGCGGTGCTGCATCTGCCCCTGAGCCGCCACCTTGAATGGATGCCGGATCTGGAGAGCCGGCTGGACCGGCAGCAGACGGTGGTGGTGCTCTGCCATGCCGGCATCCGCAGCTGGGACTTCGGCTGCTGGCTGATCCAGGAACAGGGCTATGGGGACGTCTGGAACCTGAAGGGGGGCATCGACGCCTGGAGCCGGGAGGTGGATCCCCAGGTTCCCCGTTACTGAGAGCACGCCCTGCCGGGCTAACGGTCCGCACCTCCCTAGGATTGCTTACCTGGATTTCCTTCAGGCTTTCCCCCCAGTCTTTGGACACGCTGCCGCGCCGACAACAGGAGGTCCTCCGGGCCACGGTGCGGCACTACGTGGACACCGTCGAACCCGTGGGCAGCAACACGCTGGTGCGTCGCTTCGGGCTGCCCGCCAGCCCCGCCACCGTGCGCACGGCCATGGGGGCCCTGGAACAGCGCGGCCTGCTGACCCAGCCGCACACCTCCGCCGGCCGGATCCCCAGCCAGCGGGGCTACCGGCTGTACGTGGATCAGCTGCTGCCCGCCCCGGGGGCCGCCGCCCTGCAGCTGGAGCGGGAGCTGGCCGGGATCAGTCTCCAGTGGGCCGCCCTCGATGATCTTCTGCTGCATCTGGCCCGTCGCCTGGCCGATCTCACCGGCCTGCTCAGCCTGATCACCCGCCCCCAGCGACCCAGCCCCCTGCTGCAAGCGGTGCGGCTCGTGCCGAGCGGCGACCGCCTCCTGGTGTTCCTCGTCCAGGGTCCCGACTTCAGCACCAGCCTGAATCTGCGCCTCGGCGCCGGCCTGGAGGAGGAGCTGCCCATCCTGGAGCGCTGGTGCAACCAGCAGCTGCGCGCTGGCGGCGACGGCCGCATCCCCTGGGAGAGACTGCCGGCGGAACTGCGCCGCAGCGGCAGCCTGCTGCGCCAGGCCCTCGACAGCCATGGCCGCATCCGCAGCGAGGAGCTCGATGCTGTGGTGGCGGCTGGCCTGGGGGGGCTGCTGGCCCAGCCGGAATTCAGCCACAGTTCCAGCCTGCTTCCCGTCGTGCAGCTGGTGGAGCACGGCCCCCGTGCCCTGCTGGGGCTCACCGGCAACCCAGCCGCGATCGTCAGCGACGCCATCTGGATCGGCACGGAGCATCCCCATGCGGCCCTCGGACAGTGCGCGGTGGTCCAGGCCACCTATCGCACGGGCCACGGCGGCCGCGGCCAGGTGGGGCTGGTGGGGCCGATGCGCATGGCCTACGCCACCGCCCGCGCGGCGGTCCAGTCGGTGGCCTCGATCCTGGAGAGGCTGCTGAGCTGATGACCTATTGCCTTGGTTTTCTGCTCAAGAGCGGCCTGGTGTTCGCCTCCGACTCCCGCACCAACGCAGGGGTGGATTACATCTCGAGCTACAGCAAGATGCATGTGCTGGCGCCGGCCCCCGATCGGCTGTTCGTGCTGATGGCGGCCGGCAACCTGGGCACCACCCAGGCCGTGATGAACCGCATCCGCCGCGACATCGAGAACCATGGTGCCGGCCCCAGCCCCCAGTGGAGCCGCCAGGACGACCCACCCGCCGGGCCGAGCATGCTCACCGCCCGCTACCTGTTCGAGGTGGCGGATTACATCGGCCGGCTCAACGTGATGGTCCAGAAGGAGTTCAATCCCAACCTGCGGCAGGCGGGCGCCAGCGGCGAGGCCAGTTTCATCCTCGGAGGCCAGATCGCCGGCCAGCCCCACGGGCTCTACATGATCTATCCCCAGGGCAACGCGATCATGGCCACCGCCGACACCCCCTTCCTGCAGATCGGCGAAACCAAGTACGGCAAGCCCCCCCTCGATTACATCGGCCGGCCCGACCTCTCGCTGGAGGATGCGGCGCGCCTCTGCCTGGTGTCGGAGATCGTCACCCGGCGCTCCAACCTCACCGTGGGGCCACCCTTCGAGATCGCCCTGGTGCGCCGTGACGAGTTCAAGGTGGGCCGGCACCTCAAGCTCGAGAAGGAGGCCCCTGAAATCCAGCACACCATGGATGTGTGGGCCCGCCACATGCAGGAGGGGCTCAACAAACTGCCCCGCTTCCCCTGGGAGCAGGATCCCCTCTGACCGTCTACGGCCAAAATTGCAGCGGTTGATACAAATATCTAGTCATTTTTTTGGCTGCCTATAGTGAATGGTTCAGTTGTGTTGTGGAAGCCGTGCCCCACCCTCGCCAATCGTTGCTGCGGCTGGGCACGGGGCTGGGAGCCACCCTTCTGGGTTCAGCGTGGCTGGTCTGCCTGCCCGCCCACGCCCAACTGGTGCCCACCACCGGCCTCCGCTCGCTGGGAACCAGCCTGCGCATGAACGGCCAGGTGGCCCCTGGATGCAGCGCTGGCCTCTGCCAGGTGGAGGGCGGCACCAGCCGGGGCACGAATCTCTTCCATCGCTTCGCTCAGTTCGACACCCGCTCCGGCATCACCCCCGGCATCACCCGGGTCGACTTCCTCAACGGCCTTCAACGGGCGGTGATCGTCGGGGTCACAAGCCCCGGCGGCAGTTTCATCACGGTGCCCGTCACGGGACAGAACGGGGCGGGCCTGTTCTTTCTCTCACCGGGTGGGATCAGCATCTCGGGTGGTGGAGGCTTCACCGGCTGGGGGGATCTGCTGCTGACCACCAAGACGAACCTCGCCTTCGGCACCAGTCTGTTCAACGCCTACACCACCCTTCCCGACAACAACCCCGACTGGAGCACCGCTCCGGTGCTGTCCAGCAGCTCCCTGAGCACCGACCCGACGAACATCGCCAACAACGGGCCGATCAGCCTGCTGGCGGGTTCCCTGATCAGCATCGATCGCAACCTGCTGATCGACAGCGGCAACAACGACCTCACGCTTCAGAACGCCAGCATCCTCGCCGGTCTGGCCGGCACACCGGGGATTGGGGAAACCAGCAATGGCGGGGCGAGCCTGAAGGGCCGAACCATCAATGCCACCAATTCCAGAATCACGGCCCTGCGCACGGGCCTTGAGGCCACGGACATCACCCTGACGGGAACCACGATCCAGGCACCGCGGGGGCTGATTGATGTCTATGCCGCCAACAGCATCAAGCTCGATGGCAGCACCCTTTCCCTGGCACCGCTGAAGGTAGAGGACCTCTATGGCCCCGGCCTCTTCGGCTATGAGCTGGTGATCGGGGGTAGCACCACTCGCGAGAATCCGCCCGGCACCATTCGCCTGGCCACGGCCAATGCCACCGGCAGCGGCATCGAGATCCTCAACAAATCATCCATCAACGCTTCGATCGAGCTCCAGGGGCAGAGCGCCTTCGCCAACTTCGACCAGGCCCGCGCCAGGACCTTCGCCGGCAATATCTCGGTGGCATCCGCTTCCCAGCTCACGGTGGACGGTTCCACCATCAGTGCCAACGCCACCGACGGCGCAGCCGGCGCCATTGCCCTGTTCAACCTCAATCCCAGCGGGAACCTGCGGATCAACAACAGCACGATGATCACCGCCAATTCCCCCCTGGGTTCAGGCGACATCGATCTTTCCGGAGCCGGCGGTGTGAACATCCTCGCCAATTCGCGCCTTGAGGCCTACAGCAAAGGTGCTCCCGACAGCGCGCTCACGTTCAGCCCCGCCGGCCAGATCTTCATCATCAATTCCAGCCCCACGGCCCCGCTTCTCATCCAGGATTCCCAGATCCTGGCCAGCTACGAAACCAGTGTTCTATTTCCGCCGAACTTCAACCAAGCCCTCGCCTTGGTCGATGAGCTGGATCCGGCCGACACCCCAAACAGCTCATCCCCCAGCCCCCTGATCCGGCTGACCAGTGCCGGTGGCACCCAGCTGTCCAATGCCGTTCTGGATGCCGGCAGCGGATCGGGTTTCGCCGGCAAGATCGATATCCGCAATGGCGCCGGGGGGCTCCAGGTGCTTGGCAGTCAGCTGCTTGCCGTCCTCAGCGCCCCCCCCACCGATCCCGCGCTCGATGGAAAGGGGGTGACCGGCAGTATCGATCTGTACTCCCAGTCGGGGATCAGCATTGATGCCGCCAGCACGCTGAATGTCTCCAGCGCCTACGGCGGTTTCCAGGCGGGAGCAGCACCGAAGCTGCAGCTGATCAATGATTCCACCACCACCCCCCTGACGGTGACGGACTCCTCGTTGCTGGCCCGAGCCGGGGTGGGAGCGCTGGGCAGCGATGTGTTCCTGGGCAGCAAAGGCGGCATCACGCTCGATAAAGCCACCATCGATGCCAGCGGCGGCATTGGCGGCACCCTCACGGTGGCTAGCACGGGGGATTCCACCACTCAGTTCAGCATCAGTCCCGACAGTTTCCTCACCAACCTGGGTGACGGTGGAGGCTCCCCCCCGCTGCCGATCCTGCTGACCTACCTCGACACGACAACAGTTCCGAATTACATCGACGCCACCTACTTCAGCACGTTTAATAATACTCACCCCCTGGTGTATCCTGCGACTTCCCCAGGCGATCTCCAGGGGGAGCTCTCCTACAAATTCACAACAACTGGTGAAGGCTTTTTTCTATATAACTTCATCAGTTCGCCCGTGTGGAATCAAGTCTCCGACCCACCGTCTCTCCAGGCTCTTGACGAGCGGGTCAATGCGGGGTCCGCGAACTATAGCGAGCAGATCCTCCAAACCCGTCAGAACTTCCTGCTCAACAAACTCAACGTCACCGCGCGGCAGCCGGAAACGGATCGGATCATCACCGTCAATGACGGCATCGTCACGATCACTGAAATCACTCAGTCGTTCCAGGTTCTCGGAGGTGGCACCACCACCACCAATCCCATCAGCTTCAACCTCAGCAACGCCGCCGACGCCGCTGCCCTCCAGGCGCTCCTGGGCGACGGCCTGTTCAATGCGGTGGTGAACCAGACCCCCCTGGCGCCGACGAACACCAACCCGTCCTCCGGCGCTGTGGTGTCGCCCCAGACAGGGCCTGGCAATACATCCCAACCATCGATCACCACCTCCCCCCTGCTGGCGAGCGGTACCCGGGAAGGCCCGAGTCAAGGCACCGAATCGGCCTCCAAGAACGCCGGCGCCGCCACGGGAACCCCCTCTCTGTCCGTGAAATCGGCCGAAAACCTAGACCCGAAAAAGGCTCTCGCAAGCCTCGACCAGGGTGAGCTCACCTCGCTCCAGGCGGTCAGCCAGGCCCTGGGGCTCGGAACCACACCGGCCAGCCCGCCGAGCATTTCCCAGTTGCAGGGCTTCATGCGGGCCGCCATCGAAGCCATCCGCCAGAGACAGAAAGGTCTTGCCTGGAATCAGGATGGCGGCCAGGCCCAGGCCATCGCCACCGTCGACACCAGCAACCTGCTGCTGGCGAAGGCCAGCTTCGATCAAGCCAGTTACAAGCCGGCGATCCTGCGCTATTCCTTCACGCCGAAGCCGGCAGGGGCAGCTGGGACGGCCGATGCGGCGAAGGCCCCTCCAACGGGCCTGATCGACATCGTGCTGGTGCTGCCCGACGGCGAACCCCAGGGCTGGCGGGTGGAGGTGCCCATCGCCAGGCTCCGGGAGGCCTTGGCCCGCCACTACGCCAACATGGCCGGCATGGGGCCGCTGCCCGGCGGCAATCCAGCGGCAACGCCGGCGGCCAGCCAGCTGGCCCAGCTGCTGCTCGAACCGGTGCAGCCCACCCTGAAGGCCAACGGCATCACCAGCCTGATCATCTCCAGCGATCTGAACCTGATCGACGTGCCCTACGCCAGCCTGCCTCTCGGCGGTGGCTATCTGGCTGGGTGAGCGGTACGCCGTCACGATCACTCCCTCCCTGGCCCTCACATCGCTCACCAGCCGTGAGAAAGCACCGATCTATGGGAAGGAATCCCTGATCAGAGCCGGGGCCACGGAATTCGCCAATGGCCTGGCCCCCCTGCCGATGGTGGCGCAGGAACTCACCACGATCGCCCGCGAGGACGGTGGCACTGTTTTGCTGAATCAGGCGTTCAACGCCAACAGCCTGCTGAAGGTGCTTGCCGACCCTGCCGTGAAGCGAATCCATATCGCCAGCCATGCGGAACTGAAACCCGGCAAGGAAGCTGATGCCTTGATCTACACCTCTTCCAACAGTGTTGGGCTCAAGGAACTCGGCCAGCTGCGCCAGCGCAGCGGGGACCAAGGCCTCGACCTGGTCAGTCTCAGCGCCTGCCGCAGTGCAGTGAGCGGCAGTGATCTTGAGCTCGGCTTCGCCGGCATGGCCATCCAGCTGGGGGCGAAGAGCGCCATTGGCACCAAATGGTACGTGGACGATCTCGCCACCTCCAGCTTCTTCGTGCAGTTCTACCGCTATCTTGATCAGGGCATTCCCAAGGCCGAAGCGATCCAGATGACCCAGAAAGCGTTCCTCTCAGGAGAAGTGCATCTTCAGGGCGACAAAGTGGTTGGGTCAGGCGGCAGTACGCTGATGGACGGCCTGACCGCCGCTCAGCAGCGGCGCTACGCCGGTGGCTTCAGCCATCCCTATTTCTGGGCAGCCGTGCAACTCATCGGCAGCCCCTGGTAGGGGAGCGGCAAGTCCTGGCCCCCTGGCGAAGGCCCGGACCCACTCACTGACAGATCACCGGCAGGGTGGGGGTGAGGGCGGCCGCCATCTCCTGCAGACCGAAGGCCGCGATCACCTGCTCACGACTCACCTGGGCCCCGCAGGCAGAAGCCAGCTTCTGAAGGGCCAGGCGATCGGCACCGCCCTTCGAAACCCCAGCAGGCTTGAGCAGACTGAGGGCCGGCGGAGAGATGGTCTGGATGTAGGCCAGGGGATCACTGCTGCTGGTGGACGTGGCATCACCGCACAGATAGGCGGATTCCCAGACCATGGGCTCCTTGACCGGGCCGATGCGCAGCAGGCGGACCGAAGGCCCCTGGGCACTCAATTGAAGCTCCTTGATCGTGGCACCGCTGTCGGTGGTGCCCGCCTGCCAGGAGCGCAGGGGCTTGAACGACACCGCCAGGGGGCGAGGGCTGGCCGCCTGCCCCTCCACCAGACCGATCAGCCCATCGGAGGCAGGCGAAAACTCGCCGTTGGAGGGCACCAGGTGGGCCAGCATGCGGGAACTGCAATCCCCGCGGGTCCCCCCGCCGACCCTGCGACTCGGGAAGACCGAACGGCTGGCGGGATCAGCCCAGGCGGCTGACTCGCTGAGCAGCAGCACCCCCAGCGCCAGAAGCCCGCAGAACCTTGCAGGTGCAGTCAGAGACACAGGGTCAACCCAGCGAAAGAACTTAACTCGTTATTTTAGGACCTTCCGTGAGAATTATTCCGCTTTTGGTGAGTGCCATCAGAACCGATAACCCAGCTTGGCGTACAGACCCCTGGCCAGCTCCCAGTTCTGCCAGCTGCCAACGTTGTCGTTGGTCAGAAACTGATGGACCCAACCCAGTTCCATCGTCCAGTGCTCCCCCTGGAGCCAGCGGGCCAGAACACCTCCGGCACCGACAGTGTCGCTCAAGAAGGTGGCACCCTGGCTCAAGGTGGCACCCTGAAAGGTGCGGACGCCACCGGCGCCGATGAAGGGCACCAGTTGCAGGGCCTGTTTTCCCTTCTGCCAGGCGGTCCACACCACTTCGCCGGTGGCCAGCCAGCCGCTGTCGCCACTCACGAGCTGGCCGGGCAGGCCGCGGATGCCGGCATCGGAGCCCAGCGTGAACTGCATCGGCGAGGTGAGGCGATTGAAAGCCACCTGACCCCCGGCCCGCAGGTTCACCTGCCACCGGGGGGCGACGAGCCAGGCGGCGGATACGAGCCCTGCCAGGGCATTGGCCTGGCCTGGGATGATGCCGTCCAAGGCCAGCTCCTGCCGCTGCTCTGATGGCGTCATCGCCCCGATCCCCTGGAGCAGAAAAGCGGTCCCCGACCAACCCACGTTGCCGCTGAAGCCATTGCCCGCCAAGCCCAGGCGCAGATAGCCCGACTGCGGCGAACGAATCGAGGCGGAGAAGAACTCGGGCTGCAGGGCCTGATCGTTGAGATAGACGTTGCTGCGGTTGCTGCTGAGGCCGGCGAACAGGCTCAGGCTGGAATCCAGACTGTCGTGCAGCATCCAGTCCAGTTGGCCCAGCCCCTGGTACTGGGAACTGGAGAACCCATTGGCCGGCTCAGTCAGTTCGATCAGATTGCGGCGGCTGTAGCCGAAGGCACCGGTGAAACTGAACGCCTCGCTCAAAGGCAGGGTGTAGCTGATCGAGCTGACCAGGGAGCCGAACGTCGGCGAGGTGTCGGTGCCCAGTTCGCTGTACAGCAACAGCGTGTCGCCCGGGCGGACCAGGTCCTCCTTGACCAGGCCCGCCACGAAGCGGGCCTCACCGGAGCCGTTGGAGCCTTCATTGCGCAAGGAAAAATCGCCCCGCCAGGGCTGGTGGACGCTGGCTGGGCTGACCGAGACGGTGAACACCCCTTTGGCTGGGTCGCTGCCCAGGCGCGAGAGGTTGCCGCGCACCTGGGCGACCTCCGGCCGCCGCTGCACCCGTTGCAGTCTCGCCTCCAGGCTGGGGAGGTGGAGCACCTGGCCGCGAAGGGGACTCAACCAGCGCAGCACCCGGGCATTGAGGCCGGCATCGCTTCCCTGCACCCTCAGCTCCACCAACCGCCCCTCGACCACCTCCAGAAAGCCGGGTGCCGGGGTGGGTTGGTCGTAGACGCGGGTGTTGATGTAACCGTCGGCCACCAGCCTGGCGGACAGGGCCAGGGCACAGGCTCGCAACCGCTCGGCCTGGACGGCAATTGCGCTGCAGGGGCCGAGCAGCCGTTGAAGCTCCGCTGGGGAGTACGGCGTAGCACCCCGAATCGCGGGGATCAGCTGGGGCCCAGTGGGCGACGGGCCCGGCGCCCCGGGGGGGGGGTGGGCTCTTTCGCAGGGGGAGGAACGGCCTCACCGCCCGGTGTAATCACGGGGGCAGGCTGCTGGTCACGCAGTGGCCCCTGGGGTGCGGTGGACGGCAGTCGAACGGGCCCGAGCTGAAGGGGTGGAGCAACGAGCTGGGCCAGAAGCAGAAACATCAGCGGGGTATTAGCCCAGCAACTGCTGAAGGTTAGGGCGGCGGAAAAGGAACCCGCCGTGAATCGTGCAGCTTTTTACTGCGGTACCTTTCATTTTATCGCCATGGAATCAGCCCGGCTTCGCAGCATTGAATACTGAGCGACTCCATTCACCCCGAGCCCCATTCCCAAGGCTTCAGCAGCAGAACCTTCGAAGCAATATGCCGTTCCGTAGCGCAGGCTACAGAAACAGCTTGATTCAGGTGATACCAAAAGTAAAAATTGAGTTGAGCAATTGACTGCTCAGGCTGAAGTGGGAAATTACAGTTTTGTCAAACTGTCAATCCTTAGTCTAAGGTGAAAGCCCTATCTGTTGCTACAGTCTTGGCCAAGCATTTTTCCGAGTTTTCCTACGGTTCCCTCCTCGGTCGCCAGAAGACAACTCGACAAAATGCTCACCGCTTCGCCCACCAGCCCCTGGCGGGCCTCGCCTCGGAGAACGCAGCCGCTGTCTACCCCGCCACCCAGCGACTGGCGCTGATCCTGCGGCAGGTGGAGCAGAGCCTGTTTTTCGCGGCCGGCAGCGGTGCCCTGGCGCTGGCGCTGCAGCAGGCCCTCGGGGTGGACACCAGCGGTGGGGAGGGGCTGGCGGTGCTGCGCACCTGGCAGAACCGCGAAGCGCCCCGGGGCCAGTGGGCCATCCCCGCCATCGAGCTGGTGGAAGCGGCTGTGCTGCCCGCCCAGCGCGGCGCCTACGTGGCGGAAAGCAATGTGATCCTGCTGAATCGGCAATGGCTGGCCACCGCCACCAACGCCGAGGTGATGGCGGTGCTGATCGAGGAGTACGGCCATCGCCTCGACCAGGTGTTCACCCCCACCGACACCCCCGGCGATAAGGGGGCCCGCTTCAAGGATCTGGTGCTGGGCACCCCCGCCGCTCCCGGCGATTACGACGACGACCAGTTCGAGCTGGTGCTCAACGGCCAGACCTACCTGGCGGAGGCGGCCACTCTCACGGGGTCCGGTACCATCACCGGCTTCAACGCTGAAAACGACAGCCTCACCGGCAGCACCGGCAATGACTCGATCAGCGGCCTCGGCGGCAACGACACCCTGCGCGGTGGGGACGGTAACGACACCCTGCGCGGTGGGGCCGGTAACGACTCCATCGATGGCGGCGCCGGCTTCGACATCCTTGATCTCTCCGATGCCACAGACCGTCTCACCTTCACGCTGAGAAACAACAGCTCCACCCCCGGAACGGTCAGCGGGGTGGGCATCGACATCGACACCTACACCTTCATCGAAGGGGTGATCAGCGGCAGCGGCGACGACAGCATCACCGGCTCCATCGGGGCTGATCTGCTGGCCGGCGGCGCTGGCAACGACACCCTGCTCGGCGGCGCCGGCAACGACACCTTGCGCGGTGGAGGCGGTAACGACTCCATCGATGGTGGTGCCGGCACTCTTGACATTCTTGATCTCTCCGATGCCACAGGCGCCATCAATTTCCTTAATAACAATCCCTCCGTCGGCGGCAGGGTCATCGACGTGGGCATCGGCACCGACACCTTCATCAACATTGAGGGGGTGATTACAGGCGCTGGTAACGACACGCTGGTGGGCAGCAGCAATGCCGACTGGTTGCGCGCTGGTAATGGCAACAACCTGCTACGCCAGTCCCCCGTTAACGCGAACAACACCACCGGTGTCGACACGTTGGAAGGCGGTAGCGGCAATGACGAGTATCAGCTGACCCAGAACAATGCACCTGTCATCAGGGACAGTGGTGGCGACGACATTCTCTTCTATATGCCCGTCGGCACTGCCAGTTCCAGCTTTGGGTATAACAGCACCATCCAACAAGGGATCGAAAGAATCTCCCTGGACCCCAACAGCAGAGTATCCGGCACAAATTTAACTGGTGATGGCGGAAGCAATTATCTGATCGGCAGCCTGGGAAACGATATTCTCAGCGGCGGCGGCGGCAACGACACGATCTCGGGCGGCGGTGGCAGCGACACCATCAATGGCGGCAGCGGCGCCGACACGATCCTGATCACCCAGCCGAAGCCCACGCTGTTGAGCAATGCACCGGTGGCGATGGACATGAATGGTGATGGAACGATCACCTATGTTGGCCGAAATCTCACCAAAGCAAAATTCAACTTCTCCAGAGATGACGATGAGAAGTACGATCAATCAACAGAAATCACCGCCTGGGTGGCCAACGGCGATGGCTTTCTGGCCTTCGACAAAGACACAAACGGAATCATCAATAAAACCAGTGAGCTTGCCTTCACCTGCTACGACGAAGATGCCAAGACAGACCTTGACGCCCTGAGACGCTACTTCGACCGCGATGAGTTCGGCAGGAAAGATGGATTTCTCGATGCAAATGATATTTATTTTGAGAAGTTTGGCGTCTGGGTAGACCAGAACCTTCCTGGGAAACTGGGAGATGGCATCTGCCAGCCTGGGGAATTCAAGTCGCTCAAGGAACTGAAGATCACCCGGATCAAGCTGACGGTCTGGGGCGGCAGCATCAAACCCTTCACCGTTGCCGAGGCTGACAACGATGTGACGGTGTTCGGCAGAACCCAGTTCACCATCAATGGCGTTCAACGGAGGGCTGAGGATGTGCGGACTGGCCACCAATCTTCCCGACACGGCCACAATTGTAAGCACTCCGGACTTCTCCGCCAGTGAAGACAAAATCCTGGCATCGGGCTTCATTCAAAAAGGCGCCGGTTTCACCACTAGCCAGGTGAAAGTGTATGTCTCTCCGTTAGCCGTCAGCCTTGTGGATGTGCCCCCAGGTGGAGGCTACAACTTCATTTACAGCACTCGCGATGGCGGGCTGGTGTACTTCAGCGACACGGTTAATTACAACACAGCAAGCAATCCCTCCTATTTCTGCGGGATCATCCCCCTGAGTTCCTTCGCCGGCACGGGCACCACTCCGCCCACACTGGCCGAGATTGAATTGCAGTTGACAAATGCCATCAGGGCGAATCCAGTCACTAACCAGATCCTCAGTCCCAAGGCCAACGGCTCCCTTCCCCCCGCCAACTTTGCGCCGGACATTCGCAACGACACCACCCGGGGCAGCATCAACTTCGACCCTTTAACCCCTGTCTGGTCCAATGCTCAGGTCACGGTTTCTGGTGGCACGGAAGACAGCCTCGCAGCCTCCGGCCAATTCAATGTCGTCGACCTGAACACCCTGGATGTGGTGCGGGCCGCGGTGGATGCCGTTACCCCTGTCTGGACTCAGAGAGTGGGAACCGTGGCGATCCCCACGCCCCTGAGCAATGCTTCACTTCTGGCGATGCTGGACATCCGCGATAGCTACGGAAACCGCAATCCCATCGCCCTCGCCGCCGATCCCTTCCTGGGCAGCACTCTGAAATGGAACTTCAATCAGAACGATCCAGGAGTCATCAATCCCTTCGGCACCAGCAACAGCTTCGACTGGCTGGCTGCGGGTGAATCCGTCGCCCTCACCTACACCATCAAAGTGATGGACAACGGCGCCACCTCTCAGCCGCCCTTGTCAGACTCGCAGCAGGTGGTCATCACCATTAACGGCGTTAACGACGGGCCGATCGCTAATGCCGATGTCAACGGTACCGATCTGGTAACGGAAGCGGGAGTGAAGCCTGTCAACACCGCTTTCCCAGGCGATTCGAGTGCAACCGGCAACCTGCTCTCTAACGACACCGACCTGGATCTCACTGACACCAAGACGGTCACCACCACCGGCACCTTCACCGGCAACTACGGCTCGGTGATCATCGGAGCCAACGGCGTTTGGACCTACACGCTCAATAACGCCGACCCTGACACCAATGCCTTGGCCCAGAACTCCATCGTCACCGATGTCTTCGCATACACCATGCAGGACAACAATGGCGCATCCAGTTCCTCGACCCTGACCATCACCATCAAAGGCACCAATGACGTGCCGGTGATCACCAATGCCGCCGCCGCACGCGCCGGCACCGTCATCGAGGCCGGCAATCTCGATAACGGCACCGTCGTCCCTGGCATCTCCACCATCAGCGGCACGCTCAGCGCCAGCGACGTCGATACCGCTGCGACACGGACCTGGAGCATCCAGGGCACGCCCTCCACCACCTACGGCAGCCTCGGGGTCAATGCCGCCTCCGGCGTCTGGACCTACACGCTGAACAACTCCCTCGCTGCCACCCAGGCCCTCAAAGAAGGCGCCAGCGTCACCCAGACCTACACCGTCCGCGTCACCGACGACTTCGGTGCCTACGTCAATCAGACCGTCACCATCACCATCAAAGGCACCAACGATGCGGCAGTGATCGGCGGCACGACCGACGGTACCGTGACTGAAGCAGGTGGGGTAAACAACACTACTTTGGGTACACCAACAGC
>CAIXBB010000039.1 GCA_903917565.1 uncultured cyanobacterium | reverse complement strand
GATCGGCAGCCGGATCGTGCGGCTCTTCTCGGCGATCGCCCGGGTGATGCCCTGACGGATCCACCAGTAGGCATAGGTGGAGAACTTGTAGCCCCGGGTGGGGTCGAACTTCTCGACGCCCCGCACCAGGCCGATGGTGCCCTCCTGGATCAGATCCAGCAGCTCCATGTTCCGCTTGGTGTACTTCTTGGCGACGCTCACCACCAGCCGCAGGTTGGCGGCCACCATCCGCTCCTTGGCGCGCCGGCCGGCGTGCAGGCGCTTGCGCAGCACCTCGGGCCGCAGGTCCACCGCCAGCGCCAGTTCCTGCTGACTCGGATCGGTGCCGCCGGAGCGCATCTTCAGTTCCTCCCGCATGTCCTCCAGGGCCATCAGCTCCTGCACCTGGCGGCCCAGGGTGATTTCCTGCTCATGGCTGAGCAGCGGCACCCGGCCGATGTCCCGCAGGTAGGAGCGGACCAGATCGCCGTCCACCGGGGGCATGGAACGGCCCGGGGAGGAGCGGACCACCGACGGGGCGGTGACGGGAGTCAACGGCTGGTCAAGGGCGAAGGCGACGACCATGGGACCGATCCATAACTATCTGTAAAGCGTAACATCAAGAAGTGTGAACTCCTCTCAGAAACCACCGGAGCCCCGGGTCAGCCGGTGCCGAGCCGCGGCAGCAGCAGCTGGGCGGTCTTGAGGTAGATGAAAACGCCGGCCACGTCCGTGGCCGTGGTGATGAACGGGGCCGACATCAGGGCCGGATCAAGGCCAAGGCGGTCGAACAGCAGGGGCAGGGCCGCTCCTGAGGTGGCGGCCAGGGTGGTGATCGCCACCAGGCTGATGCCGGCCGAGGTCGCCACCAGCGCACTGCCCCCCATGGTCCAGGCCCAGGGCACGACCACCAACGCCAGCAGACCGCCCAGCAGCGCACCGGCGACCAGCTCCCGACCGATGGTGCGCCAGGGCCCCAGGGACTGGAGTCGCTGGGTGCTCAGGCCCCGGATGACCACGGTGGTGCTCTGGGCCCCCACATTGCCGCCGGTGCCGATCAGCAGCGGAATGAAGGCCGCCAGCAGCACCACCTGCTTCAGCACCAGCTGTTCGGAGGCGATCACGGCCGAGGTGCCCGTGTTCGCCACCAGCAGCACCAGCAGCCACACCACCCGGCGACGCGCCACGGTGAACAGGTTGCTGCGGAAGTAGTCGTCCTCGTCGCCGGCCTGCACGGCGCCAGCCGCGTAGAGGTCCCGGGTGGCCTCCTGCTGGATGACGTCGATGACGTCGTCCACGGTGACGATCCCCACCAGCCGCTGCTCCCGGTCCACCACCGGCACGGCCAGGAAGTCGTAGCGCTGGATCACCCGGGCCACCTCCTCCTGGTCGGTGTCGGTGGCGACGCTCATCACCTCCCGCGTCATCACATCCCCCAGCCGGTCCTCAGGGTCCGCCGTCACCAGATCCCGCAGCGACAGCATGCCGCTGAGGTGGCGCGAGGCGTCGGTCACATAGAGGCTGTAGATGGTTTCCGTGTCGCGGGCGCGGCGGCGGACGATGTCGAGGGCCTGCTGGGCGCTGTGGAACTCCTTGAGGTCGATGAACTCCGTCGTCATCAGGCGACCGGCGGTCTCCGCCTCGTAGCCCAGCATCTGGGCCGTGACCCGGCGCTCCGCCGGGCTGAGCTCCGCCAGCAGCCGCCGCACCACCTTGGCCGGCAGTTCATCGAACAGCCGCACCCGGTCGTCCGGGGACATCTCCTCCACCAGCTCCAGCACCTCACCGGAGCGCAGGAGCTCCAGCAGGCTTTGCTGCACCGAGCCGTCCAGGTACTCGTAAACCTCAATGGCTTCGTTCTTGGGCAGCAGCCGGAAGGCGAGCGCCTGGAGCGTGCGCGGCAGGGTGCCGATCGCCTCGGCGGAATCCACCGCCTGCAAGGGCTGCAGCAGCAGTTTGGCGCCGTCGTAGTTGCCCGCCTGGAGCAGACCCTCCAACTGGTGGGCCACCGCCTCGGCGACGGCGGAGGCTTCAGCCATCGCTCCTCGCATGCCGGCGGGTACGAGTGTATGGGCAGAGCCGCTAGGGTTCGCCGCGACCATCCCTCCCCAGGAATCCATGGCCCTGAATGTGAGCGACGTGGTGGTGCACAGCGCCAGCGGCGAGGAGCGCCGGCTCGGTGAGTGGGCCGGGACGGTGCTTCTGATCGTCAACGTGGCCAGCCGCTGCGGCTTCACCCGCCAGTACACCGGTCTGCAGGCCGTCCAGGACCGCTTCGGCCCCCGGGGCTTCGCCGTCCTCGGCTTCCCCTGCAACGACTTCGGCGCCCAGGAACCGGGCACTCTGGAGGAAATCGAGCAGTTCTGTTCCACCACCTACGGCGTGGGCTTCGAGCTGTTCGACAAGGTGCACGCCACCGGCTCCAAGACGGCGCCCTACGACACCCTCACCCAGGCCGAACCCGCCGGCGACGTGGCCTGGAACTTCGAGAAGTTCCTGATCGGCCGTGATGGAACCGTGTTGGCCCGCTTCAAGAGCGCCGTGGAACCGGACGGTTCCGAACTGGTCGCCGCGATCGAGAAGGCCCTGGCCTACTGAGCCATCTGGGCCTGGGCCCCAGCGGAAGGCGGATCAGCCGGCCAGCCAGCCGCGACTGGCGCGCCCGGCTGCCGTGGAGGCTTCCACCTGCAGCCAGCGGCGACCGCCGGGTTCCATCCATTCCCGCAACACTCGCAGCGGGGTCCCGGTTTCTGGACGGGCCAGAACGGGCGCCTGGCAGCGGGGCGCGCAGTGGAGCCCGAGGGTCCCGTTGCTGACCAAAGGCTCGCCCTGGCGCTCGCGGCGCCGGACTTCCGGCAAGCGCCGGTCGCCGCCCCCAGCGGGCAAGGCCGCCGGGGCCATCAGGGCAAAGCCCAGCAGGGCGGCCCAGCGCCAGGCCGGAACCGGCATCGGATGGCGTGGGGTCATCAGATGTCGAGTTGGGCGAAATCCAGCTCGGCGCTGTGGGTCTCGATGAATTCACGCCTCGGCGCCACCTTGTCGCCCATCAGGATCGTGAAGATGCGATCGGCCTCGAGGGCATCCTCGATCTCCACACGCTTCATCATGCGAGTCTCCGGATCCATGGTGGTTTCCCAGAGCTGCTTGGGCATCATTTCGCCCAGGCCCTTGAAGCGCTGGATGTTGTAGTTGGCCTTTTCTCCATAACCCTCAAGCACCTTCTTGAGCTCGTTGTCGTTGTAGCAGTAGTTGTGATTCTTGCCGCGCTCCACCTTGTAGAGCGGCGGGCAGGCGATGTAGATGTAGCCGCCTTCCACAAGGGCCTTCTGATAGCGGTAGAAGAAGGTGAGCAGCAGGGTGCGTATGTGGGCGCCGTCCACGTCGGCATCGGTCATGATGACGATGCGGTGGTAGCGGAGGTTCTTCTCCTCGAAGTCCTCCCCCTTGATGCCCAGGCCCAGGGCCGTGATCAGGGCCTGGATCTCGGTGTTCTTGTAGATCTTGGCGTCGTCAGTCTTCTCGATGTTGAGGATCTTGCCCCGCAGGGGCAGGATGGCCTGGAAGCGACGATCTCGGCCCTGCTTGGCCGAACCTCCGGCGGAATCCCCCTCCACGATGTAGATCTCCGATTCGCTCGGGTCGCGGGAGCTGCAGTCGGCCAGCTTGCCGGGCAGGGTGGAACTTTCCAGCACCGACTTACGCCTGACCAGCTCCCGAGCCCGGCGGGCGGCCTCGGCGGCATTGAAGGCCTGGATGGCCTTCTCCAGGATCAGGTCGATCACCTGGGGGTTGAACTCCAGGTATTCCCCCAGGGCCTCACCCACCGTCGTGTCGACGATGCCGCGCACCTCGGTGTTGCCCAGTTTGGTCTTGGTCTGCCCCTCGAACTCCGGTTCAGGCACTTTCACCGACAGCACGGCCGTAAGACCTTCGCGGATGTTCTCTCCGGCCAGGTTGGTGTCAGCGTCCTTGCGCTTGCCGCGCTTCTTGGCGAAGGTGTTCAGGGTGCGGGTGAGCACCGTCTTGAGGCCTTCGATATGGGTGCCGCCATCGACGGTGCGGATGTTGTTGGCAAAGCCCAGGATGCTGTCGGAATAGGCATCGACGCACCACTGCAGGGCCGCCTCCACCTGGACGCCATCCTTGGTGGCATTCACATAGATGATCTCGGCATGCAGAGGATCCTTCTCCGCATTCATGTAGGCGACGTATTCCTTGATGCCGCCTTCGTAGTGATAGACCTCCTCGTGGGCCTCACCGGCGGCGTTGGTGGCGGCGGGCCGTTCATCGCGGAAGACGATGCGGACACCGCCGTTGAGATAGGCGAGCTCACGCAGACGGGCCGAAAGCGTGTGGTAATCGAACGTGATCCCACCACTGAAGATCTCGAGGTCGGGCAGGAAGCGCACCGCCGTGCCGGTGCCGGCGTCGGGAGCGTCCTCGGAGGCGAGGGTGCCGATGGGGAGGCCGCGCTCGAACCGCTGGCGGTGGACCTGGCCCTGGCGATGGACGGTCACCTCCACCCACTCGCTGAGGGCGTTGACCACCGAGATGCCCACGCCGTGCAGACCACCGGAGACCTTGTAACCGCCGCTGCCGAACTTGCCGCCGGCATGGAGCACGGTGAGCACCGTCTCCAGGGCGCTGCGGCCGGTGCGGGGATGGATGTCGGTGGGGATGCCGCGACCGTTATCGGTGACGCTGGCGGAACCATCCCCATGCAGGGTCACCAGGATCGCGTCGCAGTGGCCGGCCAGGGCCTCGTCCACCGAGTTGTCCACCACCTCGTAGACGAGATGGTGCAGGCCCCTGGGCCCTGTGGTGCCGATGTACATGCCCGGCCGTTTGCGCACCGGCTCCAGGCCTTCCAGCACCTGAATCTGCTCGGCGCCGTAGGCCGCTTCGACTTTGATGGCGTCGCTCATTCAGAAAAGGGCTCCCCAGGGGGCTGACAAGGGCGGCGAATCCCGGGGCAATGGGGCGAAGCGGCTCCGAAAGGACGCTGCGCAAGGGCCAATCTACCACCGCCGTCCCGGAGGGCCACTGAGGCGCCTCTGGGAACCGATTTGCGCCAGGGGTGCAATCACCCCAGGATCCCACCTCCGGCAGGATGGCCCGATCCCCCTGTCGCGCCCGGCCTGCGGCCGCCGCTCCCCACCCCCGTGGCGCCCCCTCCCGGAGCCGAACACCGAGCCGAACCCGGCGCCGACCTGCCGCTGGTGATCGCCCTGCTCGGCCCGACCGCCAGCGGCAAGACCGCCCTGGCGATCGAACTGGCCGAAGCCCTCGATCTGGCCGTGCTTTCGGTGGACTCCCGCCAGATGTATCGCCAGATGGACGTGGGCACGGCCAAGCCCACCCCCGAGCAGCGGGCCCGGGTGCGCCACGAACTGCTGGATCTGAGCGACCCCGACCAGCCGCTCACCCTGCAGGAGTTCACGGCCCTGGCGGGCAGCGCGATCGCGGCGGAGCATCGCCGCCGGGGGGTGGCTCTGCTGGTGGGGGGGAGTGGGCTCTATCTCAAGGCCCTGCTGGCGGGCCTGCAGCCGCCGGCGGTGCCGCCCCAGCCCGCCCTGCGGGCCCAGTTCACCGCCCTGGGTCAGGCCGTCTGCCACCGGTTGCTGCAGCAGAACGATCCACGGGCGGCAGGGCGGATCGCCCCGGCCGATGCGGTCCGCACCATCCGGGCCCTGGAGGTGCTCTACGCCACCGGCAGGCCCCTTTCGGACCAGCAGAACCTTTGCCCTCCCCCCTGGCGGGTGCTGGAGCTGGGCCTGGATCCGGCCGACCTGCCCCAGCGGATCGGGCGCCGCACGGCCGCCCTCTACGACGGCGGCCTGGTGGAGGAAACGGCCCGGCTGATCGATCGTTTCGGCGCCGACTGCCCTTTGCTGGACACGATCGGCTACGGCGAAGCCGCGCGGCTGCTGCGGGGCGAACTGGAGCGGGATGGGGCCATCGCCATCACGGAGCGGCGGACCCGGCAGTACGCCAAACGCCAGCGCACCTGGTTCCGGCGCCAGCACCATCCCCTCTGGCTGACCGGCGCGGCCACCACCGGTGCTTGGGAGGCCGATGTGCTTCATCAGGCCATGGCGGCGGCCAAGGGCGGTTTAGGGTGAACAGCTAACCGCCCCTGTGAATGCCTCCCCGTCCCCGTTTTGATCGCCGTGCTCCCGTGCGGGAGCTGCCCAACATCAACGACCGCATCAGCTATCCCAACCTTCGTGTGGTGGATGCGGACGGCAGTCAACTGGGAGTCATCACCCGAGAGGCGGCCCTTGAGGTCGCCCGCGACCGCGAACTGGATCTGGTCCTGGTGAGCGAGAAGGCCGACCCGCCGGTCTGCCGGATCATGGATTACGGCAAGTACAAGTTCGAACAGGAAAAGAAAGCCAAGGAGGCCAAGAAGAAATCGCACCAGACCGAGGTCAAGGAGGTGAAGATGCGCTACAAGATCGACTCGCACGATTACCAGGTGCGCATTGGTCAGGCCGTCCGCTTCCTCAAGTCCGGCGACAAGGTGAAGTGCACGGTGATCTTCCGGGGCCGGGAGATCCAGCACACGGCCCTGGCTGAACAGCTGCTCTACCGCATGGCCAAGGATCTCGAAGAGAACGCCGAGATCCAGCAGCCCCCCAAGCGGGAAGGCCGCAACATGATCATGTTCCTGAGCCCGCGCAAACAGGCGGCCGGCAAGACGGCAGCCGCCGCGGCCGGCTGAGGTCGCCCTCATCAGGCTCGCTTCCGGCTCCCTGGCGCCCCCAGCACCTGATCGAACGTTTCGAGCAGCAGTGACCAGCCCGCCGCCGCCGCCTCTGGGCGATGGTCGGGCCGGGCCGAGCACATGAAGCCGTGGCCCCCTTCCAGCAACACCAGCCGGTGGGGCATGGCCTGGGCGTCGGCCAGGGCCCGGGCTGCGTTGGCTGCCGAGAGGGCCCCTTCGATCGCGGCCACGTCGGCCGGGGGGATGAGGGGATCCCCATCGCCGCAGATGCACAGCAGGGTGCCGCCGATCGACGGCACCAGCTCCAGGCTGGCGGGACCGCCGCCGGGGCGGCCCGAGGCCACACCGGCTCCGTAGAAGTCGACCGTGGCGGCCACCGCGGGCAGGGTGGACGCCAGCAGGGCGACGTGGCCGCCGAAACAGAACCCCACACACCCCAGGCCCTCTGCAGCGGCCCCGGGGGCAGGCGCGGGCCATTGCTCCTGCAGCCAGTCGGCGGCGAGGGCCACATCCGTCAGCAACTGGTCGGTGCGGGTGCGCTCCTTGTGGCTGCGGCCCAGCGCCAGGTCGTCTGGGCCGTAACCCAGCTCCAGCTCAGGGGCGGTACGGGCGAACAGGGGCACCGCCAGGGCCCCATAGCCCGCTTCGGCCAGCCGCTGCGTGACGCTACGGATCCAGCCGTTGATCCCGAACACCTCCGGCAGCACCAGCACCCCTCCCCGGGGCGGTGTATCGGCGGGCCGGGCCCACCAGCAGCGCAGCGGAACCTGGTCCGGCCGCCGGGGGTCAAGCTGCAGCCAGGAGGCGACGGAATCGGAAGGGGGCAAACCGGCACAGGGCAACCGGCACATGGTCGTATGACAACGAGGGAATTGTCACGGGGGCCAAAGCTCCGTAGGGTGGCGGCCAGACCCCCTGGCCACACTGGCGTGCGTTTTCACATTCAGCAGGAGAGCGACATCCCGGCGTCGACCCAGCTGTACAACCAGATCTGCTTCGCCATCGCCGCCCGGCACTACCCGCCGGGCCACCGGCTGCCGAGCACGCGCCAGCTGGCCATGCAGACCGGCCTGCACCGCAACACGATCAGCAAGGTCTACCGCCAGCTCGAAACCGACGGCGTGGTGGAGGCCATGGCGGGGTCAGGGATCTATGTGCGCGATCAGCAGAACCCGCGCGAGATCAAGCCGCCGCCGGGCCTGCGCAGCAAGGCCCTGCCGGACATCGACCGGGAGGTGCGCCAGAGCGTTGATGGCCTGCTCAATGCCGGTTGCACCCTCCAGCAGGCGCGGGAATTGCTCACCAGGGAGATCGACTGGCGACTGCGCTGCGGCGCCCGGGTCCTGGTGAGCACCTCCCGCGAGGACATCGGCGCCTCGATCCTGATCGCCGAGGAACTCAAGCCCAGCCTCGAGGTGCCCGTGGAGGTGGTGCCGATCGAGGAGCTCGAATCGGTGCTGGAAACCTCCAGCAAGGGGACGGTGGTCACCAGCCGCTACTTCCTGCAGGAGGTGGAGCAGATCGCCAAGGTGCACGGGGTGCGGGCCGTGCCGGTCGACCTCAACGACTTCGGCCACGAACTGGGCATGCTCAAGGAGCTGCGTCCCGGCAGTTGCGTGGGCCTGGTGAGCATCAGCCCGGGGATCCTGCGGGCCGCCGAAGTGATCCTGCACAGCATGCGGGGCAACGAACTGCTGGTGATGACCGCCAATCCCGACACCAGCAGCCGCCTGCTGGCCTTGCTGCGGGCCTCCAGCCACGTGATCTGCGACAAACCCAGCCTGCCCCTGGTGGAGCAGACCCTGCGCCAGAACCGCGCCCAGCTGATGCGCCTGCCCATGGTGCACTGTGCGCAGAGCTACCTTGGCAGCGCCACCATTGACCAACTGCGCAAGGAGATCGGCCTCCTGGCGGTCTGACGGCCGGAACCCATGCTCGATGCACTCAGGGCCGACCTGGCCATCATCCGGCAGCGGGATCCGGCGGCCAGGGGCACCCTCGAGATCCTGCTCTGCTACCCGGGCTTCCACGCCCTCGAGCTGCACCGGTTCAGCCACCGCCTTTGGCGCCTCGGGCTGCCCCTGCTGCCGCGGATGCTGAGCCAGCTGGGGCGCCTGCTCACCGGGGTGGAGATCCACCCTGGAGCCCAGATCGGCCGCGGGGTGTTCATCGACCACGGCATGGGCGTGGTGATCGGCGAAACCAGCGTCATCGGTGACAACTGCCTCCTGTACCAGGGGGTGACCCTGGGGGGAACAGGCAAGGAGCACGGCAAACGCCACCCAACCTTGATGGACAACGTGGTGGTGGGGGCGGGGGCCAAGGTGCTGGGGAACATCATCGTGGGAAGCAACACCCGCATCGGCGCCGGCTCGGTGCTGCTGCGCAACGTGGGGGCCGACAGCACCGTGGTGGGCGTTCCCGGCCGGGTGATCCACCAGGCGGGGGCCCGCATCGATCCCCTGGCCCACTCCGCCCTGCCGGATGCGGAGGCCTCCGTGATCCGCAACCTGATGGAGCGGATCAACAGCCTGGAGAACGACGTGAACCGGCTGCAGGCCTGCCTGCAGGAGGTGGCCGCCGGCAGGCCCCTGAAGGAGCCCTGCAGCGGCCAGTCCCAGAACCTGAAGGATCGGGAGATTCTGGAATTCCTGGGGGACAACCCGGGAATCATCGGCTGACGCCGCGAGGGGCCTTCAGAACACGGCCACCTTCACATTGGTCTGAGAAAAGTCGTCGCCCTTGAACAGCAGGGGCCGATCGAGCGCCATGGCCAGGCCATAGCTGAAGCAATCACCGAAGTTCAGACCTGCCTGGTGGCGGCCCTTGCCGTAGTGATGCCATCCATGCAGGGCCCAGCGCAGATGGTTCGCCTCAAAGGCCATGAGCCGGATCTCAGCTCGGCTCAGCAGCAGTTCCAGGTCAACCAGTCCGGCTTCACCAACCTGGCTGGCGATCACGATCTGAGCTTCCAGCAGGGTGGGCGTGGCGATGGTGCTGTTGCGACTTCCGGCCAGGCACTGCAGGAGGGCCGCTGCATCGGCTTCTGCCTTGAGGATCGCCACCAAGACGGACGTATCCACCACCATCACACCGGCAACCCCTGATCGTCGTAGAGCGCGTCCTGCAACTCCTTGCTGGTCACGCCCTCGGGCCAGTCGAGCCGGCGAAATCGCTGCAGAAGTGCCAGCAGATGTGCACGACGAGCCGCGTCCGCACTGGCCTTCTCCTCCTCATCTGGCTGACTGCGTTCAAGCTCCGCGGCAAGGGCCTGCCGCACGGCATTGGTCACCGTGGTGGACCGGCGGGCAGCCAACTCCCGAGCCATGGCGTGCACCTCTGGATCCTTGATGTTCATGCCCATGAAGCCACCAGGGTAGAAGCCTGAGTCGATTCTACCCGGACAACCCCAAGCCGGCTCCGCGCTGGAATGGCTTCTGGAGCAAGGATCAGGCCGTGACGGCCTGGGGCACCTGGGGCTGGAACATGAACATCGAGTAGATCACGTTGCGGCGCATCTGGGTCATCATCTCCAGGAACATGTCGTACCCCTCGTTCTTGTATTCGATCAGGGGATCCTTCTGGCCATAGCCCCGCAGACCCACCGACTCCCTCAGGGCTTCCATGGCCTGCAGGTGTTCACGCCAGAGGGTGTCGATCTGCTGAAGGATGAAGAAGCGCTCCGCCTCGCGCATCAGGCCCGGCCGCATCTGCTCGATCTGGCCTTCCTTGATGTCGTAGGCATTGCGCATCTGCTCCTGCAGGAAGGACTTGAGTTCCTCCATCGTGAGGCCGCCCACCTGGTCGGGGGAGAGATCCTCCAGCAGGTAGATGAACTCCTTGACCTTCTCCACCAGGCGGGTGAGATCCCATTCCTCGGGCGGGAGGTCCGGATTCACATAGGCCTCGACGATGTCGTCGATGGTGCGCTCGCCATAGCCGATCACCTGCTGCTTGAGCTCCCTGCCCTCCAGCACCCGGCGCCGCTCGGTGTACACGGCCTTGCGCTGGTTGTTCATCACCTCGTCGTACTCGAACACCTGCTTGCGCATGTCGTAGTAGTACGTTTCCACCTTCTTCTGGGCCCCCTCCAGGGAGCGGGTGAGCATGCCCGATTCGATCGGCATGTCCTCCTCCACCCGGAAGGCGTTCATCAGGCCCGCCACCCGGTCACCGCCGAAGATCCGCAGCAGGTTGTCTTCAAGGGAGAGGAAGAAGCGGGTGCTGCCCGGGTCACCCTGGCGGCCGGCCCGGCCCCGCAGCTGGTTGTCGACGCGGCGTGATTCGTGGCGCTCGGTGCCGATCACATGCAGGCCTCCGGCGGTGCGCACCTGGCCCTCCTCCTGCTTGACCACGCCGTCGTATTCGGCGCGGACCTGGGCGATCAACTCCCGCAGGCGCTGGATCTGGGGATCAACGGTGGGAGCCTTCTCCGCCGCCTGGGCGATGCGGTCCTCGAGTTCGAGCACGGTGAGGGTGCGGTCGCCCCAGGCCGCCACCAGCTTACGGGAGAAGCTGGCGAGAGCCTTGTCGGTGTCGTCGGAGAGGCTGCAGGGGTAGAGGTTGCCGAAAGCCCTGGCGTCGGTGGCCGGCCTGGAGCTCGGTGGCACGGCGCCGCCGAAACCGGACGGCGCTTCGGTGGAACGCTGTAGGGGCACGGGGGGGCGGTGGCCCTCCTCTGGACGGACCAGGCGGGGCAGCAACACCTCCCGCAGCTTGAGGCGGGCCATGTAGTCGCTGTTGCCGCCCAGGATGATGTCGGTGCCCCGGCCGGCCATGTTGGTGGCGATGGTGACGGCGCCGGCCCGGCCCGCCTGGGCCACGATCTCGGCCTCCCGCTCCACGTTCTCCGGCTTGGCGTTGAGCAGGTTGTGGGGGATCGCCTGCTCCTGCAGCAGGGTGGAGAGCAGCTCCGACTTCTCCACGCTCGTGGTGCCCACCAGCACCGGACGGCCGGACTGGTGCACCTGGGCGGTCTCAGAGGCCACGGCCTGCCATTTCGCCGTTTCGGTCTTGTAGACCTGATCGGCCCAGTCGGCGCGGGAAAGGGTCCGGTTGGTGGGCACCACGGCCACCTCCAGCTTGTAGGTCTTCTCGAACTCCACCTCCTCGGTCTTGGCGGTGCCGGTCATGCCGGCCAGGCGGGGGTAGAGCAGGAAGAAGTTCTGGTAGGTGATGCTGGCCAGCGTCTGGGTCTCCGGCTGGATCGGCAGGACCTCCTTCGCCTCGATGGCCTGGTGCAGGCCGTCGCTCCAGCGGCGCCCCGGCATCACCCGACCAGTGAACTCGTCCACGATCACCGCGTCGGAGTCGCGCACAATGTAGTTGACGTCCTTGACGAACAGCTCCTTGGCCTTGAGGGCGTTGTTGATGAAGTGGGCCCAGGGGTCCTGGGGGTTGAAGAGGTCCTCCACCCCAAGCAGCTGCTCCGCCTTCTGGTAGCCCTCATCGGTGAGGGTGACGTTGCGCTGCTTCTCGTCGACCTCATAATCGCCCTCCGGATCGATGCCGTCCTTACCCATCTCGGCGGCCCGCACGAGCTCGCCGGCGATCCGGGCCGCCTGCATGTACTTCTCCTGGGGGCGCTCGATCTGCCCGGAGATGATCAGGGGGGTGCGGGCCTCGTCGACGAGGATCGAATCCACCTCGTCGATGATGCAGTACTGAAACTCGCGTTGCACCACCTCGGCGATCTCGCTCGCCATGTTGTCGCGCAGGTAGTCGAAGCCCAGCTCGGAGTTGGTGGCGTAGGTGATGTCGCAGGCGTAGTTGCGACGCCGCTCGGGCGGGCTCATGTCCTGCTGGATCAGGCCGACGCTCAGACCCAGGAACCGGTGGATCTGGCCCATCCACTCGGCGTCGCGGCGGGCCAGGTAGTCGTTCACCGTGACGATGTGAACCCCTTTGCCGGTGAGGGCGTTGAGGTAGGCCGGCAGGGTGGCCACCAGGGTCTTGCCCTCGCCGGTCTTCATCTCGGCGATCTGGGCGTTGTGCAGCACCATGCCGCCGATCAGCTGCACGTCGAAGTGGCGCATGCCCAGCACCCGCTTGCCCGCCTCTCGCACCACCGCGAAGGCCTGGGGCAGCAACTCGTCAAGCAGGGCCTTGCGCCGTGCCGCCGTCTCGGGCTTCTCCAGCTTCTGGCGGAACTCGGCCGTCAGGCCGCGCAGCTCCTCGTCGCTGAGGGGCTCGATCTCCTCCTCCAGCAGGTTGATGTCGGACACCAGCGGCTGGTAGCGCTTCAGCTTGCGGGCATTGGGATCACCCAGCAGCAGCTTGAGCATGGAGATGGCCTGTCCGTAGTTACTTACCCTACCATCGCAAAACCGTGGCCGAGAGCCAGGAAACGTGCTGCTGCAAGGGTTTACAGCGCCCCGCTCGCCGGGGATCCGCACCGTCTGGGCCCGCCTGCAACGATCACGGTGCAGGATTTGAAGCTGATGCCCTGCACCCTGGCCCGTTGAGCACCGACGTCCCCAGGCCCATTGAACCTGCCGCGGCCCCGGTCCGGCTGATCCGCCACGGCGCCCTGCGCCTGCGCCTGCGCTGGCGACTGGGGGCCCTCGGTGCCCTGCTCGATGGGCACAGCTTCTGGGCCACCGGACGCCAGCGATCCCAGCTGGGACGGATGCTCAGCGGCAGCCAGGTGGTGGTGAGCGCCTGGCAGGGCAAGGAGCTGGTGGGATTCGGGCGGGCCACCAGCGACGGCGTGTTCCGCGCCGTGCTCTGGGACGTGGTGGTGGCCGAAGACCACCAGGGCCAAGGGCTCGGCCGCCGGATCGTCGAGGAGCTGCTGGCCAGCCCGCCCGTGGCCGCAGCGGAACGGGTCTACCTGATGACCACCACGGGGGAAGGCTTCTACGAGCGGCTGGGGTTCAGCCGGGTGGAGAGCCAGCGGCTGATGCTGAAACAGACAAGCGGATGAAGGGATTCGAACTCAGGACCTTCTCATTAATAAGACCCAGGTCTAAATCAGCAAACACTTCGCGGAAATACGAGTTGGATCCTGTGTATCGCCTTTCGTTTCTACCATGCCTTCGCATGAAGGGCTGATAAATAGTTTCAGAATGGGTCTAGTCCCTGCTGTTCTGGAACTATAATCAGCATCTTCGTTATGTCGTGGCAGACGGCCTGCATCACAGAGCGGATCACTTGAAAGCCGCTGAGTCGTAACAGGTTAAACGCTACCGTCTGCAGCGTTGCCATAGCGCCATTGCTGCGGTAGCGATTGGCATCCTCATGCAGCTGGGTGTCGCAGATCCAGTGCCAGGCCTCAAGGCTCCACCGGTCCCGCACCAGTTGCAGCTGGGCTTTTGGCGTCGTGTGCAGGCTGGTGAGGAACATGTGTGTCGCCCGGAAAGGCTTGCCATCCCTGGTGCCCTCGCCCCCCCACGGTGACTTTCAGGGAAGTTGTCACTCCTGGGCTGCCATTCAGGCGGCCTGGATCAAGGGTAGCGCGAGCATTGGATTGGGTTCCTCTGTTGGCTTGTTGATCCACACTTCTACGGGTTGACGCCAGCAGCGGGTGTTTC
>CAIXBB010000038.1 GCA_903917565.1 uncultured cyanobacterium | reverse complement strand
TTGGGGGGTAGCCCCCTGCGAAAATAGCTCGATGCCAGGTAAAACATCCGCTCCACGTCAGCCGAAAGGCAGCGCGTGAGCAAGGGTTCCTCAAGCAGGAGCCAGGAGAAGCCACCCGAGGAGGGTGGCTTTTCTGTTGGCAGGGCAGAGGGACATGACGACGGCTATGCAGTTCACGTTCTTTGAAGGCCTTCGTCCGTAGCGCGTTCTGGGGGCAGCATGGAAGTCCATGGGCCTGCCACGACCGCTCCCATGGGTGACATTGCCAGTCTGAACCCGGAGCGAACCATGGACCTGAGCCGGCGGGAGGCCCTTCGCCTGGGTTTGATCGGAGCTGGGGGGATCCTGCTGCCGTGGCCGGGGGGCGACAGTGTCAGAGCAGATCAGCCCTGCCCGGAGGGTGTCGCCTGCCTGTCCCATGATCCCCATGAGCTGGCCGGCCCCTACGTCCCCACCCGTATCAGCCCCCAGATTCCTCGCTTCGAGCGACCTTTCGAGCCACTTCTAGTGCGCAGCGGGCAGTCAGTGGCCACCGACCTGGACGCCTACAAGATCACCATGCAGCCTGGCTCGGTGGAGATCGTCCCCGGCAAGTCGACGTCGGTGTGGACCTATGACGGGACCATGCCCGGACCCTGCATCCGGCAGCAGAAGGGGCGGGGTTCGGTGGTGCGGTTCGTGAATCAGCTACAGGATGCTGCGGGGATAGGCGTCTCCACCTCCATCCACCTCCATGGGATGGCTTCGTTGCCCCAATACGACGGCTATGCGGAAGATCTGATCCCATTTGATCATTACAAGGATTATTACTACCCCAACGACAAGGCCGGACCGTTCTGGTTTCACGACCACGCCATCGGTCATGCCTCGCGCAATGTCTACATGGGGCTGGCTGGGATGTACTTGGTTGATTATGACCATTGTGATTTTCTGGATCCCACACAGGCAGAGCGGCTTCCCAGCGATGCGTTCGATATTCCGTTGTTGATCCAGGACAAGCGACTCGATGCCGATGGCCAGCTGATCTTCAACGACAACTTGCAGCGCAGTCTTTATGGCGATGTGATGCTGGTGAACGGAGTACCCTGGCCCAGGCTTGCGGTCAAGGATCGCAAGTATCGTTTCCGGATTCTCAATGGTGGGACATCACGCGTTTTGAATCTCCGTGTGATGGCTTCCTTCGAGGGGCACTTTATGCCCCTGGAGATGGTTGTGGTTGCGAGTGATTCCGGGTTGCTACCTGCACCGGTTCCCACCGCTACCTTGCGCATGGGTGTGGCCGAGCGCTATGAGGTGATCATTGACTTCACCGGCATGGCAGGGCGCCAGGTGTATCTGAACAATCCCATTCAGGCTGTGAATTGTGATGCTGATCTGCGCAGCACCAGCCTGCTCTGCTTTGACGTCTCCAGTGGGCCTGCGGACACCACGCCACTGCCCGAGTCCCTGGGACGGCTCACGCCGATCGATCGACTTCGTTCCGAGGTACGCAGGCCGGTGCGCACCTTTCGACTGGATCGACTTGGCAATCAATGGGTGATCAATAACCATCGCTGGGATCCCCGCCGCATCGAAGCGCGGGTGGGGCCCTGTGCCACGGAGATCTGGCGTTTCATCAACCCCGGCGGCGGCTGGGTGCATCCCTTGCACGTACACCTGGGACACTTCCGACTGCTGAGCCGTAACGGAGTGACTCCACCGGCCCATGAACAGGGCATGAAGGACACGTTCTATGTGGGCGATTTTGAAACCCTGGACATCATTGGTCGCTTCGGGCCCCATGAGGGGCGTTACATGATGCACTGCCACAACCTCGTTCATGAGGACCACGACATGATGAGCCAATTCGAGGTGGGGAACGGTGGTTGTGACCCCTGCGGAGCCCCCGCCCGGCCCCTGCCGGAGCCCTCCAGCTTCGATGAACCGATCGGAATTCCCGATCACGAATGTTCCACCAACGACGACGGCAGAATTTGTCTCTGACGGCAGGCGACCAATGGCCCTTCATTGATGGGAGCCTGCGTCGAAATTGCGCAGCGCTTTCATGTCGTAAGGATTGCTGGCCTTGCCCAGCTTCGGTATTCCTGTCCCCCCTGTCGCCCGCTCTGCACGAGCCGGCGCTCCTGGCGTCAGGTCGGACGTTGACTGGCCGCTGGGCGGTTGGGAGGGACGCAGCCCATCGGCGGCCATCAGGGCCGCGGGTCGCATCACAACGGTGACGATCGTCAGCAGCAGAGCTGCCACGATGGCTGCGAACAGGGCCATGGCTCGGGAGGGCGACACCCTTCAACCTATGGGGCTACGGCGTGAAGGCGCCAGGATCGTTCCACCCCTTCATGCTGCGATGACGCTCAGCCCGCCACGGGATCAGGGTTGGACCTGCTCGAGGCTGGTGATCACCTCGAAGTCAGCGCTCTCGCGCTGCGGATTTCCGGGACGTGCACTGAACAGGGTCCGCAGGCCTGCGGCTCTGGCGGCCTCCAGCTCGGCCAGGGCGTCGCTCACGAAAAGCACGCTCCCGGGTGGCACTGCCATGGTGCTGGCAATGGCCTGATAGCTCGCTGGATCACTCTTCGCGCCGACCTTCGTGTCGAACCAATGGCTGAACAGATCGCGAAGATCTCCCCTCTCGCTGTGGCCGTAGAGCAGTTGCTGGGCCTGCACTGAACCTGAGGAGTACACCGCCAGGCGCAGATGTTGCTCGTGCCAGCGCCGCAAGGCCGGTGCGACATCGGCGAACAGGGGCGCCTTCAACGTGCCGCTGCCGTAGCCCTCCTCCCAGATCATGCCCTGGAGTTCCTTCAGGGCCGGCAACTTGCGGTCCTGATCGATCAACTCCTGCAGAAACCGGACCCGGGCCCGATGGACGGCCTCGGCGGCGTCTGGCCCACTGATGGCGGGAACGGCATCGGGATTGTCCGCCAGCCTGGCCGCATCGATGGCGGCGATCAGGGATGCCACGGCAGGATCCTTACCGTGGCTGCGCAGAAACCCATCCAGGCGCTGCCGCGCAAAGGGAAACAGTTCCCTGGTCACGAAGTCGACCGGACAGGTGGTGCCTTCGATGTCCAGCAGGATCGTGGTCACCTCCCGATCCGGCGGCTCAAGCAGTCCCAGCCCCTGCAGCAGCAGTCTCCGCCAGCGCTGCTCCAGCAACCATTCCAGGATTTCCAGATGCCGTTGGGCCTGGGGGAGGGACTGGCCCCAGGCATAGAGCCCATGTCCGGCGATCAACAGGCCGTGCGGGGCACCTGGCAGCAGGGGGCTGGCGGCCCGGCTGAGCCGATCCAGGTCCTGGTCGTTGGCGAGGACCGGCACCCGCACCCGGGTGCGGTGGGTGCCGACACCCTCCAGTCCCTTTAGCATCTCCAGGTCCTCAAGGCTGAGGCCTGCGCTGCTGCGGTCGGGGTTCAGGCACCAGTCGGAGAGCACCGTGGCGGCCTGGGAATGGGTGTGCAGCACGGCACCAGCTCCTGTTTGCGCCACGATTTCCAGGTGCAGACGGGTTTCGGCACTGGCCCGGCCCCGGCCAGCCACCACCTGCCCTTTGCCGTCCACCTCGATCAGCTCGGAGGGTGCCACCGTGCCCTTGTCGACTCCGCTCGGAGCCATCAGCAGGCGCAGGGGCTCCCGGGCCACTACACAACTGAAATTGCCGCCGGTTCCGTCGCACCAGCCACGGGCGTGCAGCGCCGCCATCGTGCGGCTGAGCTGTTCGGCGAGGGGTGTGGTCACACGGGAGAGGGCAGGGCGGAGCGCAGGCAGACGTGGGGAAGGGGGGGGACCTGGGGGGCATCGGTCTCCGCTCAGTTCTGGCAGCTGGGACACCAGTGACTGCTGCGCCCCCCCAGCTTCTCGCGCAGGATCACCGTGCCGCAACGGCGGCAGGGGGATCCGCTGCGGCGATACACCCAGGCCTGGCCGCCGTAGTTGCCGTTGGTGCCCTGCAAGTCGCGGAAATCGCTGAAGGTGGTGCCACCGACGCCGATGCTGGTTTCGAGCACGTCCACGAGGGCCGATCGCAGCCGTTCCAGATGGCTGCGGCCGAGGCGGCCGCTGGGGGTCTGGGGAAGGATCCCTGCCTTGAACAGGGATTCATCGGCGTAGATGTTCCCCACCCCTGCCACCAGCGATTGGTCGAGCAGGGCGTTCTTGATCGGCCGCCGCGAGCCCTTCAGGCGCTCCCGCAGGTAGGCGCCTGTGAAGTCCGCTCCGAAGGGTTCCGGACCCAGGCGCCGCAGGCCGGTCATGACGACCTCGTCGGCGACCCCGGCAGGAATCCACCACATCTGGCCGAAGCTGCGGGTGTCAACGAAGCGCAGCTCCTCGCCGGTCGCCTTCCAGAGCCGCACCCGTGTGTGGGGACAGGGGGGGCGCTCCTCGGCCAGCCAGAGGAACTGGCCGGTCATGCGCAGGTGCACGCCCCAGCGGCCGGCTGGGCTGCCGCCTGGAGCTTCGAGATCGGCCAGGAGGTACTTACCGCGCCGGTGCCACCGGCCCACACGAAGGCCCCGAAGGGACCTGCAGAAGGCAGCAGGCTCTTCGGGGCTGGCGATGGCACGGGCCCTGAGCACCTCGACGCGGTCGATCAGAAGACCGCGGGTCTGTTGGTCGAGGCCCCGGCGAACGGTTTCGACCTCCGGCAGCTCGGGCATGCCCGGATCGTAGGGCTGGCCGAGAAATCAGGCCTTGACGAGCTCGCTCTCGGCGAAGTTGTTGGTGTTGATGCCGCCGTCGGAGCCGCTGTAGCCGTTGTAGTTCACCTTCTCGAAGCGAACCACGACCGGATACCGGATGCCGGAGGTGTCAACAGACGCCACGGTGCCCACTTCGTTGTACCAGTAGGACTCCGGACGCTTGATCCGTACTTTGTCGCCGCGGGAGATGGCCATCGCTGGGCTGGAAGATCGGGGTGGTCTGCTCAGCGACACTACCGGCGATCAGGGGCCTGCGCCCAGGCGATGTCACGGTTCGTTGCCGGCCCCGTGGCAGCATCCCCGCATCCAGCGCCGGCCCCGCCGATGGTCCCGACCATGGCCCTAACCGAGGCCCCCCTGTTGAGCCTGGATCTGCCTGATCCGGAGAGCGACAGCCTCAGCACGATGGAGTTCCTGGCCCAGCTCGAGGAGGCCTGGGCCGTCTGCGACCGCTTCGATCTGCAGACAGAAATCTGGCGCGGTCGCATCCTTCGCTCGGTACGCGACCGGGAACGGCGTGGCGGCGAGGGGCGTGGCACCGGCTTCCTGCAGTGGCTGCGGGAGCGGGAGATCAGCAAGACCCGCGCCTATACCCTGATCCAGCTGGCGGAGTCGGCCGATGGCCTGGTGGGCGAGGGCCTGCTGGAGGAGAGCAGCGTCAACAACTTCTCCAAGCGGGCCTTCCTGGAAACGGCCCAGGCCGATCCCGAGGTCCAGCAGATGATCAGTGAGGCGGCCAACGAGGGCCAGCAGATCACCCGCAAACAGGTGCGCCGCCTCACCGACGAGTTCACCGCCGCCACCAGCCCCCTGCTGCCGGAGGAGATCCGCCAGCGCACGGCCGACAACCTCCTGCCCCCCCGGGCCGTGGCGCCCCTGGTGCGGGAACTGGCCAAGCTGCCCGAGGAGCAGCAGAACGATCTGCGCCGTGTCCTGCGGGAGGAACCGGAGCTGGAGCGGGTGAAGGATGTGACCCTCACCGCCCGCTGGCTCAGCAAGGCGGCCCAGGCGGGGCTGGCGGTGCGGGCCTTCCAGCAGGGCAATCTCGACCTGGAGAAGGCGCTGCAGGAGGCCCAGCGACTCGATGCCCTGGGCCTGCTGGCCGATGCGGTGGGGCAGGCCCAGGCCCTGGAGAGTGCCGTGCTCAAGCTGCACACCAGCTGGCGCCGTCTGGGGGGGCTCCAGGAACGTCTCTGGGTGGAGAGCGGCAGCAGCACCCCCCACCTGCGGGAGCTGCTCACCGTGTTGCAGAGCCTCAGCGGCACCACCATGCGGGTCTCCCTGGGAGAACTGGCCGGTGGCAAGCGAGTGCGTCTGCAGCTGGTGGAGGAATCCCCCGACCAGCTGGACCCGCCACCGCTTCCGTGACGGCTGCTGCCCTGAGGCGGCGACCACCACATCTGGTGGGGGCTAGGGTCTGGGGGTACCAGCGCTGGAGTCAGCTTGGGGTCCGATCCCCTCGGCGAGAGCCTGCGGCGCCATTTCGGCTGGGAGAGCTTCCGACCCGGTCAGCGGCCGGTGGTGGAGGCGTTGCTGGCTGGCCGCGACTGCCTGGCGGTGCTGCCCACCGGTGCGGGCAAGTCGCTCTGCTTCCAGCTCCCGGCCCTGGTGCGGGACGGTCTGGTGGTGGTGATCTCTCCCCTGGTGGCCCTGATGCAGGACCAGGTGAGCCAGCTGCAGGCCCGGGGTATTCCGGCGGCCTGCCTCCACCGGGGGCTGGAGCTGGGGGATCGGCGCCAGCTCCAGCAGCGTCTGGCGGCCAACCGGCTGCGGCTGCTCTACCTGGCACCCGAGCGGGCCCAGGCGGAGGCCACCCGCCAGCTGCTCGAGGAGGCCCTCGAAACCGGGCGGCTGGTGGCCCTGGCGGTGGATGAGGCCCACTGCATCAGCGCCTGGGGCCATGATTTCCGCCCCGACTACCGCCGCCTGGGCCAGCTGCGGGCCCTCTGTCCGGGGGTGCCACTGGTGGCCCTGAGTGCCACCGCAGCACCCCAGGTGCGGGCCGACATCATCCGACTGCTGCAGTTGCGGCGGCCCCTGGTGCAGGTGCGATCGGCCAGGCGCGGCAACCTCGCCTACACCATGCGGCGGCGAGCGGAGGATCCCCTGGCTGAGGTGGTCGCGGCGATCGCCGAGGTCCGCGGGGCGGTGCTCATCTATGCCCGCACCCGTCGCTCGGTGGAGCAGTGGGCCGCGCGCCTGACGGCGGCGGGGGTGGAAGCGATCCCGTACCACGCCGGCATGGACCCGGAGAGCCGCCAGCTGGCCCTGCGTCACTTCCAGGAGCATCCCGCGCCGGTGCTGGTGGCCACCGTCGCCTTCGGCATGGGGGTCGACCGGCCCGATGTGGGCCTGGTGCTGCACCTCGACCTGCCCGCCAGTGCCGAGGGCTACCTGCAGGAATCGGGGCGGGCCGGTCGCGATGGGCTCCCCGCCCGTTGCCTGGTGCTCTTCGATCCCGCCGACCGCACCAGCCTGGGCTGGGCGATGCGCTCCGCCGGCCAGCAGCTGCCGCCGGATCAGCGGCTGCTGGAGCGCCACAGGCTCGAACTGGCCCAGCAGCAACTGCGGCGCATCGAAGCGGTGGCGGAAGGGGAGGGGTGCCGGGAGCAAGCCCTGCTGCTGGCGGTGGGGGAACTCTCCCCCCCCTGCGGCCGCTGCGACAACTGCCTGTCGGCGCCCCGTTCCAACGACTGGGCCCACCAGGCGGCCGTGCTGCTCTCGGCCCTGGAGGACCGCAGCGGCCGTGACCTGCGCAGCCTGGCCGAGGACCTCGCCGGTGCCCACGGCAGCGAGGAACCGTGCTGGGCCTGGCTGGCCCGACGCCTGGTGCAGGAGGAGCTGATCAGCGAGAGCGACGATGGTGCCCAGCGCCTGTATCTGCGGCCGGTGGGACGCCGTTACCTGAGGGACCCCTGGCCCCTTCGCTGGTCGGCCTGAGGGGGCTCCAGCCCCCCCCCACTGTTCAGATGCCCCGGGACTTGCAGAGGTCGGTGACCAGCTGCTGCTCGAAATCGGCCTTGGGATCATCCCAACTCTTCCACTGGCCGGCCTGGCTGGTGGCATTGAGCTTGCGGGCACTGCAGTTGACGGCCAGATAGAGCGACTCCCCCTGGGCATTGAGGGTGGGCGCCACCATGCTGCCGCCCATGGGCTGCCAGTTGGCCCAGTCCACCTGCAGGGGGCCGTAGTTGCGCCACTCGGGTTTGCCGGGGGTGGCCGTGGCGGTGCTGGCCGGCCGGGGGGCCGCCGCCACCACGGCCGGCTGGGGTCTGGCGGCCGGAGCGGGGGTGGCCCTGACAACCGCGGGAGCCGGTTGGCTGGCTGGAGCTGGCCGGGCCACCGGCTTGGCGGCAGTCGGTGCCGGCTTGGGGGCTGGTTTGGCGGCAGCGGGGGGCCTGGCGGCCGGCTTCACGCTGGGCGCGGCAGCGGGCTTCAGCCGCAGGCGGGTGCCGGACTCCACCAGGTTGGGATCGCTGATGCTGTTGATCGCGACCAGCTGCTTCAGGGGGACGCCGTAACCGTCGGCGATCTGCGACAGGCTTTCGCCGCTGCGGACCACATGCTCGGAGGCCTTGCGGTTGAAGCCGGAGGCTGGGCTGGCGCTGCGGGCGGAGGATGGCACCACCAGCTTCTGGCCGACTTCGATGTGGTCTGCCTTGCTGAGGCCGTTCAGCTGCATCAGGCGGCTGGTGGTGATGCCGTGGCGTTCGGCGATTTCCGAGAGGGTCTCCCCCGGGTTCACGGTGACACTGCCGCCGGCCGCCCGGGGTTGAACGGCGCCGCCCGGCAAGCTCAGGGTGCGACCAGCCTCCACCAGGTCGGGATCGCTGATCCCGTTCACCTTCATCAGGGTGGACACGCTCACCCCGTGGCGGGCCGCGATGTCGGAGAGGGTTTCACCGGGCTTGACGGTCACCTGGGCCGCCAGAGCCGGAAGCGGCAACACCACGGCTAGAGCCAAGGCGAAGAGGGGTCGGCGCATGGACACTAGGGATAGCTGCTCGCACGTTAAGGTCCAACTCCCGGCCCGCCCAGCCCCCCCCCAGCGATTCCCGGACGCCGGATGTCAGCCCATCAGGCGGCGGATCAGGCCGAGCTTGCCGGCGTAGGGGGGGTAGCGGACCGGGGGATCGGGCCGCAACGGCCGGCTGATCACGCCGCGCTGGTGGGAGAAGGTGAGGAAGCCGGCTTCCCCGTGGTAAGCCCCCATGCCGCTGGGGCCGATGCCGCCGAAGGGCAGGCTGGCGATCCCCCCCTGGATCACCACATCGTTGACCACGACGCTGCCGGAACTGGTGCCCGCCAGGACCCGTTCCCGCTCCAGCACGCCGCCGCCGAACAGGTAAAGGGCCAGGGGCTTGGGGGCCCGGCGCACCAGCGTCAGGGCCTCCTCCAGATCGCCCACCGTCAGCAGCGGCAGAATCGGGGCGAACAGCTCCTCCTGCATCAACGGGTCGGTGAGGGGCTCGTCCACAGCCACCAGGGTGGGTTCGATCTTCCGCATGGCCCCATCGGAGCGGCCACCCAGCAGCACCTGGCCCCGTTCCCGGGCCTGGGCCAGGAGCCCTTCGAGCCGTTCGAAGCGGCAGGCGCCGACGAGCTGCCCCAGGTCAGGGCTGGCGAGGGGATCCTGGCCATAGAGCGCGCGCGCCTGCTCGGCGATCGCGGCCACCAGGGAGTCCCGCGCCCCGGACACCACCAGCAGGTGGTTAGGGGCCAGGCAGGTCTGGCCGGCGTTGAGGCAGCGTCCCCACAGCAGCCGTCGGGCCGTGATGGCCGGATCCGCGTCGTCCAGCACGATCGCCGGGTTGCTGCCCCCCAGCTCCAGGGTGACGGGGGTGAGATCGCGGGCGGCCGCCGCCATCACCAGCCGCCCCACCCGCTCGCCGCCGGTGTAGAGGATGTGGTCGAAGCGCTCCTCCTCCAGCAACCGGCTGGCCACGGCCCCGTCGCCGCAGACCACCTGGACCACCTCGGGCGGGAAGTGGCCGGCCAGCAGCTCGGCCAGCAGGGCCGCCGAGGCCGGGCTCTGCTCGGAGGGTTTGAGCACGGCCGTGTTGCCGGCGGCCAGGGCATGGAGCAGGGGGTGGAGGCAGAGATCGAAGGGGTAGTTCCAGGCGCCGATGATCAGAACGCAGCCCAGGGGCTGGGCCCGCACCGCCCCCTGGCCCGGCCAGGCCCACAGCGGCAGGGGCCGGCGGCGGGGACGCATCCAGCCGGCCAGGTGGCGCCGGGTGTGGCGCAGCTCCTGGCCCAGGGCCGCCAGCTCGAAACCGGCCTCCACCTCCGGTCGACCCAGGTCGCTGACGAGGGCCTCCACCATCCGCTGGGCCGCCGTCTCCAGAAGGCGATCGAGGCGCTGGAGCTGCTCCAGCCGCCAGGCCAGGGGACGGGTGGCGCCCCCATCCACCAGCTCCCGCATGGCCGCCACTGGCAGTGGAAGGAGCGATGGTCTGGCATCTGGGCTGGCGGCAGCGGCCGGGGTGGACATGGCTTGGGCGTTTTCCACCCAGGCTGGCAAACCCCGCCGCCGGAGAGCCACCCGGCGGGGCCGCTGCCGCTCAGACGCTGCCGCAGCCCGCCTGAAACACCGCCCGCCTGAGGTTGTCGATCCTGGGCGAACCGGGTCCGTCGAAGGCATACAGCAGGGCCAGGCCCAGGCTGATGTCGCCACGATCGAACGCCCGCTGGATCGCGGTCCACCAGGCGATGGGGTCCCTCCCCAGGCTGTCCAGATCCTTCTGGGCCCGTCCCATCCGAGCCGCGGAGTCCCCCTCCAGCACGATGACGGCGTAATCGTCGGCCTGGACGCCCGGGGGCCTCAGCATCAGCACCAGCCGCTGACCTGGGCGGATCGGGTCAGGGGCCAGGAGATCGGTCCCTCGATGGGCTGCCCTGGCAGGGCCCGCCGCTGCCACAGCAGCTCGCCCTCCCGTTCGATCCTGACCTCCTCCAGGCTTTCGGTGCTGAGGATCGTGGGCGAACCGAAGGGCACGGCCGCCACGGCCTCGCCCCTGGCGTTGGATGCAAGCCTGGGGGTCAGCACGCAAACCGTCGTGGCCCGAAGGGGGGCTCCGCAGGAGACCAGGGCTAGGCCGATGCCGATCGCCAGGCAGGTCCGGCGCACGGCGGGAAGCAACGGGATACCGGAGAACGAGCTTGTGACGCTAACGGCAGCCGGAGCTCAGCTGGCCAGCATCATCAGGTTCAGCCCATGCAGCCCCTCGATGAGCAGGTAGGCCCCGAGCACCAGGGCCAGCACACCCACGAGCCACTCGGCCTTGTGCTGCAGCCACTCCTCCAGACGGGTGATCGGCTCCCGGATCGCCCCACCGCTCACCAGCCAGGCCAGGGGAGGCAGCAGCAGCAGGGAACTGGCCATGAGGGTGAACAGCCCCGTCACCTCGGCATCGGCGGTGAGGCCGGGATCGTTGAGGAGCAGCAGGCCGGCCTCCTTGAGATAGAAGACCAGATTTTCCGGGGTCAGCAGGGCGCTGGTGGCGCCGATCAGCACAAGTGTGAAGGTGCTGAAATCGGGCAGTTGGTTCATCAGCCTCAGGGCCATGCCCTCCTCGCCGATGTTCGCCTGGGGTGTGAGCTGGTAGAGCCCCAGGCCCACGAGAGCGCCGGCACCGAGCAGATCGATCACGACCTGTTCGCGCTCTCCATGGCTGAGGCTGATGGAGAAGGCTTCTCCCAGCACCATCAGCGCCACGATGGCCAGGGCATTGGCCGCCGCCCAGCCCGCCACGTAGGCCATCGCCCGTTGCAGGGGGGATCGGCCCAGCAACAGCAGCGTGACCACGGCGATATGCAGGGGGCTGAAGGCGATGCCGATCCCGAACAGGGAGGACTTGGTGATCAGCGAAGGGGACAGGAGCGCAGGGACGCTGAGGCCGATGAGCGAAAGGAGGGGCGGCAAGCAGACCGTCCGGGAAGCAGGAGGTCCCGCATTCTCGGGCATGCTCCTGGTCAAGCGCGACGGGATCACGCCTCGGGAGGGTGTTCACCTGGCTGCGGAGCGGGCTGGAGGGAAAAGCCCTTGACGAGATTTGAACTCGTGACCTCTCCCTTACCAAGGGAGTGCTCTACCACTGAGCTACAAGGGCATGTGGAAAGGTGGGCCGGGTTGGATTTGAACCAACGTAGGCAGAGCCAGCGGATTTACAGTCCGCCCCCATTAACCACTCGGGCACCGACCCGAACCACACCCTCAGAACTTACCAGCCGACCTTCCTCCCCCATGCGCCTGCTCGTGCTCCATGGCCCCAACCTCAACCTGCTCGGCCAGCGGGAGCCGGGCCTCTACGGCAGCAGCACCCTGGCGGCGATCGATGCGGCCCTGGAGCAGCAGGCCGCCGTGCTGGGGGTGGAGCTCGCCTGCTTCCAGAGCAACCACGAGGGGGGCCTTGTTGACCGTATCCAGCAGGCCGGCGCCTGCGACGGGATTCTGATCAATGCCGCCGCTTATACCCACACCTCGGTGGCGATCCGCGATGCCCTGCTGGCCGTGGCCCTGCCGTTCGTGGAAGTGCATCTGAGCAACACCCATGCCCGCGAGCGCTTCCGCCATCGCTCGCTGCTGGCCGATCGGGCCCTGGGGGTCATCTGCGGCTTCGGCCCCATCAGCTACCACCTCGCCCTCGAGGGCCTGGTGGCCCATCTGCGGGCGGCGGCATGAGCGCCACCGCCCTGCCCACGGTGGCCCGGGTGAAATGGCTGGCGGCCCCCAGCTGCGACGCCTGGCTGGCCCAGGCCCTGGCCCACCCCGAGTTGCTGCTGATCGATCACGCCCATTGCGAGCGCAAGGCCGCCGGCGCTGCACTGCAGCTGATGTTCCGTTACCCCTCCGATGGGGAGCTGGCCGCGGTGCTCAGCCCCCTGGCCCGGGAGGAGCTGGAGCACTTCGAGCGGGTGCAGGCCCTGCTGCAGCGGAGGGGCCTCGCCCTGCGGGCCCTGGCCGCCCCGCCCTACGGCGCTGCCCTGGCCGCCCTGGTGCGGCGCAGTGAGCCGGAGCGCAGGCTCGACAGCTTCCTGGTGGCGGGCCTGATCGAGGCCCGCAGCCATGAACGCATGGCCCTGCTGGCCGCCCACAGCCCCGACCCGGAACTGCGGGAGCTCTACGGCGACCTGCTCGCGAGCGAGGCGCGCCATTTCGGCCTCTACTGGCTGCTGTGCGAACGGGGCTGGCCCCGGCCGCTGGTGACCGATCGGCTGGCGTCGCTGGCCCAGAGCGAAGCCTCCATCCTCGCCACCCTCCATCCCCAGCCGCGCATGCACAGCTGAGGCGGGCCTCAGACGGCGGCGGCGAGCACCTGCTCCAGCAGCGGGAAGCGCGTCGCGATCGGATCGCCGGTGAAGGTGGCCACCCAGCCCTCGCTGTTGTTGAAGAAGCGCAGGGCGCAGAAGCTGGGGCGCTCGCCGGTGTCGAACCAGTGGGGAGTGCCAGCGGGCACCCCGATCCAGTCGCCCTGCTCGCACACCACCTGGAGCACCTCGCCGGCGAGGTGAAGACTGAACAGCCCGCGGCCTTCCACGAAGAAGCGCACCTCGTCGTCGGCGTGGGTGTGCTCGGAGAGGAACTTCGCCCGCAGGGCCTCCCGGTCCGGGTGATCGGGGCCGAGCCGGATGGCATCCACCGTCCGGTAGCCCCCGTCGGCCTGCACCCGGGCGATCTCGCCGGCGTAGGCGGCCAGGATCGCCGCCTGGTCGGCCTCAGCCGCCAGGGCCACCGGTGTCGCCCAGCGCTCGAAGCGCACGCCCCTGGCCCCGAGTTCGCGGGCGATCACCTCGCCGTCGCTGCTTCGCACCAGGGGAGTGTCGTGGCCGCCGCCGGCGGCGGAACGGATCACCAGGTGGGTCATCGGAGCGCTCCAGGGCGTTCAGTGAAGCTGCAGCCTAGAAAGGCCCGACGCGGAACTCACCCCCCATCACCCACCGTTCTGCCAGCGCCGGCCTCACCCTGGTGGGGGTGGGTCCCGGTGATCCCGACCTGCTCACCGTCGCCGCGGTGCGCGCCATCGAATCCGCCCACACCGTGGCCTATCCGGTCGCCCGCGAGGGGGCCTTGGGCATGGCGGCCAGCGTGGCCGAACCCTGGATCGCTTCCGGCCAGCACCGACTGCCCCTGGTGTTCCCGATGGTGGCGGCGGCCGAGCCCCGCCGGCAGGCCTGGCGTGACGCCGCCGACCGGCTGGCCGCCGAGGTGGCCGAGGGGCGGGCGGTGGTGCTGCTCTGCGAGGGCGATGTGTCGCTTTTTGCCAGCAGCAGCTATGTGTTGCTGGCCCTGCGGGATCGCCATCCGGCCCTGCCGGTGCGCCTGATCCCGGGCATCAGTGCCGTGGCCGCGGCGGCTGCCGCCGCGGCCTGGCCCCTGGCGTTGCAGCAGGAGGGACTGCTGATTCGACCCACCCCGGAGGAGCCCGCGGCGCTGGAGGAACTGCTCGCCCAGGCGGCGGCCGGGGGATGGGTGCTGGCCCTGCTCAAGCTGGGCGGCCGCTGGCCCTGGGTGCGCCCCCTGCTGGCCGAGCGGGGCCTGCTGGCGGAGGCGCTGTTTGCCCAGCGGGTGGGCTGGCCCGATCAGCAGCTCTGCCCGGCGGCCCAGGTGCCCGCCAGCGAGGTCCCCTACTTCTCCCTGCTGCTCGTTCGGCAGGGGTGGCCGGCGGTGCTTCCATGACCGTTCACTTTTCGCCCCGCCCTTGCCGATGCCCACCTTTGGGATGACAGCCTCCGGGATGATCGCCACCGACTGGTTTGCCCTGCTTCACCCGGTGCTGATCATTCTGTTCGTCTATCCGGTGGTGGGAGCCACCATCCGGCTGGGGATCCTGGCGCGGGAGCGCCGCCTCGACATCAACCCCCTGCCGCCGACAGTGGGGGTGGAGCACACCGACCACGGCCGCTGGGTGACATCAGGTGTGGTGGTGGCCGTGTTGATCGCCATGGCGGCCACCTTCGCCAGAGGGGACATCGCCGGGAGTGTGGGCTCAAGCGCGGCGCTGCTGCTGGCCGGGTTGGGGTGCCTGGTGAGCTGCCTGGCCCTGTGGCGGGCGAAGGGCCCCTGGCTGCGGGCCGGTTTCGCCCTGATCTGCTGGCTGGGGCTGCTGACCCTGGGAAGCCAGCCCGCCCTGTGGCATCTGGGCCGCAGTCCCTTCGACGGCTCGGTGTGGGGGTCCCACTACTGGAGCGGGGTGCTGCTCTGCGGCCTGCTGCTGTTCGCCATGGCGGCCGCCCCGGAGACCCTTCGTTCCCCCCGGATGCGGAGGCTGCACGTCAGCGCCGCCTTCCTGACGGCCCTGCTGCTGGCGGTGCAGGCCATCAGCGGCAGCCGGGACCTGCTGGGCATGGCCCTGGGTCGCTGATCTCCAGCTCCGCCCGGTGCAGCAGCTCCAGGGCGCTCTCCAGACTGGGGGCGACCATGAGGGCCTGGCGCAGCCGGGCTGCGCCGGTAAAGCCCTGGCAGGTCCAGCCCAGGTGCTTGCGGGCGATCACCAGCCCCTGGTCGCCGCGGGCGGCCACCAGCGCCTCCAGGTGCTCCCGGGCCAGGGCGATCCTGGCGCGGCAGTCCGACTCGGGGGGCAGGGGCCGGCCGGCGAGGGCCGCGGCGATGCGGCCCACCAGCCAGGGGTGCCCCAGGCTGCCCCGTCCCACCATCACCCCGTCGGCGCCGGTGATGGCCAGGCAGCGCAGGGCCTCCTCCGGGCTGGTGATGTCGCCGTTGGCGATCAGCGGAATCCGCAGGGCCGCCTTCACCCTGCCGATCGCGGCCCAGTCGGCCCGGCCGGAGAAGCCCTGCTCCCGGGTGCGGCCGTGGAGGGTCAGCGCGCGGGCGCCGGCGTTCTGCAGGGCCAGCGCGAAGCCCACCGGATCGGCACTGGCACCGCACCAGCCCAGCCGGGTCTTCACCGTCACCGGAACCCGCACCGCCGCCGCCACCGCCGCGACGATGCGCAGGGCCAGATCGGGCTGGCGCAACAGTCCGCTGCCGCCCCCCTTGCGGGCGACCTTGCGCACGGGACAGCCCATATTGATGTCGATCAGCCAGGCCCCGGCGGCCTCGGCGCGGCGGGCCGCCTCGGCCATGGCCTCGGGCCGGTGGTCGAACAGCTGCACCCCGACGGGGCCGGGGTCCTGGTCGAGGGCGGCCATCTTGGCGCCCCCATGGCCCAGCTCCAGCGCCGTGGCATTCACCATCTCCGTGAACAGCAGCGCCTCGGGGGCCCAGCGGCGCACCAGGGAGCGGAAGATGCCGTCGCTCACCCCCGCCAGGGGCGACTGCAGCACCCGGCAGGTGAGCATCCTGTCGGCGCCGTTGCCTTCCAGGTGGAGGGCGCCGGGGGGGCAGGGATGGCTGGCGGGACTGGGCATGCTGGAGTCACTCTCGGATGCCAACTGCCGCCGTGGATGCTTCAGCCGCCCCCGCCTTGGAGCCCGATGCCGCCCCGGGACCGTTTCCGCTCAGTCGCCCTTTGCTGGAGGCGGTGCTGGCCGACCGCACCAGCGATCGCTTCGTGTGTCGGCTGATCTGGCCGCGGCTGGGCTACCGCCCCGACGCCGATGGCCTCTGGCAGGCCGGACCCGCCACCCCGCCCGCCTGGGCCGAGGCCTTTCCCCTGGCGCCGGAGCTGATCGCCGAGCGGCTGGCGAGCGTGCGGCTCACCCGATCGATTCCCCCCGAGCACAAGCAACTGCTCAAGCAGCAACTGGGCTTCGCCGGGTATCGCATCGGCGGGCTCTACCCCCGCCGCACCCGGCGGGCCACGGCGGTGAACTGGTTGCTGGCCCACTTGGCCGAGCGCGGCGACCCCCTGCCCGAAGAGGGCCCCCTGCCGGCGCTCCTCGACCCGCCCAGCGATCCGGTGGCCGGCCATCCGGGAGATCTGCCGGTGGGTGGAGTCGACGGTCCCTCTGTAGGGTCTATCTAACGCATCCGTCGTAAGGAATAAGTCAGATTGGCGCTACCCGTCGTCGCCGTGATCGGACGCCCCAACGTGGGCAAGTCCACCCTGGTCAACAGGCTCTGCAGCAGCCGTGAGGCCATCGTTCACGACCAGCCCGGTGTGACCCGGGACCGCACTTACCAGGAGGGCTTCTGGGGCGACCGCACCTTCCGGGTGGTGGACACCGGCGGCCTGGTGTTCGACGACGACAGCGAATTCCTGCCCGAGATCCGGGAGCAGGCCAACCTGGCCCTGGCCGAGGCTTCGGTGGCGGTGGTGATCGTGGACGGCCAGCAGGGGGTCACCGCCGCCGACGAATCCATCGCCGAGTGGCTGCGGGGCCAGTCGGTGCCGGTGCTGCTGGGGGTGAACAAGTGCGAATCCCCCGACCAGGGCCTGGCGATGGCGGCCGATTTCTGGGGTCTGGGCCTCGGCGAACCCCACCCCATTTCCGCCATCCACGGCGCCGGTACCGGCGACCTGCTCGACCGGGTGATCAGCTTCCTGCCGGCCACCACCGAGACGGAGGGGCCCGAACCGATCCAGCTGGCGATCATCGGCCGCCCCAACGTGGGCAAGTCCAGCCTGCTGAATGCCATCTGCGGCGAGAACCGGGCCATCGTCAGCCCGATCCGCGGCACCACCCGCGACACCATCGACACCACCCTGGAAAGGGAAGGGCTCACCTGGAAGCTCATCGACACCGCCGGTATCCGCCGGCGTCGCAGTGTCGACTACGGCCCGGAATACTTCGGCATCACCCGCAGCTTCAAGGCGATTGAGCGCAGCGACGTCTGTGTGCTGGTGATCGATGCCCTCGACGGCGTCACCGAGCAGGACCAGCGCCTGGCGGGCCGGATCGAGGAGGACGGCCGGGCCTGTGCCGTGGTGGTGAACAAGTGGGACATGATCGACAAGGACAGCCACACCATGAGCGCCATGGAGAAGGAGCTGCGGGCCAAGCTCTACTTCCTCGACTGGGCGCCGATGCTGTTCACCTCCGCCCTCACCGGCCAGCGGGTGGAGAGCATCTTCGCCATCGCCGCCGTGGTGGTGGAGCAGCACCGCCGCCGGGTGAGCACCTCGGTGGTGAACGAGGTGCTCCAGGAGGCCCTGCGCTGGCGTTCACCCCCCACCACCCGCGGCGGCCGCCAGGGCCGGCTCTACTACGGCACCCAGGTGGCCACGCGCCCCCCCAGCTTCACCCTGTTCGTCAACGATCCCAAGCTGTTCGGCGACACCTACCGCCGCTACGTCGAGCGCCAGATCCGTGAGGCCCTGGGCTTCGAGGGATCCCCGGTGCGTCTTTTCTGGCGCGGCAAGCAGCAGCGCGACGCCGAGAAGGAGCAGGCCCGCCAGCAGAGCCGGGGCGGCTGAGGTCGATGGGGATGTCGGTGGTGGGGGGCCTGGCCTGAATGGACTGGTTGCGGCAACTGCCGATCGGTCAGTACGTCGATGACGGCGATGGTGGCCGCAACGGTGACCGCGTTGGAGGCGGCAGCTGGCTGAAGCGGCTCGATCCCCGGGTGAAGCTGGTCTGGACGGTGGCCTTCCTGGTGACGCCGATCCTGGCTGGCCCCCTCTGGCGTGTGGCCCTGGTGGGGCTGCTGCTGCTGATCACCGCCGTCAGCGGCCTGCCCTGGCGCCTCTGGCGGCAAAGCCTGCCGCTGTTGATCGCCTTGGCGCTGCTGGTGGGGCTGCTGAGCGCCCTGTTGCCGGCCGGAGGGGGGGCGCCGGCCAGCCTCCAGCGCCCCCCCGGCGAGCTGCGGCTGGTCCCCGGCTCGCCCGGTGAGCCGGCCCCGTCGCGCTCGGGCCTGTCCTGGGAGCTGGTGCGCTGGGGCCCGGTGACGGCGGGCCCCCTGGAGCTGGGCCCGCTGGTGGTGACCCGCCGCTCCGCCGAACTCGGCATCAACGGCGCCACACTGCTGTTCACCGTCATCCACAGCGCCAATCTGCTGCTGCTCTCCACCCCCCCCGAGGAGCTGGTCTGGACCATCTCCTGGTGGTTAGGCCCCTTGCGGGCCCTGGGCTGGCCCGTGGAGCGCCTGGGGTTCACCCTGTTGCTGTCCCTGCGCTTCCTGCCCCTGGTGCAGGAGGAGCTGCAGAACCTGCTGCGCTCGATCGCCACCCGGGCGGTGAATCTGCGTCTGCTGGGCTGGAAGGCCAGTCTCGGACTGGTGCTGGCGGTGGGGGAGCGCCTGCTGGCCAACGTGCTGCTGCGTTCCGAGCAGGGGGCCGAGGCCCTGATGGCACGGGGCGGGATGTGGCTCCCCCCCGACCGCCTGCATCAGCCGGCGGCCACCCCCACCTTCGCCAGCCTGGCGGCGGCGCTGGCCCTGGCGGTGCTGCTGGCGCTGCGCTGGAAAGTCGGTGCCCTTTAATGGCCGCAGCCTGCAGGGAGTCGTGAGCACGGAGCGCTATCTGAATCACCCCACGTTTGGGATGCTCTATCGGGTAGCGCCGGTGGCCGAGAGCCGCGATCTCTTTGCCACCCTCTATGCCCAGCGCATCTTCTTCCTGGTCACCCTCCAGGAGCGGGGGGCCCATTTCGAGGTGATCCCCCTGATGGACGCCCGCCACCTGGCTGAGCAGAACCTGGCCCGCTGCCGCCGCGAAGGGCCCGAGGTCCAGGCCCGCTGGCGCCAGCTCTTTGACCAGACCTTCATCTGATGGCGGAGGCGTCGCCGGCGGCGGCGGGGATGGTTGATTCCAGCCTGGAGCAGAGGCTGCAGGCCGTCAGGGCGGCGCTGCCCGACACCACCAGGCTTCTGGCGGTGTCGAAGGGCCATCCGGCGGATCTGGTGCGCCACGCCGCGGCCCTTGGCCAGAGAAGCTTCGGGGAAAGTCGGCTGCAGGAGGCCATCGCCAAGCAGGAGGCCCTGGCTGATCTTCCTGACCTCGACTGGCATTTCATCGGCCGGCTGCAGGCCAACAAGGCCCGCGCCGTGCTGCGCCGCTTCGGCACCATCCATTCCGTCGACAGCCTGGCCCTGGCCCAGCGGCTGCAGCGGATCGCCGCCGAGGAAGGGCTGGCCCCGGGGATCCTGCTGCAGGTGAAGTTCCGCCCTGACCCGGCCAAGACCGGTTTCGAGCCCGCCGAGGTGCGCGCCCTGGGGCCCGTTCTGGAGCACCTGCAGCCCCTGCGTTGTCTTGGACTGATGACCATCGCCCCGTTGGGGCTCACCCCTGAGGCCCGCCTGGAACTGTTCCGGGAGTGCCGCGATCTGGCCGATGGGCTGGGGCTGAGCGACTGCTCCATGGGGATGAGCGGGGACTGGCGCGACGCTGTGGCAGCAGGCAGCACCTGGGTGCGCCTCGGCAGTGTTCTTTTCGGAAGCCGCCCAATCCAGCCATGAATGGGCTCCCGGATCTTGCCGGCACGGATATGGGACGCTATTCAAGGCCAAGCATCCTTCCCGAGGTCGACTCCGTGTCGTTGTTCTCCCGCCTGCGTGCCGTCGTCTCCGGTGACGACTATCTCGATGGCGACTTCGACGACGAACTCGACTACGACCCCGGCGACACCGCCACCACCGCCGCCTCCACGGCCACCAGAAACACCGGAGCCCTTGCTCTGAGCACGGATTTTTCCACCGACGATCCCTTCGCCGGAACCAACGTCATCGGCATGCCTGGGATCACCAGTGCCGTGGCTGAGGTGTGTCTGATGGAACCGCGAAGTTTCGACGAAATGCCCCGCGCGATTCAGGCCCTCAGGGAGCGCAAGACCGTCATCCTCAATCTCACGATGATGGAGCCGGATCAGGCGCAGCGCGCCGTGGATTTCGTGGCCGGTGGCACCTTCGCCATCGACGGCCACCAGGAACGGGTGGGCGAAAGCATCTTCCTGTTCGCCCCCAGCTGCGTCACGGTCACCACAGCCGGTGGAGAGGATGCCGCCTCCCCCACCGTGGTCTCCGGGCGCACAGGCCCGGTCGACGACCAGCAGGACGCCGCCCCGAGCCCCGCCTGGGGCCGTTCGGATGCCATGGTCTGACACCTTTGGGGTCGTGGGTCTGGGCCGGATGGCCCGGGCCCTGCTCCTGCCCCTGCTGGACACCGGCCTGGTCGCCCGTTCCGATGTCAGCGCGGCGGTGGCGACCGAGGCCTCGGCCCGCAGGCTGGCCGAGGAGCTTGGCATCCAGGTCTCGACCGAGGCCGAGGAGGCCTGGGCCGCCTCGGTGGTGCTGCTGGCGGTCAAGCCCCAGCAGATCGAAGCGGTCGCCCCCGCAGCGGCGGCAGGAACCGTGGCGGCCCTGGCGGCGGCACCACCCGGCCGCGTGCCCCTGCTGATCTCCGTGCTGGCGGGGGTGCCGCTGCGGCGGCTTCAAGCGCTGTTCCCTGGGCGGGCCTGCGTGCGGGCCGTTCCCAACACCCCGGCCCTGGTGCGGGCCGGCCTTACGGGTCTGAGCTGGGGTGAGGGCGTCGGCGAGAACCGCCGCGAGGAGGTGCGCCAGCTGTTCGCCCAGGTGGGGGAGGTGCTCGATCTGCCCGAGCCACAGCTCGACCCCTTCCTGGCCCTCACCTCCTCCGGTCCAGCCTTCCTGGCCCTGGTGGCCGAATCCATGGCCGATGGGGCAGTGGCGGCGGGGTTGCCCCGGCCCCTGGCCATGCACCTGGCCCACCGCACCATGGCGGGCACGGCGGCCCTGCTGCAAGGACAGGAGCTGCACCCCGGCGAGCTCAAGGACATGGTGACCAGCCCCGCCGGCACCACGGCCGCCGGCCTGCGGGAGCTGGAGCGGGCCGGACTGCGTTCGGCCCTGATCGAAGCCGTGCTGGCCGCGGCGGAGCGCAGTCGCCAGCTGGCCTGAATCGCCCCAGGCCCGCTCCGCGACCCGGCCCCGTTCAGCTGCGGCCGGCCCCCAGCTTTGGTTCGGTGCCGGCCATCAGCCGCTGCAGGTTGCTGCGGTGCCGCCAGAGCACCAGTGCCGTGGTGAGCAAGGCCAGGCTCAGGTAGGCCGGCCGCAGGCCGGAGGCGCCGAAGGAGCCCAGCATCAGCAACGGCAGGGACAGGGCCGCCACCACGCTGGAGAGCGACACGATCCGGCTGAGGCTCAAGGTGGTCAGGAAGATGCCGAAACAGGCCAGTCCCACCGGCCAGGTCAGGCCCAGCAGCATGCCCAGGCCGGTGGCCACCGCCTTGCCACCTTTCCAGCCCAGCCACACCGGCCAGATGTGGCCAGCCAGGGCCGCCAGGCCCGCCGCCACCACCACCCAGTCGCTGGCGGTGCTGAACTCCCCGAGGGGTTGCAGCACCGCCTTGGCCAGCAGCACGGCAGCCGTGCCCTTGAGCACGTCGAGCAGGAACACCGCCAGCGCCGGACCTTTGCCCAGCACCCGCAGCACGTTGGTGGCGCCGGTGGAGCCGGAGCCTTCCTGGCGAAGGTCGATGCCGGCGAGCCAGCGGCCCGCCAGCCAACCGAAGGGGATCGAGCCCAGCAGATAGCCCGCCGGCAGCAGGAGCAGATCGGGAAGGAAGGCCATGGGAGGAGGAAGGGGGTGGGCGGGCCGACCGGTTCTGGAGGGTCAGTAGAGATCGGCTTCGGCGTCGATCTCTCCAGGGCCGGCCGCGAAGGCCAGCCAGAGGGGGAACTGCAGGATCGGAATCTCGACCACCTGCTCGGCCGCATCGATCACGATGAAGGGCAGCTCCCCCCGTTCTTCGAGCCGGTCGGCCCGCTCGATCAGGGCGTCGGGTCGCTCGAACAGCACGATGCCGCTGGCGGGGCCGAAGTCGTCACGGCTCAGTCCCAGGCAGTCCTGCAATCCCCGTCGCCATTCCCCCAGCCGCTCCGGCTGGCTGGCCAGCACAAGGGTCTGGAAGCGCTCGCCGTAGAGCTCTCCCAGGATCGCGATCGCCGCCGCAGCCGCCAGGGCATTGCGGCTACGGCTGCCGCCACTGGCCTGGGCGCCCCGACCCCCCTGGGAAAGGAACCAGTCCTCCAACCTGGTGGCGGCCGAGGGCTCCAGGGTGCGGCGCAGTTTCCAGGGATCGGCGTAGAAATCGGGCTGACCGCCGAACTGGCCCAACCGTTCCCGGATCAGGTCCGCATCGTCGCTGAACAGGCCGGCGGCGGCGGGGGCCACGGCGGCCCCCCGGGTGTCGCCGCTCTCAAGGCCGGGTGATGGCTGGTCGAGGGGGGAGGGCTGGACCATCAGCGGCTGGACCACCAGCTCCATCTGCTCCGCCGCGGCGGCCAGATCCTGCAGGGCCCCCACCAGGTACTCCTGAAAACCCTTGAGCCGCCGGGCGATCGCATCGGACTGGCCGGCGAAGTTGCCGGCGATCTCCTGGTTGATCTGTTCCCGGCGGGCCTCCAGCTGGCTGATCTCCGCCAGGAGTTCAGCGCGGCGCTGGCTCAGTTCCGTCAGGGCCAGGGCGATCAGTTCCCCATCGCCTGAGGGGGCCTCCCGGGGGGCGGCTTCCGCTGGATCGGTGCTGGGTGGTTCGGGTTGGTCGCTCATGGCAGGAAGGGAAGCAAGTCAGCGGGGGACTCAGGCGAGGTCGCGGGAGGCTGGGTCAGGAGGGGGTGGCTCACCGAAAGTGGGCGGCAGGCGCTGGACCAGCTGCTCCCTCAGGGCCGTGGCGTCGAACAGCATCGGCAGCAGATGGACGCTCTTCTCCTCCCGGAAATAGAACAGCACCGGCAGGGCCGGCCACCAGACCCGCCAGCCGATCCAGGCGTCGTAGGGGAAGCGGCGGATCACGGTGTCGCGGCGGGACACCAGCAGGGCCTCCGGCGCGAAGCGCAATCGCAGCAGGGCCGTCTGCAGCAGCAGGAAGAGGCCCATCAGGCCTGTAGCAAGGGCCAGCCAGAGAGCGCCACCCCAGAGCGGCCGCAGCGCCAGGGAGGCGGCCGCCAGCAGCAGCACTCCGAGCGGCACCCAGAAGCGGGGGCGGAGAACCACCTCGTCTGCCGAAGGGGCGGGGGTCGGGGATGGATCGGTGGTCATTTGCCGAACAGCAACTGGGTGAGCAGGACGTCCACCAGGGCGACGCAGACGAGAATCATGACCACGGCGCCCGTGGTGCTGGTGCCCACCTCCTTGGGACCCCCGCGGGTGGTGAGCCCCCAGCCGCAGGCGATCACGGCGATCATCAGACCGAACACCACGGCCTTCAGCAGCATCGAGGGGAGGTCGTCGGGTTTCATCCAGACCCGCACCGAGTTCCAGAAGACCGTCGGTGGAATGCTGTAGAGGAGGGTGCTGCTCACCTGGCCCGACCAGATCGCCATCCAGAAGAAGAGCAAGCACTGCACGGGGGCCATCACCACCATCGCCAGCACCCGTGGCACCACCAGGTACTCCACCGGGTCGGTACGCAGCATCGTGATGGCATCGATCTGCTCGGTCACCTTCATGGTGCCCAGCTGGGCGGCATAGGCCGTGGCCACCTTGCCGGTGAGCAGGGTGGCGATGAGCAGCGGCGCGATCTCCCGCGAGAGGCCGAGGGCCAGCAGCCCTCCCACGGCGGAGCTGGCCCCCTGTTTGGAGAGTTCCGCCGCCACCTGGATGTTGAACACCGTACCGGCGGCCAGAGCCGTGATGAAGACGATCAGGAAGCTGCCCGGACCTGCCTCCAGCAGCTCCTGGATCAGGTCCACCGTGCCGACGCGGCCGCGGGCAATGGCGCTCACGGCCTGGCCGCCGATCATCATGCTGGCGCCCAGTCGCTGCAGCCAGCGCGGTGGCTTCATGGTGCGGAGGCCGTCAGGGTCTCCGGGTGACGGCCCCGTTCCGGCCAGCGCCGCATCACCACGAGGCCCAGCAGCACCAGCACCGCCGGGATCAGGCCCATGCACATCCTGATCGCCAGCAGGGCGCTGTCGGGTTGCAGGATTCCCCGGGCCGCCTGGTAGCCGCTGAGGCTCATCAGATTGCCGAAGAAGAAGAGGGCCAGGCTGATGCAGATCTTCTGGGTGAACACCATCCAGGCGCTGTAGAGGCCAGCGGGCTTTTCTGGATCAGCATCGATGGCATCCGGCAGCAGGGCCCAGGGGATCAGGTAGGCGGTGGAGGCCCCCAGGCCCACGATCAGGATCGTGACCACCAGGGCACAGAGGCGCACCAGATTCCCTGCCGAGGCGGTCGGATCGATGCTGGCATCGAGCGGCACCAGCACCATGGCCATCAGACAGGCGACGATCCAGAGGGCGGTGCCCCAGTGCAGGGCCGTGAGGCGACCGCGCTGGCGGGCGATGGCGGTCCAGAGCTGGAGCCCGACCAGGGTGCTGATCTGGAAAGGCAGCAGGATCCAGTTGCTCCAGCCTTCCGGCAGCCGCATCACCACCGGCAGATAGATCAGCGCCGCCGTCTGCATGATCTGCAGGGCGCACCAGAGCAGCAGGTAGAGGCCAAGCACCATCTGGAAGCGCCCGTTGCTGCCCACCCGGGCCAGGAGCCGCCGGGTGGTGCCCCGCTGGCTTGTGGGCCGTTGGCAGTTCCGCGCGGCCGGGGCGATGCCCCATCCGCAGAGCAGGGTGGTGCAGGTGATGAGCACCCCTGAGAAGATCCCCACCTGCAGGTAGCTGTCGGGGTTCTGGTGATCCTTGAGCAGTAAGCCCCCCAGCACGATGCCCACCAGGCCGGCGATGATCGAACCGGTGAAGCGGGCGCTGTTGAGGCGGGTGCGCAGGTTGACGCTGGTGGTGAGTTCCGCCGCCAGGGCGGAGTAGGGAAGGTTGACGCAGGTGTAGAGGCTGTTGGCCACCATCGAGATGGCCACGAACACGGCGAACCTGACCCAGAGACCTCCCGGTGGCAGCCACCACATCAGGGCCATGGCGAAGCCGAGCGGCACGGCGCTGCCGAGGATCCAGGGCAGCCGGGGCCCCCAGGGCGAACGCGTCTTGTCGCTCAGCCAGCCCACGATCGGGTCGTTGATGGCATCCCAGAGCCTGGCCGTCATCAGCACCAGGCCGGCCATCCAGGCGGGCAGCCCCGCCGCCGAGGTGTAGAAAATGAACAGATAGAAGCCGATCAGGGAGGCGGCCATCCCCGTGCCGGCGTCCCCCATGCCGTAGGCCAGGAGCACCCGGCGGCGCTCACCGGATGGAAGGTCCGCCGTATCCACGGCATCCGTCGGCAGGTTGGGCGCTGACGGCGGCGGGGTGGACGGCGTGGGGGAGGTCAAACCTGGAGGCGCTCCGGTGGTGGTCGTCCTGTTGGCCGGCCGATCTGGATAGGTCGGTGCAGGTCATAATGCTGCAGCCGGTTCCAGGGAACCAGCTCCAGTACTTCTGTACTGCCGCGGGCGTAGTTTAGTGGCAAAACCTCAGCCTTCCAAGCTGATGATGCGGGTTCGATTCCCGCCGCCCGCTTCTTTTTCGCCTGGGGCAGCCAGGTCCTCGAGCAGGGGTGTCGCCACCAGCAGCATCAGGCTGCGGCTCTCCAGGGGGGCGGTCGCCGGTAACCAGGGTTCGGGCGTCGCCGGCAGGTCGTGGTCGCCGGGAATGGCCGTGTCGATGACCCGCCGCCAGCCGGCCGGTTGGGGCGGCAACGCGAACTGCAACGGCTGGTGGTAGGCGTTCATCCCACACCAGATCAGGGGGCCGATGCTGACGTCGTGGAGGCTCCAGGCCAGACAGTGGGACCAGCTGGCCCAGTCCGGCTTGCCCAGTTCGAGTCCGTGCCACTCCCGCCAGAGAGGCAGGCTTCCTGCACCCCTGACCTGCCCACTGCTGGTGGGGGGGAGCTCCTGGTTGAGCAGGTGGGCAAGCCGCTGACGCAGCTGGATCAGGCGCCTCAGGAAACGACGCAGCGCCAGGTCCCCCTCGTCCGGCTGCCAGTGCATCCAGCCCAGGGGGTTGTTCTGGCACCAGGTGTTGTTGTTCCCCCCCTGGCTGCGGCGCACCTCATCCCCCATCAGCAGCATGGGCACCCCGGGGGCCAGCACGAGGGAGGCCAGCAGGTTGCGCAGCTGCCGGTCACGCAGGCCCTGCACCTCCGGGTCGGTGCAGGGCCCCTCCACGCCGTGGTTCCAGCTGTTGTTGTGGTTGTCCCCGTCGCGGTCGTTCTCACCGTTGGCCAGGTTGTGCTTGCGGTCGAAGCTGACCAGGTCCGCCAGGGTGAAACCGTCGTGGGCGGTGAGGAAATTGATCGTGCGTCCCACCGGAGACGGTTGACCGTTGAACAGATCCGGGTTGCCTGACAGCCGCTGACTCAGGCTCCAGGTGCTGCGGTCGTCCCCTTTCCAGAAGCGGCGCACATCGTCTCGGAAGCGCCCATTCCAGCTGGCCACCCGCCGGGCGGGGAAGTCGGCGAGCCGGTAGAGGCCGCCGCAGTCCCACGGTTCGCTCACCACCTTCAGATCGCTCAGATCAGGATCCGCCTCCATCTCCTCGAACAGGGGGGGCGCATCCAGGGGAGCGAGCGCTTCGCCACGGGTCAGGGCGATGCCCAGGTCGAAGCGGAAGCCGTCGATCCCCAGCTCCGTGCTCCAGCACCGCAGGGACTCCAGGATCAGACGCCGCACCAGGGGGCGGTTGGCGGCGATCGTGTTGCCGCAGCCGCTCACGTCGAGGTAGTCACCCTTGGCGGTCTGGTGGTAGTAGAGGGAGTCGCCGAATCCCCGCCAGCTCAGGGTGGGGCCCTGTTGGTTGCCTTCGCTGGTGTGGTTGTAGACCACATCCAGAATCACCTCGAGGCCGGCCTGATGGCAGGCGGTCACCAGTTGGCGCACCTCCTGCCGGCCCTGCAGAGGATCGCTGGCCACCAGGTAGGCCGGGTGGGGGGCCATCCAGCTCACGGGGCTGTAGCCCCAGTGGTTGAAGCGTCCGTTGGGGGCATCCTGGGGATCGAAAGCCATCACCGGCAACAGCTCGATGGCCGTCACCCCCATCTCCTGCAGGTAGGGCAGAGTGTCGATCAGTCCCAGCAGGGTTCCCTGGCGTTCCGCCGGCACCGGGCAGCCGTTGCCCCGGGTGAAGCCGCCTACGTGCAGTTCATAGATGACGCTCTTCTGCCAGGAATGGCGCGGCCGGGGGGCGGCGTCGAAGTCGAACCTGTCCCTTTCGGTGACCACCCCCTTGAGGCAGGCGGAGGCGTTGGGGACGGCGCCGACGGCGGCGCCCCGCTTGTAGCCGTCCCAGCCGGTGATCGCCCTGGCGCAGGGGTCGAGCAGCACCTTGGAGGGATTGAAGCCGTGGCTGCCGGGCTGGATCGGGCCGAAGACGCGGTAGCCGTAACAGCAGCCGAGGCCCAGGCCCTCCACCTCCACATGCCAGTGCTCGCCTGAGCGGTGGCAGGGGTCGAGGTCAATCACCTCCAGGGGCTCCCGGGCCTCACCGTCGGCGAAGATAAGCAGTTCGATGCGCGTGGCCAGGGGGGCCACCACGGAGAAATTGACGCCCCGGCGGGTGACGGAGGCCCCCAGTGGCCAGGGATGTCCGATCCGGGTCGCCGACAAAACACTGGCCTGGGTTGCCCCCAAGGGTACGTCGGGCCCCCGGACGCTGCCTCCAGACCCTGCCTCCGGGGGTTCAATGGGGCCATGGCCACAGCCGACGCCTCCCTGCTGCCGTCCGAAGAAGGCCGACCGCCCCTGCGGGTGGGTCCGGGGTTGTGGCTGTTCGCGCCCAGTCGGGAGAGCCAGGGGGGCAGCGCCTGGCTGCTTGAGGCCGCCGGCGCCGACCTCCTCATCGACTGCCCCGCCTTCACCAGGGCCAACCTGCGGTTCCTGGCCGACCGCCCCCGCCATCGGACTGGTGAGAGCCAAGAGGCCCGGGCCTGGATCCTGCTCACCGGCCGCGACGGCCATGGCCGCTGCCGCCGCCTGCAGCAGGCTCTGGGATGGCCGGTTCTGGTGCAGGAGCAGGAGGCCTATCTCCTGCCCGGTGTGACTCCCCTGCACAGCTTCGCCAGCGAGCACCGGCTCGGAGCTGACGTGCGGATGCTCTGGACGCCCGGGCCCTCCCCGGGGGCCTGTGTCGTGCATGTCTCCCCGGTGGGGGGCGCGGGCCAGGACGGGCTGTTCTGCGGCCGACTGCTGGTTCCGGTGGCACCGGCCCGGGTCTCTCCCCTGCGCCAGCGGGGCACCTTTCACTGGGGACGCCAGCTCCGCAGCGTGGAACGCCTGCGTCAGTGGCTCCCGGCCGGGTCCCCCGACTGGATCGCCAGCGGCGCCGGACTGGGGGCGCTGAGGGGCCCGAAGCTGGTGGAGCAGGGCGCCGCCCAGCTGTGGGGTCTGGATCTGGAGGCCCTGGCCCTCCGGCAGCCTGCGGGACCATGACCCCCAAACCGCTGTCATGAGTGGACTTTTCTGGTTGCGGCCCTGCCGCAAGACCCATACGATTGGCGCGCTGAGCGCATCGGGCGGTCGGGGACTTCCGATTCGCCTCCATCACTCGACGTCCCGAACCCCGCCATCGCCACCTATCCGGAGGCTTCTCCCGAACAATGAACAAAGCTGATCTCGTCAACATCGTGGCTGCCCGCACGGAGCTCACCAAGACCGACGTCTCCCTCGTGGTCGATGCCGCCATCGAAACCATCGTTGATTCGGTGGTCGAGGGCAAGAAGGTGTCCATCCTCGGCTTCGGTTCCTTCGAGCCCCGGGAGCGTTCCGCCCGTCAGGGTCTGAACCCCAAGACCGGCGAGAAGATCAAGATCCCCGCCAAGCGCGTGCCAGCCTTCACCGCCGGCAAGCTCTTCAAGGACAAGGTTCAGGGCTGATCCGCGCCAGCCGCCCTCTGGCCATGGCAGCGGCCGCCGGTGCCCCGGCTTTGCGCCTCCCCCTCCATCTCCAGAATCGGCTGGCGTCGGGTCTGCGCCAGCGAAGCCTGGGATACACCACCCGCTTCGCCCCCTCCCCCACCGGCCCGCTGCACCGGGGCAACCTCCGCACTGCCCTCCTCAGCTGGCTTGAAGCCCAGCTGAGGGACGGGCAATGGTTGCTGCGCATCGATGATCTCGACGGTCCCCGCAACCGGGCAGGTGCCGAGGCCTTGATCCTTGAGGACCTTCACTGGCTCGGTCTCGACTGGGATGGTCCGGTGGTGCGCCAGAGCGACCATCGCGGCGTCTACGCCACTGTCCTGTCGGCCCTGCGCAAGGCCGGCCACCTCTACCCCTGCCGCTGCAGCAGGCGACTTCTGGCCGATGTTTCGGCGCCCCACGGGGCTTTGGCGGTCTATCCGGGGTACTGCCGGGATCGAGCGCCCCTGTGGGGCCCCCAGGCCGGTCGCCTGCCCAGCTGGCGCCTGCGTCTGGAGCCCGGCGGCCAGGACGTCCCCGCCGCGGTGGGGGACGTGGTGCTGCGGCGGGCCGATGGTGTGGTGGCCTACCACCTGGCCACCGCCGTCGACGAGCTGCTGATGGGCATCAGCGAGGTCGTTCGAGGGGATGATCTCTGGCCCTCCACCGGCGCCCAGGTGGCTGTGATGGCCGCCCTCGGAGCCCCTCCGCCGGCCTATGCCCACGTGCCCCTCTGGCGGGACGGCCGGGGCGAGCGGCTGAGCAAACGGGAAGGGGCCGATGGTCTGGCCGGACTGCGCAGCCGAGGCATGGACGCCCCGGCGGTGATCGGTTGCCTGGCTTCTAGTCTGGAGCTGGTGCCGCCGGGCAGCCGTCTCAGTGCCCGGGAGCTGGCGGACAGCCTGTCCCCGGAGGCCCTTGAGGCCTGTTTGCACCTGGAGCGGGCCCAGACTAAAAAGCCTTAAGGAAGATTTCGGGATTCAAGGGGTCTTGGCCAGGCACAGTGAGGAGATCAGGACAATCCTTTGCCAGCTGGCCATGTCTCTCCAGGTTCCTTCCTCCGATTCAAGGGGCCATTCCCTTGCACCGTGCCGATGTCCCCAGTGTGGCGGGAGCGGCCTGCTGAGGATTGATGATCAGCGTTACCGCACTTGTCTCGATTGCCTTGGCCAGGGGAACGCACCGAGGATGGAAGGTGGGGAGCTGTTCTTCCGGAGGGTCACCGCGAGGTCCGTTTCCGCCGCCAGATGAAGAAGGCTGTGGTGGCCACCACAGCCGCCAGAGGTGCGGCCGTGAGCAGCAGCAGGATCACAGCGGTCCAATCGGTGTACATGGGTGCGGGTGTTGAAGCGGTGCCATCATCCCAGCAGATGCTCCCCAGTGATGGCCAAAGAACAGCAACCCCGTGAGGCTTCGAGGCTGTCCACAGCACGCTTCGCCCTCTCCATGGCCGCTGGCCTGTTGCTTTCTCTGATGGGAGGAGCAGGAAAGGTTCTGGCGAACGTGCAGTTCGAGAATTGCGTCACCGGTGCCGATGGTTCGATCACCTGCGACACGGTTCCCACGGGCAACACTCTGATGAATGACGTCGATGCCCGCTACGGACTGCTCCAGAACGCCAGTCCCGGCTGGAATGAGTTCGACCCTTATCAGGGCTACGCCGATGACTTCGGCGGCAATCAGACGTGACCACGCGGGGTTGGCAGGTTGCAACGACATGTGGCGCCACCTGGCGGCTGGCGGCTCGGCTGGATTAGGCCAGAGAAGCCACTCACAGGGGTTGTGATGCATTTCTGGGCACCCGAGATCGATCCAGCGCATCCCCTGGAGTGCACCCAGGCCGAGCGCTATGTGCTGCAGCGTCTCTCCGATGGCTCGTACGTCTCGATCCGCCCCGACGACCAGGGCCTGGGGGATGTGAGCCATCCGATGTCGGCCTATCTGTTCCATACCCGTGAAGCTGCCCTGCGCGCCGCCGGTGAGCTGAATCGCCTCGGTGGAGATGGTTTCGACGTGGTCAAGGTGGAATGGCCCGTCGCGTTGTGCTGAGCACCTGGATGGGGGCTGGGCCCCTGCCCTGGGTCAAGCCCAGCGCCGGTACAGCCGTGAGTTGGTCTCTGGGTTTATCGGCAGTTCGTCTAATGACGACAAGCGGATAAACCTTTATGATGCGACTTGAAAAGTTTTTTTGCTCCCCATGCTCACCGGTTCTGATCTCCTGGCCAAGGTCAAGGAGCTGGGCGATGTCTCGAAATCTGACCTGGTGCGTGGTTGCGGCTACGTCAGCACCAAAAAGGATGGGGCCGAGCGTCTGAATTTCACGGCTTTTTATGAGGCACTGCTGGAAGCCAAGGGTGTCAGCCTGGGCGAAGGCGGTGGCAAAGGTGCGTCCAAAGGTGGCCGCAAACTCAGCTACGTGGCCACCGTCCAGGGCAACGGCAATCTTCTGGTCGGGAAGGCCTACACCGCCATGCTCGATCTGCAGCCAGGCGATGAATTCGAGATCAAGCTCGGCCGCAAGCAGATCCGCCTGATTCCCGCCGGATCCTCCGAGGACGACGACTGACTCTGACAGAGAGCGAGCCTCCGGCCAGAAGTCATTCCCTTGGAAGGTTTCTGCTCAGGCTGACGGACGTTGTTTCTCCCGCCTCAGTCGATCACAAGCCACCAGGAATGCGGTCACCTGATTGCTCCAGTTCACCACCACGAGCATGTTTCGGGGAGTTCTGGAGAACCCCTGCTGGGACAGAACGGCGAAGCCGTTGAGATCGTCGTGGCTCACCAGGGGAAGTTTTCCCTGGAGAGCCTGCCAGGCGCTCAGGAAGGTATCCCCTTCCAGGGCGTGGCATCTGGCATAGGCCTCTTCGGTCCCGACACCTTGGCGTCGCAGCCTCACGAAGCTGTCCAGATCCGGCCCGAGATGGTCGATCCAGCGGCCGAGGTCACCCACCGCCACCACACGGCTTCGGTCCGTGCCCTCTGCCGCCAGCAGCAGGGCCGTGGTGGCCAGCGACCAGGTCGCTTCCGCCAGCAGACGTTCGGCAGCCTCGCTCAGCGCCCCGTGGTGAATGTCCACCAGCCGCTCGTGCCGCACCCTCAGATCATCCATGGCTCCAGTATCGCCAGCGACTGAGCCGCACGGAAACCGATCGAGGGGGGTGAGCGGAGAAGCCGGTGATCGGATTTGAACCGACGACCTACTGATTACGAATCAGTTGCTCTACCCCTGAGCTACACCGGCATCGGCCAAGAAATTAGCATTCACCGGATCGACCCCCGCTGCGCGCCATTCCATGGGATCTGACCCGAAGAGATCCCTGGATCCTGAGCTACGCCAGCGTCTGCTGCAAGAGGCCAGGACCCCCTGGCGGGGGCTGCGGCGGGCGCTGTGGTTCGCTCTTGTGGCCTCCGCCGGGCTGGGGCTGGCGACCATGGTGATGCGTGCCTCGGCCGGCTCGGAGGTGGCCTCAGGGGACCTGCTGATCCAGATCGGAGCCCTTGGCCTCTTCGGTGGGCTGCTCTGGCTCGACCGCAACCGGCTCAACGGCTGAGGGCTCCGGCAGCTTCAGGGGCTCCAGTAGCAGCAGTGGCAGGCCCAGGCAGAGACGTTGCTGCTCCAGTTCCGCCAGGGTGAGCGGCGGGGTGCTGGCCACGGTCTCGGCGTTGCGACTGAGCAGCCAGAGGGACTGGATCAGCTGTTGCCACTGCCACAGCATCACCGCCAGCAGCACCGCCGCCAGCAGCAGGGCCACCAGGCGCGGGGAGGAGGCGAAGGGCGAGAAGGGGGAGGCCACGGCCGCCTGGCGGTCGATCCACCACAGCAGGGGAAGGCCGAGGGCGGCACCGCCTGCCGTGGCCAGCGCCAGAGCTGGGGTGGCCTGGAGGCGACTGAGCCGGCGCTGCAGCTCCCTACGAGCTCGCAGGGGGGTCTGCAGCAGCAGCAACGACCAGACGTCGGCGGGGCGACGCACCAGAAGCAGGGACGGCGCCAGGGCGCCGATGGCCCAGCAGAGCAGTCTCTCCAGCCCCGGCAGGGGGCCGGGGTCGCTGCCGGCGAGCAAGAGCAACAGCAGCAGGGCCTCCAGCGGCAACACCCCGACGGCAATCAGCTGAAGCCAGAGCAGCGGCTCGCTGCGGGGCGTCACGGGATCAGGTGCTGAGGGTCCGGCGCTGGGTGACCAGCTTGAAGGCCTCGACCCTATCCCGCTCCTGCCAGCCGGTGAACCGATCGCAGCCGAGGCCGCACTCGAAGCCGGTGGCCACCTCCTTGACGTCGTCCTTGTTGCGACGCAGCGAATCGAGATCGCCTTCGTAGACGAGCTCCTTGCCGCGGTGCACGCGGATGCGGCAGTTGCGCTGCAGCTTGCCGTTGGTGACATAGCAACCGGCCACGGCGCTCTTGCCAATGGTGAACACGGCCCGCACTTCCGCCTCGCCCAGGTTCTCCTCCACCAGCTCCGGCTCCAGCAGGCCCTCCATGGCCATCTGGATGTCCTCCAGGAGCTTGTAGATGACGTCGTAATCGCGCACGTCCACGCCGGTGGCATCGGCGGCACGCTTGGCACCGGAAGCCATCGAGGTGTTGAAGCCCACGATCACGGCGCCTGAGGCGGCGGCCAGATCCACATCGGTTTCGGTGATCTCGCCAGGCGCCGACAGCAGCACGCGCACCTGAACCTCCTCCTGGGGTAGCTGCTCGAGGGATCCGAGGATCGCCTCCACGCTGCCCTGGACATCGGCCTTGAGGATGAGGTTGAGCTCCTTCAGCTCGCCTTCGCTGGCCTGGCCCGACATCGAGGCCAGGGACACTCTCCTGGAGGCCATCTGCTGGGCCAGGCGGGTGGCCCGGGCCTCGTTGGCCCGGTCGCCGACGACCGCCCGGGCGCTCTTCTCATCGATGTAGACCTCGAACTCATCGCCGGCGGTGGGCACCTCGCTGAACCCGAGGGCTTCCACGGCGCTGGAGGGGCCGGCCTGCTTGACCCGTTTGCCGGTGTCATCGACCATGGCGCGCACCTTGCCGAGAATCGGACCGGCCGCCAGCACGTCACCGGCCTTGAGGGTGCCGTTCTGGATCAGCAGGGTGGCCACCGGACCCTTGGCCTTGTCAAGGTGGGCCTCGATCACCGTGCCCCGGGCCATCCGGTCGGGGTTGGCCTGCAGGTCCTCCACTTCGGTGACCAGCAGGATCATCTCCAGCAGCTTGTCGATGTTTTCGCCCTTGATGGCGCTCACGGGGACCATCACGGTGGTGCCGCCCCAGTCCTCGGCCACCAGATCGAGGCCAGAGAGCTCCTGTTTGACCCGCTCGGGCTGGGCCCCTTCCTTGTCGATCTTGTTGATGGCCACAACGATCGGCACCTCGGCGGCGCGGGCGTGGCTGATCGCCTCCAGGGTCTGGGGGCGGACGCCGTCGTCGGCGGCCACTACCAGCACCGCCACGTCGGTGACCTTGGTGCCGCGGGCCCGCATGGCCGTGAACGCCTCGTGGCCCGGCGTGTCGAGGAAGGTGATCTTGCGGTGTTCGTCACCGTGGGGCACATCCACCTGGTAGGCGCCGATGTGCTGGGTGATGCCGCCGGCTTCGCCCGCCGCCACCCGCGTCTTGCGGATGGCATCCAGCAGGCTTGTCTTGCCGTGATCGACGTGACCCATCACGGTCACCACCGGGGGCCGGCGGATCAGGTGTGCCAGGTCGCTGTCCTCGATCATCTCCACGGTCTTCTTGGCCGCGGCTTCGATGTCGTCCTGGAGCACGGGCACACCGAACTCCTCCGAAACCGTCTCGATCGTGTGCAGATCGAGGGTCTGGGTGACGGTGGCGATGATCCCCTTGAAGAAGAGGGATTTGATGATCTCGGAGCTCTCCACCCCGAGTCGGTCGGCCAGTTCCTGCACCGTGAGATTGCCCTCGGGCACGATCAGCATCTCGGGACGCTGGGCCTTGGCTTCGCGGGACGCCCGGAGTTCCATGGCACGGCGCCGCTGCCGCTGGCGGGTGGTCTCTTTCTTGCGTTTGCGCACCGCCACGGTGGGTTTGGCCTGGGCGCCGCCGGGGGTGCGGGGTTTGGCCGGCCGGGCCAGGCTGGCCTGAAGCACCAGGGCTTCCTGCTCGCCTGCGTAGCCACCGGTTTCGGCGGTGAGGGCATCATCGTTTTCGCCGATGATGTGAACCTTCTGGCGCTGCTTCTGGGGCGTGCGGCTGCGCAGGGCTTCGAGCTTGGCGCTGTCGTCCCAGTCGGGCCGCCGTGCGCCAGGGGCACGGGTGCCGGCCGGTGTGGGCGGGCGGAATCCTGGGCGACGGGGGGCCGCCGGCGGGGTGGCGGCGGGGCGCGTCACGCCCTCGGTGTCCCCTCCGGTTTCGGTGCCGCCCTCGCTCCTGTCGGGCCGTCGCGGCGGCGGGGCGGTGGGACGCCCAGTGGGCTTCTGGAGCTGCATCAGCTCGCCAGGAGCCATCGGCTTGCGCATGCCAGCCGGGATGCCCGGGCGGCCGGGGGCGGCCGGACGCCCCGCGGCGGTGGTGCCGGGACCCGCCGAATCGCGGCGGATCGGCTTGCCGACCAGCTCAAGCGCGGTGGGGCCGGGCCGGCCAGGGGTGGCGCCGGCCCTGGTGCCGGCGCTGCCGGGTCGGATCGGCGCGGGGGTGCCGGGACGCTGGGGACGGGCCGACGGTGGGGCGGGCCGGCTGCTGGTGGCACCGCCCTGGCCGGGCTGGGGTCGGCCGACGAGCTGGGGCCGGGTGGCCGGGGGTCGTGTGGGGGTGGTGCCCGTTCCGCCCTGGACGGGCCTGCCCGGGGCCGGGGCCGGGGCCGGGGCCGGGGGGCGCTGGGGCGAGCCGACGCGCACCGGGGGCTGGGAGGTGCGATTCACCGGGGCCGGACCGGAGGGCTTCGGCGCCGCCAGGGGTTTGGCCGGTGGAGCCACGGAGGCGGAGCGGGCAGGAGCCGCCGGGACCGGGCGAGGCGAGGGGCCGCCGGGACCGGGTGGGGTGGCCGTCGGGGCTGGGGCCGCTGCGGATGGTTTGCCCATGATCGTGGGCGGACGAACGGCCGGCTTGCCGGCTTCCACCGGCCTCGGCCGGGCCGGGGACGGGGCAGGAGCACCTGGCGGCCTGGGGCGCGCCGCAGGCGGTTCGGGCCGGGCGGGGGCGGGGGAGGTGGCCGCCGCTGCGGGCCGTGGTGCGGGAGGACGGCTCGCCGGTGGGGCCGGGGCGGCGGGTGCCGGTGCTGCGAGCGGGGCGCTGGCCCTGGGGGCACCCACGGGAACCGGCGCAGCTTTCTTCACCGCCAGGATCGCCTTGGCGGGGGGGGTGGGCGCCGCAGGTTCGGGCCGCGACGGGGCCGGGCCGCCGACGTTCACCCCGATCAGCGAGCGGATGCGAGTGGCTTCGTCGTCACTGATCGAGCTGCTGTGGCTCTTGGCCGCAATGGAGAGCTTTTCGGCGGCATCGAGCACGTCCTTGTTGTCCAGGCCCAGGTCCTTCGACAGCTCGTAGATTCTCACTTTGCCGCTGCTGGTCATTCAGAAAGGTCTCCGTACGGTGGGGCCGAAAGGACCCCGGGGCCGCACACACGTGGCGACCATGGTTCATCTTGCCTCAGAGGTTGCGGGGCCGAACGCTCGAGACGTGCCTCGAGGCTGGCGATGATGGCATCGCTCACGGCGCAGCGGAGGCCGCGCTGCAGGCGGCGGCGGCGGCGGGCTTCTTCCAGGCAACTCGGCTCGGGGCACAGGTAGGCCGAGCGACCCATGCCCCCATCCAGGCTCACCGTCCCGTCGGCCTGACGCACCACACGCCAGAGCTGGGAGCGGTCGCACAGGCGGCGACAGGAGACGCAGCGGCGCAGCACCGGGCGCCTCGCGGGCAACGTCACCGGACGTCCTCGCCGGGGAGCTCGTCGGTGGCGACGGCCCCGGCCTGGTCTTCGGTCTGATCTTCTGGCTGCTCGTTGGTAGGGGCACCTTCCTGACCCTCTTCCAGCCCATAGGACTCCTCGTCCTCCGGCAGGGGGTACAGCTCGCGCAGGCGGGCATCCTCCTCGGCGCGGGTGGCCTGTTCGGCCTCCAGACGGGCCTCGGCTTCGGCCTGCAGGGCCTCCTCCTCCTGGCGCTGGGCGATCAGGGTCGCCACTGTCTGGTCCTCGCTGACCTGGTCGTATTCCTGGGCGTTCTTGATGTCGATCTTCCAGCCGGTGAGGCGGGCCGCCAGGCGCACGTTCTGACCCTCCCGGCCGATGGCCAGGCTCAGCTGGTCGTGGGGCACGAGCACATGGGCATGGTGACCTTCGGGATCCACCAGGCGGACCATCTCCACCCGCGCTGGGCTGAGGGAGTTGGCCAGGTACTGGGCCGGATCCGGAGACCAGCGGATCACGTCGATCTTCTCGCCCCGCAACTCATTCACCACCTGCTGGATGCGGGAGCCACGGGCGCCGATGCAGGCCCCCACCGGATCCACTTCCCGCTCCACACTGTCGACGGCGACCTTGGTGCGCGGGCCGACGGCGCGGGAGGGGGGATTCGCTTCCCTGGCCACGGCGACGATGCGCACCGAGCCCTCCTGGATCTCGGGCACCTCGTTCTCGAACAGGTAGACCACCAGGCCCGCATTGGCCCGGGAGACGAACAGCTGGGGACCGCGACGGGGCACCTCGCTGACCTCCTTGAGGAACACCTTGAAGGTGGCGTTGGCGCGGTAGTTGTCGTTGGGCAGCTGGTCACGGCGGGGCAGCTCCGCCTCCACCTCCGGCCGGCCCAGGCCGCTGCTCACGGCCATGATCACGCTCTGGCGCTCGAAACGGATCACCCGGGCGGTGAGCACGGGATCCTCCAGGTCGGCGAATTCCTCCTGAATCATGCGGCGCTGCTGGTCCCGCAGCTTCTGGGCCAGCACCTGCTTGGTGGTGGCGGCGGCCATCCGGCCGAAATCATCTTTCTCCGGCGTCACGTCCAGCACCACCGTGTCGCCGATCTGGGCGTCTTCGGCCACCTGGCGCACCTCTTCGATGGCGATCTGGTGGTCGTCGCTTTCCACCTCCTCGACGATGATCTTGCTGGCCAGCACCCGATAGCCCTCTTCCTCGAGATCGAGAGCCACGTCGAAGTTGCTGAAGAAGTCCTCCTCGAAGGGGTCCTCGCTGATGCCCAGGTAGAGGGTGCGGCGGTAGCGCTCGTAGCCCTTCAGCAGCGCCTCCCGCAGGGCAGCCTCCACCACCTGGGGCGCCAGCTTCTTCTCGTCACTGATGTCCTCGATCAGGTTGTTGAGACCGGGGAGCAGAACCAGGGCCATGAACTCGGGGGCAGGTGGGAAGGAAGAAAGGGAAGGGGGCCGGAGCGGCTCAGGAATCGGGCGGAGCTTCGCTGAGCCGCACCCTCAGCACTTCGTCGCGGGGTAGGCGCAGGATGCGGCCGCGCTCATTGAGCTGCACCACCTGCTCATCCCGGCCCAGCAGGAGGCCGGTACGGCGCACCTCCGCTCCGCCGGCCTCCCGGCGCACCACCTCCACAGGAAAGCCACGGAAGCTGGCGAAATCCCTGTCGGTGAGGAGCTCCTCCCCGATGCCGGGGCTGCTCACCTCCAGCACATAGGCCATGGTCAGCAGTCCGGACGCTTCGAGGACCTCGGCGAGGGGACCGCTGACGGCGGCACATTCGTCGAGGTTCACGTCGGTGCCGTCGGCCCTCTGCACCCGCACGACGACCGTGAGGGGGATGCGGTGGGCCAGCACCTCCACCGACTGCACCGTCAGGTGCGCCTCCTGAACCACCGGCCGGGCCAGCGTCTCCAGGTCGTCGGTGAGGGGATGGGGCAAGGACAGGCGGCGTGGAGAGGGACTCCCGCGGGCGGGATGGTCCGCCGTGCGCTGCAGTGTTCACTGCCCCCAACCAGCAACGGCCCCCTGTCAGGGGGAACGTCATCCGGGAAAAGGGTGATGCCCGGCGGGCATGCCTTCACCCTAGAGGATCGGACTCCGGGGGACTTGGCAGCTCCAGGACCGGCGCTTCCGCGTAATAGTCGTTGGCGCTGACCTCGCCCCGTTGACTGAGGTCCTGGTTGAGGCACTGGCCGCACTGCTCAGGCGTGCGCAGGAACTGGCAGACCCGGGCCCAGAGCTTGGCGCGACTGCCGGGAGCCCCCTGGCTGAAATGCACGAGGTCGTTGCCTCCGGCCATCCCCTGGATCTCCACCGTGCAGAGGGTGCAGCGCTGCCTTGTGCCGGGAGGGATCGTGGCCATGGCCTCGGGGAGGACTGGGGGCAAAGTTAAGCCGATTCAGGTCGAGCGGTCCTGCCCGGGGCCGGCCGGAGCGGTCTCCCATGCGAATTCTTCAACTGAGCGATCCCCATCTGCTCGCCGATCCCGCCGGCCGCTGCCACGGCCGTCCGTCCGTGGCCCTGCTCCGCCATGGACTGAATGAGGCCCTCGGCCAGCTTCGGTCGGTCGGGGAGGCCCCCGACCTGCTCCTGATCAGCGGCGACCTCTGCGATGACGAGAGCTGGGGCGGTTACGTCCGCCTGGGGGAACTGCTGCAGGCGCTCCCGGTGCCGGTGGCCCTGCTGGCGGGCAACCACGACCAACCCGCCCTGTTGCGCGCCGCCCTGGGGCGCCGCGCCGTGGTCGCCCCGGCCCTGGTGCGCTGCGGCAACGGCTGGCTGCTGCTGCTCGACAGCCACCGCAGCGGCGACACTGCCGGTGAGCTGGGCCCACTCCAGCTTCGCTGGGTGCAGCGCCAGCTGGCCGCACGGCCAGCCGCCGGGGACCTGCCCCTGCTGGTGGCCGTGCACCATCCCCCGGTGCCGATCGGCGATGCCGTCATGGATGCCATCCGGCTGCGGGATGGCGACGCCCTGCTGGAGGGGCTGCGGCCGCTGCCGGCCCTGCGGGGGCTGGTCTTCGGCCACGTCCACCAGCACTGGCAAGGGGAGCTGCCGGGCCGACCGGAGGTTCCCCTGCTGGGCTGTCCCTCCACCCTGCGCAGCTTCCCAGCGGTGCAGCGGTGCCCCTTGGAACGTCCGCAAGACCCCGGCGGGCGCTGGCTTCACATCGGCGAGGACGGTGTCCTGCGGCAGCGGTTGCTGCGCTGGGCGCCGCTTGACGGCCCTAGCCTCCGCTGATGCGACGCTCCCTCCCCCTGTCTTCCCTGATCCGGCGGCTGCGGGGTCTGATGCTGCTTGCCCTGCTGCTGGCGTTCGCCGCGATTCCCCTGCCCGCGGCCGCCCTCGAGGCGGCCGCCCCGGCCCTGAGCCCCCACAGCTTCGTGGCCGACGCCGCCAGGCGGGTGGGCCCGGCGGTGGTGCGGATCGACACCGAGCGCAATGTGGCCAGGCCCCCCTTCGATCCCGCCCTGCTGGATCCCCTGCTACGGGATCTGTTCGGCGACCCCTCCGGCAGCACACGCGAACGGGGCCAGGGTTCGGGGGTGGTCATCGACGGGCGCCGCGCCCTGGTGCTCACCAATGCCCATGTCGTCGACAAGGTGGACGGGGTGACCGTGACCCTGGCGGATGGCCGCCAGCTGGATGGCGCGGTGATCGGCAGCGATCCGGTCACCGATCTTGCGGTGGTGCACATCACCGGGAAGGTCCCCCTGAGCGCCGCTCCCCTGGGCGATTCCGAGGCCCTGGAGGTGGGCGACTGGGCCATCGCCCTGGGCAGTCCCTATGGCCTGGAGCGCACCGTCACCCTGGGGATCGTGAGCAGCCTCCACCGGGACATCAACAGTCTTGGCTTCGCCGACAAGCGCCTCGACCTGATCCAGACGGACGCGGCCATCAACCCCGGCAACTCCGGGGGCCCCCTGATCAACGCCGCCGGTGAGGTGATCGGCATCAACACCCTGGTGCGGTCGGGGCCGGGGGCGGGACTGGGCTTCGCCATCCCCATCAACCTGGCCAAGCGGGTGGCGGACCAGCTCGGTGACGGGGGCACGGTGGTCCACCCGTACCTCGGACTCCAGCTGGTGCCGCTCACGGCCCGGATGGCCCGTGACAACAACAGGGACCCCGATGCCCTGCTGCAGCTGCCCGAGCGGGATGGGGCCCTGGTGCAGCGGGTGCTGCCGGAAAGTCCGGCCGAAGCGGCCGGGCTCCACCGCGGCGATCTGGTGGTGGCCATCGCCGACCAGCCGGTGAACACCCCTTCGGCGCTGTTGCAGCAGGTGGAACAGGCCCAGGTGGGCCAACCCCTGCCGCTTCGGGTGGTCCGGGGCCAGCGGGAGCTGCAGCTGTCGATCCGGCCAGCGGCCCTGCCCCAGGCGGGCTAGGGAGGTCTCCCTTGCTAGGGTCTGCCCCATTTCTGGCAGACCTCGATGTCCGATCTTCAGGACCGCATGAAGGAGGCCGTGGCCACGGCGGCGGTGGATCAGATCCGTGATGGCATGGTGGTGGGGCTCGGCTCAGGCTCCACCGCCGCGCTGATGATCCGTGCCCTGGGCCACAAGCTGCTCCAGGGCGAGCTGACGGGCATCGTCGGCGTCACCACCTCCTTCCAGGGGGAGGTGCTGGCGGGCGAGCTGGGCATCCCGCTGATGGCCCTCAACGCCGTGAAGAGTATCGATCTGGCCATCGACGGCGCCGACGAGGTGGATCCCTCCTTCCAGCTGATCAAGGGGGGCGGGGCCTGCCACGTGCAGGAGAAGCTGGTGGCCCGCCGGGCCGATCGCTTCGTGGTGGTGGTGGACGCCACCAAGCTGGTGGAGCGCCTCAACCTCGGTTTCCTGCTGCCGGTGGAGGTGCTGCCTGGGGCCTGGCGCCAGGTGCAGGATGAACTCACGGCCCTGGGCAGTTCGGTCGCGCTGCGCATGGCCGTGCGCAAAGCCGGTCCGGTCGTCACCGACCAGGGCAATCTGGTGCTGGACGCGGCCTTCGAGGGGGGCATCGGCGACCCCGTCGCCCTGGAGGCGACGATCAACAACATCCCCGGCGTGCTCGAGAACGGCCTGTTCGTGAACCTGGTCGATCAGGTGCTGGTGGGTGAAATCGTCGACGGCGAGCCCCGGGTACGGGATCTGCCCCGGCGTTGATCGCAGCGCCTCAATCGGCCGATAGCCGCTGGCGCACCGACTCGGCGTGGCTGTGCAGCCCTTCGCTCTCGGCGAGGGTCACCACCGCTGGGCCGGTGGCTTCCAGGGCCGCCCGGTTGAACTGGATCAGGCTGGTGTGTCGCAGGAAGGTTTCGACGCTCAGAGCGCCGGCGAAGCGGGCGGTGCCTGAGGTGGGCAGGGTGTGGTTGGGGCCGGCCAGGTAGTCGCCAACGGCCTCGGGCGACCAGGGACCGAGGAAGATGGCGCCGGCATGGCGGATCCGATCGGCCAGGGCTTCGGGATCCGCCACCAGCAGTTCGAGGTGCTCCGGGGCGAAGCGGTCGCTGAGGGCCGCCGCTTCGGCCAGGTCGCCACAGACCACGATCAGCCCCCAGTCGTTGAGGGCCTGCAGGGTGATGGCGGCCCGGGGGTGCCGCTCCAGCTGGGCTTCGATGGCGGCCGGCAGAGCGGCGGCCAGCTCCTCGCTGGTGGTGATCAGGATGGCGGCCGCCAGGGGATCGTGCTCCGCCTGGGCCATCAGGTCGGCGGCCACCTGGGCGGGCCTGGCGGTGTGGTCGGCGATCACCAGCACCTCGCTGGGGCCGGCGAGGGAATCGATGCCCACCGTGCCGTAGACCGCCTTCTTGGCCAGGGTCACGTAGAGGTTGCCGGGGCCGCTGATCACATCGACGGCGGGGATCGTTTCTGTGCCGTAGGCCAGGGCCGCGATCGCCTGGGCACCCCCCACCCGGTAGACCTCCTCCACCCCGGCTCGGTGGGCAGCCGCCAGCACAGTGGCGTTCGGCTCCCCGCCGGGGCCGGGCGGGGTCACCATCACCAGCCGCTCCACGCCGGCCACCCGGGCAGGAATCGCATTCATCAGGACGGTGCTGGGGTAGGAGGCCCGGCCGCCGGGGACGTAGATCCCCGCCCGCAGGACCGGGCGCCAGCGGCGTCCCAGCCGTTCGCCGTGGGGGCCAACCACCGCCAGGTCCGCGGGCCTCTGGCGGCGATGGAAGTCGAGGATCCGGTCGTGGGCCAGGTCGAGGGCCCGGCGCAGGGATTCGGGGCAGGCCTGCCAGGCCTGGGCCAGGCGCTCGGGCGGCACCCGCAGCGGATCGGGCCGCAGCCCATCGAAGCGCTCGCTGAACTCCAGCAGGGCCCCATCGCCACGTTGGCGTACCTCGGCCAGGATCGCCGCGACCTGCTCCTTCTCCTGGTGCATCCGGGGGCCCTCGGTGCGGGCGGCGATCGCTTCGAGCCGTTCGCCGGCCAGCGGTCCGTCCCGGAGGCAGGTGATCCGCAACGGCGGCAGCGCCGCGGCGACGGCACTGGCTGGGCTGCTGCCGGAGGGGGTGGAAGCGACCACGGGTCGGTGCGGGCGGCGGAGAGCTGCCTTGAAATTAGGGCCCGGGAATGGCCAGGCCCCAGGAGGTAGGATCCTCGTTTGCCGAGCCAGCGCCCCTACGCCTGTGGCCAATAACACGTCTTCGAAGAAGCGCATCGAGATCGCCGAACGCAATCGCCTGCGCAACCGCACCTACAAGTCCGCCCTGCGCACCCTGATGAAGCGCTGCCTGACCGCCTGCAGTGCCTATGGCCAGCAGCCCGGAGACGAGGCCAAGGCCGCCGTACAGGCCAGCATGAGCGCCGCCTTCAGCAAGATCGACAAGGCGGTCAAGGTTGGGGTCGTGCACCGCAACACCGGCGCCAACCAGAAGTCGCGGCTCAGCGTGGCGGTGAAGCAGGTGCTTGAGCCGGCGCCCGATGGCAGCACAGGCGCCTGAGCACCACCCCCATGGGCGCCAGCTCCCCGGCCGCTCCATCCCTGGTGGACAGCCACTGCCACATCGTCTTCCGCAATTTTGAGGCGGATCTCGATGCGGTGTCGCAGCGGTGGCGTGAGGCAGGGGTCAAGGCCCTGGTGCATGCCTGCGTGGAGCCGGCTGAGATTCCGGCGATCCGGGCCCTGGCCGACCGCTTCCCGGAGCTGCGTTATGCGGTCGGAGTTCATCCCCTCGACACCCAGCACTGGCACAGCGACACCGCCGCGGTGCTGGAAGCCGCGGCCCGCGCTGACGACCGCGTGGTGGCCATCGGTGAACTGGGCCTGGATCTGTTCCGGGCCACGAACCTGGATGAACAGCTTGAGGCCCTGGGCCCCCAGCTGGATCTGGCGGTGGCCATGGATCTGCCGGTGATCATCCACTGCAGGGAGGCGGCCGAACCGATGCTCGCCGAGCTGCGCCGGCGTGAGCAACATGGCGCCTGTCCCCGTGGGGTGATGCACTGCTGGGGGGGCACCCCCGAGGAGATGGAAGGCTTCCTTGACCTTGGCCTGTTCATCAGCTTCAGCGGCACGGTCACCTTCGCCAAGGCCGAGTCGATCCACGCCTGTGCCCGCCTGGTGCCGGCGGACCGCTATCTCGTCGAAACCGACTGCCCCTTCCTGGCGCCGGTGCCCCGCCGGGGCAAGCGCAATGAGCCCGCCTACGTGGCAGCTGTCGCAGCCAGGGTGGCCGACCTTCGGGGGGAGACGCTTGAGCAGGTGGCGTTGGCAACCACGGAGAACGCCACCCGTCTGTTTGGGCTGCCCCTCCAGGTTGTATGATGTCTTATTGGCCTGGAAGCGGAAGCGCTCCTTTTGTCCACGACGGCATCCATTGAGTCGGCAACCGAGTCGGCAATATCGCAGCGAGCCCTTTAAGCGCTTCAGCTGGATCGTTCGTTCCATTCCCATGGGCGGACGCCAAAGCTAGGCGCCTGTTGGCATGGCCCGTCACCGGGTTCCCCCAGGCAGGTCTCGCAGCGATCGTCTTTCCCCGTCCAGGTCCGCCCTACTACCACCGTTCCTGCAGGTTCACCGCATGAGCAGCGCGATCCAGGTCGCCAAGACCGTCACTTACCTTCCCGATCTCGTGGAGGTACAGAGGGCGAGCTTCAAATGGTTCCTGGAGAAGGGCCTGATCGAAGAGCTGGACAGCTTCTCTCCGATCACCGACTACACCGGCAAGCTGGAACTGCATTTCATCGGCGATCAGTATCGCCTGAAACGCCCCCGCCACGACGTCGAAGAGGCCAAGCGTCGCGATGCGACCTTCGCTTCTCAGATGTATGTCACCTGCCGTCTGGTCAACAAGGAGACCGGTGAGATCAAGGAGCAGGAGGTCTTCATCGGGGAGCTCCCCCTGATGACCGAGCGCGGAACCTTCATCATCAACGGCGCCGAGCGGGTGATCGTCAACCAGATCGTGCGCAGCCCGGGCGTTTACTTCAAGGACGAACAGGACAAGAACGGCCGCAAGACCTTCAATGCCAGCCTGATCCCCAACCGGGGGGCCTGGCTGAAGTTCGAGACCGACAAGAACGACCTGCTGCACGTCCGCGTCGACAAGACCCGCAAGATCAACGCCCACGTGCTGATGCGGGCCATCGGCCTGTCCGACAACGACGTGCTCGACAAGCTGCGTCACCCGGAGTACTACCAGAAGTCGATCGAGGCCTCCAACGAAGAGGGCATCAGTTCCGAGGACCAGGCCCTGCTGGAGCTCTACAAGAAATTGCGTCCGGGTGAGCCGCCTTCGGTGAGTGGCGGCCAGCAGCTTCTTCACAGCCGGTTCTTCGATCCCAAGCGCTACGACCTGGGCCGGGTGGGCCGCTACAAGATCAACAAGAAGCTGCGTCTCACCATCCCCGATGCGGTGCGCACCCTCACCGCGGAGGACGTCCTTTCCACGATCGACTACCTGATCAACCTTGAGCTCGATGTGGGCGGCGCCTGCCTCGATGACATCGACCACCTGGGCAACCGCCGCGTGCGTTCGGTGGGCGAACTGCTGCAGAACCAGGTGAGGGTGGGTCTGAACCGCCTCGAGCGGATCATCAAGGAACGGATGACCGTCGGCGAGACCGAATCGCTCACCCCCGCCCAGCTGGTGAACCCAAAGCCCCTTGTGGCGGCGGTGAAGGAGTTCTTCGGCTCCAGCCAGCTGAGCCAGTTCATGGACCAGACCAACCCCCTGGCCGAGCTGACCCACAAGCGCCGCATCAGCGCCCTCGGCCCAGGCGGCCTCACCCGTGAGCGGGCCGGCTTCGCCGTGCGCGACATCCACCCCTCCCACTACGGCCGGATCTGCCCGATCGAAACGCCGGAAGGCCCCAACGCCGGCCTGATCGGTTCGCTCGCCACCCACGCCCGGGTGAACGAATACGGCTTCATCGAAACCCCCTTCTGGCGGGTGGAGAACGGCATCGTGCTCAAGCAGGGTGATCCCCTCTACCTCTCCGCCGACCTTGAGGACGAATGCCGGGTGGCCCCCGGTGACGTGCCCACCGACGCCACCGGCCGCATCACCGTCGACCTGGTGCCGGTGCGCTACCGCCAGGACTTTGAGAAGGTCCCCCCCGAGCAGGTGGACTACGTCCAGCTGTCGCCGGTGCAGGTGATCTCGGTGGCCACCTCCTTGATCCCCTTCCTGGAGCACGACGACGCCAACCGGGCCCTGATGGGCTCCAACATGCAGCGCCAGGCCGTGCCCCTGCTGCGGCCCGAGCGGCCCCTGGTGGGCACGGGCCTGGAAACCCAGGTGGCGCGCGACTCCGGCATGGTGCCCATCACCAAGGTGAACGGCACCGTCTCCTTCGTCGATGCCACCGCCATCGTCATCCGTGACGACCAGGGCCGGGATCACACCCACTTCCTGCAGAAGTACCAGCGCTCCAACCAGGACACCTGCCTCAACCAGCGGCCGATCGTGCGCCAGGGCGATCCGGTGATCGCCGGCCAGGTGCTGGCCAATGGCTCGGCCTGCGAAGGCGGCGAAATCGCCCTCGGGCAGAACGTGTTGATCGCCTACATGCCCTGGGAGGGCTACAACTACGAGGACGCCATCCTGGTGAGCGACAGGCTGGTGCAGGACGACCTCTACACCTCGGTGCACATCGAGAAGTACGAGATCGAAGCCCGCCAGACCAAGCTCGGTCCCGAGGAGATCACCCGGGAAATCCCGAACGTGGCTGAGGAGAGCCTGGGCCACCTCGACGAGATGGGCATCATCCGCATCGGGGCCTACGTCGAATCCGGCGACATCCTGGTGGGCAAGGTGACCCCCAAGGGTGAATCCGACCAGCCGCCGGAAGAGAAGCTGCTGCGTGCCATCTTCGGCGAGAAGGCCCGCGACGTCCGCGACAATTCCCTGCGGGTGCCCAGCACCGAGCGGGGCCGGGTGGTTGACGTGCGCATCTACACCCGCGAGCAGGGCGACGAACTGCCGCCGGGGGCGAACATGGTGGTGCGGGTCTACGTGGCCCAGCGCCGCAAGATCCAGGTGGGCGACAAGATGGCCGGCCGCCACGGCAACAAGGGCATCATCAGCCGCATCCTTCCCCGGGAGGACATGCCCTACCTACCCGACGGCACCCCCATCGACATCGTGCTCAACCCCCTGGGGGTGCCGAGCCGGATGAACGTGGGTCAGGTGTTTGAGTGCCTGATGGGCTGGGCTGCGTCCCACCTCGACTGCCGCGTCAAGGTGGTGCCGTTCGATGAGATGTACGGCCCCGAGAAGTCGAAGCAGACGGTGCAGGCCTACCTCGAGGAAGCCGCCAAGCTGCCCGGCAAGGATTGGGTCTACGACCCCACCAACCCCGGCAAGATCCAGCTCATCGACGGCCGCAGCGGCGAACCCTTCGACCAGCCGGTGACCGTGGGCTACGCCCACATCCTCAAGCTGGTGCACCTGGTGGACGACAAGATCCACGCCCGCTCCACCGGCCCCTACTCCCTGGTGACCCAGCAGCCCCTGGGCGGCAAGGCCCAGCAGGGCGGCCAGCGACTCGGGGAAATGGAGGTTTGGGCCCTGGAGGCCTACGGCGCCGCCTACACCCTGCAGGAACTGCTCACCGTCAAGTCCGACGACATGCAGGGCCGCAACGAGGCCCTCAACGCCATCGTCAAGGGCAAGCCCATCCCCAGGCCGGGCACGCCCGAGTCCTTCAAGGTGCTGATGCGGGAGCTGCAGTCCCTCGGCCTCGACATCGCCGTCTACACCGACGCCGGTGAGGAAGTCGACCTGATGCAGGATGTCAATCCCCGCCGCAGCACCCCCAGCCGTCCCACCTACGAATCCCTCGGTGTCGCGGATTACGACGATGACTGATCGCTTGATTCACCGGCTCTGATTTCTCCGCTTCTCTCGATCACCCTGCGTTTCCGCCATGTCCAACAGCAACCTCCGCACCGAAAACCACTTCGACTACGTGAAGATCACGCTCGCTTCCCCCGAGCGGATCATGCAGTGGGGGCAGCGCACGCTGCCCAACGGTCAGGTGGTGGGTGAGGTCACCAAGCCGGAAACGATCAACTACCGCACCCTCAAGCCCGAGATGGACGGGCTCTTCTGCGAGAAGATCTTCGGCCCCTCCAAGGATTGGGAATGCCATTGCGGCAAGTACAAGCGGGTGCGGCACCGCGGCATCGTTTGCGAGCGTTGCGGCGTGGAAGTCACCGAGAGCCGGGTGCGGCGCCACCGCATGGGCTTCATCAAGCTGGCGGCCCCCGTGTCCCATGTCTGGTACCTCAAGGGCATCCCCAGCTATGTGGCGATCCTCCTCGACATGCCCCTGCGGGATGTGGAGCAGATCGTCTACTTCAACTGCTATGTGGTGCTCGACAAGGGTGACCACAAGGACCTCACCTACAAGCAGCTGCTGACCGAAGACGAGTGGCTGGAGATCGAGGACCAGATCTTCGCGGAAGATTCCGAGATCGAGAACGAGCCCATCGTGGGTATCGGTGCCGAAGCTCTCAAGCAGCTCCTCGAGGACATCGACCTCGAGAAGGAGGCTGAGCAGCTGCGGGAGGACATCAACAACTCCAAGGGCCAGAAGCGGGCCAAGCTGATCAAGCGCCTGCGGGTGATCGACAACTTCATCGCCACCAACGCCCGTCCCGACTGGATGGTGCTGGATGTGATCCCGGTGATCCCCCCCGATCTGCGCCCCATGGTGCAGCTCGACGGCGGCCGCTTTGCCACCAGCGATCTCAACGACCTCTACCGGCGGGTGATCAACCGCAACAACCGCCTGGCACGCCTCCAGGAGATCCTCGCCCCCGAGATCATCGTCCGCAACGAGAAGCGGATGCTGCAGGAGGCCGTCGACGCCCTGATCGATAACGGCCGCCGGGGCCGCACCGTGGTGGGAGCCAACAATCGGGCCCTCAAGTCGCTCAGCGACATCATCGAGGGCAAACAGGGCCGCTTCCGCCAGAACCTGCTCGGCAAACGGGTTGACTACTCCGGCCGTTCGGTCATCGTGGTTGGCCCCAAGCTCAAGATGCACCAGTGCGGCCTGCCCAAGGAGATGGCGATCGAGCTGTTCCAGCCGTTCGTGATCCATCGCCTCATCCGCCAGAACATCGTCAACAACATCAAGGCGGCCAAGAAGCTGATCCAGCGGGCCGACGACGAGGTGATGCAGGTACTGCAGGAAGTGATCGAAGGGCACCCGATCCTGCTCAACCGGGCCCCCACCCTGCACCGTCTGGGGATTCAGGCCTTTGAGCCCAAGCTGGTGGATGGCCGGGCCATCCAGCTCCATCCCCTGGTCTGCCCCGCCTTCAACGCCGACTTCGACGGTGACCAGATGGCTGTGCACGTTCCTTTGGCGATCGAGGCCCAGACCGAGGCCCGCATGTTGATGCTGGCCAGCAACAACGTGCTCTCCCCCGCTACCGGCGAGCCGATCATCACCCCGTCCCAGGACATGGTGCTCGGTGCCTACTACCTCACCGCCGTCGACCGGGAGAAGGTGCAGCCCGCCTTCGGCGACCGCTCCCGCACCTTCGCCGATCTCGAGGACGTGATCGCCGCCTTCGAGGAGAAGCACCTCACCCTGCACGACTGGGTCTGGGTCCGCTTCAACGGGGAAGTCGAGAGCGACGACGAGGACAGCGAGCCCGCCCAGCAGGGCACTCTCTCGGACGGCACCCGCTTCGAGCAGTGGAAGTTCCGCCGCGATCGCTTCGATGAGGACGATGCCCTGATCAGCCGCTACCTGCTGACCACCGTGGGTCGGGTCGTGATCAACCACACCATCATCGACGCCGTGGCCGCCACCTGAGTTCCACCGGCCGGGCCCAGCCCCGCGCCCTGCGTCTTCCGATTCCCTCCAGCCTTTTCCAACGCGCGCTGCCATGACCGCCACCCCCGCCAAGAAGATCAGCAAGAAGAGCGCCAAGGCCGCCGCCGAACTGGCGGCCGCCGAAGCCGCCGCCGAACTCGCGGCCTCCGCCCTGAGCAAGCAGGCGCCGCCGTTCCGCAACCGGATCATCGACAAGAAGGCGCTGCGCAACCTGGTGTCCTGGGCCTTCAAGCACCACGGCACCGCCGCCACCGCCGCGATGGCCGACGAGCTGAAGGACCTGGGCTTCCACTACGCCACCCAGGCGGCGGTGTCGATCTCGGTCGACGACCTGCGCATCCCCGGCGACAAGGCTGTTCTGCTGGAAGAGGCCGAGGAGCAGATCACGGCCACCGAGGAGCGTTACCGGCTGGGCGAGATCACCGAGGTGGAGCGCCACACCAAGGTGATCGACACCTGGACCGAAACCAACGAGCGGCTGGTGGCGGCGGTGCGCCGCAACTTCAACGACAACGATCCACTCAATTCGGTGTGGATGATGGCCAACTCCGGCGCCCGGGGGAACATGTCCCAGGTGCGTCAGCTGGTGGGCATGCGCGGCCTGATGGCCAACCCCCAGGGGGAGATCATCGACCTGCCGATCCGCACCAACTTCCGCGAGGGCCTCACGGTCACCGAGTACGTGATCTCCTCCTACGGTGCCCGCAAGGGCCTGGTGGACACGGCCCTGCGTACCGCCGACTCCGGCTACCTCACCCGCCGTCTGGTGGACGTGGCCCAGGACGTGATCGTGCGTGAGGAGGATTGCGGCACCCACCGCTTCATCCCCATCAACGCCGACGAGCGCGGCCGCTTCGGCACCAAGCTGGTGGGCCGTCTGGCGGCCCAGCCCGTCGTCGACAGTGAGGGAGTCGTCATCGTCGATCGCGACGGTGAGATCGACCCCGCCCTTGCGGCCGCCATCGAGAAAGCGGCGATCACCACTGTGATGGTGCGCTCACCGCTCACCTGCGAGGCCTCCCGCTCGGTCTGCCGCAAGTGCTATGGATGGGCCCTGGCCCACAACGAACTTGTCGACCTGGGCGAAGCCGTCGGCATCATCGCCGCCCAGTCGATCGGTGAACCGGGCACCCAGCTCACCATGCGTACGTTCCACACCGGTGGTGTGTCCACGGCCGAAACCGGCGTGGTGCGCTCCCTGGTCGACGGCGTGGTCGAGTTCGGGTCCAAGGCCCGCGTGCGCGACCACCGCACTCCCCATGGTGTGGAGGCCAAGCTGGCCGAAACCGATTTCACCCTCACCCTCAAGCCTTCGGGCAAGGGCAAGATCCAGAAGATCGACATCACCAACGGCTCGATTCTCTTCGTGGCCGATGGTGATCCCGTCGCCAACGACATCATCCTGGCCCAGATCTCCTCGGGTTCGGCGGTGAAGAAGAGCGTGGAGAAGGCCACCAAAGATGTCATCTGCGATCTGGCCGGTCAGGTGCGTTTCGAGGATGTGATCCAGCCCCGGGAGGTCACCGACCGCCAGGGCAACATCACCCACAAGGCCCAGCGTCTGGGGCGCCTGTGGGTGTTCAGCGGCGACGTCTACAATCTGCCGCCCAACGCCCTTCCGGTGGTGGAGACCGACAAGCCGGTGACCCCTGGCGATGTCCTGGCTGAAAGCCGGCTGCAGAGCGAGTACGGCGGCGCCGTGCGGCTGCGGGAGTCCACCGGCGACTCCCGCGAGGTGCAGATCGTCACCGCCAGTCTCACCCTCAAGGACTGCAAGCTGGTGGGCGAATCCAACCACACAGGCGAAAGCTGGCACCTGGAGGGCAAGGACAACACCCGCTACCTGGTCAAGACCCAGCCCGGCACCAAGATCGGTGCCGGTGAGGTGATCGCCGAACTCACCGACGATCGCTTCCGCACCCAGACCGGCGGCATGGTGAAGTTCGCCCCCGGCCTCTCGATCAAGAAGGCCCGTTCCGCCAAGCACGGCTTCGAGGTGAGCAAGGGCGGCACCCTGCTGTGGATACCCCAGGAAACCCACGAGATCAACAAGGACATCTCCCTGCTGATGATCGAGGACGGCCAGTGGATCGAGGCCGGCACGGAAGTCGTCAAGGACATCTTCAGCCAGACCGCGGGCATCGTCACCGTCACCCAGAAGAACGACATCCTGCGGGAGATCATTGTCCGATCCGGTGAGCTGCACCTGGTCTCCGACGCCAAGGTGCTCGGCCGCTATGGCGAGGACGGCAAGATGGTCAACCCCGGCGAGGAGATCGCCCCGGGTCTCAAGGCCGAGGCGATGAAGTTCGTCGAGAAGGTCGACACCCCGGAGGGCGGCGCCCTGCTGCTGCGGCCCGTCGAGGAGTACGCGATCCCCGATGCCGCCCACCTTCCCGAACTCTCCACGGTCAAGCAGACCGGCGGACCCTCCCTCGGGCTCAAGGCCACCCAGCGCCTCACCTTCAAGGACGGAGAGCTGATCAAGTCGGTGGAAGGGGTGGAGTTGCTGCGCACCCAGCTGAACCTGGAAACCTTTGACACCACCCCCCAGATGACGGTGGATGTGGAGGTGGTCGCCGACAAGCGGGCCAAGACCATCGAGCGCCTGCAACTGGTGATCCTGGAAACCCTGCTGGTGCGCCGTGACACCCTCTCGGATGCCAGCCACGGCTCCACCCACACCGAGCTGCAGGTGGAGGACGGCATCGCCGTCAAGCGCGGCGATGTGGTGGCCACCACCCAGATCCTCTGCAAGGAGAACGGCGTGGTGCAACTGCCCGAACCGATTGTCGGTGAACCGATCCGGCGCCTGATCGTGGAGCGGGCCGATGACACCCGCAACCTGGATCTGGGCGGGGCCGCCCCGAAGGTGGCGGTGGGCGATCGCATCGTCGACGGCGACCTGCTCGCCGACGGGGTGCTCTCCCCTTGCTGCGGCCAGGTGGAGGCCATCGACGGCAAGACCCTCACCATCCGTCTGGGTCGGCCCTACATGGTGTCACCCGATTCGGTGCTTCACGTCCGTGATGGTGAACTCGTGCAGCGCGGAGATGCCCTCGCCCTGCTGGTGTTCGAGCGCCAGAAAACCGGTGACATCGTGCAGGGTCTGCCCCGCATCGAAGAACTCCTGGAGGCCCGCCGGCCCCGGGAATCGGCGGTGCTCTGCCGCAAGAGCGGCACCGTGCAGATCAAGCAGGGCGAAGACGACGATTCGATCACCGTGTCGGTGATCGAGACCGATGACGTGATCACCGAGTACCCGATCCTGCTGGGCCGCAACGTGATGGTCAATGATGGCCAGCAGGTGAGCGCCGGTGAGATGCTCACCGACGGCCCGATCAACCCCCACGAACTGCTGGAGTGCTTCTTCGAGGATCTGCGCAGCCGCAAGCCCACCATGGAGGCGGCCCAGGAGGCGATTTCCAAACTGCAGTTCCGCATGGTCACGGAAGTGCAGAACGTCTACAAGTCGCAGGGGGTGTCGATCAGCGACAAGCACATCGAAGTGATCGTGCGCCAGATGACCAGCAAGGTCCGCATCGAGGATGCCGGTGACACCACCCTGCTCCCCGGTGAACTAATCGAGCTGCGCCAGGTGGAGCAGGTGAATTCCGCCATGGGCGTCACCGGTGGGGCTCCTGCCGAGTTCACCCCCGTGCTGCTGGGCATCACCAAGGCCTCCCTCAACACCGATTCGTTCATCTCGGCCGCCTCCTTCCAGGAGACCACCCGGGTGCTCACCGAAGCGGCGATCGAGGGCAAGAGCGACTGGCTGCGGGGCCTCAAGGAGAACGTGATCATCGGCCGCCTGATCCCCGCCGGCACCGGCTTCGGGGGCTTCGAGGAGGAGCTGCGCGCCGAGGCCGGACCCCACCCCGACATCCTCGAGGAGGAGGCCGCCGGCTACCGCCGCAATCAGAACCTGCGTCCCGACTACACCGTCGAGATGCCTGCCCCGGCGGTCATCGCCGCCGTGCTGGATGACCCCTCCGAGGAGGATCTGGAGGCCACCCGCAGCCGCCACGGCATCGAGGCGGCCGTCAGCGGCTTCGCGGCGTTCGCCCGTCCCACGGCGGATGAGGGGCTCGAAGAGGAGCTGATCGCCGATCCGGCGGCCCTTGAGGGTCTGCAGGAGGAGGGCCTGCTCAGCGATGACTGATCCCGCCGTCGCCACCCCCGTGCCGGTACGCCGGGTGCCGCGCTTCGGCTTCCACACCCACACCGAGCGTTTCAACGGCCGTCTTGCCATGCTCGGCTTCATCGCCCTGGTGGCCGTGGAGTGGAAGCTGGGCCACGGCCTGCTGATCTGGCCCTGATGGCGGAGCCCGTTCCCCTGCTGGGGATGGGCCTTTCGGCCCTCCAGGAGTGGGCGGGCCTCCAGGGCCAGCCCGCTTTTCGTGGCAAGCAACTGCATGACTGGATCTACGCCAGGGGAGCCCGTAGCCTCGAGGAGATCACGGTGCTGCCGAAGGCCTGGCGCGAGCAGCTGGCGGCCGCCGGCACCGCCGTCGGCCGCCTGGCCCTGCTGCACCGCAGTGACGCCCGTGACGGGACCACCAAACTGCTGCTGGCCACCGCCGATGGCCTCAGCCTCGAGACCGTCGGCATTCCCAGCGGTGATCGGCTGACGGTCTGCGTCAGCAGCCAGGTGGGCTGTCCCATGGGCTGCCGCTTCTGCGCCACCGGCAAGGGGGGTCTGCAGCGCTCCCTGGCAGTGCATGAGATCGTCGATCAGGTGCTCAGTCTGCGCGAAGCGATGGACCGCCGCCCCAGCCACGTGGTGTTCATGGGCATGGGCGAACCCCTCCTGAACACCGAGGCGGTGCTCGAAGCCATCGCCTGCCTCTGCGGCGATCTGGGCATGGCCCAGCGCCAGATCACCGTCAGCACGGTGGGGGTGCCCCGCAGCCTGCCCACCCTGGCCGAGCGCGCCCTGGAGCGGCTGGGCCGGGCCCAGTTCACCCTGGCCGTGAGTCTCCATGCCCCCGACCAGCGCCTGCGGGAGGAGCTGATCCCCACCGCCCACGCCTACCCGCTGGAGGCGCTGCTCGACGACTGCCGCCACTACGTGGCCCTCACCGGCCGTCGGGTGAGCTTCGAGTACATCCTGCTGGGCGGCCTCAACGACCATCCCCGCCAGGCCGATGCCCTGGCCCGCCTGCTGCGGGGCTTCCAGAGCCACGTCAACCTGATCGCCTACAACCCGATCGCCGAGGAGGACTTCCGCCGCCCCGCCCCGGAGGCGGTGGAAGCCTTCCGCGCCCAGCTGGAGCGGCGCCACATCGCCGTGAGTGTGCGGGCCAGCCGCGGCCTGGATCAGGATGCGGCCTGCGGCCAGCTGCGCCGCCGGCTCCTCACGGCTCCTGCGGGTTGATCGCCGTGGTCACGGCCCAGCGGACGGGCACCGTGCTTGCCTTCGCCGGCCTGCTTGTGGCGCTGGCCTCTCTGGGGCTCTGCGGCGCCCTGTTCCTGCGCCGCCGTGGAGGGCTCGCCCTGCTACGTCCCGCTGCTGCGGGAGTTTTCTGCGTCGCGCTCCGCCAGATAGGCCCCGCGGACGCCCTGGCCGTTCCAGGGGGTGAGCCGCACCATCAGCAGGAAGGCCGGCAGGGCCGCGGCGGTGGTGGCCAGGAAGAAGCCCGGCCAGCCCAGGCGTTCGGCCACCAGCCCGGCGGGCGCCGCCAGGAGCGAACGGCTCAGGGCGTAGACGCCGGAGAGCAGGGCGTACTGGGTGGCTGAGAAGCGGGGGTTGCAGAGGCTCATCAGCAAAGCCACGAAGGCGGCGCCCACCATGCCGCCACCGATGTTCTCCAGAGCTACGGCCATCAGCAGGGCCGGCATGCCGCCGTCGAAGCGGGCCAGGGCCCAGTAGGCCAGGTTGCCCGCCGCCCCCACCAGGGCGAACAGCCACAGGGAGCGATTCATGCCCAGTCGGCCGAACAGCAGGCCCCCCAGCAGCGTGCCGACGATGGTGGCGCCGATGCCCCAGCCCGCCAGCACCGACCCCACCACTTCCGGGCTGAAGCCCTTCTGGATCAGGAACGGCACCGCCATCAGGCTGAGCAGGCCGTCGGGCCAGCGGTAGAGCAGCACCAGGGTGAGCAGGGCCACGGCCCTGGGGCCGCCGCTGCGGTGCAGAAACTCCCGCGCCGGGCCCAGCACCGCCTGCCGCAGGCTGCTGACCGGGACCTCCAAGGGTTGCAGGCGCGGCGCCGTGAGGGTGAAGGGCACCACCACCAGCATCAGCAGGGCCGAGAACAGAAAGGCCAGGGGCCAGTCGTAGCGACCGGCCAGGATGAAACCGCCGGCCCCCACGGCCAGCATCGCCGCGCGGTAACCCAGGTTGGAGGCGGCGGCCCCGGCGCCCCGCTCCAGTTCGGGCAGCAGGTCGGTGCGATAGGCATCCACGGCGATGTCCTGGGTGGCGCTGACCATCGCCAGGAGCACCGCCATCAGGCCGATCGCCGTCAGACTGGCCGGATCACTGGAGGGCTTCAGCAGGGCCATCGCACCGATCACCCCCACCAGGGTGAACTGAAGCACCAGCAGCCAGCCGCGTCGGCGGTCCGGCCAGGGCAGGGGCCAGCGGTCGAGGGCCGGAGCCCAGACCATCTTCAGGGTGTAGGGCAGCTCCGCCAGCCCGAGCAGGCCGATCAGGGACAGGGGGATCTGGCTGGCGGCGAGCCAGCCCTGCAGCAGCCTGGTCCCCACCATGTAGGGAGTGCCGCTGGCCACCCCCTCGGCGGCCACCGCCAGGAGGCGACGCCAGGGGCGGACGCTGCTGGAGGCACTGGTGGCCATGGCCGCTTGCAGGTGGCCGAACCCTAGAAGCGACCGGTCGGACCACAATGCAGCCAGCACCGCCGCACGGCCCCACATGTCCTTCCTGCGCTCCACGCTCCTGCCCGTCGCCATCGTGCTGCTGTTCGGCCTGGCCCTGTTTGCCGTCAGCGCCCGCATCTGGCTGCCCGGCGACATGGCCGCCCCAGCGCCCCTGGGCTGATCCGGCGCCCCCGGGCCGATCGGGCGGCCAATCGGCTTTTACGATGCCTTCACCTGGATGGCTCCATGCCGGAAGACGGCCTGCCCTTTCCCGAAACCACCCATGAGCTGGCCCTCGATCCGGAGGTGCTGGCACGGGAACTGGCGCAGGAGCTGCTGGGCGATCCCCTCGATGAGATCGATAGCGTCGCCCCCTCCAGTTCCGATGTGGCCGCCGAGTGCGACCTCGGCATTGAGCTGCTGAAGGGGGGGCGTGAGGAGCGGCTGCAGGGGCTGCGCATCTTCTGCGAGCACCGGGATCCCCGGGCCATTCCCCTGCTGCTGCCGTTGCTGAAGGCCGGCTGCCCGATCGTGCGCATGAGCGCCGTCTACGCCCTCGGGCGCAACCCGCACCCGCTGGCGGTGGAGCCCCTGCTGGGCCTGCTGGGCGCCGACGACAACGGCTACGTGCGCAAGGCCGTGGCCTGGAGCCTGGGCAACTACCCCGAGGCCCCCGTGCTCAACCCCCTGATCCGGGCCCTGGAGATGGACATCTCTGCCGTCCGGCTGTGGGCCGCCAGCTCCCTGGCCGATGCCGGCGCCACCGGCGTGGCCAAGGCCGACCCCGCCGCCGCCCAGCTGCTCCTGACCCTCCGCATCGACAGCGAGCCTGCGGTGCGCAGCAACAGCGCCTGGTCCCTGGGCCGCCTCTACACCGATCTGGTGGAACCGCGACAGCAGGACGTGGTGGAAGCCTTGTTGCACGCGATGCTGCACGACGGCGATTCCACCGTCCGGGACGAAGCGCGGATGGCCCTGGAGCAGCTGGAGCAACCCGAGGTGCTCGAACGGCTCCAGACCCTGGTGGATGAGGGCCTGATCAGCTGAAGGGACTACTGCCGCCGGGGCGATCCCTCCGACCGCGGTCACCGGAAATCGCGGTTAAGATCCCAATCTCACCTGTGCAGCCCATCCGGGATGGCCCAACGCACCATCCGATTCCGCATTCGTCCTGACGGACGGGTGGAGGAACTCGTGGAGGGGGTACAGGGCGAGGGTTGTTCCCGGCTCACGGAGCGGATCGAGGCCCGGCTGGGCAGCGTGCAGCAACGACGCAGCACTTCGGAAGCGTTCCAGCCCCAACCCCTCGATCTCCAGGACCCCCAGGTGGTCGTCCAGCACCACGGCACCTGAGCCACCGCCCCTCCTCCTCCCTTTGTCCCATGTCACACTTCAGCACCGTCAAAACCGAGCTGCGTGATCGTCAGGCCCTGGTGGAAGCCCTCCGCGACCTGGGTCTCCCTCCTGCCGAGGCCTCCTGCCAGGTGCGGGGCTATCGCGGCCAGACGGTGACCGCCGACCTGGCCATCCCCCAGGCCGATGGGGTGGACATCGGTTTCCGCCTCAACGCCGAAAGCGGCAGCTACGAGCTCGTCACCGACCTGGAGCTCTGGAAGCAGCCCATCCCGGTGGAGCGTTTCCTGGCCAGGCTCACGCAGCGCTACGCCCTGCGCACCATCCTGGCCAGCACTGCCGAGGAGGGCTTCCAGGTGAGCGAGCAGACCAGCCACCTCGACGGCAGCATCGAACTGGTGGTGACTCGCTGGGACGGCTGAGGCCATGAGCGCGACAGGCCCCTCCGTCGGCCTCGATCCCGCCCTGGCCTTCCGCACCGCGGTAGCCCTTGAGTCAGAGGCGACGGGGTTGGAGCCCGTGCTCGGAGGAGCACTGCGTCAGCGGGCCGTCTGGGTCGATGAGGCCGTCTGCATCGGCTGCCGCTACTGCGCCCATGTGGCCGGCAACACCTTCGTGGTCGAACCCGACTGGGGCCGCTCCCGGGCCCTTCGTCAGGATGGGGACAGCACCGAGAGGATCCAGGAAGCGATCGACACCTGCCCTGTGGACTGCATCCACTGGGTGGCCTACGAACAGTTGCCGGCCCTGAGGGTTCAGCTCGAGGAGCAGGAGATCCAGCCCCTGGGGCTCCCCTCCCATGGCCGCCGCCGCCGCACCCTGCCCCGCTCCGCCCCGCCGTTGCGATGACCATCCCCACCCGGCGTTTCGGCCGCACGGGACTGGCCATGCCGGTGCTCTCCCTCGGGGGCATGCGCTTTCAGCAGAGCTGGAGCGACCTGCCGGCCGAGGCGGTGGAGGCCGAGAGCCAGGCGCGCCTGGAGGACACCCTCCACGCCGCCATGGCGGCGGGCCTGCACCACATCGAAACCGCCCGTCACTACGGCACCTCGGAGCGCCAGCTGGGTTGGCTGCTCCCCCGGCTGCCGGATCCCCAGCGCGTCCTGCAGACCAAAGTCCCCCCCGCCGCCGACCCGGACGCCTTCGAGGCCGACCTGCAGACCAGCTTCGAGCGGCTGGGCCTGACGGGCAACGGGGACCGGGTCGACCTGCTGGCCATCCACGGTCTCAACACCCCTGAGCTGCTGCATCAGACCCTGCGCCCCGGCGGTTGCCGAGAGGTGGCCCGCCGCTGGCAGGCGGACGGCCGGATCGGCCATGTGGGCTTCTCCACCCATGCGCCGCTGCCCCTGATCCTGGAGGCGATCGCGAGCGACCAGTTCGATTACATCAACCTGCACTGGTACTTCATCCGTCAGCAGAATCTGCCCGCGATCGAGGCCGCCACCGCCCACGACATGGGGGTGTTCGTGATCAGCCCCACCGACAAGGGGGGCCACCTGCACAGCCCCTCGCAGCGCCTCTGCGACCTCTGCGCGCCACTGCATCCGATCGTCTTCAACGACCTGTTCTGCCTGTCGGCGCCCGGCATCCACACGATCAGCGTCGGCGCCGCCGGCCCGCAGGATCTGGCCCTGCACATGGAGGCGGTGGCGCTGCTGCCCCGGGCCGGGGACCTCCTGCCGCCGATCCTGGCCCGGCTTGAGCAGGCCCGGCGCCGGGCCCTGGGGGACACCTGGCTGGCCAGCTGGGACCGGGGCCTGCCTCCTTGGCAGGACACCCCCGGCCGCATCAATCTGCCGGTGCTGCTCTGGTTGCACAACCTGCTGGAGGCCTGGGATCTGGAGGCCTACGGCCGGGCCCGCTACGGCCTGCTGGGCCAGGGGGGGCACTGGTTCCCGGGGGAGAACGCCGATGCCCTCGACGTCACCGTGAGCGAGGCCGAGCTGCGGGCGGTGCTGGGGGCCAGCCCCTGGGCCGCCGAGATCCCCGACCGGCTGCGGCGGCTGCGCCTGCGGCTGGGGGGCGAGGCGGTGAAGCGCCTGCAGGTGGCCTAGGCCCCGGGCGTGATGGCCCCCGGCGCGATCGGTGTCTTCTGGGGTACCCCCACGGCCCGGGGGTAGGCGGCGGGGCAGCGGCCGGACGGCCGCAGCCACAGGCCGTGGCGCACCCCACGGCCTGCCGGCAGGTCGCGGCGCAAAGCCGGATCCACCGTTGCCCGCAGCACCTCCACGGCCGCCTCCAGGTCGCGCTGGTCGCCTGCTCCCCACTGGCCCCGGTAGAGCAGGGCCTGGCCGTCCGGCTTCAGCAGGGGCACCAGGTATTCGGCCACCACCGGCGCGCTGGCCACGGCGCGGGCCATGGCCCGATCGAAGCGTCCGCGGCAGTCCGGGGAGCGGCCGGTGCGCTCGACCCGTTCGCAGCGCAGGCGCAGCCGCCCCTCCTCCAGCCCCAGGCTGCGGGCCATGGCCCGCACCGCCTCCAGCTTGCGGCCCACCGAATCCACCAGGGTGACCCGTGCCGTGGGCAGGGCGATCGCCAGGGCCAGCCCGGGGAAACCGCCTCCGGTGCCCACATCGACCAGCTCCAGGCCGTCGGGAACGCCGCCGGGGGCGCTCAGCAGGGGCACCCAGGGCCAGAGGCTGTCGAAGACCTGGGCGATCCAGAAATCGTCCCCCTCCACCAGGCGGGTGAGGTTGACCCGGCCGTTCCAGAGCCTCAGCTGCTCCTGCAGGGCCACCAGGGCCGCGAGCTGGTGGTCGTCGGGGGTCCAGCCCAACGCTTGCCAGAGGCCGGCATCGGGGGGGGCGCTGGGGTCGGGGCTGGCGGCCATCCGCTACGGCAGTGGTGCTTCTCCCTAGGATCCCTCACGCCGGGCAGGCTGCCACCGCCGCCTCTGGGACCATGTCCTCCACAGCCAAGCCCTCCCCTACTCACTACCAGGTTCTGCAGCTGCAGCCCACGGCCACCGATCAGGAGCTGCGCCAGGCGTTCCGGGGCCTCAGCAAGCGCTACCACCCCGACACCACCGCCCTGCCGGCGAGCGAGGCCGAGGTGGCCTTCCGCCAGTTGCGCCACGCCTATGCCGTGCTGAGTGATCCGGCCGCCCGGCGGCTCTACGACGCCAGCCTCCTCCAGAGCGCCCTCCCTTCCCCGGTCCGGCGTCCCCCGTCGGTGGCTGTTGCGCGCCCGGTGTCGGTGCGCCGGGCCCTCTCCGGCGGCGAATGGTTCGCCCTGCTGCTGCTGGCCCTGGCCCTGGTGCTCAGCCTGGTGCTGGGGCTGGGTGTGGCCTGGGCGCGGGGCGCCGAAATGATGGCCTGGCCCAGCTGGTGGGCCGAACTTGAAACGGCTTCGTCCCCCGCGGCTCCGCCGGTCGCCGTGCCCCCGCTTCCGCCCGCCGCCTCACCCCCCTCTCCCAGCCAGCCTCCGCCGATCCGATGGTGACCCTGCCTCCCGCGCCCACCCCCCTCTACAACCACCCCCTGCCCGCCCTGGAGGCCTGGCTGCGCCAGCTGGGCGCCAGCCAGTCGCGGACCAACGTCGCCCATTGGGACCTGCACCGTCCCGAGTGGAGCGCCCGCATTGAGATGGAGGTGGAGGAACTGCGGGTGAGCTGGCACCAGGAGGGTCGCACCACGGCGCGGCAGTTCCCCTACGGACTCTCGCGGGCCGATGTGGAGGCGGCGATCCTGGCGGGTCCCTGAGCTCCTGCAGGCCGTACCCCTTCAGAGGCTGGAGAGGGCGGCCTCGATGACGGCGTAGCAGTGGGCCAGCTGGTCGTCGTCGATGCAAAGGGGCGGCAGCAGGTAGACCACCTGCCCCAGGGGCCGCAGGAACACGCCCCGGGCCAGGGCCTGCCGCTGCAGCTGCGGCCCGACCGGATTGAGGTAGCCGGGGGTGTCAGTGGCCACCTCGAAGGCGGCGACGCTGCCCAGTAGCCGCGGGCGTCGCACCAGGGGATGGCGTGCCAGGGCCTCCAGATGGGGGTGGTGCCTGGCCTCGAACTGCCGATGGCGCTCCGGGCGCTCCTGCAGCAGATCGAGGCTGGCCAGGGCGGCGGCGCAACCCAGGGGGTTGGCGGTGAAGCTGTGGCCGTGGAAGAGGGTCAGGCCCGGTGCGGTGCCGATGAAGCCCTCGTAGATGGCGTCCCGGGCCAGGGTGACCCCCATGGGCAGAAAGCCGCCCGTGAGCCCCTTGGAGAGGGCCATCAGATCGGGGCGGAGTCCGGCCCGGCCACTGGCGAACAGGTGGCCGCTGCGGCCGAAGCCCGTCATCACCTCATCGGCGATCAGCAGGGCCCCGCTGGCGCGCACCAGCGCCTCCACCCGGCGCAGGAACGATTCGCGCACCAGGGCCATGCCGCCCGCCCCCTGCAGCAGCGGTTCGAGGATCACCGCCGCGGTGGGGGTCTGCAGCAGGTTTTCCAGCCGCTCCAGGGCGGCGGCCTCCCGTTCCTCCACCCCGTCGTCCTCCCACCAGGTGGCGGGCCAGGGGGCCCGGGCCACGGCGAACAGCAACGGCTCGAAGGGCGCCGAGAACAGGGAGCGCTCCCCCACCGCCATGGCGCCGAAGGTGTCGCCGTGATAAGCCCCCTCGAAGGCGATCAGCTGCTGGCGGGGTTCGCCTTGGTTGCGCCACCACTGCCAGGCGATCTTCAGGGCCACCTCCACTGCCGTGGAGCCATTGTCGGAGAAGAACAGCCGCTCCAGTCCGCTGCAGGCGGCCAGGCGCTCGGCCAGCTGCTCGGCGGCCGGATGGCGGAAATCGGAGAAGCCCACCTGCTCCAGGGTGCGGGCCTGGCGGGCAATGGCGGCGGCGATGCTGGGTTCCCCATGGCCATGCAGCGTCACCCACCAGCTGCTGATGGCGTCGATCAGCCGGCGGCCGTCATCGAGTTCGAGCAGGGCCCCCTCGCCGCGCACCACCCGCAGGGGCGGGTCGGCCGTCGCCACCTGGGTGAAGGGGTGCCAGAGGTGGGGATGCCAGCCGGGCCGGTCCACGCCCTTTGGACTCACCGGCATACATCCGAACGGTGTTCGGCCCCGGTGGCCAGCGGCCCGCAGTTGACCCAGCGGGTGACGCTGGTCTCGATGTCGGTGAACAGCACCAGGATGCCCGCACAGATGGCGGCAACGGCGCCAGTCACCAGCAGATGCTTCCGGCTCATGGCTGCAGGCTACGGGCCAGGCCACTGCGCTGCCACTGCCGCTCCAGGCCCGCGCGGTCGAGGGGATCCAGCGTCGGCAGCTCCGCCAGCACCGGCACCCCGCCGAGGGCGGCCAGGGTGCGGGGGTTGTCGAGGTGGGGATCGCCGTTGAGCACCAGGCCGAGGACGGGGATCGAACGCCGCTCAAGGGCCTCCAGGGAGAGCAGGGTGTGGTTGAGGGTGCCCAGGCCGCTGCGGGCCACCAGCAGCACCGGCAGGCCCCAGCCGGCGATCTGATCGATCTGCAGCCAGTCGCGCCGCAGGGGCACCAGCAGACCGCCCGCCGTCTCCACCACCAGCGGCCCGTCCCAGGCCGGCAGGGCCAGCCGGGCCGGATCGATGCTGAGGCCGTCCCGCTCCGCCGCCCAGTGGGGGGACACGGGGGCCGTGAGCCGGTAGGCCTCCGGCCACAGCCGCTCGGCAGGCAGGTCGAGCAGCTGCTGCACCCGGCCGCTGTCGCCGCCGTCCTCCAGACCGCTCTGGACCGGTTTCCAGTAGTGGGCCCCCAGCCCCTGCACCAGCAGGGCGCTCACCACCGTCTTGCCCACGTCGGTGTCGGTGCCGCAGACCACCAGCTGAAGGGGGGGGCTCATGGGCCGGACGCGGCGGGGTGGTCGCGGTGGCCCACCAGCACCAGCACCTCCCAGGTGAGGGATGTCTTCTGGGGCCAGTTGGCGAGGAGCCTGCGCAGCTCACTGGCCCCAAGGGGTGGCTGGGGGCTGGCGCCGGCGCCGAGGCGCCGCAGGTGGCGCAGGGCGGCCAGCCCCCCCTGATGCGGCCGACTGAAGCGCAGCACCCGGCTGTGGTAGGGATGCAGGCCGGCGCGGGCGGCGGCCTGGAGCAGGCGGTCGGCTGGCGGCAGCTCCAGGGCCGTGCAGGCCACACCGGCCGCGGCGGCGGCCTGGTGCCACTGGGGGAAGCTGCCGGCGGTGGGCACCGCCAGCACCAGCCAGCCGCCCGGGGCCAGGGAGCGGCACCAGTGGCCCAGCTGGCCGGCCGGGTCATCGAGCCACTGCAGCGCGAAGCCGGAGGCCAGCAGGGCGGCCCCCTGCAATGCCGACGGCAGCCCGTCATTGAGGTCCCACACCAGAGTTGGCTGCTGCGGGTTGTGCTGCAACAGTTCGGGGCAGAGGTCGAGCTGCAGCAGCCCCTGGGCCGGCAGCGCCCGCGACAGCAGGCCGCTGCCGGCCCCCAGGTCGGCGCGGGGGCCGGCGGGCAGGGGCAGATCGCGGCAGAGGCGCCCCAGCCGGCAGGCCACGGCCCGCTGCAGCAGGGCCTGGGCCTCGTAGCCGGCCGCCCCACGCCCGAACTGCCGGCGCACCTGATCGCTGAGGGCGGACCGGGAGTCGGTGGCGGAAAGCAGGCTGTTCATGCCGCGCCCAGGCCCTGGAGCCAGTCCAGCACCGGCCCCATCACCGGGCTGCGCAGCAGGCAGTGGCCGGCCCCCGGCAGGCTCACCACCTCGGCCTGGGGCAGCGCCTGCCGCAGCAGGGCGCGGGCCGCAGGCCCCACGATGCGGTCGGCTTCGGCCTCCACGATCAGCACCCTGGCGGCTGTGGGGAAGCCCGCCGGCAGGCCATCGCTGCGCTCCAGCAGGGCCAGGTCGTGCCGCAGCCGCTCGCGGCCCGCCATCCCCACCGGCTGGTCGGCGGGCCCGGGCGGCAGCAGTTCGGCGGGATCGGGGCTGGCCGCCTCGCTCAGGAAGCGCCGCAGCAGGTTCTGGGCCCGGAGGGCCGATTCGGCTTCGCTGGGCCCCTCGGCCAGCTGTTCTGCCATCGCCACCAGGGCGGCACGCACCTTGCGGCCCTCCGCCCCCGGCGGCACGAAACGGCCGAAGCCGGCCAGCAGCACGACGGCGTCGGCCCCACCGAGCACCGCGGCGTCCAGCAGGTGGGGACCCATGGAATGGCCGATCACCACCCGCCGCCCGGCTCCTTCCCAGGCGGGGCTGAGCGGGGTGCGGGGGCCATAGCCCCGCTCGCCAATGGACCAGCGCCAGCCAAAGGGAGCGCCCACCTCCCGCCAGGGGGTCCAGTTGGCGCCATCACCGGCCCAGCCGTGCATGGCGATCACCTGGAGGCTGGCGGGGGCGCTGGGGGCCATCAAGGGGTGAGGGGGGTCGGGGCCGGGCCGAGGGCCCTGATCAGGCGGGGAAGGGTTCCTGAGGGGAGATCCTGGCGCAGCACCAAGCGCAGTCGGGCTGTTCCGGCGGGCACCGTGGGGGGACGGATCGCCACCGCCAGCAGGCCGGCGGCCTCGAGGCGTTGCTGCAGGGCCAGGGCGGCCCCGTCCTCCCCCACCAGCAGCGGCAGGATCGGGCCGTGGCCGGCCGGCCGCCGCCAGCCCGCCGCTTCGATGGCCTGGCGCCAGCGTTCGCCCCGTTTCAGCAGAGCCTGTGGCCCATCGGGCCGGGACTGGATCAGCTTCAACGCCGCCAGGGCTCCTGCCGCCAGGGGCGGGGCCAGGGCGGTTGTGTAGCAGAAGGCGCCACTGCTCTGCAGCAGCCATTCGCCAAGGAGCGCGTCGGTGGCAAGGAAGGCGCCGCCGCCGCCGAAGGCCTTGCCGAAGGTTCCGCTCACCAGATTCACCCCCTCCAGGCCGTGGGCCAGGCCGCGGCCCCCGGGTCCCAGCACCCCCAGGGCATGGGCCTCATCGAGCAGCAGCAGGGCCCCGTGCCGCCGGCACAGGCCGGCAAGGGCCAGCACGTCCGGACTGGTGCCCTCCATGCTGAACAGGCTCTCGCTGAGCACCAGCAGGGTCTGCTCGGGTTGCCTGGAGCGGGCCTGCGCCAGCCGCCGCTCCAGATCCTCCAGGTCGTTGTGGGCGAAGCGCACCAGCCGCGCCCCGCTGGCGCGCACCCCGGCCAGCAGCGAGTGATGCACGTGGCGGTCAGCGCACACCAGGGCATGGCGATCGGCCAGGGCGCTCACGGCGGCGACGTTGGCCTGGAATCCGCTGGGGAACAGCAGAACCCGCTCCCGGCCCAGCCAAGCGGCCAGGGCGGCCTCCAGCTGCAGATGCACCGGCCGGGTGCCGGTGACCAGCCGCGAGCCGCCGGCTCCCAGGCCGCTGCTTTCGAGCTCCGCCAGGGCCGCGGCGATCACGCCTGGATGGCGACTCAGGCCCAGGTAGTCGTTGCTGGCCAGATCCAGCAGAGGGATCGGTGAGGTCGTTGCCGCGGCCCCCGCGGGCTCCTCCTGCAGGGCCATGCCATCGGTGGGGCGGAAACTGCGCAGCCGCCGCCGTCGCTGCTGGTGCCGGCCTGCCAGCCCGTCATGGAGTCGCCGCCGCCAGGGAGGCATCAGGCCGTCGGCATCCAAGGGACGTGCCCGAACTCTGGTCAGAAAACCCTAGGGGCAAGCGGGTCGCGGCCAGCCCATAGGATTCCCCTATGCTCGACCGCCCCGACGTTGGCAGCTCCACCCGCGCCGACGGGCCCAGCAACAACGCGGACGGCAGTGACGTGACGAGCTGCACCCCGGCCGGGAACAACGCCGTAACGCCGGCGGAGGAGCTGTTCCCCTTTCCCCTGGATGATTTCCAGCTGGAGGCGATCGATTCCCTCAACCAGGGCCACTCGGTGGTGGTGAGTGCTCCCACCGGCTCCGGCAAGACCCTGGTGGGCGAGTACGCCATCCACCGGGCCCTGGCCCATGGCCAGAAGGTGTTCTACACCACGCCCCTCAAGGCGCTCTCCAACCAGAAGCTGCGCGATTTCCGCCACCAGTTCGGCCACGAGAAGGTGGGCCTGCTCACCGGGGATCTGAGCCTGAACCGGGAGGCCCAGGTGGTGGTGATGACCACCGAGATCTTCCGCAACATGCTCTACGCGGAGATCGACCACGCCGACGACGATCCCCTGGCCGATGTGGAGGCGGTGGTGCTCGATGAGTGCCACTACATGAATGACACCCAGCGGGGCACCGTCTGGGAGGAATCGATCATCCATTGCCCCACCCGGGTGCAGCTGGTGGCCCTCTCGGCCACGGTGGCGAACGCGGGGCAACTCACCGACTGGATCGAGAGGGTGCACGGCCCCACCCGGCTGATCCACAGCGACTTCCGCCCCGTCCCCCTGGCCTTCAGTTTCTGCAGCGCCAAAGGCCTGCATCCGCTGCTCAACGACGAGGGCACCGGCCTGCATCCGAATTGCAAGGTCTGGCGCCCTCCGAAATCGACCCGCCGCAAGGGACCGAAGGAACCGCGGCCGCCCCAGCCGGAGGCGCCGCCGATCGGCTTCGTGGTGGCCCAGATGGCGGAGCGCGACATGCTCCCGGCCATCTACTTCATCTTCAGCCGCCGCAACTGCGACCGCTCCGTGCGCGACCTGGCCAAGGTGTGCCTGGTGGATGCCGGCGAGCAGGTGCGGATCCGCCGACGGCTGGACGCCTTCATGGCGGTCACCCCGGAGGCGGTGCGGGAGGGCGGCCATGCCGATGCCCTGCTGCGGGGCATCGCCGCCCACCACGCCGGCGTGCTGCCGGCCTGGAAGGAATTGATCGAGGAGCTGTTCCAGCAGGGGCTGATCAAGGTGGTGTTCGCCACCGAAACCCTGGCCGCCGGCATCAACATGCCGGCCCGCACCACGGTGATCTCGGCCCTCTCCAAGCGCACCGAGCGCGGCCACCGGCCGCTGATGGGCAGTGAATTCCTGCAGATGGCTGGCCGCGCCGGCCGCCGCGGCCTTGACACCCAGGGCTACGTGGTGACGGTTCAGAGCCGTTTCGAGGGGGTCAGGGAGGCCGGCGCCCTGGCCACCAGCCCGGCCGATCCCCTGGTGAGCCAGTTCACCCCCAGCTACGGCATGGTGCTCAACCTGCTGCAGCGCTACGACCTGGCCAAGGCCCGGGAGCTGGTGGAGCGCAGCTTCGGCCGGTACCTGGCGGGGTTGGATCTGGCCGAGGACGAATCCCGCATCGCCGAGCTCATGGCCCAGCTGGCCAGCCTGGAATCGAGTGGCGGCGAGGTGCCCTGGGACGACTTCGAAGATTATGAGAAGGTCCGCGGCCGCCTGCGGGAGGAGCGCCGCCTGCACCGGATCCTGCAGCAGCAGGCCGAGGAAACCCTGGCCCACGAACTCACCCTGGCGCTGCAGTTCGCCAGTGAGGGCACCCTCGTGAGCGTCAAGGCGCCGGCCCTGCGCAGCCGGGTCACCCCGGCGGTGATCGTGGCCAAGGTGCCCGGCTCCGGCCAGTTCCCGCTCCTGCTCTGCCTCACCGACGAGAACGTCTGGATCCTGCTGCCCTGCCATGCGGTGGTGACCCTGCACGCCGAGCTCAGCTGCCTGCAGGTGAACCAGCTGGAGCCGCCGGAGCTGCACCACGCCAACGAGCTGCGCCATGGCGACAACGCCAGCGGCGGCCTGGCCCTGGCGGTGTCCTCGATGGCCCGCCGCCATGACATGCACACCCCCCGCTACGACCTGGCCGGGGAGGTGCAGCAGCAGGGCCAGCTGGTGCTGCAGCTGGAGCAGGAGCTGGAGGCCCACCCGGCCCACCGCTGGGGCGACCGCAAGCACCTCAAGAAGCACCGCCGCCGCATGGAGGAACTGGAGGAGGAGATCGGCGAACGCCAGCGGCTGCTGCATCACCGGGCCAACCGCCACTGGGACACCTTCCTCTCCCTGATCGACATCCTGCGCTTCTTCGGCGCCCTCGACGGCGAGGAGGGGCTGGAGCCCACCGAGGTGGGCCGCACCGTGGCCGCCCTGCGGGGCGACAACGAGCTCTGGCTGGGGCTGGCCCTGATGAGCGGCCACCTGGATGCCTTGGATCCGGCTGAGCTGGCGGCGGTGCTCGAGGCCATCTCCACAGAGGTGAACCGGCCCGATCTCTGGTGCGGCTACCCGCCACCACCGGCCTCCGAGGAGGCGCTCCACGACCTGCGCGGCCTGCGGCGCGAGCTGCAGCGCCAGCAGGAGCGGGCCTTGGTGGTGGTGCCGGTGTGGTGGGAGCCGGAGCTCACCGGGCTGGTCCACGCCTGGGCCCGTGGCGCCAGCTGGAGCGACGTGATCGCCAACACCTCCCTCGATGAGGGCGATGTGGTGCGGATCCTGCGCCGCACCGTCGATCTCCTGGCTCAGATTCCCTACTGCGAGGCGATCAGCGAGCAGCTGCGCCGCAACTCGCGCCTGGCGCTCAAGAGCATCAACCGCTTCCCGGTCTGCGAGATCGAGGATCTGCTGGCCGGTGGCAACGGCAAGCTGGATCCGGCCACGGAACGGCCGCCGGCCGGTTGAGGCCGGTGCGGCAGCCGGCGGTGGGCCCAATCCCCCCCCCAGCGTCCGCTCAGATCCCCAGCCGCTCCCAGATCACAGCCAGATTCGCGCGGTGCAGGTCGGTGGAGAAGCAGGCGGCCAGTTGGTCGGGGCCCAGGTGAGTGGTGACAACCGGATCGCCCGCCAGGTTGGCGCGGAAGTCGCCGCCCTCGCTGTTCCATGCGGTGTGGGCGTGGCGCTGCACGATCCGGTAGGCCTCCTCCCGGCTCATGCCGCTTTCCACCAGCGCCAGCAGCACCCGCTGGCTGAAGACCACGCCGCCGTAGACGTTCATGTTGCGGGCCATGTTCTCCGGATACACCCCCAGGCCTTCGATCACGGCGGTCATCTCCCGCAGCATGAAGTGCAGGGTCACCGAGCAGTCGGGCAGCATCATCCGCTCCACCGAGCTGTGGCTGATGTCGCGCTCGTGCCAGAGGGCCACGTTCTCCAGGGCGGCCACGGTGTAGCTGCGCAGCACCCGGGCCAGGCCGCTGATGCGCTCGCTGCGGATCGGGTTGCGCTTGTGGGGCATGGCCGAGCTGCCCTTCTGACCCTTGGCGAAGTTCTCCTCCACCTCCAGCACGTCGGAGCGCTGCAGGTTGCGGATCTCGGTTGAAAAGCGCTCCAGGGAGGTGCCCACCAGGGCCAGGGTCTGCACGTACTCCGCGTGGCGGTCGCGGCCGATCACCTGGGTGCTGGCGCTGTCGGGCTCCAGGCCCAGCAGCCGGCAGGTGATGGCCTCCACCGCCGGATCGGTGTTGGCGTAGGTGCCCATGGCGCCGCTGATCTGGCCCACGGCCACCACCTGCTCCAGCCGCTCCAGCCGCGCTCGGTTGCGCTCGGTTTCCGCCAGCCAGCCGGCCACCTTGAAGCCGAAGGTGATCGGCTCGCCGTGGATGGCGTGGGAGCGGCCGATCATCACCGTGTCCTTGTGGGCCCGGGCCAGCTCGCGCAGGGCGCCGGCAAGGGCATCGAGCTCGGTGCGCAGTACGCCCACCGAGGCCTTGAGCTGCAGGGCCAGCCCGGTGTCCAGCACGTCGGAGCTGGTCATGCCCACGTGGATGTAGCGGCCCGCATCGCCCACGTGCTCGTTGACGTTGGTGAGGAAGGCGATGACGTCGTGGCGCACCTCCGCTTCGATCTCCAGGATCCGGCTCACCTCGAAGGCCGCCTTCTCGCGGATCGTCGCCATCGCGTCGGCGGGCACCCGGCCGAGCTCGGCGTTGGCCTGGCAGGCGGCGATCTCCACCGCGAGCCAGCTGCGGAACTTGGCTTCCTCGCTCCAGAGGTCGCCCATCTCCGGGAGGGTGTAACGCTCGATCAAGGGCCGGGCGGTGACAAAGGGAGCACCAACCTATCGAGCCGCCTCCACCGGCTCAGGCGGCGGCTGTCAGGCGCCTGTAGGGAAGCTCCAGGTGCACCGTTGACCCCCAGGCCTGCTGGCGCACCCAGCAGCGGGTGCCGCGACGGCGGATCAGCTGGAAGGGGGGCAGATCCTCGGGATGGTCGCGCAGCCTCACGAAGCTTCCGGGGTGGAGGAGCTCCACCACGTTGGTTCCGGGGGCAGCCATGGGAAGAAACGATGGGGAGAGTGGTCCCATCCTGCGACTGTTCCGAGCCGAACCCTCCGGTCATCGGTTTTTGTTCGGTTTGGGTCGCCGTTCGATGACAACATGCCGGTGGAGCGGCTCCACCCATGGCCGAAACGCACGATGGCCCGTAATGAACGGCTCGATCGCCGGCTGGTGGATCTGGGTCTGGTCACCAGCCGTCAACAGGCCCAGCAGCTGATCCGGGCCGGCCGGGTGCGCGGTGGCGGCGACGTGCTCGACAAGCCGGGCACCGAGGTGGCCGAGACCCTGCTTCTGGAGGTGGATCATCCACCACGGTACGTCTCCAGGGGCGGCGAGAAGCTGGAAGGGGCCCTGGCGGCCCTGCCGATCCAGGTGGGCGGACGGGTGTGCCTCGATGGCGGCATCTCCACCGGTGGATTCACCGATTGCCTGCTGCAGCACGGTGCGGAGCGGGTGTACGGGATCGATGTGGGGTATGGCCAGACCGCCTGGAGCCTGCGCACCGATGAGCGGGTGGTGCTGCGGGAGCGCACCAACCTGCGCCACCTCAGCCCGGAGGCTCTCTACGGCCCAGGGGAACCCTGGCCCGACCTGGCCGTCGCCGATGTGTCGTTCATTTCCCTCACCCGGGTGCTGCCGGCCCTGCGGGCTCTGCTGCTGGAGACGGGCGAAGCGCTGCTGCTGGTCAAACCCCAGTTTGAGGTGGGCCGCCAGCGGGTGGGCAAGGGGGGGGTGGTGCGGGATCCGGCGGCCCACGCCGATGCCATCGCCACCGTGATCGCGGCGGCCCGGGAGCTGGAATGGCATCAAGCAGGACTGGTGGCCTCGCCCCTCACCGGGCCGGCGGGCAACCACGAGTATCTGGTGTGGCTCGTTCCGCCCGGCCATGCCGAGCATCACGCCGAAGGCAGTGATTGGTCCGAGCGGATTGCAGCCCTGGTGAAGGACACCCTGGACGCGCCCTGAGGGGCTGCGGCCAGGGTGGGGCCGGTGCGGCGGCTCAGATGGCGCCGCTGTCGAGGTCGCCGGTACGGATCCGGATCACCGAATCGACGGTGCTGATGAAGATCTTGCCGTCGCCGATCTCACCGGTGCGGGCCGCCTCCTGCACCGCCTGGACCACCGTGGCCACCCGTTCATCGTCAACGACGATTTCGAGCTTGAGTTTCTGCAGGAATTCGACCGTGAATTCGGAACCGCGATAGCGCTCCACCTGCCCTTTCTGCCGACCGAATCCGCGAACCTCGCTGACGGTCATGCCAACGATGCCCGCATTGACTAGGGCGATCTTCACGTCCTCAAGTTTGAAGGGGCGAATGATGGCCTCGATTTTCTTCATGGCAGTGCTGCGGTCAGGAAGGCGACGGTTGGAGTCTCTCAGAGTCCCCGCCTGGGCAGGGGACGGCTCCATTACCGCCGAGCCTTGCCGGGGTCGTCGTAACGGTTGCTACGCGAACTCCGGGCCGCTGACCGGCGGCGCAGGCCCCCAGACGGGTCCTGTACGGTCGAATTCCCACCCCCCTTCCCCCACCGACCATGGCTTCCGGCGTCGCTGATCAGCATCAGGGCTCCACTCCCCTGGCCACGCCATCGCCGGCTACCCCGCCTGAGACCGTGAGCCCCCTCTACGGGGAGCGGGCCATCGCCGAGGCCCAGCTGATCTGTTTCCCCAATCCGCGCCTGGGCCGGCCCTACGAAGTGGCGATCGAACTGCCCGAATTCACCTGCACCTGCCCTTTTTCCGGCTATCCCGATTTCGCCGTCCTGCGGCTTCTCTACCAGCCGGGTCCCCGGGTGCTGGAACTCAAGGCGCTCAAGCTCTACATCAACAGCTACCGCAACCGCTCCATCTCCCACGAAGAGGCGACCAACCGGATCCTCGACGACCTGGTCAACGCCTGTGATCCGGCCTGGATGCAGTTGGAGGCCGATTTCAACCCCCGCGGCAACGTCCACACCGTGGTGCGGGTCACCCACGGGGTTCGCCAGCCCTGCTGAGTCAGGGCTGGGGTTCCAGCCGCTGCAGCAGGAGTGGCAGTTCAGCGGCGAAGGTGGTGAGGTTGCGGTTGCAGAGGCCAGCCACGTGCAGCCTGCCGCCGGGCCCATCGGCGATCGCCCAGAGCTGGCGGGTGGCCACCAGGCTGAGGGCGCCGCCCAGCAGGGCGATGGCGAAGCCGGTGTAAACGAGGGGCACGCCGGGATCGCGCTTGAGCAGGATGCCGCTGGCCGGAAGCACGCTCGCTACCCGGATCGGCAGCCCCTTCACCTCCTGGGCCTCCCCGCCGGGCACCAGCTGGGCCAGGGCCACGCCGTCGGGGCCGAACACCTGCACCGGCCCCTGCTCGCTGGTGAGGCTCAGCAGCACCGGTTCGGAGCCATCGGGGCGGGTGGGCAGCACCAGCCCCCAGAGTTGATCGCCGAGCTGGGGGAAGCTCTGCAGGGGGAGCTCCAGCACCGGGCTGCGGCCCAGCTGCAGGCTGATCGTCGCCAGGGACCAGTCCGCCTGGTACAGGGTCATGCCCCGGTAGCGCAGGGGATGGTTGACGCTGATGGCCGCTTCGGTGGGGAGGGCGGTGTCGGTGGGGGGGATCAGCCGCAGGCTGGAGGAGAACTGCTCCGGCCGGCCGGCCGGATCCCGCTGGATGTGGAAGTCGTCGAGGGCCAGGGTCACCTGGGTGGTGCCGCGGCTGTCGAGCAGTTCAAGCTCCCGGCCCGGGGCGAGGAAGCGCTCCAGCCGCTGGCCGCCCAGGGCGCCCCAGGCCGCCCCCACCATCAGCACCACCATGCCGGCATGCACCAGCATCGGGCCCACCCGGCCGAGCACCCCCCGGCGGGCCGCCAGACGGTCGTCCTGGCGGCGGATCTGCCAGCCCGAACCGCGCAGATCGGCCTCCAGCCGCTCCAGGCCCGCAACGGGCTCCGTGGTCAGGAGGGTTTCGGCCACGCTCAGCTTGCTGAGCTGGCGGGGGCTGCGGTAGTCGACCCAGCGCAGGGAGGCCTGCAGGGCGGGCCACTGGCGACGCCAGCTGCACAGGATCAGGGACACGCCCAGCCAGGCCAGCAGGCCCAGGAACCAGCCACTGGAATAGACGTGATCCAGTTGCAGCCGCAACACCCCGTCTCCGCCCAGCAGGCCCAGCCACCGGTGGGGGTCGTAGAGCTGGTGGTAGAAGGCCGCCTCCTCCTTCTGGGGGATGGCCGTGCCGACGCCACTGGCCAGGGCGATGAGCAGCAGCAGGCCGATGGCCAGGCGCAGGTCGGAGATCCAGCCGGCGAGGCGCTGCAGGGGGCGCCAGAGCGAGGGGGCGGCGCTGGTCAAGGCAGCACCGACAGCAGGGTGAGGCCGCCGCTGGCGAGAAGCACCACGCCGCTGATCGGTGGCACCCACTGGCCCAGGCGGCGCAGCTGCAGCAGCCCTGGCAGGGAGGCGGCCACGGTGCCGGCCAGCAGCAGGGGCAACACCTGGCCGGCGCCGAAGCTGCACAGCAGCAGCATGCCGACGAGGGGCTGGCCGCTCTGGGCCATCCAGACCAGCAGCACCGCCAGTACGGGGGTGGTGCAGGGGGTGGCGGCCAGGCCGAAGGCCAGGCCGGCCGCCAGGGGGGCCAGCGGGGCCGGCACCAGCCGCCGCCAGCGCTCAGGGTCGGGCCCGGCCGGCATGGGCAGCCGCAGCAGGCCCAGCAGGTTGAGGCCCATCACCACGGCCACGACGGCCACCAGCAGGGGCAGCTGGCCGGGGATGCGGCCATAGAGGCGACCCATCAGGCCGCTGGCCAGGCCGAGCAGCACCAGGGACGCCACGATGCCGGCGGCGAAGCTGACGCTGCGCTGCCAGGGGGCATGGTCCTGGGCTTCTGTGCCGAAACCGGCCAGGTAGGCCAGGGTGACGGGCAGGAGCGAGAGGGAGCAGGGGCCGAGGCTGGTGAGCAGGCCGCCGCTGAACACGACCGCCAGGGTCAGGGGGCCGGGATGGGCCAGGGAGCCCTGGAGCAGCAGTTCACTGCTGCGGGCCCAGTCGGCGAACAGCAGCCCGGGGCTGAGCATGGCCGGTCAGGAGTGGCAGCAGGGCTCAGCCTATCGGGGCAGGCCCTTGGGCCCGGCGCCTTGGCCGGACCGGCTCGAGCCCGGAGGACTCCAGGGAGCAGCGCAGCAGCAGGCCCGCCAGGAACAGGCTGCTCAGCAGGGAGTTGCCGCCGTAGCTGATTAACGGCAGGGGCAGGCCGGTGGTGGGCATGGAGCCGCTGGCCACGGCGATGTTGAGGATCGACTGGCCCACCAGCAGGGTGGTGCAGCCGATGGCCACCAGACGGTGCTGGTTGCTGCGGCAGGCCAGGGCCACCCGCAGACCCACGAAACCGAAGATCACCAGGAACAGCAGGAACATCACCGAGCCGATGTAGCCGAACTCCTCGGCGAAGACCGCGAAGATGAAATCGGTGGTCTGGATCGGCAGGTACTGGAGCTTCTGGGTGGAAAGCCCGAAGCCCGAGCCGAGCACACCCCCCGAGCCGATGGCCAGCAGGCTCTGCACCAGCTGGTAGCCGTCGCCCTGGGCGACGCGCCAGGGATCCAGGAAGGAGCTGACCCGGGCGAGCTGGTAGGTGTTGATCATGATGCTGAGGCTCCCCAGCACGACACCGCCGCCGGCCGCCCCCAGCAGCATCGTCAGGGGCAGCCCGCCGGCCAGGGCCATCAGCCAGAGCAACAGGCCGAGCAGGGCGGCGGTGCTCAGGTTGGGCTGCTTGAGGATCAGCAGAATCACCACCCCGAAGATGCCGATCCAGAGGAGTTTCTGGTCGAGGGCGATGCGGCGCCAGTGGGAGAAGATCACGGCGCCCTGCAGCACGATGAAGGGCTTGATCAGCTCCGAGGGCTGCAGCTGCACGGGGCCGAGCACCAGCCAGCGGCTGGCCCCGTTGACGGTGGTGCCCACGAAGAGGGTGGCGGCCACCATCAGGGCCCCCACCAGCAGGGTCGGTGCCGCCAGGTGCAGCCAGCGCCGCATCGAAGTCCGCAGGGCCAGCCAGAGCAGCCCCCAGCTGGCCACCAGCCAGATGGCCTGGCGCTTCACGTAGTAGGCCCCGTCCCCCATCTCCCGCTCAGCCACCCACCAGCTGGCGGAGGTGAGCACGAGCAGGCCCAACAGGCTCCAGAGGGCCACCAGCCCCACCAACAGGCGGGCTTCTGCCGGCCACTGGTGCCAGGGCAATGGCAGCAAGTCGGCGCCTGGGCGGCCGTGGAGCAGGCGTGGCGAAGAGGCGGTCAAGGGCGCGGGAGGGATCCTGGAATGGCCCATTCAGCCGTGACGGAGGCGGGTTTGTCGAGTCGCGCTGAACATTTCTGCGCTTCCGCTGGTGGCAGCGGGTCAAGGCGCAAAAAAAGCCCGGCCATGGGCCGGGCGCTGGTGCAACGGTGCCGGGGAGAACTCAGTTGCCGCAGTTCTGCTGACGACGGCCGGTGGCCAGTTCCACCTTCAGGATCCTGCCGCCCTGCTTCATGATCCGCTGCTGTTCGGCAAACCAGCTGTGATAAGGCACCCACTTGGTGAAGTAGGTGTTCTGCAACTCCCTCTGACTGCGCGCCTTGTCGGGGCAGGGGATGCAGGCCGTGATCTTGAACAGGCGCATGGGGTGATCCTCGGAAAACGTGCCGTGATGGGGGCGTTGCTGGGGATCAGTTGCCCAGGCCGGAGCTGATGTAGTCGAAGTAGACGCCCATCTCACGACCGGCATCTGGACCGACAAGGGAGGCGGTGGCTTCCTTCATGGCCTGGATCGACTGCACGGTGGCGCCGATGGGTACACCCAGGGAGTTGTAGGTCTCCTTGAGACCGTTCAGTACGCGCTCGTCGAGGATCGACGTGTCACCGGCCAGCATGGCGTAGGTGGCGTAGCGCAGGTAGTAGTCGAGGTCGCGGATGCAGGCGGCGTAGCGACGGGTGGTGTACATGTTGCCGCCCGGACGGGTGATGTCCGAGTAGAGCAGGGCCTTGGCCACGGCTTCCTTGATGATGGCCGAGGCGTTGGCGCTGATGGTGGCGGCTGCACGCACCCGCAGCTCACCGCTGGCGAAGTACTGCTCGAGGCGGCCCATGGAGCCGCCGTCGAGATAGAGCCCCTGGACGTCGGCCTGGTTGATGACGTTGGTGATGGCGTCTTGCATGGATCCTGGGTTTGATGGCGATGGACGGGAGGGGAGGTGAAACCTCAGGAGAGGGCGCCGACCACGTAGTCGAAGTAGAAGCCGGCTTCTTCGGCATCGGAGCCGGTGAGGAGGCCTGTGGCCGCAGTCTTCATCTCGCGCACGGCTTCCGCCATGGCTTCAAGGGGGGTGCCAAGGGCGCGATACATCTCGCGGGCCCCGATGACACCGATCTCTTCGATCGGGGTCACATCCCCGGCGACCACGCCGTAGGTGACCAGGCGGAGGTAGTAGTCCATGTCGCGCAGACAGGAAGCCGTCATCTCCTCCCCGTAGGCGTTGCCGCCGGGGGATACGAGATCGGGGCGCTTCTGGAAAAGCTGACCTCCGGCCTGCTTCACGATGCGCTCCCGGCTTTCGGCCAGGACCTGGGCGACGCGCAGACGACGCTGACCTCCTGCCACGAACGACTTGATCTGGTCAAGTTCGCCAGGGCTGAGGTAGCGGGCTTCGGCGTCCGCGTTGATGATCGAGTTGGAGACGATGCTCATGCAGTTCTGCCTCGAAACAAGCGGTCACCGTGAAGGAGACCGGTATCCGGTGGGTAAGGGTGATCGGCTTGGCCGACCGTCGCATCATTCTGTGGCAAGGCCCGTCGCTACTCTGGGGGCCGGTAACAGTTCTTCACGGCGGATGTCTTTGCGAGATCCCTTGGCTTGCAACGGCTTTGGCCGGAGTTCGTATCACCGTTCAAGCGCAGCAATTGTTCATCTTTTGTCGTTGCCTTCAGGCGCACCGCAAGCGCATTCACAGGCCAATCTCCCCGTCTCGTTGTAGAGACAGGCCATAAGAAACCCCCCGGGGCTGACGCGGGGGATCGTTCGAAGCAAGGGGCCGCCGGCTTCATGGGCGACACTCGATCGGGTGGGTGGGGATCAGATCGCTCCCCGCACCGAGGGGGTGAGACCGCCATTGCCGCCGTAGAGGGCAGCAGTGCGGTTCACGGTCGCCAGGGGAACGCCAGCTTCGGTGGCCAGACCTCGAAGGTAGGGCACTGTGTCCTGGCCGAAAGCGGTGGCGTACTCCCTGGCATTGAGCAGTTCGGCCACGGCCGCCTGCTGGCCGGCGGTGGCACGGGTGGCGAGGAACTGGCTCACTTCTGCCGGCATGGCGGCACGTCCGAGCAGGGCCAGGTAGGCGGCCGAGGCTGCCCGCAGGGGCGCCATCCGCTGGAGCCGTTGCTGGAAGAGCTCACTGCCGGCGATCTGGGACACGAACTCGGCCACTGACAGCTGGCCGTCCCGCAGCTGGGATTCTGGATCCGACTGGCGTTCTGCCGCGAAAGGCACGCGGTTGAGCAGCTGGCGGTAGACCGCCTGCACCACTTCCTGCACCTGGGTTTCGCTGGGATCCCGGAGCAACTGCACCGGCCGCGAGAGGCTCTGGCGACGGCGGAAGCCCTGGGGAGAACCGGGTCGCAGGGCCTTGGCCATCGCCCCTTCGGGAGCCACGGCGGCGCCGCTCAGGAGGCTGGTGCCCACCATGGCCTTCCAGCTGCCGGCGATGCCGATGCTGGCGGGGGCGACATAGCCATTGCCGCTGCCCGTGGGGGAGACGCCGCTGCGCCAGACCGGGGCGGAGCCGCCGCCGGGCTGCCAGCGGGACTGACTCCAGCTGCGGGTGGGGGCCGGGGGCTGTTTGACCGTCTGGGGACCGGCGGGGACCCCGGAGGAGACCGTGCCGCTCTGGCCACCGGCCACATCCGCTTTCCACTGCCCGCGCACCTTGGGCCGCGCTGCCAGATTGCGGGGCACCAGATCGCCCACGGTGCGCAGCGCCTGGGCCACAGGGACGATGGGCCGCTGCAGGGGTGTGAGGTCGGCAACCGGAACTAGGGTCCGCACCAGGCCAGGCACCTGGCGGGCGTTGCGATCGGCGGGGGTGATGAAGCGTTCGTAGGGGACGGTGTCCTCGCCGAAACAGTCGTTGTATTCGCGGCCTTCGATCATGGCGTCAACGACGCCATAGAACCCCTTGCGGGCCGCCGTGTCGAAGTAGGCGTTGATCTCCCAGCGGCCGAAGGTGGGGCGGCCCAGAAGGCGGCGGTGCATCACCTCGATGGCCTTGGTGATGTAGAGGCCGCTCCAGTAACGACGACGGAAGGCCTTGGAGCGGGCCACCTGGCGCACGAACTCCCGCAGGCTGATGTCGCCGTTCTCGAGTTTGATCTCCTCGACCTTGTTGCGCTCCCCGGCATAGCCGGCGGTTCCCAGCACCTGCACGTACACCGCATTGATGACGGCTTGGGTGCTGGATTCGGTGCCGCGGATGCTGGGCTGGCCGCTTCGGCGGGGGGTGGAACTGCCGCCGGTGGCGATCTGGCTCAGGCGCACCACCTTCGGACCCACCCGGCGTGGGGTGGCCTTGCGGAACTGGGCGCTGTCCATGGGCCCGGGCTGGGCCATGCCGTTGCCGATCAGGATCCGACGGGTGTCGTAGCTGAAGGGCGCCGGGCGGGTGGCCACCGAAGCCGTGCTGGAGGGGAAGATCGCCCCGTAGGTGAGGGCCAGGGGATCGTTGCCGCCTCCGTAGGGGTGCTGATCGGCGAGGGGCTGGCGGTAGGAGGCGTAGAGGGTGATGTACTGGGGGGCACCCTCGAAGGGGGCGCTGAAGCGGAAGAGGTTGCGGTTGGAGCCCCAGCCGGCGCTCTCCTGGGCTTCCTCGCCGAGGTCGCGGAGATAGGGAACCGTTTCCTCCCCGAAGACCCGGGCGTACTCCATGCCGTTGACCAGGGCGTCCACGAGGCCATTCAGCCCCTTGGCGCTGACGATGGCGAAGTACTGGCGGAACTCCTCGATCGAGCTCACGCCACGGCCGAGGAAGTGGCGGAAGGCGAGTTCCACCACCCGGCTGTTGGAGAATCGGCCGTAGAACTGGCGCCCGTAGACTTTGCTGCGACCGAGGGCGCGGATGAACTCCCGCATCGAGAGCTGGCCCTGGCGCACCTGGGTGGCTTCCACCGGGCAGACCACCTGGGAATACCCCTTGACGATGTCCCGCTCGAACACCTGGCGGTAGGCGGCGCGGAGGATCTCGGCCTTTTCACTGCCGGAAAGGCCCGGCCTCATCACGAAACGCTGGGCGCCTTCGGCGGCGAGGGCATAGATCGCCGGCAGCTGCAGGCCCTGGCTGACGGGGCTGCCGAGGCGGGCCCGGGTGGAGGGGGTGGCCACCTCGAGCTCCTTGAGGAGCACGTTGAAGCACTCGATCACCAGCTGGCGGGCTTCCGCTTCGCCCTTGAACAGCCCGGCGGCGGCGGCGCGCATCTCCTGCAGCGCCACGTTGGTGGCGGCCAGGGAGCAGGCCTTCTCGAGCACATCACGAAGGCCGCGGGTGTTCACCGCCAGGATGCTGGGATCGCCCGCGATCACCGCATAGCCCACATAGCGCAGGAACCAGGCCAGGTCCCGCAGCGACTTGCGCATGCGGGCGTTGCCGTAGATCGCCACCGAGATGGCGTTGAAGCCACTGGGGAGCACGACCCGCACGTCGGCGTCGGCCTGGACGCCCTCAAGGATGCGGCCTAGCAGACCACTGCCCCCCGAGCCCTGGGCGAAGGTGCGCACCGAGCGCTGGAACGCGGCCTGGTCGGCGGCGAGGGCGACCCCATCACCGGCTCCTGCGCCCGGGGTGCTGAGGGGGGCGTCGAGATAGGAAAGGGGGGTGCCGCCCGTGAAGATGCGGTTGGCGGCCCGGGCCACGATCGCGTCGGCGTTGGCGGAGATCCGTCGGGCGGCTTCGACGCGGATCTGGCCGCTGCGGAAGAAGGTGGTCAGGGCGTCCAGTTCGCCGCCGTCGGGGAAACGATCCTGCTGCTCCGCCTTCCGGACGCTGGAGAGCGGCAGGGTGTCGTAGCGCTGGGGGGCGACCCTGGTGCTGCCGCTGCTGGCGGTCACGGTCATGAACGAGAGCGAGCCTGGCTGGGTCACGTTACGGCTGCCCCCCTGGCCCCCCGGCGGGGGATGAACAAATGTTTGCAGCCTTCCCTGAGGCTCAGGCTGAACGGCGGCCGGCGCCGTGGAATGCTTCCGGACCCCCCGCCAAGTCACTGATGAATCTCCCACTGGAGGCCCCGCTGGATGCCGCCACGCCGGTGGTGAGCGCTTTCTATGACCGTTTCCCTTACCCGGGGGATCCCCTCCAGGACGGCCCGCCGCCGGGATACAACTGGCGCTGGTGCGTGGACAGCGTGGTGGCGGCCGTGGAGGGGGCCCTGCCGCCGCCGCCGCGCCCCTGGCGGATCCTCGACGCCGGCTGCGGGACCGGGGTGAGCACGGACTACCTCTGCCATCTCAACCCGGGGGCGTCGGTGCTGGCGGTGGATATCAGTGCCGGTGCCCTGGCGGTGGCCCGGGAGCGCACGGCCCGCTCCGGGGCAGCCGGGCGGGTGACGGAGCTGCGCATTGAGCAGCGCAGCCTGCTCGACCTGGCGGGGGAGGGCCCCTTCGACTACATCAACTCCGTGGGGGTGCTGCATCACCTCGACCAACCCGAGCTGGGCCTGCGGGCCCTGGTCCCCCTGCTGCGGCCGGGGGGGTTGCTGCACCTCTTTCTCTATGCCGAAGGTGGCCGCTGGGAGATCCATCGCACCCAGCGGGCCCTGGCCCTGATGGGGGTGGGCACCGGGCCGGCCGGGCTGCGGTTGGGGCGTGAGCTGTTCACCACCCTTCCCGAGACCAACCGCCTGAGGCGGCATCACGAACAGCGCTGGGCCCTTGACACCGGCGCCGATGCCAACTTCGCCGACATGTACCTCCACCCCCAGGAGACCAGCTACGACCTGGAGAGTCTGTTCCGCTTCGTGGACCAGCCCGGCCTTTGTTTCGCCGGTTTCTCCAACCCCGAGGTCTGGGACCCGGCCCGGTTGCTGCAGGGTGAGCTGCTGGAGCGGGCCCTGGCCCTGCCGCCGGCGCAGCAGTGGGCTCTGGTGGAGAGCCTCGATCCCGACATCAGCCATTTCGAGTTCTTCCTGCGGCGCCAGGACAGCGACGAGGCGCCGGCCCCCTGGCAGGACAGCTGGAGCGACGAGGAACTGCTGGCGGCCGGTGGCGAGCGCAACCGCTGTCTGTGGGGTTGGCCGTCCACCGCACTGCTGGGGCCGGACCTGCTGCCCCTCGCCATCACCGAGCCGGAGCTCGCCCTGATGGAGGCTCTGGAGGCGGCTCCCGCCGGCAAGCCGATCGGGCTGCTTGATGGGTCCCTGGGCCCCGCTCAGCGGGTGGCGGCGGCGAGGCGGCTGTTGGCGGAGCGTGTGCTTCTGTTGCTAACAGCCTGAACAGGCCAAGTGATAGGCTCCGCTCGCCAAGACGGAGCCTCGACGGTTGCAGGCTGCCCTGACCCCCTCCCCGGATGCCGTCCCCCCCGTGGAGACGTCGGCCGAAGAGGTCGCAGTCCATCCGACCAACGAAGCTTTTCCCCTGCCTGATCTCGCTGCCGCTCCGTCGACGGTGAACAACGGCATGGACGGTTACCTGCGGCTGCAGCGCCGGTTGCTTCTTTCCACGGTCTGTGCCACCGCCCTGGCGGTGCCCGTCACCGCCCTGTGGTTCGACCTTCCCACCGCTTTCAGTCTGCTGGTTGGAGCCCTGGCGGGTCTCCTGTACCTCCGGCTCCTGGCCCGCAGCGTGACCCGCTTCGGCGTCGAAACCAAGGGAGTGGGCAAGGCCCAGCTCCTGGTGCCGGTGGTGCTGGTGCTGGCGGCCGCCAGGCTCCCCGTCCTCGAGATCCTGCCGGCCCTGGTGGGATTCCTCCTCTACAAACCCGCCCTGATCGCTCAGGCCGTCCTCGACACCTGAGTGCCAACCCTGTCCAGCCGCCTCGGCGGCCCAGACGTTCCGCCAGGCCCTACCCCCGATGGCTCCGTTGCCCCTCCCCCTTCCCTTCGCCGCCCTTGAGGTCGGCCAGCACCTCTACTGGCAGCTCGGCAATTACAAGATCCACGGCCAGGTCTTCCTGAGTTCCTGGGTCGTGATCGGCGCCCTGCTGGCCGTCGTGGTCGTCGGCACGCGCCGTCTGGAGCGGGATCCCAGGGGCGTGCAGAACCTGCTGGAGTTCCTCTGGGATTACCTGCGCAACATCGCCCGCGAATACATCGGTGAGAAGGCCTACCGCGACTGGCTTCCCTTCATCGGCACCCTGTTCCTGTTCATCTTCGTGAGCAACTGGGGCGGCGCCCTGATCCCCTGGAAGCTGGTCCACCTGCCCAGCGGTGAACTGGGCGCCCCCACCGCCGACATCAACACCACCATTGCCCTGGCGCTGCTGGTGTCGCTGGCGTACTTCTATGCAGGCCTGAGCCGCAAGGGTTTCCGGTACTTCGAGTACTACGTGGAACCTACGCCGATCATGCTGCCGTTCAAGATCGTTGAGGACTTCACCAAGCCTCTCTCGCTCTCCTTCCGTCTGTTCGGCAACATCCTTGCCGATGAATTGGTCGTGGCCGTGCTGGCGTTCCTGGTGCCCCTGGTGGTGCCCCTCCCAGTGATGTTCCTCGGCCTGTTCACCAGTGCGATCCAGGCCCTCATCTTCGCCACCCTGGCCGCCTATTACATCGGTGAGGCCGTCCACGAGGAGCACCACTAGCTCCTGCCGCCGCTGGTCCGGTCCCCCGGTCTGGCAAACTCTCTGCGCGCAGGTCCGGCACGATCCGGGCCCGCCTTCCCAGGTGTCCCCGGCGCAGGGTTCTCGACAAGGTTCCTTCCGCGCTTCCCCGGCGCCCCACATTTCTAACCCCACAATGGATTCCCTTACTTCCGCTGCGTCTGTCGTGGCTGCTGGTCTTGCCGTCGGTCTCGGCTCCATCGGTCCTGGCATCGGCCAGGGCACCGCTTCCGGTGGCGCCGTCGAAGGCATCGCCCGCCAGCCCGAAGCCGAAGGCAAGATCCGCGGCACCCTGCTGCTCTCGCTGGCCTTCATGGAATCGCTCACCATCTACGGCCTGGTGGTCGCCCTGGTGCTGCTGTTCGCCAACCCCTTCTCCTGATCGGAGGCCGTCGCGGGGATGAGCGGGCCGCACGTTCGTTGCGGCCCTTCACCACCCCCGTCTCCATCCACGCCTCCACCACCGCCCGCCTTTTTGCCCCATGACCAGCTGGCTTCTGCTTGCCGAGGCAGGTGCGACCGCAGGGTCGCCCGAGGGAGGTCTGTTCGACCTCGATGCCACCCTGCCGCTCATGGCGCTGCAGGTGGTGCTTCTCACCTTCATTCTCAACAGCCTGTTCTTCCGTCCGGTCGGCAAGGCCGTGGAGGACCGTGAGGGGTACATCGCCACCAGCCGTACCCAGGCCAAGGAGCAGCTCGCCCAGACCGTGCGCCTCGAGGCCGACCTCAAGGAGCAGCTGAAGGGGGCCAGGCTGGAGGCCCAGAAGGTGATCCAGGAAGCCGAGCAGGATTCCGACCGCCTTTACCGGGAGGCCATGGCGGTGGCCCAGGCGGAAGCCATGGCCAGCCGCGAAAGCGCCCGCAGCAGGATCGATTCCCAGCGGGCCGATGCCCTGAGCCTTCTTGAGGCCGATGCCGACAGGCTCGCCGACCTCATCGTCGACCGTCTTCTGCCCGCCTCATGATTCCCCTCCCTCCCTTTTCCACGCTGTCGACGCTGTTCGCCAGCCACGGCACCTTCGGCCTCAATCTCGATATCTTTGAGACCAACATCATCAACCTGGCGATCGTGATTGCCGGCCTGGTGTGGTTCCTGCGGGGCTTCCTCGGCGGCATCCTGGAACGCCGCCGCGAGCGGATCCTGGGGGAACTCAAGGAGGCCGAAGAGCGCCTCAGTGCCGCCACCTCGTCCCTCGCCGTGGCCCAGAGCAGCCTGGGTGAGGCCCGCGCCCGCGCAGAGAAGATCCGCGCCGACGGCAAGGTCCGCGCCGAGGCCATCCGACTCGAGAGCGAGAAGCGTACCGTTGAGGAGATGGCTCGGCTCAAGCAGGACTCCCAGTCCGACCTGGATTCCGAGGTGTCCCGCGTCAGCAGGCTGTTGCAGCGCGAGGCCGCCGAGATGGCGATCGCCAAGGCCCTCGCCAGCCTCCCCGGCCGCCTCGACGCCAGCACCCAGGCCCAGCTGATCGATCACGCTATTCAATCGATGGGGAACGCCTGATGCCTCTGCTCAACTCCATCACCACGCCCTACGCCGACGCTTTCCTCCAGGTCTGCGACGCCAATGGGGACACCGAGGCGGTGATCGATCAGGTCCGGGCGATCCTGGCCCTCTGGCACGACTCCAGCGACCTGCGTGAGGCGATGGCCTCCCCCGTCCTGGAGGTCGAAGGCAAGAAGGCGGCCCTCGTGAAGCTCTTCGGCAAGGACATCTCCCCGTCCTTCCTCAACCTGCTCAAGCTGCTGGCCGACCGCCAGCGGATCGGGTTCCTCGATGCTGTCCTGGAGCGGCTCCTGGATCTCTACCGCGAGCAGAACCAGATCGCCCTGGCCACGGTGACCTCAGCCAGCCCCCTCAGCGAGGACCAGCAGGCGCTGCTCGCCGAGAAGGCCAAGGTCGTGGCTGGTACCGACAAGGTGGAAATCAGCCTTGTGGTGGATCCTGCCCTGATCGGTGGGTTCGTCCTCAGTGTCGGCTCCCGGGTGCTCGATGCCAGCCTCGCCGGTCAGGTGCGGCGGCTCGGCCTGACGCTCGCCAACGTGAGCTAGCGCTTCCTTCCCTCTCCCCATTCCTTCTCACTTCATCGCCTCCCCTCCGGGGACTCCCACCCATGGTTTCCATCCGCCCCGACGAGATCAGCGCCATCCTCAAGAAGCAGATCGCCGACTACGACAAGTCGGTGTCTGTCAGCAACGTGGGCACCGTCCTGCAGATCGGTGATGGCATCGCCCGGGTCTACGGCCTGGAGCAGGTGATGGCCGGTGAACTGGTGCTGTTCGAGGACGGCACCGAGGGCCTGGCGCTGAACCTGGAGGACGACAACGTCGGCGTCGTGCTGATGGGCGAGGGCCTGGGCATCCAGGAAGGCAGCACCGTCAAGGCCACCGGTCGCATCGCTGCGGTGCCGGTGGGCGACGCCATGCTGGGCCGGGTGGTGAACGCCCTGGGCCAGCCGATCGACGGCAAGGGGGAGATTCCCACCACCGAGACCCGGCTGATCGAGTCGATGGCGCCCGGCATCATTCAGCGCAAGTCGGTGCATGAGCCCATGCAGACCGGCATCACGGCGATCGACGCCATGATCCCCATCGGCCGTGGCCAGCGGGAACTGATCATCGGCGACCGCCAGACCGGCAAGACCGCCATCTGCATCGACACGATCCTCAACCAGAAGGGTGAGGGCGTGGTCTGCGTCTACGTGGCCATTGGCCAGAAGAACGCCTCGGTGGCCAACGTGGTGGAAGTGCTGCGCGAGCGCGGCGCCCTCGACTACACCGTGGTGGTGGCGGCCAGCGCTTCCGAAGCGGCGGCCCTGCAGTACCTGGCCCCCTACACCGGCGCGGCCATCGCCGAGTCCTTCATGTACAAGGGCAAGGCCACCCTGGTGGTGTACGACGACCTCACCAAGCAGGCCCAGGCCTACCGGCAGATGTCCCTGCTGCTGCGCCGCCCCCCCGGCCGTGAGGCCTACCCCGGAGACGTCTTCTACTGCCACAGTCGCCTGCTGGAGCGTGCCGCCAAGCTTTCCGATGCCATGGGCAAGGGCAGCATGACCGCCCTGCCGATCATCGAGACCCAGGCCGGTGACCTCTCCGCCTACATCCCCACCAACGTGATCTCGATCACTGACGGCCAGGTGTTCCTCAGCTCCGACCTGTTCAACTCCGGCCTGCGTCCCGCCATCAACGTGGGCATCTCGGTGAGCCGGGTGGGAGGCGCCGCCCAGACCAAGGCCATCAAGAAGATCGCCGGCACCCTGAAGCTCGAACTGGCCCAGTTCGACGAACTGGCCGCCTTCTCCCAGTTCGCCTCCGATCTGGATGCCGCCACCCAGGCCCAGCTGGCCCGGGGCAAGCGTCTGCGTGAGCTGCTCAAGCAACCCCAGTTCAGCCCCCTGATCCTGGCCGAGCAGGTGGCAGTGGTCTATGCAGGTGTCAAGGGTCTGATCGATGACGTGCCCGTGGAGCTGGTGCCCCAGTTCGCCCGCGAGCTGCGCGAGTACCTCAAGAGCAGCAAGCCCGAGTTCATCAACAAGGTTCAGACCGACAAGGTGCTGAGCGACGAATCCGAAGCCATTCTCAAGGAGGCCATCCGCGAGGTCACCTCCTCGATGCTGGCTGCCGCCTGAGGAGTCTCCACCCATGGCCAATCTCAAGGCAATCCGTGACCGGATCAGTTCGGTCAAGAACACACGCAAGATCACCGAAGCCATGCGGCTGGTGGCCGCCGCGAAGGTGCGTCGGGCCCAGGAGCAGGTGCTGCGCACCCGCCCCTTCGCCGATCGCCTGGCGCGGGTGCTGCAGAACCTCGAGTCCCGCATGGGCTTCGAGGGGGCAGATTCCCCCCTGCTGGCCGAGCGCCGTCCCGTGAGCACCATCACCCTGCTGGTGGTCACCGGCGACCGGGGCCTCTGCGGCGGCTACAACGCCAACGTCATCCGCCGGGCCGAGCAGCGCTTCGCCGAACTCAAGGGCCAGGGCTTCACGGTGGACATGGTGTTGATGGGCCGCAAGGCCATCACCTATTTCACCAACCGCTCCTATCCGATCCGGGCCACCTTCACCGGCCTGGAGCAGGTGCCCACCTCCCAGGACGCCAATGTGATCTCCAACGAAGTGCTGGCCGAGTTTCTCTCGGCCAGCACCGACCGGGTGGAGATCGTCTTCACCCGCTTCATCAACCTGGTGAGCTCCCAGCCGGTGGTTCAGACCCTGTTGCCCCTCGATCCCCAGGGCATCGCCAGCTCGGATGACGAGATCTTCCGTCTCATCACCCGCGACGGTCGCCTCGGTGTGGAGGTCGGCACGGTGGAGAATGTGGAGCCGGCCCTTCAGCCCGACTTCGTGTTCGAGCAGAGCCCCGAGCAGCTGCTCAATGCTCTGCTGCCCCTCTATCTGGCCAACCAGTTGCTGCGCTCCCTCCAGGAAGCCGCCGCCAGTGAACTGGCCAGCCGCATGACAGCCATGAACAACGCCAGCGACAACGCCAAGGCGCTCGCCAAGACCCTCACCCTCGACTACAACAAGGCCCGCCAGGCGGCCATCACCCAGGAGATCCTGGAAGTGGTGGGTGGTGCGGCGGCCATGGGCTGAACGTCAGTTCCAGGTGGCCGGTGGCGGCATCCCGCTCCCGGCCCAACTGCCAGCCTTCCGGGCCGGCCAGCAGGAGTTCCATCGTGGTGCGCACCCGGCTGCCGTGGCAGAGGTGACCTCCCACGGTGCGTCCCTCGGCGTCGGCCACCACCAGGTGCAGATGGGCCCCATCCCTGGTCACGCTGCCCGCCAGCGAGATCACCTCCTGCGGACCGGCCAGCACCACTCCCTCGGCTTGATCAGCGAAGCGAAGCACGGGACTCTCGAGGCTGCCGATGCCGCAGAGAATGAAGCCGCAGAACTCCGGATCGTCCTGGGCCAGGGCTTCGAGTTGCTCCCGCAGATCCACCCCTGGCGGCAGGCGGAGGGGTCGAAAGGGCACGGCCGAAATCAGAGCGTTCTTCGGTAGTCTGTCTGAGGGTCGTGTGGACCGGCCTACGAGAAACGAAGCGACGATGGCACTCGCAAGTGACACGGGTGGAGAGATGTTTGACATCGTGATGAGCCTGTCTCACGTTTCATTCTCAATGAAGAGCTTTTGGACACGAGCCGAGTCAAGGTAAGCCCTGACGTTGACGATCTTCTCGTCTATGAAGCGCATCAGCCAGCAGGACCGAATGTCGAAACGCCTGCCATTCAGCGCGGTAGCTTGCGACCGCAGTTCCGCCAAGGAACTTGTCGCCGGACCCGCACTCCAGATGCGAGAGGAGCCTGCGTACGGCATCTGCGCATGGAGGACATTTAGACTCAGAATCCGTAGGAAGCGTTGGATTCACGCAGGCGGTGGGCCAGTTCCTTGATGATCCCTTGCACAATTTGGGGGTGATCTGCCATCAGGCTATGCAGGGTCGACTGCTCGATCCGGTAAAGCGTGGTCGGATTGATCGCGCTCACCGATGCTGAGCGGGGTTCCGGGTCGAGAGCGGCCAACTCGCCCACAATTTCACCTTCGGAGAGTTCGACCACGGTCCGGTCGCCGATGTGAACCTGTACCAGGCCGGCCACGATCACGTACATCGAGGTGCCGAGATCCCCCTTGGCAAAAAGCTGCTGGTTGGGGGCGAGCTGCACTTCTTCCACGACATCAGCCAGGGCGGCCAGCACGTTGGCGGGAGTGGAGGCGAACAGACTGGCTCTCCTGAGCCGCTGCATTTTGTCGTGCGTGGCCGCGCTGGTCATGGCTCTCTGAGCAGAAGGTCTGATGGCGGTCCAGACCGGGGTCACTGGAATTGGACTTGTGTCCCAATCTAAAGGATGCGGTCAACATTTGGTGAGTTCCAGGCGCCGCCACCTCCGGGCTTGTCATCCCGTGGCGCCCGCGAGCTCACCTCGCCAAGGTTTTGAGGTCCCGGGGGCTCAACCGGATCAGCCGAATTGACAGCAAGCAATTGCCGGACGGCGATCAGCAGGTGGTCAAGCCCCGTACTGGCCGCCAGGCCTTTCCAGAATGTGCGTTTCTTGAGACAGCGTTTCGTGCGGAAAGGACTCCCAATGTCCTCACTGAGTGTTCGTGATCAACAGCTTGCAGCGGATTTGGCTCGACATCACCACTCTTGCAATCACATCTGCAACGAATACGCAATGGGATCGGGATGGCTTCCTGTCCTCAATAGCGCAATAGGGTCGTTCCCACTGGACGATGAGGCACATCGGCAGAGGCAATGACTCATGGCCGTTTTTCCTCTCATTTTCTGGCCTTGAGTTGGATACAGGGAAGCAAATGATTTCCTCTCTGGGATGTCAGGTCTCCTCGGCATGGCTTGGTGAATGATTCTCAATAGACTTGTTTAGAGCCGCGTTCATCCGAGGCGCCCAGCCGGCGCCATAGCTCTTGATCAAGTGAAGAACTTCAGGGCTACCCCTGATAGAGACTAACTGCATTTTGATTGCAGACTTTGCGGCAGCGGTATTCACCAGATCTTCTTCAGGAGTTGGAATCTCCACCGAGTCATTCTTCTGTTGCTTTGACAGGGTGCTTTGCGTCCTGAACCAACAATTCCCGCCGTGCGAAGCCCAGCTTTTTTGCGTTCACACGGTGCCGTAACGCTTCCACTTCGGTCGAGCCCATCCTGCGGAGATGACGCAGGCCATCGAAGCGCAGGTACCGCCTCAGCCACAGCACAGGGCTTTTCACGGTGCGTCGGGCGTCATGGAGCCGCTGCAGTTCCTCCTGGTAGCGCTGCACCAGGCCAGGGTCGGATGTCGCTGGCCATGGGCAGGATGGGGAGGGCATGGCCCCAGAGTTCCCAGACAGGGACACCCCGTTCCTTTTCCCAGCCCCCCAAGCCACCGCTGACCATGGCCGATGTCGCCCCTGCCGGCCTGGCGATCCAGCCCCTCTTCCCGCTCGCCCTCGGACGGGTGCAGCTGGCGCCTGATCCCCTCGACACCGCCCTGTTGCTGCAGCGGGCCCTGGCCCTGCGGGAGGTGGCTCCCAGCGAGGAGGGCGTGGCATGGACCGGGGACGTGCGTGGCGCCGGGGAGCTGCACAGCGATCCCCTTTTCGCTCCCTTGATCGCCCGGCTGGCGGCCCACGCCTGGGATTTTCTGATCGAGCTGGGGTTTGACCGCCGGCGGGTTGCGTTGCATGTGCAGCGCAGCTGGCCGGTGATCAGCGACGCCGGCGAGCAGGTGGGGCGCCATCACCACCCCAACGCCCATCTGAGCGCCATCTACTACCTCAATGGTGACGGAAGTGGCCGCTGCGGTTGCCTGCGTCTGTTCGCCCCCCGGCAGGTGAACGAGCTGGTGCCGGGCCTGGCGTTGGGCCAGGACGGGCCGATCGGCGAAGCTGCCGCTCTCAACCAGCCCTGGCACGACGTGGCGCCCAGGGCGGGCCTGCTGTTGCTGTTCCCCTCCTCGGTCGACCATGCGGTGCTGCCCAACGAAGACCCCGACGACACCCGCTTTTCGCTCAGCATCGACTTCGTGCTCACCGCCCCAGCGGCGGCGCCCCATCCGGGGGAGTACCTCGCCCCCCATCCCTGCCGTTGGCTGGCGATCGGGGAGGATGGGCCTTCGACAGGCGGTTGACCCGCCCCTGACCCGGCCCGTCTGCGCGCCCTCTCCCTGTGCCTGAGCCCACCACCTTCCAGATCAGCGCCGAGATCGACGGCGCGACCCACACATTTCCCTGTCGCAGCGATCAGACGGTGCTCAACGCCGCCGAGGCGGCCGGGGTTCCCCTGCCCAGTTCCTGCTGTTCGGGGGTGTGCACCACCTGCGCCGCCCTGTTGCGCAGCGGACAGGTGCATCAGCACGATGCCATGGGGGTGAAGGCTGAGCTGCAGGCCCAGGGATACGCCCTGCTGTGCGTGTCCTATCCCCGCAGCGATCTGAGCCTTCTGGCCTGCCAGGAGGACGCTCTCTACGAGGCCCAGTTCGGTCAGTTTCAGAAGTGAGCGCACCGGCCCTGGTGCCGCTGGAGCTGTGGCTGCAGATCGCCCCCGGCCCCCTGCGGCCCCAGCTGCGGAAGGCGCTGGTGCGGGAGGCCTGCCGCCTGGCCGGTGCGGGCGCTGAGCCCCTGCGCTGGGCGATCACGGCGGTGGATCCCCAGCGCGGCCTGCGGCTCGAGGGGATTGTGGTGGGGCCGGCGCAGACTCCCGGCTCTTGAGCGCGGCGGCCCTGCCCCTGCCCACCCTGCTGGTGATCCCCACCGGCGTCGGCTGTGCCGTGGGTGGCTTCGCCGGTGATGGCCTGCCAGCGGCCAGGCTGCTGGCCGCCGCCAGTGACTGCCTGATCACCCACCCCAACGTGATGAACGCCGCCGCCCTCTACTGGAGTGACCGGCGCATTCACTACGTGGAGGGCTGGAGTCTCGACCGCTTCGCCGCCGGCGTTCTGGCCCTGGCGCCGGTGCCCTTCCAGCGGGTGGGGGTGTTGTTTGATGCGGGCATCGAAACGGAGCTGCTGCTGCGCCACCGCCAGGTGATCGAGGCCTGCCGCGCCAGCCTGGGGCTGACGATCGGCCCGGTGCAGAGCAGCGAGGTGCCCCTGGAGGTGAGCCTGTCGATCGGCCCCAGCGGCAGCAGCTGGGGCACCCTGGGCCGCCCCGACGTTTTGCTGCGGGCCGGCGAAAAGCTGCTGGCGGCCGGGGCCACGGCCATCGCCGTGGTGGCCCGTTTTCCCGAGGAGCCCGGCAGCGAGGCCCTGGCGGCTTACCGCCACGGCACGGGGGTGGACGCCCTCGCTGGAGCGGAGGCGGTGATCAGCCACCTACTGGTTCGCCATCTGGGGGTGCCCTGTGCCCATGCCCCCGCCCTGGGGCCCCTGCCCCTGGATGCCCAGCTGGATCCGCGGGCGGCGGCCGAGGAGCTGGGCCATACCTTCCTGCCCTGTGTGCTGGTGGGGCTGAGCCGGGCTCCGTCACTGCGGCCCGAGCCGGCCAGCGGCGACGGGTTGCTCCACGGAGCCGATCTCGGGGCGGTGGTGGCCCCGGCCGGGGCCCTGGGCGGCGGGGCGGTGCTGGCCTGCGCCGAGCGAGGCGTGCCCGTGATCGCCGTGGAGGGCAATCCCTGCCTGCTGCAGGTCAGTGGCGAGGCCCTGGGGCTGCCGGTGATCCCGGCCGCGACCTACGCGGAGGCGGCCGGTCTGGTGCTGGCCCTGCGGGAGGGCCTGGATCCGGCGGCACTGCGGCGGCCCTTGGCCTGAGGGCCTCAGGGCTCGCCCAGAAAATCCCGCTTGCCGAGCTCGACACCGTTGTGGCGCAGGATGGCGTAGGCGGTGGTGACATGGAAATAGACGTTGGGCAGCACGAAGAGCAGCAGGAAGCTCTGGCCGCTGAAGTGGAGGGTCTCGCCGCGGATCGTCAGCTCGATCGCCTTGGTTTCGGTGCCGTCCATCTGCTCGGGCAAGAAGCCCTCGAGGCTGACGAGGGTCGTCCCGATGCGGCTGATCAACTCCTCGAAGCTGGCTTCGTTGTCCTCCATCGCCGTGCTTTCCACCCCGGCCAGCCGTGCCAGGCCGCGGCGGGCGATGTCGGTGGCGATCTGCACCTGGCGCACCAGGGGGAACATGTCGGGGTAGAGACGCGCCTGCAGCAGCACGGTCGGATCAATTCCTTTGGCTTCGGCGTGGGCGGCCGCCTTGGAGAGGATGCCCACCAGATTGCTCAGGCTGCGGGCCAGGGGCGGAACGGCCGCCTCGAACATCGAGAGGGACATGGCTGGGGCTGCGGGCCTGGGAGCTGGCGAAGCGGACTGTAGGGCGGTCGTCCAGCCCGATTCGGGGAGACGATGAGCAGAAACACTCAGCCGGTTTCCACCCTAAGGCGGATCGATTATGAGTTAAACTCCTTGCGATCGCTCCTCCGGGCGGCGCGTCGTCAAGTCGTTCTTCACACATTCACATGGCTTTCCTCGAAAAGGTCCCCAGCGTCGTCTTCAAGACCCGTGTGCGCGATGAGTCCGTGGGAGGCCCCAACCCCTTCCGCTGGCAGGACCTCACCACCGACGACATCTTCAAGGGCAAGAAGGTCGTGGTGTTCTCCCTCCCCGGTGCCTTCACCCCCACCTGTTCCTCCAACCACCTGCCCCGTTACGAAGCCCTGTTCGAGGAATTCAAGGCCCAGGGCGTCGACAGCATCGTCTGCGTGTCGGTCAACGACGCCTTCGTGATGTTCCAGTGGGGCAAGCAGGTGGGCGCCGACAAGGTGTTCCTGCTCCCCGACGGCAACGGTGAGTTCACCCGCAAGATGGGCATGCTCGTCGAGAAGGACAACCTGGGCTTTGGTGCGCGCTCCTGGCGCTACTCGATGCTCGTCAACGACGGCACGATCGAGAAGCTGTTCATGGAGCCCGGGCTTGAGGACAACTGCCCCACCGACCCCTTTGAGGTCTCCGACGCCGACACCATGCTGGCCCATCTGAAGGGCACCGCTTCGGCCGGCGTCTCCGCCCCCAGCCGCGAGTTCATCGGCTGAACCTGCCGCAGGGCCGGGCCGATCAGGCTTCAGTTCTCGCCTCCCTCACCCCCGTTCCGATGGCGGAGCGGGGGTTTTTGTGCCCCAAAGGGATGCCGCACCGGTCCCTCTCCGCCAGCATGGGCCCCTCTGAGGATCGGCTGCCCGTCGCGGTGAAGGGGACCCTGGAGCGGAAGGTGCGCGATGGCGGCTTCGCCCGGCCAGGGGTCTGGGTGATGGGAAGTCCGCTGACGCTGGTGACCATGGCCTGGGGCTGGGCCCAGGCGTGGCTGGTCTTCGGGCGCCGGGAATGGCGACTGGAGCCGAGCGTCCTGGTGCTGCAGCGCCGCTTTGATGTTTCGATGGCCAACGTTCACCATCCGCCCCCATCCCCGTTGGGAACGATCCGATCGTTCCGCGAAAGGCGAGGCCACAGGCGCTGGTTCTCTGCAGAGAACCAGGTAGCGTTCGTAACAACTTCCTGGAGATTTGCCGCAGACGCGCTCGATCACCTTCCCGCTTCTGCCACAGATCAGCATTACCCTCCATGGAAATGGTGAACGGGTTCGATGGGTTTTTCAGACACGTTTCCTTTCCTGCATTCGGTTTCCCGGCAGCGACGCCGCAGAGAAGTAATCACCGATACCGTTGGATGTCACCAGCCTCTCCCTGAGTCGTGCGATTCGTCAGGATTCGCTGGTAAGGGACCTGCCGTAACGGGTCCTCCGGCCTGGGCCAGCAGCCAGTCGATCTTCGAGTCACTGCCGGAACCTTTCCTTCTGCTGGTGCCCGAGAAGAGCCCCTCCGGCGCCATCATCAACTTCCTCTGCGTCTATGCCAACGGCCCTGCCAGTGCCCTGCACGGCCGCACGCAGGGCAGGATGCTGGGCGCTCGTCTGTTGGATTTCGAGTCGTCCATCGATCTGTTCGAGCACGGCCTCCGGGTCATGGAGGAGGGGCAGGCTGTTGTGATCGAAGGCCTCGGCGGTCCCCGCCAAGGGGACCATCCCTCCAGCCACCCGCCCGACATCCGCCTGTTCCTCGCTAACGGTCTTCTGTGCTGCCTCTGGCGGGAGGCCAGCCAACGGATGGAGGATCGGCAGCAGCTGGTGGAGACGGAACGGCGCTATCGCCTGCTGGCCCGTCACGCCTGCGATGTGGTTGTCGAAGTGGACCGCGATCACCGGATCACCTGGGCCTCCGATTCGATCGAAGCCCTGCTGGGCTGGCCGCCCGGCGCCCTGCTCGGCAAGCCCGCCATCTCCTTCGTGCACCGGGACGACCGGGCACGGGCCCTGCGCGCGGGCCTCAGGCTTCCAGGCCCGGGATCGTTGCAGGCGGAACTGCGGATCCTCTGCGCCGATGGAGGCTGGCGCTGGATGGGGGGCCTCGCCCATCCACTCCCAGAGGAGATCTCCGGAGCTGGGGTGCTGTCCTTCCGCGACATCCACGACCATGTAAGGACCCGCACCGAGCTGGACCAAAGCCTTCAGCACGACCCCATCACCGGCCTGGCTGTGCGTGGTGTTGCCCTGGATCGGATCCGATGCGCCCTCGATGCGCTGGAGGGCACCGGGGCGACGCTGGCGGTGCTGAGCATCGGAGTCGATGGCCTCACCCAGGTGAACGATGCCCTCACCCATGCGGGTGGCGACAAGCTGATGGCTTTGCTGGCGGCGCGGATCGTCAGGGCGATCGACCACCCCGAGCAGGTGGGCCGGGGCACCGGCGACGAATTCATCGTGCTGCTGAGCGAACCGGATGCGGGTGCCGATGTCACCCGCACGGCCGAGAGGATCCTCAGGGCCTGCCGTGCTCCGGTCAGCATCGGCGGCCAGCCCATCGACCCCACGGTGAGCATCGGCATCGCCACCGCCCGGGCCGGTGTCCTCCCCGATGAACTGCTGCGTGACGCCAGCCTCGCCATGCGTCAGGCCAAGGGCCGGGGCCGCAACTGTTCGGCCCTGCTCGACGACGCCCTGGCCACCGAAGCCCACACCCTTCTGTTGTTCGCGGCCGAGATCCAGCGGGGGCTGGTGATGGGGGAGTTCGCCGCCTGGTTCATGCCGATCGTGGCGTTCGATACCGGCCAGGTCACCGGCTACGAGGCCCTGGCCCGCTGGGTGCGGCCCGATGGCATCGAAGTGGCTCCGGCCGAGTTCCTGCCCTGCGCCGAGTGCCGCGGCCTGATCGCCCGGATCGACCTGCTGGTGCTGCGGCAGGCCCTGGCGGCCCTCTCCCGGCTGCCCCCATCGCTCACCATGGCGGTGAACGTGTCAGCGGCCACCCTCGCCCTGCCCGAATACCCCCAGTTGGTGGGCGAAGCCCTGCGGGCCGCGGGGGTTCGCCCGGAGCGGTTGCACCTGGAGGTCACCGAGACGGCCCTGCTCACCGTGACCAACCGCATCGGCCAGCAGATCCAGCAACTGGCCTCCAGCGGGGTCCGCTGGTATGTGGATGATTTCGGCACCGGCTATTCCTCGATCAGCCATCTGCGGGATCTGCCCATCGCCGGGCTGAAGCTGGATCGCTCCTTCACCTGCGCCATGCGCGCCAAGGACACCAAGAGCCTGCGGCTGGCCCAGGCGCTGGTGGGGGTGGCCGAGGGGCTGGAACTGGACACCGTGGCCGAGGGGGTCGAAACCATCGAGGAGGCCCATCTGCTCACCTCCCAGGGCTGGCTGCGTGGTCAGGGCTGGCTCTACGGCAAGGCGGCGCCGCTGCGGCTGGATTCCGCCCCGGTTCCGCTCTGAAACCGCTCAGCCCGGTGCGGCGCAGACTTCCGCGCAGCAGGCCGCAAAGGCCGCCCCAGGATCAGCCGCGCCGCTGATGGGCCGGCCGATCACCAGGTGGCTGGCTCCGGCCGCCACGGCCGCCGCCGGTGTCATCACCCGCTTCTGATCGCCCGCTGCGCTGCCGGCGGGGCGGATGCCGGGGGTCACCAGGGTGAAGGGCTGGGGATGGGCGGCCCGCAGGCCGGCCACCTCCCAGGGGGAGCACACCGCTCCGGTGAGGCCCGCCGTCGCCGCCATCGCAGCCAATTGGGCCGCGTAGGCGGCCAGCGGCGTCGTGATGGCCAGCTCCTGCCGGAAGCGGTCGGGATCCCAGCTGGTCAGCACCGTCACCGCCAGCAGGGTGGGGGCGCCGAGGCCCTCACTGGCGGCCCCATCCACGGCCGCGGCCTGGGCGGCGGCGAGCGCCTCGCCCCCGGCGCAGGCGTGCACCGTGATCAGCTCGGCCCCCAGGCGGGCGGCACTGCGGCAGGCGCCGGCCATGGTGGCGGGAATGTCGTGGAACTTCAGGTCCAGGAACACCCGCAGACCCCGCTGCCGCAGCTCTCGCACCACAGCTGGCCCGGCGGCGGTGAACAGCTCCAGGCCCACCTTCACCCAGCGCAGCTTCGGAACCGCCGCCGCCAGTGCCAGCGCCTCCTCGGCACGGCCGCGGTCGAGGGCCAGGATGATCCGATCGGCAGGATCAGTCACCACCGCGGGGAGGTCAGCCGCTGCCATCAGGCCACCAGCCGCCGGAAGGTCTTCCTGCCGAGCTGCAGCACCTTGCCGGCCAGTTCCTCCGGGCTATTGAATTCCTGGTTGGGGTCGCTGAGCTTCTCGCCATCCAGCTTCACGCCGCCCCCCTGGATCTGGCGCCGCCCTTCGCTGCTGCTGGCGCAGACCTGCAGGGCCCTGAGCAGGTAGAAGGCCTTCAGAGGGAAGGCCAGACCCGCCAGGGAGGCCTCCGGCACCTCCGCTTCGTCCGAGGTGCCGTTGGAACCTCCCCCCACCAGCAGGGCGGCATCGGCCTTGGCCTGCACGGCCGCCTCGCGCCCATGGCGCGTGGCGGTCACCTCGAGCGCCATCGCCTTCTGCCGCTCCCGGGGCTCGCTGGGCAGCGACGCCTTGTCCAGGTCGGTGAGCAGGGTGAGGTAGTGCTCCACCACCACGTCCGGCACCTTCTCGAGCTTGGAGTACATCGAGAGGGGGTCTTCGATCAGGCCCACCGTGTTGCCCAGACTCTTGCTCATCTTCTGCACCCCATCGAGGCCCGGCAGGATCGGCAGCAGCAGGCCGAACTGGGGCCGCTGGCCGAAGTGGCGCTGCATGTCGCGCCCCATCGCCACGTTGAACTTCTGGTCGGTGCCGCCCAGTTCGAGGTCGGCCTTCACCGCCACCGAGTCGTAGCCCTGCAGCAGGGGGTAGAGGAACTCGTGCAGGCTGATGGGGGTGCCCGAGCCGTAGCGGTTGGCGAAGTCCTCCTTGGCCAGCATCTGCCCCACGGTGCTGATTCCCAGCAGCTCGATCACCTGCGGCAGATCAAGGCCGGTGAGCCACTCGGAGTTGCGCCGCACCTCCAGCCGGCCGGGCGTCTCGAAATCAAGCAGGGCGCGCTCGGGGGGCTGACCCTGGCCCAGCTGGGCCAGGTAGGTGGCGGCATTGGCCTCCACCGCCGCCGCATCGAGTTGCACCCGGGTGGTGCTCTTGCCGGTGGGATCGCCGATGCGGGCGGTGAAGTCGCCGATGATCAGCACCGCCGTATGGCCGGCGTTCTGGAAGGCCCGCAGCTTGCGGAACAGGAGGCTGTGACCCAGGTGGATGTCACTGCCGGTGGGGTCGATGCCCAGCTTCACCCGCAGGGGATGTCCCTGGCGCGCCGACTCCGCCAGCCTGGCCTCCAGGCGCTGGTCGGGGTCGGCATCCCGGCCGGTGGGGAAGAGGTCGGCCATGCCCCTGGCCAGGGCTTCGGGCAGGGCCGGCAACGTGGGTGCGTCGGCCTGCTTCGCCTGGAGTGCTTCGCCCATCAACGCCAGCCGACCTTCTGGGGCGATGGTAGGCAGCCGTGGTGCTGCGGTTGATCAGCCCAGCAGGGCCGCCACGGCGACCGCGGCCCTCTCGCCACTGTCCACGGCACCCTCGAAAAAGCCCGGCCAGCGCTCCGCCACCTCCGTGCCGGCCCAGAAGACCCGGCCGTGGGGCCGGAGCATGGCGTCGCCGCTGCGGGTCCACAGGTCGGGGGGCATCCAGGCGGCGAAGGCACCACCGACGAAGGGTTCCTGGGGCCAGTTCTTCTCCACGTACTCCAGCGGCTCCAGCGCCAAGGGGCCGAAGTAAGCGGCCAGATCCTCCAGGACCGCGGCCCGGCGTTGCTCCGCTCCCAGGGCCGCCCACCGCTCCCGGCGGCGACCCACCACAAAGGCGGCGAGCACCCCCAGGCCCGTTTCCGGATCGGAGCTGTCGGCGCACAGCTCCACCCAGGGGCGATCACCGATGCCGATGCCTGACAGCCCCGCCTCCCGCCACCAGGGCCGCCCGTAGGCGATCAGCACCTTGGTGCAGTTCCCCATGGCCATCCCCTCCTGCAGGGCGAGCCGGTCGGGGGGCAACTCCGGTGTGAAGCGGATGGCGCCCGCCAGCGCCGGTGGCATGGCCACGATCACGGCCCTGCAGCGGTGGCTGGAGCGATCGGTGATCACCTCAACAGCCGCCTCAGTGTCGAGCTGATGGATGGCTCGCACGGGTTCTCCCAGCACCAGGGCGTCCCCCAGGCCTTCGGCCAGCAACGCCGGCAGCTGGCCGGCACCGCCGTGGATCAGCTCCTCCTCGGGGTGGTCCCCCTGGGGCGCCGTGCGTTGCCCCCAGGCCACGTGCAACAGCGACACCTGGTCCGGTTCTGCCGGCCCGAGAAAACCGACGGCCCTGCAGAAATAGGCGAAGTACCAGGCGGCGAAGGGGGTGTGGGTGTGCGCATCGATCCAGTCCTGGAAGCTGAGCCGGTCGAGGGCGACGGCGTCGGGATGGTGATGGGGATGGCCTTCAGGCAGGGAGGCCACCAGCGCGTGGAACTCCTTGAGGGCCTCCATCGCATCGTCCCAGTCGCCCCTGGCAACCGCCGGCGGTTGCCCTTCCGGGAACCCCTGGAAGAAGCCGCTGAAGGTGCAGCGGTGCGTCCCGAAGCAGAGGACGGTCTCACCGCCGTGGGGCGAGGGGAAACGGCGCAGGCCATGGGCCTCGAGCAGGGCCAGGAAACGGGAGTGACTGGGTCCCACCCACTGGCCGCCCAGATCCACCCACGCCGGCATCCCGGCCTGCTCCAGCGGCAGGGGGGAGCGCACCATGCGGCCCCCCACGGCCGGCGCCGCCTCGATCACCCCCACCGACAGGCCAGACCGCCGCAGCTGCCGCGCCGCCACCAGCCCAGCCAGCCCCGCTCCGACAACAACCACATCCTTCACGGGGATTCAGCTGGCGGCTTCCAATTGGCTCTTCATGCGTTCAAGGGTGAGAGTCATCTGCTCGAACATCGTTTCCGGGGTGAGGCCGAACTGGCCGAGCTGGGTGCGCAGCTGTTCGACGGTGAGCTTGGCCTGGAAGTCCTCGGAGAGTTCGAAGCGCTTCATGAACACCTGATAGCGCTCCATCATCTCCTCCATCCGTTCGATGTACAGCTTTTTGCCCTCGCGGTCGAACTTGCCATACTCGCTGCCCAACTGCATCAGCTGCTGGTAATCGGTGAACAGCCGCTTCGCCTCGTCCTGGACGATCTCGGAGTCGAAGAAAGTCATGGGGACGTCGGTTCCTGGCTGCTTGAGAGATCGATTCTGCAGAGCCCAGGGGCGCCTGGGGAGTGCGGATCCACGTATCGGTGGCCACGGCCCGCATTGAAGGCTACTGAAATCGCAATGAGCTTCTGGTGAGAATAGGCCCAGAAATCAGCGGGGCGGCAGCGCCCTCTGTTCCCGTGGACCTCACCCCCCTGCTGCCTCAGGTGCGTGACGATGTCACCCAGGGACTGGTGCTGCTGAAAGGGGTCCGGCTGGTGCTTTGCCTGGGCAGCCGGGCCCAGGTCGCCCTGCTGGTGGGGACCCCCGCCCGGATCCTGGGTGCCGCCACCACCGCCGCCGAGGGGCTGGCCCTGGTGCGCCAGCAGCGACCCTCCCTGCTCCTGGTCAGCGACCGGCTGGAAGGGGGCTGTGGCGTCGACCTGGTGGTGCAGGTCAAGCGAGGCCATCCCGAGGTCCGCACCCTGCTGGTGGTGTCCCAGGAGCACCGGCTTGCCCTGATTCACGCGGCCCTGCGCGCAGGCTGCGACGGCATCGTGCCGGAATCCCGACTGCTGCACGGCTCCGGTCTGCAGGCCCTGCACACCGTTCTCGGAGGCGGAATGTACCTGGATCGTTCCCTGGTCGGCGCCTTCCGCGCCGGGCAGGAGAGTGGTGGCGGCCATGAGCGGCTCAGTGCCCGGGAGCGGCAGGTGCTGGACCGGGTGGTGCGGGGCCTGAGCAATCCCGAGATCGCCGGGGAACTGATGGTTTCGGTCGACACGGTCAAGACCCACGTGCGCAATGTGCTCCTCAAGCTGCGGGTCCGCGGTCGCATCCAGGCGGTGGTCACCGGCCTGCAGCTGGGCCTGGTCGACTGGCCCCGACCCTGAGGCACCCGCTAGCTTCAGGTCCGATGTGCTTGCAGGTGGGCCTCCATGGCTGGGCGCCACTGGCTGGATCCCCTGGCCCGCCGTCTGCTGGTGGCCACCGGGCAGCTGCCGCCGCTCCCCCCGGCAGCCCCCACCGACCTGGCCGGTGAGGCCGACGAGGCGGTGGAGCGGGAGCTGCTCGCCCTCAAGCTGGCCCAGAACCCTGGCTTGCGGCTCCGGGATGCCGCTGAAGTGCGTCAGGCGGCCGCCCTGGGTTGGACGCTCGACGTCAACCTTGCCGCCGCCGGCGACTGGCTGCGGCTGCCGGGCTGTCGGCCCGATCTGGTGGATCGGCTGATCCATCTTCAGCACGACGGCGTCCAGTGGCATGGCCCGGAATCCCTGGCCGGGGCGCTGCAGGTCCCCCCCGAGCAGGTCCGAATCTGGCTGCCGGTGCTTCGTTTTGATCGGCGGGAGCCCAGGCCTGCCCAGGTGCCGGCGCCCCTGGCGATCAACCAGGCCTCCGAAGGGCTGCTGCGGGAACGTCTCGGCCTGGGGCCGGAGCGCTGCCGGCTGCTGCTGATGGAGCGGGCAAGGGAGCCCTTCCGGGACCTGGCCGATCTGCAGCAGCGGGTGCAGCTGCCGCCCGATCTGGCCGAACGCTGGATCGGCAGGTTCCACTACGGGGCCGCCCCGGGGCCCGTGCTGCCGCCGGCCCCGAGGCCGGCCCCATGAGCCGCCAGGGGGAGCTGTTCACGGGCGCGGCCGGAGCGGCCGGCGCCTCGCCGTCCCGGGAGCTCCCCCTGTTGCGGGAGCAACTGCTCCTCTGGCAGGGCCGGCTGGCCGAGCACCAGGGGCCGCTCTACGCCGCCGGGGGCAACGCCGCCGCGCTTCTGCAGGGACAGCTCTTCCCCGTTGCCGACGACCCGGGCGATCCCCTTGAGCTGGCGCGCCTCTTCGATCCCCTCAGCCTCAGCCCCCAGAGCCTCTCCTTCTGGCGCTGGCCCCGGTTTCCCCAGCGGGGGGCGGCGCTCTACCTGGTGATGGACCGTCCTCCCCAGCTGCCTGTTCCGTTGCTGCTCTACGTGGGCGAGACGGGGCGGGCCGACCAGCGCTGGAAGGGTGACCACGACTGCAAGGGTTACCTGGCGGCCTATGGCGAGGCCCTGGCGCGGGTGGGTCTGGAGGCGCGAGCGAGCATCCGCTTCTGGGGCGACGTGCCCGCGGCGGTTTCCCAGCGCCGGGCCCTGGAGCAGGCCCTGATCCGGCGCTGGCTGCCCCCGTTCAACAAGGAGACCCGGGAACGCTGGGCCACCCCGTTCACGGCCGATCCCGGCTGAGCCCCAGGGCCAGGATGGCTACGATCATGGGTCGCCTGAACTGGGTCCATGGAGTTTCGCTGTCTTGCCGTCCCTGGTGCTCTGAAGGAGGCCTGGGCGGGTGACACCCTTGTGGTGGGCCTGTTCGCCCCCGTCGGGGGCAGCGGCCTGGGCCTGGCCGAGGAGCTGGTGGGTGAGGGGTTTGAGGGGTTGCTGCAGCGCCGCCACTTCGAGGGCAAGTCCGGACAGACCATCGCCCTGGAGCGGCCGGGCGGCTCACCGGCCAGCCTGATCCTGGTGGGTCTGGGGGATCCGGCGGAGTTCGGCCTCGATGCTTTGCGGCAGGCCAGTGCCGGAGCGGCCCGCACGGCGGCCACCGCCGGTGCCCAGGAGCTTGGCCTGTGGTTCCCGGTCGAGGGCCTCGAGCCGGCGGCGGCCGCGGCCGCCATGGCCGAAGCGGTGCGGCTCGGGCTCTACGCCGATCAGCGGTTCAAGAGCGAGGCCGAACCCCACTCCCTGCCTTCACGGCTCACCCTGCTCGGGCTGGCGGCAGGGGCAGAGGCGGGCCTGGCCCACGTGGCGGCCACCTGCAGCGGTGTGGAACTGGCCCGCCGGCTGGTGGCGGCGCCGCCCAACAAGGCGACCCCCCAGTCCCTGGCCGACGAGGCCGCCGCCATTGCCGACGCCTTCGGCCTTGATCTCAAGGTGCTGGAGCGGGACGACTGCGAGGCCCTGGGCATGGGGGCCTACCTGGGGGTGGCCCAGGGGTCGGATCTGCCCCCCAAATTCATCCATCTCACCTACCGGCCCGCCGGGGAGGTGAGCCGGCGGGTGGTGCTGGTGGGCAAGGGACTCACCTTCGATTCCGGCGGCTACAACCTCAAGACGGCCGGCTCCCAGATCGAGATGATGAAGTACGACATGGGCGGCAGCGCCGCGGTGCTGGGGGCCGCCCGCGCCATCGCCGAGATCCGGCCTGCCGGTCTGGAGGTGCACATGATCGTGGCCAGCTGCGAAAACATGATCAGTGGCGGCGCCATCCGTCCGGGAGATGTGCTCACCGCCTCCAACGGCAAGACCATCGAGATCAACAACACCGATGCGGAGGGGCGGCTCACCCTGGCCGATGCCCTTGTCTATGCCTGCGGGCTGGAGCCGGATGCCATCGTCGATCTCGCCACCCTCACCGGGGCCTGCGTGATCGCCCTCGGCGAAGAGATCGCCGGGCTCTGGTCCCACAGTGACGGCCTGGCCGAAGCCCTGCTCAGTGCCGGCAACGCCGGCGGTGAGGCCCTCTGGCGCATGCCCCTGCGCGGCTCCTACAAGAAGGGGCTCAAGAGCCACATCGCCGACCTGAAGAACACCGGACCGCGGCCGGCAGGCTCCATCACCGCAGCCCTCTTCCTGCAGGACTTCGTCACCAAGGGGCTGCCCTGGGCCCATCTCGACATTGCTGGAACCGTCTGGAGCGAGAAGTCCAGGGGGATGGATCCGGCGGGGGCCACCGGCTTCGGGGTGCGCACCCTGGTGGCCTGGCTGGTGGCGGGTGCCGCCAGCTGACCCCACCGCCACCGGCCCCGCCGGCCCTGGCGGCTGAAGGTTGCGGCCTAGGTTTGCTCCCAGACCAGACAACGCATCGCCCCATGGCCGTTCACAAGATCCGCTGGTACGTGAAGGCCCAGCTCGGTGTGCTCCTGCTGCCAGCTGGACTCTGCCTCTTCGGTGAGGGGGTGATCCGCAAGGGCATCCAGACCTGGTCTGCCCTGGCAGCCTCGGCCGATCAGGGGCAGACGTTGCCCGAGGCCGGGCCCTGGGTCTGGTACGGCACCCTGGGATTGATCCTGATCAATGCGGGGGTGGGTCTGATGATCGAGAGTGGGCTACTGCGCGGCTATCCCCGCACCCCGCCCAGGGTCTGAGGCTCAGACTGCCACCGGCTCGGTGTCTCCCCTGCCGGGGATTTGGGTGTGCAGTTCGGCGGGAGATTCGAGGCGGTGGATCTGCCAGGTTGCTTTCTCACCGAAGCTGGACTGCAGCTTGTCGAGGTCGTCAGACGCCTGCCTGGGGCTCGCGTAGGGCCCGATGTGGCGGGTCTGCAGACCGTCACGGATGGTGAGCAGATACATACAGAGGCCCTCCCGTCGTGCATCAAACGCTAGGGCATTCTTCGGGGTCGTGACAGGGTGGAAAAGCACGTTCCGTTTCCCCCGCGCGTGATCGGCAGCACGGCCCGCACCATCGCGCCGCCGGCTTCCTCGGTATCGCCTCAGCTGCCCTGCCAGCGCTGGCTGCTGCGGGCCCGCCGACCCCAGACCGCATCCAGACGCCGATCGCGACCGCAGGACCAGCGGTAATAGTTGTACTGGATGCCATTGCGCTTGGCGTAGTTCTGGTGATAGCCCTCAGCCGGCCAGAACTTGGCCAGGGGGCGGATGGCCACCTTGATGGCGGCCGCCGGCTTGCCCAGCTCCCTGGCGGCCGTCACCAGGCTGTTGCGGGCCTCCACGGCCTGGTTGGCGCTCGTGGTGAAGATCACAGGACGGTAGGAATCGCCGCGGTCGCAGAACTGGCCGTCACCGTCGAGGGGATCGATGTTGCGCCAGTAGGCCCGCAGAAGGGTGTCGTAGCGGATCTCGGTGTTGTCGAAGCGCACCCTGACCACCTCCTGGTGGCCGCTCCCCCCGGCCGAGACCTGCCTGTAGGTGGGGTTGGCCCCCTTGCCGCCGCTGTAGCCGCTCTCCACGTCCAGGACGCCTGGGAGCACCTCCAGATCGTGCTCCAGGCACCAGAAGCAGCCTCCTGCAAGAACCGCCTCCTCGGTGGCTGCCAGGGCGGGAGCCACCGGGGCCGCCAGGGCGAGCAGCAGACCCAGCAACAGCGCAATCAGTCGCATGGGGTGTGTCCCGAGAACGGTTCCAGAATCGCCGCGGCAGCCCGGCGGGTCACGCCCGGCTCCCCCAGCTTTTGCCTTAGCCGAACGTAGCCCTCCTGCACCCGCTCCCGTGCCCCGGAGGTGGGATCGAACAGGGGCAGCAGGGCCGCGAGGATGGCGTCCGGGGTGAAGTCATCCTGGAGCAGTTCCATCACCAGCCGTTCACCGAGCACCAGGTTCACCGGAGAAATGTGGGCCACGTTGAAGTGGATCACATGTTTGGCCAGGAACGCTGTGGGCCGGCTCACCCGGTAACCGGTCACCTGGGGCACCCCCCTCAGGGCCAGTTCCAGGTTGGCGGTGCCGGACTTGGTGAGGGCGGCATCGGCGGCGGCACAGAGCAGGGGCCGCAGCCCATCGGCCTCACCCGCCGGGATCACCCGCACGGCCGTGGCCCCGGCCGCCCGCATGGTCTCGCCCAGGACCGCCTCGAACCCGGGCAGGCCGGCGGGCAGCAGCACCTGCAGATCTGGACGCTGCCGCTGCAGCAGGGCCACCGCCTCAGCCATCGGCGGCAGCACGTAGCGCAGCTCCTGCCGCCGCGAGGCGGGCAGCATCAGCAGCACAGGCACCTCTTCCGGCAGGCCCAGCTGCTGGCGGGCTTCACGGCGCGAGGGTCGCTGCTGGAGGGTGTCGATCAGGGGATGGCCCACCCAGGTGACCTGGGCTCCCCGTGCGGCGTAGAAGCTGGCCTCCTCGGGGAAGATCGCCAGGATGCGATCGGTGAAACCGATCAGCCGGGTGGTGCCGCCGTCGCCGAGGCTGAAGGCCCACTCCTGGGGGGCGATGTAATAGGTGATGGGCACATCGGGGTAGAGCCGGCGCAGGCGCAGACCGAGGTTCACGTTGGCCCCCATGTAGTCGATCAGCACCACCGCATCCGGGGGGTGCAGGCGCAGCCAGCGGCGCACCTGGGCCTGCAGCCTGAGGGTGGGGATGACCAGGGGGATCGGTTCCCACAGGCCGATGGCCCCCAGCTTGGTGGTGTCCGCCAGGAGCTGGGCGCCGGCCCGCTCCATCCGGCTCCCCCCGAGGGCCACCACATCAAGGGGCAGGTCCCGGCGGGCGGCCTCCTCGTGCAGGGCCTTGACCAGCAGGGATCCCTGCAAATCACCGGAGACCTCTCCGGTGCTGACCAGCAGTCGCACCATCAGCGCTGGGCCGGGAGCGGTCCGCGCCGGCCCGGCCCCACGGAGGCCTCCAGAAAGCTGCACAGCTCATCGGCCGCGGCCAGCAGGGGCCGCTCCCGCGCCTGCCGCAGGGCGGCGGCCAGCACCAGATCGCTGCGATAGATGAGGGTCCAGAGATCCTGCAACTGGCGGAACTGGTCGCCGTCGTCGAGCTGGGCCACGCCGCTGCGGCGCAGCCCGACGCGGTTCAGCCCCCTGATACGGCCGGGGTGGCCCTCCACCGTCATGAAGGGGGGCACGTCCCGGTCGATCCGGCTCATCCCACCCACCATCGCCAGACTGCCGATGTGGACGAACTGGTGGATGCCGAGCACGCCGCCGATCACGGCACGGTCCCCGATCACCACGTGGCCCGCCACCGCCACCCCGTTGGCGATCACGATGCGGTCGGAGAGCTGGCAGTTATGGCCGATGTGGCTGTAGGCCATCAGCAGGTTGCCGTTGCCGAGAACGGTCCGCTCCCCTTCGGCGGTGGCGCGGTTGATGGTGACGCACTCCCGGATCGTGTTCTCGTCCCCCATCAGCACTTCGGTGGGGGCACCGCCGTACTTGAGGTCCTGGGGCTCGAGGCCGATGCAGGCCCCCGGAAAGATCCGGTTGCCCTTTCCCATCCGGACCCGCCCGTCGATCACGACATGGGGTCCGATGCGACTGCCTTCGCCGATTTCCACCTCCGGACCGATCACGGCATAGGGGCCGATCTCCACGCCGGAGGCCAATCGGGCCCGGGGATCGACCAGGGCCGTGGGATGCACCGATGTCGTCATGGCTGCACTCGACATCGCGTCAGTCCACGAGCGAGAACATCAGCTCGCCCGAGCAGACCCGCTCGCCTTCCACCGTGGCGGTGGCGTGCACCTTGCCGAAGCGTCTGCGCTTCAGGCTGAGCAGTTCGCAGGTGATCAGGAGCTGATCGCCGGGCACCACCGGCCGCCGGAAGCGCACGCCGTCGATGCCCGCGAAGACGAACAGGCCCTTGGGCAGATCGGGCATCTGGGTGACGATCAACCCCCCCACCTGGGCCATGGCCTCGACGATCAGGACGCCGGGCATCAGGGGGCGGCCTGGGAAATGTCCCTGGAACTGCGGTTCGTTGATGGTGACGTTCTTGAGCGCCACCGCCCGCTTGCCGGGGACGTATTCCACGACTCGATCCACCAGCGCGAACGGATAGCGATGGGGGAGCAGGTTGAGGATCTGTTCGCTGCTGATCACCACGGCGCTCGCCGCATCGGCGACGGGGCAGGCGGCCGTGACGGCCTGGGGAGCAGTGGAAGGTAGAACGGTCAAGGAATCAATGGGTCGGTACGGGTACGGGCAGGCGGGTCGCCTGGGCCGCAAGGGCCGCGGCCATGGCGGTGTGCAGGCCATGGGATCCGCGGTAGGCGAAGACGTGGGCCTTTGGCAGCCCCACCAACGCCAGATCCCCCAGCAGGTCAAGCAGCTTATGGCGCACCGGTTCGTCGCTGAAGCGCAGCGGTGGATTGACCCAGCCGTCGCCGTCACAGACCAGGGCATTGTCGAGGGCACCGCCCCGGATCAGGCCCGCAGCCAACAGCTGCTCCACCTGCTCCCGGAAGCCGAAGGTGCGGGCCGGGGCGATCTCCGCCACGAAGCTCTCCGGGGTGAGATCAAGGGAGTAGAGCTGGCGGCCGATGGCCGGTTGGGGAAAGTCGATCGCCGCCGCCAGGCGCAGCCGGTCGCTCGGCAGGACCACCACGAACCCCTGGCCCTGCTGGAGGGTGAGGGGCAGAGGCGGCAGGGGGGGGTCGGGTCGCTCACCCCGGTTGCTGAGCCCCGCCTCGCCGATCGCCTCCACCCAGGGAAGGCCCGAGCCGTCCAGCAGGGGGATCTCCCCCCCCTCCACCAGCAGCTCCGCCTGGCTCACCCCGGTGCCGGCGAGGGCCGCGAGCAGGTGCTCCACCGTCGCCAGGCGGCGATCCCCCAGCTGCAGACAGGTGCAGAGGCGGGTGTCGCTCACCTGCTCGGGGCCAAGCCGCTGCAGGGGCCGCTGCGGGGCATCCAGCCAGCCCAGCCAGTAGCCGGCCCGCTCCGAGGGGCCGAGGCGGACGCGGGAGACGGCGCCGCTGTGCAGCCCGACCCCGGTGCGCTCCACGCAGGAGCTGAGGGTCCAGGCCTGGCGGTAGTCGCTGGGCCAGCTGGTCACTAGAACTTCCAGCCCACGCCGAGGTTGAAGCGCCATTCGCCGGTGAAGTCCTGGCTGGCCACCTCCAGGCGCAGGGGGCCGACGGGGGTGGTGACGATCAGGCCGGTGCCGATCGAGAAACCGGAGCCCGGTTTGTTGAGCAGACCGCCCAGGTTGCCCGGCACTTTCGACTGGCTGCCGAAGGTGGTGCCGCCATCGACGAACAGCTCGCCGCTGACGATGCTGAACAGGGGGAACCGGTATTCGATCGTGGCCTCGCCAAAGCTGCGGCCCACGCCGAGATCGCAGTCGAAGTAGCCCCGCACGGAATTACCGCCGCCCAGACAGAAGGCCTCATAGGGCGGCAGATCGCCGATCACCGTGCCGGCGGACACCTGGAAGGCCAGGGCCTGCTTGCAGTCCTCGGTCTCGCCGGCCTTGGGACGGCAACCTTTGTAGAACTTCAGCCAGCGGACTGGGATGTAGTGGGTGAAGCTGCCCCGCAGCCGGTTGAAGGTGGGGGAATCGGGTCCCACCGAGATGAACTGTTCGGTGCCGAGGCTGAGGAAGTTGCCCTTGGTGGGGTTGCGGGGATCGTTGAGGGTGCTCATCGTCGCCGCCAGCCTCAGCCCCAGCAGTTGGTTGCGGGAGGCGCAGTTGTAGGCCAGACAGATGATCGAGTTGGTGGGAGCGGCGAAGAGCGGGGTGGACTGGTTCGGGGTGGCCAGACCGAAGCGGCGGGAGGTGCCGGAGAAGTCCATCGGCGTGGCCACCTGGCCGGTGAGACCCACCAGCACGTTCCAGGGAGCCCGCTTGAAGGGGTTGCCCCCATTGAGGGGCCGCACGAACTGGACGTTGGCGCCGACGCGCTGGATCAGAACGCTGTTGCCATCGAACTGGAACCAGCTGAGGTTCTGGCCGTTGGTCTCGGCGGCGATGCGGGCCGCCGTCACCGAAGGGAAGACGTCCAGCAGCGGGTTGTACGGCGAGAAAATGTTGTATGCGACCTGGGTACCAGGGGCCTGGTAGAAGTCGGAAACGGTGAAGATGTTGCCGTTGTTCTGGCTCTGGAACACCTGGGGGGCGTCCCGGCTGATGAAGGCCTTGAAGCGGAAGGCGGTCCGGTACGGGTCCCCCTTGATCCAGGGATCGGTGAAGGAGATGTCAGCCAGGCCGCCAAACTGGCCGTAGGTGAAGCTGGTGGAGAGATCCCAGGCACGGCCGAACAGGTTGCTGTCCTGCAGCTGGATCTGGCCGAAGACCCCCTGGCTCTGGCTGTAGCCCAGACCACCGGAGAGGGAACCGGTCGACTGCTCCACGACCCCCAGCACGATCACCACCGAACCGGGATCCTCCGGTTCGGGACGCAGGGTCACCTTGACGTCGCTGAACAGGCCGGTGCCGTAGAGGCGCTTGAGGTCGTCCTCGAGGTTGCGGCGGTTGAAGACTTCGCCGGTCTTGATGGAGATCTCACGGGTGATCACCCATGTCTTCGTCTTGCCCTTGATCGGCTGGCCCTTGTCGTTGGTGGCTGATCCCTCCTTGTTGAGGAACTGGACCTCCACGCCCTTCACCGTGCCCTGGCGCACCAGCAACTGGACGTTGCCATCAGGGCCCACCCGGGAGGGCCCGGTGACCCGGGCCAGGGAGAAGCCCTGGTCGGCATACCACTTCTGCAGTTCCTGCATGCGGCCCTGCAGGGACACCAGGTTGAGGGTTTTGCCGTAATCACTGGCGAAGGTGTCCTGCAGCACCGTTTCCGGCAGCTTGGCGTCAGCGGGATCGAGGCTCACCTTCGTGAGCACAGGGTTGGGCACCACCGAGACCACCAACCTCACCCCAAGGGGGCCGTCCTGGGGCTGGATCCGGACGTCGGAGAACCAGCCCGTGGCGTAGATGGCCTTCAGATCGGTTTCCAGTTCGCTGCGGGTGATCGCATTGCCGGGGGTCACCGTCATGGCGGCAAAGGCCGCCAGCTCCAGTCGCTCGCGTTCCGGATGATCCCCCAGTCCTTCGATCACCACCTCGCTGATCAGCACCCGGGGCTCGGACGTTGCCGTGGGCGAGGGGGCAGGTCCCAGGGAGGGTTTGCCGGGCCGGTCGTCTCTGGCGGCAGGGGGTGCGGGGGTGGCCGGGGTAGAGGGCGCTGGTTTGTCGGGAACGGCCGGGCTGGCGGGGGTGGCCGGGGTGCTGGAGGGCACAGGGGCCACGTCGGCCGGTGCGGCGAAGGGGTCGGCGCCGGCCTGGGTCAGCGAAGGCACGGGGGCCTGCCCCTCCCGCTTGGGGGGGGGACTCTCGGCGGCCCGGGCATGGCCCCCAGCCAGCAGCAGGGCCACGAGCAGTGGCAAGGAGCCGGTCGCCGCTCGGGGCGTGACGCTTCGAAGGATGGGGGGCCTGCCGAGGCGAACGCCAATCATGGATGTCGTCTGCAGAGCGGACGGGCCGCAAAGTGCGCTGACCTTACCGGTAGACCCGCGGTTCGGGACAGACCCCTTGGACCCGTTTGAGGACCTCCCCGTAGGCCTCGACAACGCCGCCCAGGTCCTGGCGGAAACGGTCCTTGTCCATAATCCTCGCCTCGGCATCGTCCACTGCACGGTCCCAGAGGCGGCAGGTGTCGGGGCTGATCTCGTCCGCCACCACCAGTTCGCCGCCGGCGGTGAACCCCAGTTCGATCTTGAAATCCACCAGTTGGAGCCCCACGTGGGCGAAAAGCTGACCCAGGGCATCGTTGACGCGGAAGGCCAGGTCCCGGATCGCCTCCATCTGGGCAGGCGTCACCAGCTGGAGGCGCTCCAGCCGCGCTTCGCTGAGCAGGGGATCGCCCAGGGCATCGTCCTTGTAGTAGAGATCGAGCAGGGGCGGATCCAGGGGAGTGCCGGCTGGGATCGGCATCTGGCGGCAGAGGGAGCCGGCGGCCACGTTCCGCACCACCACTTCCACGGGCACCACCCGCACCGGTCGCACCAGCATCCAGTGGTCCCCCTGCAGGCCCAGGTAGTGAGTGGGTACCCCCAGCCGCTCCAGATGTTCGAACAGCAGGGCGGAGATGCGGCAGTTGAGGGCCCCCTTGCCGAGGAGCTGGGCCTTCTTGAGGGCATTGAACGCCGTGGCGTCGTCCTTGTATTCCACGGCCACCAGGTCGTCCTGGTCGGTGGCGTACACCCGCTTCGCCTTGCCTTCGTAGAGGAGGGGGCCGGTGATGGGGGTCAGGGTCATGGGGCGGGTGACGTGGTCGGGGCGGGTTCGGTCGCCGGTACCGGAAGATCGGCGGCGTGGCCGCCGGGGTCACGGGGGGAGCGCAGCCGGATGTCCAGCTGGCGGGTGCGCTGGGCGGAGGCTGGATCCTCACGTCGCCAGCGCCATTCGCCATAGGCGTCGTCGATGCGGCCGCTGAGCCGCAGGCGTCGCTCCAAGGCCCGCCCGGAGGGCAGGGCGGCCTGGGTGTCCAGCAACTCCGCCACCAGGCCCCAGGCCCCCGCCGCCGCTGCCTGGTCGAGGGCCGCCTCCAGCAGGGCCTCCCGCTGCGGAGCCGGCAGTTCCGCCAGGAGCCCCACCGCCTGCTGCAGCCTTATGGCTCCCGCCAGGCCGCTCTGGCGGGCCCGGACCAGCAGTTCGCCGCCGACCCGGGGAAAGCCCCGCGATTCGAGATGCAGGGCCAGCAGCTCCAGGGCCGAGCGGCTGATCACGGTGCCATCCTCCCGTCGCAGCAGTGGCAGGTCAATGGCATCAAGGGACGTCCCTCTCTCCTGCCGCAGCCGCTCCAGGGCCAGGGCCGCTCGGCGGTGGTCCAGTCCTGCCGAGGCGGCCCGCCACTGCAGTTGCAACCATTGCACCCGTTCGGCTCCGGCGGCCGGTCCGAAGCGGTTGAGCACGACCATGGCCTCGCTGGGCGCCCGGCAGCTGAGCAGCACGTCGGCGTTGGCCAGTACCACCTCCAGGGGCTGGGGGGCGGGATGGAGCGTCAGCAGCCGCTGCTGCAGCTGCCTCAGGCGCTCGCCCAGATCGGCCTCGGCGCTCTGGCGACAGGCCGCGTCGAGCTGCTCCAGGTCCCCGTCGCGCAGCAGGTCGGCGAACGCCGCGTCGCTGAGGAGCGGAGGCGGCTCCTCAGACCCGGGTGGCCCCCCGGAGCGACCCGTCTCCGTCACTTCTGCGGCAGGGACCAGCTTCGATGCCGGCTCTGGTGCCAGCCCAGGTGCGGCCGCCGCGTGCTCCAGCGGCGTCAATACGCCCAGGACGGCCAGGGCTCCTAGGGCCCTCAGGAGCGTCCATCGCCACTCCCTTTGCCACTGCCGCCAGCGCTGGGGTTGGCCGGTGGGCGGGCCGGTACTTGAGGCGGCGGTCGGAGAGAATGGCAAAGGGGAGTGGGAAGCAAGGCCGTTGAGGGCAACTGGTGCAGCACCCGTGCCGGCGCTCAACCTAGGGGAGCTCTTCTCCCCGATCCACCCCCCCCGTTCTGCTCCGTTTTTCGTGCCCATGGTTCCGCCCACCACCGCTGATGCTCCCCCGGCCTGCCCCGTGCCGGCCAGGATCCTGGTGGTGGGCGGCGGTGGCCGTGAGAACGCCCTGGGCTGGGCCCTGGCGCGCTGTCCTGGGGTCGAGCAGGTGCTGGTGGCCCCCGGCAACGGTGGCACCGCCGCTTTGGCGGGCTGCGGCCAGCTGGCCATCGCCGAAAGCGACCAGGAGGCCCTGGCTGCGGCCTGCCGCGAGCGGGCCATCGACCTGGTGGTGGTGGGGCCGGAAGCGCCCCTGGCGGCGGGTCTGGCGGATCGACTTCGGGCGGCGGGGCTTGCGGTCTTCGGCCCCGGGGCCGATGGAGCCCTGCTGGAGGCCAGCAAGCGCTGGGCCAAGGACCTGATGCAGGAAGCGGGCGTGCCCACGGCGGGGTACTGGGCGGCAACGGATCGGCGGCAGGCCCTGGACGCCCTCGAGCGGCATGGCCGCCCCCTGGTGGTGAAGGCCGATGGGCTGGCCGCCGGCAAGGGCGTGACGGTGGCCGACAGCCTCGAACAGTGCCGCCAGGCCATCGATGAGGTGTTCGCCGGCCGTTTCCAGTCCGCCGCTCCTGGTGAAGCCGGCACCGCCCCTTCCCTGGTGCTGGAGGAGCGGCTGCATGGACCGGAGGTGTCGGTGTTCGCGCTCACGGATGGCCGCACCATGGTGCTGTTGCCCCCGGCCCAGGACCACAAGCGCATCGGCGAGGGGGACACGGGTCCCAACACCGGCGGCATGGGGGCCTACGCCCCCGCCCGGCTGCTCGATGGGGCAGGGATGGAGCAGGTGCGTCAGCTGGTGCTGGAGCCGATTCTGGCGGCTCTGCGGGCCCGGGGCATCGACTATCGGGGGGTGATCTTCGCCGGGTTGATGCTCACGGCGGATGGTCTGCGGGTGATCGAGTTCAACTGCCGTTTCGGCGACCCGGAGTGCGAGACCCTGATGCCGCTGCTCGGCCCTGAGCTGGCCCGGGTGTTGCTGGCCTGTGCCACCGGCAACCTGGAGGGGGCCCCTCCCCTGACGATCGAGGCCCGCTGCAGCGCCTGCGTGATCGCCGCCGCCGAGGGCTACCCCGGCGAGGTGCGTCGCGGTGATCCGATCCACGGTGACCTGGTGGACGCCCCCGATCTGCAGTTGTTTCACGCAGGCAGTCGCCGGGGCGAGGACGGCCACGTGGTCACGGCCGGAGGGAGGGTGCTGGCCGTGGTGGCCCAGGCAGAAGATTTCGATGCGGCGTTCGAGCGGGCCTACGCCGGCCTGGGACAGGTGGGCTTCGAGGGCATGGTCTACCGCCGCGACATCGGCCACCAGGTGCGGACGCGTCCGCCGGTGCGGCCATGACGCTCAGCGAACCAGGGCTCGCCCGCAGCAGCAACGAGCCTGCCGATTCCCTGAACCTCTGGCGGGCGCGCCTGCGGCGCTGGTGGGCCGAGTTCAGCCTCCAGACGAAACTCCTGGCGGTCGCCACCCTCGTGGTGAGCCTGTTGATGACGGGCATCACCTTCCTGGCGCTCAACGGCATCCAGCGGGATGCCCGGATGAGCGACACCCGCTTTGCCAGGGACCTCGGACTGCTGCTGTCGGCCAATGTCGCCCCCCTGGTGGCGGAGGGCAACGACCGCGAACTGGCGTCGGTGGCCGAACGCTTCTGGCAGTCCAGCCGCAGCCTTCGCTACATCTTTTTCGCCGATCCCGACGGTGTGATCTACCTGGGCATTCCCATGGGTGGCAGCACCGGCATGGGCGAGCGCCTGCTCAGCCGGCGCCTGGAGCTGCCTGCCGACATCCAGCGCCGCCCCGACAACCCCCTGATCCGCCAGCACCTCACCCCGGATGGCCAGGTCACCGACGTGTTCGTGCCGATGGTGAGCGACGGGCGCTACCTGGGGGTGGTGGCCCTGGGCATCAACCCCAACGAAACGCTCCTGGCCAGCGCCGCCCTCACCCGGGAGGTGACCGTGGCGGTGTTCGTCTCCATCTGGGTGCTGGTGATCCTGGGCTCGGTGTTCAACGCCCTCACCATCACCCAGCCGGTGAAGGAGCTGCTGCGGGGGGTGCGCTCGATCGCCGGCGGCAACTTCGAGACCCGCATCGCCTTGCCGGTGGGGGGTGAACTGGGCGAACTTCTCAACGGTTTCAACACCATGGCCTCCCAGTTGGAGGTCTACAAGGCGGCCAACATCGAGGAACTCACCGCCGCCCAGGTGAAGCAGCAGTCGCTGATCGCCACCATGGCCGATGGGGCTGTGCTGCTCGACGCCGACGGGCTCATCGTGCTCGCCAACCCCACCGCCCGGCGCCTGTTCCGCTGGGAGGGTCGCAATCTGGAGGGCAGCCAGCTGTCAGCCGAACTGCCCGACCGGCTGGCGATGGAGCTCCACAATCCGCTGGAGAGCCTGATCCTCAGCGAGCGGGACAACACCGAGGTGCGCTGCAGTTTCGGCGATCCGCCCCGGACCCTGCGCATCGTGCTCCAGTCGGTGCGGGACGCCACTGGCGAGAGCCTCAAGGGGATCGCCATGACCATCCAGGACCTGACCCGGGAGGTGGAACTGAACGCCGCCCAGAGCCGCTTCATCAGCAATGTCTCCCACGAGCTGCGCACCCCCCTGTGCAACATCAAGAGCTACGTGGAGACGCTCCATGACATGGGCGACCTGCTCAGCCCTGATGAGCAGAAGGAATTCCTGAGCATCGCCAATGCCGAGACCGATCGGCTCTCGCGGCTGGTCACCGATGTGCTCGACCTGTCGCGGCTGGAATCGGACCGGGTCTGGCAGCTGGAGCCCATGGACCTCGCCCCGGCCATCGAGCAGACCCTGCGGACCTACCGGCTGAACGCGGAGGAGAAGGGGGTCAGCCTGATCTTCGCCGCCGATCAGCACCTGCCCCGGGTCCGTGGCAACTGGGACCTGCTGCTGCAGGTGTTCGACAACCTGGTGGGCAACGGCCTCAAGTTCACCCGCAGCGGCGGTCAGCTGCTGTTGCGGGCCTACCCCTGGCCCGACCACTGCCTGCTGGATCCCGGCACCAGCCCTGGCGAGCATCCTTCCTGCGCCCTCACCTCGCCCCTGCCCCGGCTGCGGGTCGAGATCGCCGACACCGGCTGCGGCATCTCCGAGGTCGACCAAGCGCGGATTTTCGAACGGTTCTTCCGGGTGGAAAATGCCGTGCACACCGAGGCAGGCACCGGTCTGGGACTCTCGATTGTGCGCGGCATCCTCGAGAAACACGGCAGCCACGCCCACATGGCCAGTGAGCCTGGCGTGGGTACCACCTTCTGGTTTGACCTGCCCCTGGAGGACGCCGACGGCGATGAACTGCAGGTTCAGGTGGAGCGCTCCACCATGGCCGAGGTGGACAAAGTACGGCCAATCCCCGTGACCTGAATGAGGACCCGCCTGATCAGCTCTCCCCATCCACGTTGCGCATGATGCGCCCGAGGTCGGCCCGTTCATCGGTGGTGATGCGATGGGGCACACCGCTGATGATGCGTTCGAAATTGGTGAACGAATCCTTGATCTCCGGACCATTCCCTGTGATCACGAATTCCCGGATCCCTTTGTCGTGCCAGGAACCGCGCATTTTGAACACGTTCAGAGCCCGGGCCATTTCGCCACGTATCTCCACATACTGCAGCAACAGAATGGTGTCGGTGATGGTGGAGATGTGGGAATCGGTGATCGAGTGGCTGCCCATGAATTCTTCGGAGGTGTTGGTGAAGAAGCCCGCGATCTCCTCCTGCTTCGCATAGCCCGTCACCCCGATCACGAACTGCCGGAAGGCGTTGTGGCTGACCCCCCTGGCGAGGGCGGAGAGGGAATCGATCGCCATGCGGGAAGGCTTGAACTGGCTGATCTCCGTCTTGATGATCTGCAGGTGATCCTCCAGGCCAGTGGACTCCGGATAGGCGCAGATGATCTTGAGCAGGCCGTCCTGTTCCATCTGTTCGAAATCGATGCCCCAGCTGGTGGCGTTGCGCAGCAGCTGGGCGCGGGATTCCTCGTAGGCGAACAGAATCGCCCGCTCCTTGCTGCGGCAGGCATCCTCCACGAACTTGCTGACCAGCAGGGTCTTGCCGGTGCCGGTGGCGCCGGTCGCCAGGATGATGGAATCCTTGAAGAAGCCGCCTCCACACATCTCATCCAGCCGGGGCACGCCGGAGCTCAGGCGTACGTTGGAGGAACGCTGGGTGAGGCGCATCGCCCCCAGCGGAAACACACTGATGCCGTGGCTTCCCATGGTGAAAGGAAACTCCCCCTTCATGTGGGTGGTGCCTCGGAGCTTGAGCACCTCCACCGTGCGGCGGCGCCGTTCCCCCTCCAGCACATTGCGCAGGATCACCACGTTGTCGGAGACGAATTCCTCGACGCCGTAGCGGGCGATGGCGCCGTACTCATCGACGCGTTCGGTGGTCATCACCGTGGTGACGCCGATCTCCTTCAGCCGGGCGATCAGACGGAAGATCTCCCGGCGCACCACGGAGATGGCGTCGTACTGCTGAAAGACGGCGGTGATGGAGTCGATGGCGACCCGCTTCGCTTTGTACTTACGAATCGCGTAGTGGATCCGTTCAATCAGGCCGGAGAGGTCGAAACTTCCGGAAACCTCCTGGCCATCGGGATCCGGGGACGCATCAAGGACAAACAGCTTGTTCTGCTCCACCATTTCCTGCAGATTCCATCCGAAGCTGGAGGCATTGCGAAGGATGTCGAGGGGAGATTCCTCGAAGGTGACAAAAATGCCGTGCTCGTTGAACTGGCGAATCCCGTTACAGAGAAAATTCAAAGAAAAGACCGTTTTCCCGGTCCCTGAGGTGCCGCTGATCAAGGTCGATCGGCCGATCGGCAGACCGCCATGGCAGATGTCATCGAAGCCTTCGATCCCCGTGGGAAGCTTCTGCATCTGCATCCGGTTGGCTGCGGTGTCGTGGTCGTTGGGATCCGGCATCGAAGGGATGGAAGGGGAAGGGGCTGGGGTTGCTGCGTGGATGGCCTGGCCAGGACGGCCTCAGGACGACCTCAGGAGGATTCGGGAGGGGAGGATTCACCCCCTGCTTCGAGATCGTCGATGTCCAGCTTGAAGTCCTCATCCGAAAGCTCTTCGTAGAGCAGATCGAGGCCGATCAGTACCCGATCCCGATCGGAAAGATCGCCGATGATCCGACGCACGGGTGGGGGAAGAATCTTTGCCAGGGTGGGCGTGGCCAGAATCTTGTCCTCCTCGGCCAGTTGCGGATTCTTGAGCACGTCGATCACCTTGAGGGCATAGACCCCACGGAACTCGGACTCAAGGATGTCGCGGAGTGTTTTCAGAGCCCGCATGGAATTGGGCGTGTTGCCTGCCACGTAGAGCTTGAGGATGTATGTCTTGCGAAAAGTCATGTCAGTGGCTAGGCGGAGGGAATGGACGCTACATTTATCGGGACAGGCACGATAGGCACGTCCGCAGGGATGGAGCGCCGATACATCTCGCAGAGGTGGGCCATGACGTCGAGGAGGGCCAGACGGTAGTCCTGCAGAAAATCGTTCTTCTGACCTTTCAGCATGAGCTGTTTCCAGAACTCTTCGATCAGATTGACGTGGATCTCGACCATTTTGGTGATCGGCAGATCGGCGAAAAAGGCCGTGTTCACAAAGCTTTCAATCGCCTGGTTGGCCGTGGCCGGATCCTTGAAATAACTGATCAGCAGATCGCGATAGCTGCGCCGTAGGGAGTCGAGCAGTTCGCTGCGTTCCTCGGCTTCCAGGTTGCGCAGGAAGCGGGAGGGATCCCGCTTGTAGTAGACGCTCAGGTACCCGAGGCGACCGTTCAGCCGGGTCGACAGTTTCCAGCCGTCGGGGGTGGCCGCCTGGGCTTCGGTGCTGGCTGGCGGGGTGTGGTGGCGCAGGAACCGGGAGACGGCGGCATCCAGGCTGTAGCTCAGCTGCTCCAGCTGGTCGGGGGGCAGGCGGACTTCGGCCCCATGGAACCGCACGTCGCCACTCACGGGTCCGATCAGCACGGCCGGCAGTTGCAGGCCCCGTTCGTGCAGGGTCCCGAAAAAGCTCCCCTCCACGGCACTCTCCTCGAGCAGCAGGCCGTCCACGTCCTCCCGGAGCTGCTCCAGTTGCTTGAGGGGTTCGCTGGCAGGGTCCCCCTGCAGCAGCTGGTACCGTCCCCCCTTGAGCCACTGGTCGCAGGCCTCGGCCAGGGCAGGGGTCTGGATGAGGGTGAGAATGTTGAGAACTGGTTGGGGCATCGACCGCTGCGGCGGGGGGCTCCTCTGATCGGGCTGATTCTTGACGGAAGGTAGGGCAGGACGGGAAGATCTTAGTTCTGTCTTTTGATTCCGTGCGCCAGGCTCAATGGTGGCTTCCTGCCGCCAGCCTGGCCACGCCCCTTGAAGTGATGACCCAAGACCCCCAGCAGGACCTCCCAACCCCATCAGCGACAGGGGCTGCGACCAGCGACACCACCTCTGCCTACGCCATCGTCGAGGCCTCCGGTCAGCAGTTCTGGCTCCAGACCGATCGCTACGTTGATCTCGATCGGCTCAGCGCCGATGTCGACAGCATCGTCACCCTGGAGAACGTGTTGCTGGTGAAGGACGCCTCCGGCACGACCCTTGGCCAGCCCTACGTGGAGGGGGCCAGCGTCGAGCTCAAGGTGATGGCCCATCGCCGCGGCCAGAAGATCATCGTCTACAAGATGCGCCCCAAGAAGAAAACCCGTCGCAAGAACGGCCACCGCCAAGAGCTCACCCGGGTGATGGTCCAGTCGATCAAGGTGGGCGGCAAGGCGATCGCCTGATAGGGCTCCCTAACTTCAAAACCTCTTCCACTTTTTTCCACTCTCCGCTCTCCCCATGGCCCACAAGAAAGGCACAGGTTCGACTCGCAACGGTCGTGATTCCAACTCCAAGCGCCTCGGCGTCAAGCGCTACGGCGGCGAAACCGTCAGCGCCGGTTCGATCCTGATCCGTCAGCGCGGCACCTCGGTGATTCCAGGCGTCAATGTCGGTCGTGGTTCCGATGACACCCTGTTCGCCCTGGTGGACGGCGTTGTCAACTTCGAATCCATCAAGCGCGGCCTGCGCAACCGCAAGCGCATCAACGTCGCTGTCGCCGCCTAGGTCAGGGGCAACTCACCCAGTTCGGTCCCGTCGCCCGGCACCTCCAGGTAGCGCCTCAGCCAGCCCACCAGAAGGTAAAAGGGCAGCGTGTCGGCCAGGGCTGCCACCAGCTTGAACACATAGCCGCTGGCGATGAAGACCACCAATTGGGGCAGCACCGGCTCTCCTGCCCTGATCGGAAGCACATGGGCGGCGTAGTGGCTGATCAGCACCACCGCCGAGGTGTCCACGATCTGGCTGATCAAGGTGGAGCCGTTGTTCCGCAGCCAGAGGGCCTTGCCGTTGCTGAAGCGCTTCCAGAAATGGAACAGGCGCACGTCGGTGAACTGGGCCGCCATGTAGGCGGCCATGGAGGCCCCCACGGCCCCGAAGGCCAGCCGGCGCACCTCGAAGAACACCGGCACCCCATCGTCGCGGGTGTCGAGTGGCAGACCCGCAGACCCACCGAACCCGTCCAGACCCGGCAGGATTCCCCCCAGCCAGAGCACCAGCACGATCCAGCCGTTGAGCATCAGACCCACCCACACCACCTGGGAGGCGCGCCGTTCGCCCCAGATCTCGCTGATCAGGTCGGTGCAGAGGAAGGTGACCGGGTACGGCAAGGCCCCGATCGCCACGATGATCGGGAAGGAGCCGATGCTGCCCAGCGTCAGGAATCGGGTCAGGCCCAGGATGTTCAGCATGCCCATGGTTCCCAGGAAGATGCCGGCCAGCACCAGAAAGGTCACCTCGCGCCGGTCCTGCAGCGTCATCGGCGCCTGGGCATGAAGGAAGGTCCCACCAGGCTGCCGCCTTCGCCCCCCTCGCGCCACGGCTGCGGCTTCCTGGTGCTCGACAAGCCCGCAGGCCTGACCTCCCACGACGTCGTCGCCCGGGTGCGGCGGGCCTCCGGCCTGCGGCGGGTGGGCCATGGCGGCACCCTGGATCCGGCGGTCACCGGGGTGCTGCCGATCGCCCTTGGTCCGGCCACTCGGCTGCTGCCCTATCTTCCCGGCGACAAGACCTACCGCGGCACGGTGCAGCTGGGGCTGCGCACCGGCACCGACGACCTTGAGGGAGAGGTTCTGGAGCAGGCGGTCGTACCGATCCTCGGCCCCGAGGATCTGGAGCGGGCCCTGGCCCCCTTCCGGGGGGAGATCCTGCAGGTGCCTCCCCAGGTCTCCGCCGTGCACGTGGATGGCCAGCGGGCCTATGCCCGGGTCCGGGCGGGGGAACAGCTGGACTTGCTGGCGCGGCCGGTGGTGATCCATGGCCTTGACCTGCTCGGCTGGAACCAGGCCAGCGGCCGCCTGGAACTGGAGGTGCGTTGTTCCGCAGGCACCTACGTCCGCTCCCTGGCGAGGGACCTGGGGGAGGCCCTCGGCTGCGGCGGTGCCCTGGCCAGCCTGCGCCGCACCGCCGCCCTCGGTTTCGGCCTGCACCAGGCCATTTCCATGCAGCTCCTGGCGAGCGGCCCCCTCCCCCCCCTGCTGGATCCCCTCGACGTGCTGGTGGATCTGCCGCGCCAGCGTCTCGACCCGGCCCAGTTGTCACCGTGGCGTTGCGGCCGTTCGCTGCCCCGTACGGTGGAGCAGTTGCCCGAGGGGGCCGTCGCCGTGCTCACGCCGGATGGCAGCCTGGCGGGCATCGCCCGAGCCGACGGCAAGGGTCAGCTCCTGCCCCGGCTGGTGTTCGACGCCGCCGGTTGAACCTCTCCTGACATCGCGATGGCCGGCCACAGCAAATGGGCCCAGATCAAGCGCACCAAGGCGGTGGTGGATGCGAAGCGGGGGGCGCTCTTCACCCGGCTGGGGCGGGAGATCACCGTGGCGGCTCGCGGTGGTGCCGATCCCGCCGGCAACTTCCAGCTCCGCACCGCCATCGAGAAGGCCAAGGTGGCGGGACTGCCCAACGCCAACATCGACCGGGCCGTCGCCAAGGGGAGCGGCCAGGGCGGTGCTGGTGCCGACCTGTTTGAGGCGGTGCGCTACGAGGGCTATGGCGCCGGGGGGGTGGCCGTGCTGGTCGAGGCCCTCACCGACAATCGCAACCGCACCGCCGCAGACCTGCGTCTGGCCTTCGGCAAGCATGGCGGCAATCTCGGCGAAACCGGCTGCGTCAGCTATCTGTTCGAGCAGCGGGCCGTGGTGCGGCTGGCCCTGCCCGGTGTCGACGAGGAGACCCTGCTCGAGAGCCTGCTGGCCCTTGAGGAGCGGGGAGGCCCGGCGGTGACGTCCTACGCCATCGACGTTGAGGGGGTCGATGTGTTCGGGGCCTTTGCCGATCTCCAAGCCCTCCAGGAGGGGCTGGGGGATCTGCACCTGCCGCTGGCGGGGTGGGAGCACCGCTGGATCGCCTCCATCCCCTGCCGCCTCGAGGATGGGGCGGTGCTGGCGGCCTGTCTGCGCATGCTGGACATGCTCGAGGATCTCGACGACGTCCGCAGCGTCACCACCAATCTCGAAGCGGATGATGCCCTGATGGAAGCGGCCATGATCGGCTGACGCTGCCGCGACGCTGCGCCGAGGCGAAGGCTTCCCCTCAGCCCATGGCGCCGGTGTCGGCGATCACGGTGACCCCGGGATGGTGCTGCAGCCAGCTGGCGGGCAGCTCCGCTGTGGGGGGCTCCGCCAGGGCGCGGCGCAGCACAGCTGCCTTTTCGGCGCCGGTGACCACCAGCAGCACCCGGCGGGCCGAGAGGATCTCGGCCATCCCAAGGGTGATGGCCTGCCGGGGGACGGCGTCGGGGTCGCCCCCGAAGGCGCCGGCGTTCTGGCGGCGGGTGTGGTCGCTGAGTGTCACACAGCGGCAGGCCACCCCAGCGTCCGAGGGGGGTTCGTTGAAGCCCACATGGCCGTTGAGGCCCAGGCCCAGCACTTGCAGGCCGATGCCGCCGGCGCCAGCGACGGCAGCGCCGTAGCGACGCGCTTCGGCCTCCGGATCGTCAGCGCGCCCATCGGGGAGCCACACCCGCCCGGGGTCCAGGCCGAGGGGCGCCACCAGCTGGCGGGCCATGGTGGCGGCGAAGGAGGTGGGATCCTGCGGCGCCAGCCCCACGTATTCGTCGAGGTTGAAGCTGCACCAGGTGTCGCGCACCCTGGCGGCCAGGGCGGGCTCCAGCCGACCGAGCCGGCGGGCCAAGGAGGCATAGACCGGTTCCATGGTGCGTCCGGTGGCCAGGCCTAGGGGCCTTTCCGGGCGCAGTCGATCCGCCAGCAGCAGGGCCGCCACCCGCTCGGCCACCGCCGCGGCGTCGGCAAGAACGACGGGCTTGACGACGGTGGTGGTGGGGGTGGTGGAGGGGGCGCCGTGCCTCAAAGTGAGGAATAGGGGAGGATCCTGACTCCTTGGTAGTAGTGAAGCAGGATCTGGCGGTAATCCTCGCCGCGCAGGGCCAGGCCGTAGGCGCCCCACTGGCTCATGCCCACCCCGTGCCCGTAGCCGCGACCGCTGACCAGCAGGGTCGGCGCGGCCGGTGGCCGGGGACTACGCCAGGGGGCCTTGACCATTCCGGAGGCCGGGGAGCTGATCCCCTCGGGGGTGAACACGCCTTGCAGGGAGGGGAGCGGGGGCGGGAACGGGTAGGCCCTGGGGGCTTCGAAGTCAAACCGGGCCAGGGTGCTGCGCAGGCCCAGCCGCTGTCGCAGTTCGGCGCCGGTGAGCAGCAGCGAGCCGCCGGGTCCCGTCACCCGGGCCTGGCGGATGCGGCCGGAGCTGGTGGTCGAGAGCACCTCGATGCGGAAGGCGCCGTCGGTCTCCCGGAAGGCCCTGGCCAGTTGTTCGGGATCGATGCGCAGCTGCCAGGCATGGACCGGGCTGGCCTCGTCGAAATCGGGCACGCTCACGAGGTAGGGCAACTGCTGGCGCCAGATCTCGCCGCTGTTTTCCGTCAGACCGCCGCTGCTGCTGTGGAAGACCGCGTTGATCAGGGCGGACTCGTGCACCAGCACCTGGGAGCGGGTGCTGCGCACCGCTTCACGGGTGGAGTCGGTTTCGCTCTCCACCCCCTTGTAGACCTGGCTGGCCACCGTGGCCTTGAGGTCGAAGGGGGCCTCCGGCCGACGCTGGCGCAGGGCGTAGGTGCGTGCCGCCACCGCCTGGGCCCGCAGGGCCGCCAGCGGCCAGCTGGCCGGCATCTCACTGCCCACCACGCTGGGCAGGTAGCTTTCGACGTCGATCAGGTTGATCGCCTGCAGCCGATCGCCCTCGCTGCGCACCAGCAGCCGGCCGCGGTAACGGCGCTGCTGCAGGGTCAGCACGGCCTCGCTGTTGCCGCCCTGACCCGGGGCGGGATCGATCCAGGCCTGACCTGACGGCAGGGACATCCTCCGCGGAGCGCCGACCGGGCCCTCCACCCTCGCTTCGAGGGCCGAGCCGCTGCGGAACAACTGCAGACGGGCGCCCGGGGCCAGCTCCATCAGGGTGCGGCCCGCTTCATCGCCGAGGCGCAGGGCGGAGCTGCCGGCCTCCAGCTCCAGGCTGGGGCCTTCCTGCAGCAGCACCCGCACCATGGGAGCCGGGGCCCTCGCCTCGATCGGAACTGGCGCCGCCACGGCGGCCGGGAGCAGCGCCAGCGGCAGGCCGGCGTGCCATCCGAAGCGGAGGAAGGACACGGGGATGGGCAAGCGACAACGGGTCATTTTGGACGGGTGCTCTGGCCGCGGCCACTGCGCCGGCCACCACACCGGCTGGCGGCGTGGCAGCATGCCACCTGAGGCTTCCCGGATGTGCAGGTCACCTTCCTGGGAACAAGTTCCGGCGTTCCCACCCGCGCCCGCAACGTTTCCGCCGTCGCCCTGCGTCTGCCCCAGCGGGCTGAGCTCTGGCTGTTCGACTGCGGTGAGGGAACCCAGCACCAGTTCCTGCGCAGCGAGCTGCGGGTGTCGCAGCTGCGCCGGATCTTCGTCACCCACATGCACGGCGACCACGTCTTCGGTCTGCCGGGGCTGCTGGCCAGCCTGGGCCTGGCCGGCAGCTGTGGCGGGATCGATCTCTACGGACCGGATCCGCTGCGGGACTACCTGGAGGGGGTGATGCGCACCTCCTCCACCCGCATCGGCTATCCCCTGCGCACGCACCGGGTGAAGGAGGCCGCGGCCCGGGGCTGTCTGGTGCTCGATGACGACGACATCACGGTGCGTTGCACGGCGCTCACCCACCGGGTGCCGGCCTACGCCTACCGGGTGGATCAGAAACCGCGGCCCGGCCGCTTTGACGTGGACCGGGCCAGGGCCCTGGGCATTCCCCCCGGGCCGGTCTATGGGGAGCTCAAGGCCGGTCGAAGCGTCACCCTCGACGACGGCCGGGTGATCCGCGGGGCGGCCCTGTGCGGGCCGCCCCGGCCAGGCAGCAGCGTCGTCTACTGCACCGACACGGTGTTCAGCGAGGCGGCGGTGGCCCTGGCCAGGGGCGCCGACCTGCTGATCCATGAATCCACCTTTTCCCACGGCGAGGCGGAGCTCGCCATCGCTCGCCAGCACTCCACCAGCACCATGGCCGCCCAGACCGCCCTGGAGGCTGGTGTGAAGCAGCTGGTGCTCACCCACCTGAGTCCCCGCTATGTGGCGGGGAACCCCATGACCCCCGACGACCTGGTGGCCGAGGCCAGGACCATCTTTCCCGAAACGCTCGTGGCGAGGGACTTCCTCAGCCTTGAGGTGGGGGAGGCGGGCTGAGCCTGCAACAGTTCGCGTGATTCGGTTCCGGGGGACCCGTCGCCCGTGATACAAGGTCTCAGTTGCGGTCCCACCGCCATTTCGCCGGCTTCTTCCATGGCCCCCCTCCTTCTCTCAGCCGCCCCCTGTTCAGCTGTCCGCCGCACCGCTCTCCCCCGCGCCGTTCTCCGCGCCATCGCCCGGACCCTGCTGATCCTTCCCCTGGCCCTTCTGGTTTGCTTCGCGGGTCCCGCGGCGGCGGCCCAGTGGAGCACCGAGGACCTCACCGTGCCGGTCTCCCCCGATGGGTCCCTGGTGACCTTCAGCGAGAAGGAGGTCAAGAGCGGCCGCAAGCTCTTCAATGACAGCTGCGGCACCTGCCATGCCGGCGGCATCACCAAGACCAACCAGAACGTGGGTCTGGATCCCGAAACCCTCGCCCTGGCCACCCCGCCCCGGGATTCGGTGGAGGCCCTGGTCGATTACATGAAGGACCCCACCTCCTACGACGGGGAGTACAGCATCTCCGATGTGCATCCGAGCCTGCGCAGCAGCGACGTGTTCGTGAAGATGCGCGACCTGGACGATGATGACCTGCGCCTGATCGCCGGCTACATCCTGGTGGCCCCCAAGGTCCAGGGCGTCCAGTGGGGCGGCGGCAAGATCTACTTCTGAGACCTTACCGATCTCCAGCCGGCAGCCCAGCGCTGGCCGGCTTTTTCATGGCCGGACAACAGCGGCTCAGGGCGCCGGGGCGGGCGCCGGCGGCGCCATGTTGCCGGCCTCCAGGGACCCCGGCAGCTTGCTGTACCACCACTCCTGCAGGCCGGGGGTCAGCCGCTGGGGGAACAGGGTGATCACGGTGCGGGTGGGCCTGGCCCCTGGCTGGAGCAGTTCCACGGCGTAGGAGGGGCAGCGGCGGGCGGCCAGGTCGGGCACGAAGCGACGGCCGACGCGACGCCAGCTGGGCTCCTTGCTGCGCCAGGCCAGGCGGCAGCAGGGCCAGGGGAGTTCCTCCCGATCGAAAAGGCGACAGCAGGGTCCCAGGACCCGGTAGCTGTACTGGCCACCGGGGCTGGGATGCTCGCTGCCGGAGGTCAGCACGGTATCCACCTGGAGTGACATGAAAAAGCCACCCCTGAGGGTGGCGGAGAAGAACACGGGGTTCAAGGGCGATCCGCGTGAATCGCACGGCGAGGAGCTCAGTAGAGCTCTTCTTCGGTGTGGGTCTTGATGGTGACGTCGGAGGTGGGGTAGGCCACGCAGGTGAGGACGAAACCGGCCTCGATCTGGTCGTCGTCGAGGAAGCTCTGATCCGACTGGTCGACGGTGCCGGCGGTGAGCTTGCCAGCGCAGGTGGAACAGGCGCCGGCGCGGCAGGAGTAGGGCAGGTCGATGCCCTGCTCTTCGGCGGCGTCGAGGATGTACTGGTCGTCGGGAACCTCGATGGTCTTGTTCAGCCCCTCGCTTTCATTGACGAGGGTGACCTTGTAGGAAGCCATGGAAGAGATTGGAGCTCACAGACACCCGGCAGCCAGGGCCTGTAGGACGAGCCCTTCCTACATCCGACAGGGGGGTTTCCCGGCGAACTTGGGCTGGCAGGCCGGGAAGGCCAATCAAAGCCAGGACACAGATCAGCGTGTCTTATGCAACATCCGATGCCGAATGGATCCGCAGGAGGGCCCAGCGGTCCTGTTCGACCCGCTGCTCCACCCGCCAGCCCGCGGCCAGCAGATCCCGCTCCAGGCCAGGGGCCTGATCCACCAGCAGGCCGCTGAGCAGGCCCACGCCCCCGGGGCCCAGCAGGCGTGGGAAGCAGGGAATCAGGGCCTCGATCACCGGCGCCAGGATGTTGCAGAGCAACAGATCGGCGCCGCGCCCCCCGAGCAGCGCCGCCAGGGCCTCCGCCGACCCCGTGGTCACGTTCAGGGCCGGGGCGCCGTCCAGGCCGTTCAGGGCGGCATTCTCCCGTGTCGCCCGCTCCGCCAGGGGGTCGGTGTCGGCGGCCGCCACGGTCGCCGCCCCCAGCCGCAGGGCGGCCAGGCCAAGGATGCCGCTGCCGCAGCCCAGATCGGCCACCCGCAGCCCCCGTAAGCCCGGCCCGTGGCCGGCCAGGGCCTCCAGCGCCTCAAGGCAGAGGCGGGTGGTGGGATGGCTGCCGGTGCCGAAAGCACTGCCCGGGTCGATGCGGATCACGAGGCGAGCGGCCTGCTCCGGCGGCACCTCCAGCCAGGCCGGCAGCACCAGCAGCCGCTCGCCCACCGGATCGGGCCGCCAGTGGCTCTTCCAGCTCAGGCTCCAGTCCTCATCGTCCTGCCGCTGCCAGTGGATCGGCGGTAGGCCCAGGTCGAAGGGCACCCCCAGGGGGGCGAGGGCCCGCTCCAGCTCCTGCCGCTGGTCGGCGGGCCAGTCGCTTTCGGGTAGCCAGGCCAGCAGCTGGCGGCGCTCCGGCGCCTCGGGGGGATGTTGCAGGGCCACCCTCGGCACCCCGAGAAGCGGCAGCTTCCAGAGCAGGGATTCCTCCAGTTCGGCAGGGGCGGCCATCTCCAGCCGCCACCAGACCAGGCCCATCAGAGGGTGACCGGATGGGCGGCCTGGATGCCGTTGATGCTGTGGATCGCCGCCAGCAGGCTGGGGGGGATCGGGTCGTCGAGACTCAGCACCATCACGGCATCGCCCCGCACGATGCGGCGCCCCACCTGCATCGAGGCGATGTTGACGTTGTGCTCCCCGAGCAGGGAACCCAGCTGGCCGATGATGCCGGGCATGTCCCGGTGGCGGGTGAACAGCATGTGGCGGCTCGGGGTCACGTTCACCGGGAATTCGTCGATGGTGGTGATGCGCAGTTCACCGTCGGCGAACACCGCCCCGGTGACGCTGTGGTTCCCTTTGGGGCTGCGGGAGCTGAGCTGGAGCGAGCCGCCGGCGAAGTCGCGGCTGGTGTCGTCCTTCACCTCGAGCACGCGGATGCCGCGCTCCTTGGCCTCCAGGCTGGCGTTGACATAATTGATGCTGTCCCCGAGGGCGGCCGACAGGATCCCCTTGAGGGCCGCCACCACCAGGGGCTGGGCCGGATGGGAGGCGAATTCCCCCTGCAGCCGCACCTCCAGCTCACTGATCTGGCCACCGGCCAGCTGGCTGAGCAGCAGGCCCAGGGTTTCGGCCAGCTGCAGATGGGGCTTGAGCTGCTCCATCACCTCGGCGGTCAGGCCGGGGATGTTCACGGCGCTGCGGGCCGGCAGGCCCAGGAGCACGTCCCGGATCTGCTCGGCCACGTCGATGGCCACGTTTTCCTGGGCTTCCTCCGTGGAGGCCCCCAGGTGGGGGGTGAGGATCAGGCGTTCCTTGACGAGGCGCAGCGGCGAATCGGCCGCCAGCGGTTCCTTGGCGTACACGTCGATCGCCGCGCCGGCGATCACCCGGTTTTCCACCGCATCGGCCAGGGCCTGTTCGTCGATGATGCCGCCCCGGGCGCAGTTCACCAGCCGGGCGGTGGGCTTCATCGAGGCCAGCAGCGCCGCGTTGACCAGGTTCTCCGTGTCCGGCGTGCGGGGCAGGTGCAGGCTGACGTAGTCGGCTTCGGCGAACAGCTGGGGCAGGGGCAGCAGCCGTACCTGCAGCAGCTGGGCACGCTCGGCGGAGATGAACGGGTCGTAGGCGGCCACGTCCATCCCCAGGGCCCGGGCGACGCGGGCCACGTGGGAGCCGATTTTGCCGAGGCCCACCACGCCCAGGGTTTTCTTGTAGAGCTCGTTGCCCACGTAGGTCTTGCGGTCCCAGCCGCCGGCCATGGTGCTGGCGTGGGCGTGGGGCACGTGCCGCGAGAGGGAGAGCATCAGCGCCAGGGCATGCTCGGCGGCGGCGATCGTGTTGCCTTCAGGAGAATTCACGACGATCACGCCGCGACGGGTGGCGGCGGGCACATCGACGTTGTCGACCCCGACGCCAGCCCGGCCGATGATCCGCAGCTGTCCGGCGGCCTCGATCACCTCGGCGGTCACCTGGGTGCCGGAGCGGATCATCAGCCCGTCGTAGTCGCCGATGCAGGCCACCAGCTGCTCCGGGCTGAGGCCCGTGCGCACGTCCACCTGGGCAACCTGGGAGAGGATGTCGATCCCCGCCTGGTCGATGGGATCGGAGACCAGAACCTTCGTCATATCCGGCAGCGTTGCGGAGGGCGGGGGGTACGCCCCCAGGGGGGCAGGCCGGAGGTGCAGTGTAGAGAGCGGAGCGGAGACGAGCCCATGTCCTTGAGTGTGGTGGTCGTGCTGGACGACCGCGATCGCCTGCAGGCGTTGCGGGATCGGTTATTGGCGCTTCAGCCTGCCCCGACCCGCGTCCTGGCGATCGGCAGCGGCGAAGCGACCATGTCGGAGGTCGAGCGGCTGGATCCGGCCACGGCCCGACGGCGGCGGCAGCAGTCAATGGTCCGCTGGTTGCTGCCCTTCGGCTTCCTGGCCGGGCTCACCTTCACCCAGATCACCGATCTGCACACCTTCAGCTTCGCCGGCGCCTATGGGGAGCCGCTGATCGGCGGCCTGCTGGGCATGGGCTCCGGTTGGATGGGCAGCTTCGCCGCCGCCGCCAGCGTCAGCTCCGAGGAGGACGACCGCATCCGCATCCTGCGCAACCGGCTCGACGAGGGCTGCTGGCTGCTGCTGCTGGAGGTACCTGCCGGGAGCGAGATCCCCTGGACCACCATCCAGCTGGCGCGACCGAAGGCGGTCGTACGGCTGGACGACATCTGATCCCCTGTCGCCATGCTTCCACGACGGGATCTGCTGGAGGGGAGTCGCCACCCGCAGGCCCTCGAGGGCCTGTTCAGCCTGGCGGAATCGGCCCTGCGCACCTGGGAGCCCAAGGTCAGCGGTTTTCTGGACGCCGCGCTGCGGGAGGAGGCCGAGGCCAGGCTCGGTGCCCTCAGCGAGCTGAGCCTGGCCAGTGACGGCGGCCACCCCGGCGCCGAGCGCCGCTGCCTGCTGCTGGGACGGGCGGGACAGGAGCTCACACCCCCCGCCCTGATGGGGCTGGAGATCAGCGGCAATTTCCTGTTCGACCCCGCCTCCGCGACCGACATGGTCGAGGGGCTGGCCCAGGCCGGTGCCAGCGCGGCGGAGTGGGGCGATCTCTGGCTGCGCGGTGATCGGGGCGGTCAGGCCATCGTCACGGTGGCCCTGGCCGGGCGCCTGGATGGTGGCGAGGGCCTGGTGCGAACGGTGCCTGTGCGCTTCGAGGCCCGACCCATCGAGGCGCTGCAGCTGCCGGTCCGGCGCCTGCCCCGTCAGCTGACCACGGTGGAAGCCTCTTTGCGCCTGGATGCCCTGGCGTCCGCCGGTTTCGGCCTGTCCCGCAACCGCATGGCCACCCTGATCCGGCAGGGGGCGGTCCGCATCGACTGGAGCGTGGTCAGCAGCCCCAGCCAGCTGCTGGCCGTGGGATCGCGGATCCAGCTGGAGGGGCGGGGGGAGCTGGAGGTGCTGGCGATCGATCCCACCAAACGGGAGCGCTTTCGGATCCGGATGGAGCGCCATTGAGGTGTCGGGGCCTCAAGTTGACAGGAGGGAAGGCCGGCGAGTAGGAAAAGCCCTGGGAAGACACGGATCTGACGGAGTTCCCGTGGGTGATGTTACGAACGACAATTCCTTTCGAAATTCTTCGAGATGCGCTGCGTACTTCCCTGAACGTCGGTGATCCCGGTAACGGGCGATTAGCTCAGAGGTAGAGCACTACCTTGACACGGTAGGAGTCACTGGTTCGATTCCAGTATCGCCCATTTTCAGTTCAATCCATAGCCCGTGAATCACCGCCGATTCAGGGTGTATGTCCCTTTCGCTGCTACCCTCGGCCGTTCGTGAATCTGAGCCAGCCAGCGTGAGCCCCACCGAGGCCGTTCCACCCCTTTCCTGCACGGTGGTGGTGGGCCTGGGCCGATCGGGACTGGGGGCCGCCCGGTTGCTTCAGGCCCGCGGCGAGACGGTGGAGGTGATCGAGAGTGACGACACGCCTGAGCTCCGGGCCCGGGCGGTAGAGCTGGAGAGCGAGGCCATCGGGGCGCACCTAGGGGTGCCCCTCAGCCTTGCGGCGTTCCAGGCCCTGCCGCTGCCGCCGTCGGTGGTAGTGGTGAGCCCGGGCATTGCCTGGAACCATCCGGTGTTGGAGGAGCTGCGCTCCCGAGGGGTGCAGGTGCAGGGGGAGATCGTGCCCGCCTGGCAGGCCAGCCGGGACGTGCCCTGGATCGGCATCACCGGCACCAACGGCAAGACCACGGTCACGTGCCTGGTGCACCACCTGCTGGAGCAGGGCGGCCAGGACGCGCCGCTCTGCGGCAATGTCGGCATCTCCGCCGCCGAGGTGGTGCTGCAGCGGCGCCTGGAGCAGGGGCCGCGCCCGGACTGGCTGGTGGTGGAACTGAGCAGCTACCAGCTCGAGGCGGCCCCGGCGGTCGCCCCCGCCATCGGCGTCTGGACCACCCTCACCCCCGACCACCTGGAGCGTCACGGCACCATGGCCGCCTACCGGGCCATCAAACGGCGCCTGCTGGAGCACTCCCGCCTTCGCATCCTCAACGCCGACGACCCTGACCTGCTCCGCCATGCGGACACCTGGGATCACGCCGACTGGATCACCGCCGGGCCCCGGGAGGCCCTGCCGGCCGGCCTTGATCCGGTGCTCTGGATCGACGAGCACGACCTGGTGCAGGGGCGCCAGGGACCCCTCTTCCCCGCCAGTGCCCTGGCGATGCCCGGGGCCCACAACCGCCAGAACCTGCTGCTGGCAGTGGCGGTGGGGCTCCAGGCGGGGCTGGCGCCCGCGGCGATGGAGGCCGCCTGCCGCTGCTTCCCCGGGGTGCCCCACCGGCTGGAGCGCCTCCGCCACCTGAACGGCATCACCTGGTTCAACGACAGCAAGGCCACCAACTACGACGCCGCTGAAGTAGCCCTGCGGGCCCTGGAGGGTCCGTTGGTGGTGCTGGCCGGCGGTCAGTCGAAGCAGGGGGACGCCACGGCCTGGCTGGAGCGGCTCCAGGAGCGGGCGGCGGCGGTGGTGCTCTACGGCGCCGCCCGGGAGGACTTCGCCGCCCTGCTGGGCTCCAGCGGTTATGGCGGCGTGGTGCAGCAGGAGGAGGGGCTGGAGACGGCTGTCGCCCGCGCCGCCACGTTGGCTCCGGGGCTTGGCTGCCAGGGGGTGCTCCTGTCCCCGGCCTGTGCCAGCTTCGATCAGTACACCAGTTTCGAGGCCCGCGGTGACCACTTCCGCCGGCTGGTGCTGGCCCTCTGAGACCCACGAACCATGGCCTGGTGGTTGATGAAAAGCGAGCCGGACGTCTACGGCATCCAGCATCTGCAGGCGGAGGGCACCACCCTCTGGGATGGGATCCGCAATTACCAGGCCCGCAACTTCATGCGCGCGATGCAGATCGGCGACCGCGCCTTTTTTTACCACTCCAATGTCAGCCCCCCCGGCATCGTCGGCCTGATGGAGGTGATCGAAACGGGGGTGATGGATCCCAGCCAGTTCGATCCCAGCTCCAAGTACTTCGATCCGGCGTCCAAGCCCGAGGCCCCTCGCTGGGACTGCGCCCGTCTCGCCTATCGCGCCACCTTCCCCACGCTGCTCAGCCTCGATGCTCTGCGGGAAGCGTTCAGCGTGGAGGATCTGGTGGTGGTGCGGCGGGGCAACCGCCTCTCGATCCTGCCGGTGGGTGACGCCAGCGCCGCGCGGATCTTCACCCTGCTGGGGGTGGAGCCGGACGCCTGAGGCGCCCCACCCTGATTCAGGCTGCCGGCGCCGAGAACGCCTGATGGCCCGGAAACAGGTTGGCCAGGTAGCAGCGGGTCACCCCCCGGTTGCGGACGCCGTTCTGCACGAGAAAGCCTGCCAGGGCAGCCTGGAAGAGCCGGTACTGGTCCCAGTTGGGGTGGCGCTCGATGAACTGACGCATGGCCTCCAGCAACGGTTCGGGCACCTCTGCCCGCAGGCTCACCAGCGATTCGGCCCCCTCCAACGGCAGGGTTCTCGGGCGGGCCATCGTCGACTCCAAGCAGCGCGTCAGCCAGTTCTCCACACCGAAGGGGCAACGTCAAACGGCGCCGGCTCCAGAGGCCGGTCTCCAGTCCCAGCTTGAGACACGAGCCGTAGCAAGGGCTTCAAGGTGTCTCCTGCGCCGCAACCCTCGACCCGGAGCGGCGTCCTCGATCTGTCAAGCCAGGGGGGCGGCCGGCGGAGGTTCTCCCCATCCGGGGCCGGGGAGCAGCGGCAGAGGAGGCCCGCCTGGGGAGAAACGGGGAAAAACAGGGGTGGTGGTTGCGGAATCCGCCAACGATCAACAATCCTGATCCCCGCCACCCTGCTCGGCGGGTCTCAGGCGCTCCAGCGCCGCGGCGAACGCCGCGCTGGCGGTGGCACTCCAGCCCCCTTCAAAGCCCCGCAACCCCGGCTCTGGGGTGAGCACCAGCTGAAGTGACCAGCCTTCCCGATCGCCGCTCATTCCCAGCCAGAGGGATCCTGGGACGCCGGCCGGAGAATCGCCGATCGGCAGCTCCATCTCCATCTCCACCGACTCTTCCGCCATCAGGCTGTCTGCGATGGCCCGGTGCTGGGCGGTGAGTCGTGCGGCGGCCTCCTGCAGGGTGAGCAGTTCGGCGCCGGTCAGTTCGCTGGCCCAGCCCTCGCCCCCGATCAGGGCGGTATAGGGAGTACGGCCCGGATCGACCACCAGCCGCCAGCCCTGGCCCTCGCAGATCTCCACGCCGAGCGGAACGGGCCCGCCTCAGCCGGGCAGCAGGTCGGGCTGGTCCTGCTCGTCGCTGAGTTCGACGATGGCCCGCTGCACGGGCTTGATCATCGAGTCGTCGAGCAGGCCGTCGAAATCGTCGAAGCGGCGTTGCTTGGCCCGAAAAGCGATGCGAACGGTGGTCAGGTAGCGGTTGCTGGAGTGGCGAATCAGGCTCTCCCCCCTCTGGGCCAGCTCCTTGGCGTTGAGTTCGCTGCTCGGCATACGGACCTGACGATCAATTGAAGGACTATAGATTAGGTGTGTAGTGGCATCAGGTTGTTCCGGCAGGCGTTGGGGTCCGAGCTCGGCAGGGTTGTGGTGCGACCCAACAGCCCAGGACCTCACCCCCCCAACGCCTGTACATCCCAATGCCCGCCTGACACCGATCGGTCGGGAACACCTGATCCGGCAACACCTTGACCAGAGCAGGAGCCTTGCTGAGCTGGCTTCTGAGCACGGCATCAGTGGGCGCTCGGCCCGCAAGTGGCTGGATCGCTTCCGTACAGGCGGCCCAGCGGCGCTGACGGACACTGCGTCGAACCGCAGCAGCGGCAGCAGCCCCTGGACCTCAGGCGCCAGCGCTGCACCCGCCGGAGGATCGCCCCGCTGCTGCTGGTACCGATCAGCACCCTGGTCCAGGCGAAAGCGGTGCCTGGGGCTGAAACGGCTGCGGATCCGCGACCCCCTGGCGCGAAACAGCGACCGCCGGTGCACCGGTAACGGTGGGAGCGGCCCGGTTCAACCGTGTTAGCCACCGGATCACCGGAGATCCGCGCAAGGCTTCCTCACCCGGGGCCGACCACGGTCGGCTTCGCGAGCCGAGCGGTTCATCTGACCGCAGGCCTCCGAGAAGCAGTGGACTTTGCTGGAGGAATGGGCCTACGTGATCCCCTACGGCAACTCAGCGGCTCGATCAGCTACAGGCATCATCAACCTGGTGGGGGAACTACACCTAAGGCAACTCAGATCAAGACGGCTTGATCAAAAAAATCTTGTCTCATTGTCGCCAATGAGACGATACTGAACGCTTTTGCCCTGTTTTCGCTCCCAGCAGTCCCAGCAAAGACGTTCAGGCAGTTTCCACCAGGCGTTTTGCTTGATTTCTGGATGTTTATCGATTTTCTGACACAATAAGCTCACCTGTCACGCTGGCTCAGGTAGTCGTTGCCGTGCCATCGAGAGGTTAGCCAGGGCAAAGAGCAACTTCAGTTTGAGGTCTTTCTTACGGATGCCTCGATAGAAGACCTTCCGGAAGCCAAACCGACATTTGGCGATCCGGAAGCGAGGCTCCACTTTGGCGCGGACGTTGCCCTTCGCCGTCTCAATCAGATCCAGAAGACTGCCCTCTGGTGTCTCTGGAAGCACTATGCGTTGGCCTGGCTTCATGGCAATCCTGAGCTCTGCTTCGCAGTCCTGGAACTGGTTTTGTTTCTCGATGCCCCATGGAGCCGGTTAGCTGCTGTGTTGAGCTCATGGACGTCGGCTGCGCTGCTAACCACGGAGTGGACCAAGCCAGATGCGGCGTCAACGCCGATATGGCAGCGCATCCCATCGGCGAAGCCTTCTGCGCAGCAGTGGAACCACTGCTTGCCCTTGGCCACCGAGTGCATTTCCTGACCCCTCTCCTTGCGCTTGTTCTAGTGGCTCCGCCACGCTCGGCCTCCGGCCTCGGTAAGGGTGGAGCTGGGGGCGGCAATGATCGTGGCATCGAGGATCGTGCCTTTCCATGGCCTCCGGCCGACTTCGTCTACAGCATCACCCCTTTCTCGCTCAGCATCTGGTTCATTCCCTGAAGGATCTGCTCGGCGATGCGGTGCTCTTCCAGCAGCAGACGGAAGTTGAAGATCGTGGTTTCATCCGGGATCCGGTCTTCGATTATTTCGATACCGGCGAAACGGCGGAAGCCGGTCGAATCGATCAGCATCTCCTCAATCAGTGGGTCCGAGAGGGTGAACGACTGCTCCAGCAGGGGAACAGGAGCATGATCTCCATTGGAAACGGAGGACGACCCCACCCTTGGTGGCCGGCTGGCTGGTGATCGATGGGCTGGATCAGGGCCAGAAACGCTTCCCGGTGAATGGTTGCTTCCATCTTCTGCAGGAATCGCTGGCGAGGGGTTCGGTTCTTTGCGTATGTCTTCTCGAAGTCTGAAAAACCCAGCTGGAGAGTGGCAGGCATGCGACCAGTCTCAGTCTTGGATCTGGATGGATTTTAGTGGATTTATTCAGAGATTTCTTAGCAGTTTTCAGTGCCAGTGAGAAAACATCCACATATCATCGAAGTATTTCAGTTGCCATAGGATTGTGCCGATTCCACTGGCCCACAGTATTTTCCCGATCCAGGGAAGAGATGGCTCCAGTTCCTCGCAGCCTGAAATCGTCAAGGCAATGAAGGCAGGGAAGAGCTTCACCAGATAGCGGACTCTTACATAGGAGAACATCCATGCAGGCAGCAATGTGAGCACACTCGCAACGAGCAGGAGGACCATCAGAGGGCGAAAACGCTTCGCCCTGAATCCGAGTATTAATGTCATGGGGAGTATCATGAATTTCAAGGAGTAGAGGAGCTGCCCTAATCCCTTGAAGAAGGAGAGTGCGAGATAATCGACGTAGTGGGATGGATGTTGAGCAATGAATTGGAGTACAGAGTGAGCGCCTAGAAACTTGCCTGTTTGAAGTTGAACACTGACCTCATCGATTGATTGGGTGGAGGAGATGAACTGATGTGGGGAAAATAACTCCGCATAGGTGAAAATAAAGGCCACCATGCTTCGATCCATCTCGTTGATGTTTGCACCTTGGATGAAGAAGCCTGGCAGCAACAATAGGCCTAGCCATGCTCCCGTAAGCAGGATTGTCAACAGTGCTTGTGGATTGCCGCGCCGTCGCTCCCAAAGCCACCAGAAGCCTGCCATGACGATCGAAGCAACCAGCATTTCGACTTTTGCAAGCCCAAACATCGCCAGAAAAAACGATGCCAGCAACAGCGGCCAGCGATTGATGGTTGCAACCAGAAACATCGTCAGGAAGCTTCCAGCGATCAGCTCACTGCTGGGTTGGATGAACTGAAATCCGGAGGTGGTTAAAATTGCCAGCGCCAGGAGGCGTAGTGCCGAAGTGCTGATCAGTTGTTGGATTAGGAGGAAGGAGCTGCTGAGATAGCAAACCATGGAAAAAATCCTGATATGCCAGTTCAGATTCTCAAGACTCGTAGGAACCAGAAGCTTGTAGAGTCCCACGATCATACTCGAGGAGATCCCCCCCGAGAACATCAAATTTGGATAACGAAAGATCCAATGCCCATTTTCTGTTCTGATCCGGAGGTCAGCGGATGTGATGAATGCCTGGTCCATCGGGTGCGGCAGGGGTGTGCCCGAATCCAGGAGGATGTACGCAGCAGAGATGAGCAAAGCAGCAGCCAATCCAGCAAGGAAGAGGTGGTCGGCTTTGCTGCCGGACCGCCCCCGGTTGATCGCTGGAATCTTCATACGTGCGCTGCAATGTTGTCGTCATGGTTCCTTAGGGTGCATCCGCACCTTCACCAATTATAACAGTGGTGCAAGACGGTACCGGTTCAGGGGGTGGGACGAATTCAAGACCCATTCCGGTGCATGGGAATTGACCTTGTTCCTGGTGATTTCACTTCAACCAAGAAGCCAACTGGGGACTACCAGAGGCCGTCTTTGCCCATCATCGGAGCAGCTTAGGAGTTCGTTGAAAATCCAGACCACCTCTGCCAAAATGGGCAATAATTGCCCAATCGTGATGCGAGGTCAATAGGCGCGAAGCATCTCTTGGTTCTCCTGCGTGTCTGATCGAGGAGCGCATTCCTGCCAGCCATTCGCTCAGGAGGCTTGGGAAGGGGGCGGATCAGGCCCTCGATCCACTCAATCCCACCTTCTTGTGAGCTCTATGCCTCAGAAGGTGGCATGTCTGGTGAATGGCAATGTTAGACGCTATATGTTGTCGATGCGCTTTTTGGCGCCAATGATCTCATCAATGACCTGAACCCTCAGACTATCCCCAGCTGAGTCTCGACTTCACTCGCGCCAATCCTTGCAGAGTAGACACCTAGGGAAGCTCTGGGCAACAAGCCTGGGAGCGATATCTGGGGTCCCCAAATGTTTGCGGTGGCCATTCTCGGTGCAGATCCAGTAAGAATCGGCCTGATTTCAGAACTTTCGGGCAATTTTACCCTGGTTTTATGGCTCCATTCTGGCCCTGACGGCACACCACTCGTCCGATCATGTCCTGCATAGAAATTGATGACGCACAGGAAAAAGATTGGTCAATGCAGCCAGCACGTTGACCTGGCAGCGATTCTTGACCATGCCCCGCAGGCGAGTTTTCCGAAATCCGAACTGCTGCTTGATCACGTGGGAATGGGTGCTCAGCCTTGGCACGGATATGAGCCTACTGCAAGCAGAAGCCTGCGTCTAGGGCTGTCTCGACCAGGTCATCCTGTCGCCCCTCGGCTGTATTGGGCAAGGCGCGCCTTTCCCCGGGTCGCATGGCAATGCGAAAGGTGGTGGTCTTGCCCTCCATTTCAGGGCGTTTCTCGATGCCTTGGTAGCCGGCAACTGCTTCGCAGAAGCCTGCGGCTACGGCGTAGCGCACATCCTCCCCACCTTGCAGCAGCGCGGCTGCTGGCGTGAGGTCGCGCACAGTGGCCGCGTTGGTCTCCACCGAATGGATGAGGCCTGAGTCCTTGTCGACGCCGATGTGGACGTTCATCCCGTAGTCCCACTGGTTGCCCTTCTTGGTCTGGTGCATCTCCGGATCTCTCTCCCAATCTTTGTTTTTGGGCGAACTGGGGGCGGCGATCAAGCTGGCATCAATAATCGTGCCCTTCTTCATGGCCATGCCGCGGTCCTTGAGATGGGCTTTCACCGCCTGAAAGATCTTCTCGCCGAGGTTGTGCTTCTTCAGCAGGTGCCGAAATGCAAGGATCGTGGTCTCATCGGGGATCCGCTCGCTGATCATGTCGATCCCTGCGAAACGGCGCATGAGGGGAGCTTCGATCAGCGCATCCTCCATCGCTGGATCTCTGAGCGAGTACCACTGCTGCATCAAGTGGATCCCCAGCATGTTGGCCAGCGGATAGGCCGGGCGTCCGACTTGGAGCTGGATTTGGGGTGGTGAGGCTCGATCAGATCGATGAGCGCTTGCCAAGGCACAACCGCCTCTATCTCGGCCAGAAACTTCTCACGCTTGGTGCGCTTCTTGGCCGTGGAATGCTCGTAGTCGCCGTAGGCAAAGCCTTCCGCGAAGCGGTGGCCGAGCTGCTTGCCACCCATGAACCCAGTCCTTACCAAAGATGACAATGCCATTGTCCCGTGAATGGGGGGACTTATCCAGAGTCTCCCTAACAGGGTGTTGGCGCCGTGGCGGATGTCGTCAGGGGTGACGCCCTTGACGTAGCCGAGGCCCATGGGCAGCAGCGGTTGGGGGAGAGCTTGTTGCCGTCAGGCTTCCGCGAAGCGGTACATCTTCTGCCGGTGAGGCTGCACCAGAAAGCTGGGCAGCCATCAATGAACCGACGTTTTGGAAATGCTTGTCGCAGTCTCGTAGGTCCGAGGACCCCCGGACGCAGTTCATCCTTCCAGCCCTCCAGGGCCAGGTCCCGGTGGCCTTTGCGCCACCGGCCTCCAGTTATGTTGCTCAGGCCAATCGGCTTGGCGATTGACGTGTTGGTTTCGCCGGCACCACAGGTCAGGACGATCTGGGCGCGCGGCACGATCGAAGATGGGGGTGAGGGCGAGCAGGCGATGCTCTGCAGTGAATCTGCAGTGAATGAAACTCATCGTGGCTGCTTACCAGCGGCGTCACCGACCTGGCGAGCGCCACTGAGCACCCCGGGAGACACCCAAGACTCTGGAGGTTGTTGGCGGGACGAGACACTAGAAGGTGGGCGCATACCAGGTTTTCTGCCGCTTCTGCCCCGCCCCTGTCCCCCCGCCCATGCCCGGAACCCTCGCCATCGACCTGGGGAGCAGCACCACCGTGGTGGCCTGGCAGGACAGCCAGGGACCCCCCGGACTGCTGCCCCTGCCGCCCTACAGCTGCGGCGACCCCTGCGTGGTTCCCAGCCTGCTGTGGCTGGAGACCCCTGACGCCGAGCGGCCCCTGATCGGCCGGCAGGTGCTGGAGGCGGCCCTGGCCGATGGCGACCATCCCGGCCTCTGCAGGGATTTCAAGCGTCACATCGGCGCCTCGGCGTCTGGTCCGCCGGTGGGCTGGCTCTCGGCCGAGCGGGCCGGTGTGCTGCTGCTGGAGGGGCTCTGGCGGGCCCTGCCGCCGGAGCTGGTGCCGGAGCGGCTGGTGCTCACCGCCCCGATCGAGAGCTACCGGGGCTACCGGGCCTGGCTGCAGCAGGCCAGCCGCGATCTGGTGGTGCCGGAGCTGGCGCTGGTGGATGAGCCCACCGCCGCCGCCATCGGCGCCGGGCTGCCCGCCGGCAGCCGGGTGCTGGTGGTGGACATGGGCGGTGGCACCATCGATCTCTCCCTGGTGGCCCTGGAGGGTGGCGAGGGGCGGGCCGCGCCGATCGCCCAGCTGCTGCGCTTCGCGGGCCGGGATCTGACGCGCAGCAGCCAGACCCTGCGCTGCGCCAGGGTGATCGGCAAGGCAGGCGCGGCCCTCGGCGGGCGGGACATCGATCGCTGGATCGCGGCCCACCTCTGCCCGGATGTCCAGGTCGACGGCGCCCTGCTGCAGCTTGCCGAGCGCCTCAAGTGCCAGCTCAGCGAGGCCACCGAGGCCCTGCAGATCCAGGCGGGGCAAGGTTCCTTCCGCGAACTGACCCTGAGCCGGCCGGCCTTCGAGCGGCTGCTGGAGGAGCGGGGGCTGCTGCAGCTGCTTGATGGTCTGCTGGAGGCGGTGCTGGCGGCCGCTCGCCGGGAGGGACTGGGGCTGGCGGCCATCGACGCGGTGCTGCCGGTGGGGGGCAGCAGCCGGATTCCCCTGATCCGTCAGTGGCTTATCAGCCGCTGCCCGGGGGTGCCCCTGCGCGGCGAGCGGCCCGTGGAGGCCGTGGCCCTGGGAGCCCTGGCCCTGACGCCCGGGGTGCGGGTGCGGGATGTGCTGGCCCGTGGCGTGTCCCTGCGCTGCTGGGACCGGCGCAGCGCCTGCCATCGCTGGCATCCCCTGTTCATGGCGGGCCAGAGCTGGCCCACCGAGCAGCCCCTGGAGCTGGTGCTGGCCTGCAGCAAGGATGGCCAGGACCAGTTGGAACTGGTGCTGGGGGAGCCCCTGCCCGAGGAGCGGGCCGAAGTGGTTTTCGAGGGGGGGCTGCCGGTGCTGCGCGCGCGACCGGCGGGGGCGGCCCCGGTGCGGCCCTGGTCCACGCCGCCGCTGGCCATCCCCCTGGCCTCCCCCGGTCAGCGCGGCGTCGACCGGCTGCGGCTGCGGTTCTCCATCGATGCCGAGGCCCAGCTCCTGGTGGAGTGCGACGACCTGGAAGCCCCCGCTGAAGGCAGCCGTCGGGCGCCCCAGCGTCTGGGTCCGGTGCATTGACGGCCAGGGGCGGTGGACGCCGACCAGGCTGCCCCCGCGACCGGGCGCCACTGGCCGCCGTTGCATACAAAGGTGGAGAACCGCACCGCTTCTCCCCCCTTGGCCCTTCGCCGGCACAGACTGCCCCGCTTCTGGCTGGCCATCACCCTGGGTTCGGTCGCCGTGGCCATCGGTCTGGGTTACTGGTGGGAGCGCCAACTGCCCGTGCGCCTGGAGCAGGCCTCCTCCAGCGGCCGTCTCGACGACTGCCTGCGCTACAGCGAACAGCTGGCCGCCCTCAGCTGGCTGCCCGGCCGCTCCCCCTTCGACCGGGGGCGTTGCCTGCGGGCCAAGGCCGACCAGCTCTGGGGCCAGGACAACTGGAGCGAGGCCCTGCGCCTGCAGCGCCAGGTGATCAACTCCCGGGCCGGCACCCCCGCCGACCGGGAGCGGCTCGCCCGCTGGCAGCGCCAGCTGCGCGCCCTGGCCTTGAACCGCTTCCAGGCCGGTGATCTGCCGGGGGCCCTGGCGGCGCTCACGCCCCTGGGGGAGGAGCACAAGGACGACGGCAGTGCCATGGGCGACGATCTGCAGGCGATCTGGAACCGCAACCGTTTCCAGCTGGAGCGGGCGACGCTCCTGGTCAAACAGAAACGCTGGTGGGAGGCGCTCGACAGCCTCAACCGCATCGACCACCCCTGGTGGCGCCAGCAGAGCGAGCCCCTGCGGCAAGAGGTGAAGAAAGGCCTCGACCAGCTCAAGGGCAAGGACCGGGAGCACGATAGCCACGGTTCCCTGCCCCACACGGTGTCCGCAGAGAAGCTGGATGGCCTGGTGGAGCGACGCATCGCCGCTGGCATGGACGAGTGGCAGGCGTTCCAGGAGGCCTGCAAGGAGCTGGGCGGGCGGGTGGTCGAGGCCGGGCCGGAAAGCGCCTGCCAGCGCTGAGCCCATGACAGGATGACCCCGAAGAGCGTCCCGGTGGACATGCAGCCAGGTGATCAGGTCAAGGTGAGCAGCAGCGTGGTCATCTACAACCACCCCCAGCACCGGGGCGAGGCCTTCGACATGGAGGGTCAGCAGGGGGAGGTGTTCAACGTCCTCAACGACTGGAAGGGACGCCCCATCAGTCCGAACCTGCCGGTGGTGGTGGCCTTCGGCAAATTCCGGGCCCACTTCCGCGAGGACGAACTGGCCACCGTCTGAGGCCGTTCCATTCCCGCGGAGACCAGCCCGGCAGACGTCAGTCGCGCAGCAGGTAGACGCCCTCCTCCCCATCGATGGCCTGGAGGCAGAGCTGGATCGTTTCGTGGCGGGCGGTGGGCACCACCCTTCCGCAGTAATCCGGCTGGATCGGCAGTTCCCGGTGCCCCCGGTCCACCATCACCAGCAGCCCGACCCGGCGGGGCCGTCCCCAGGCCTGCAGGGCCTCCAGGGCGGCCCGCACGGTGCGACCGGTGAAGATCACGTCATCGACGAGCACCACCTGACGGCCGTCCACCGGAACCGGCAGCTGGGTGGGCTCCACCAGCCGGGTGCCCACCCGCTCCAGGTCGTCGCGGTGGAAGGTGGGATCCAGGCTGCCGTGGGCGATGGGATGGCCGCAGATCGCCTCCAGCCGTCCGGCCAGCACCCGCGCCAGGGCCACGCCACGGGTGGGGATGCCCAGCAGCACGAGGTCCTGGCTGTCGGCCACGGCCTCGAGCACCTGGGAGGCGAGCCTGTCGAGGGTGCGCCCCAGGTCCTGGGCGGAGAGAAGTTCCAGCCGGTCGGCGGAGGCCGTACCACCCTGAGTTCTGGCCACAAAGCGTATGGCGTGTAACCAAAGCCTGACGCATCCAGGTCTGGAGAAGGTGTTCTGGGAGGGGGGCTGTAGGTTGGCGGAGCGTAGAAACGTGCAGGTTTTCTTCTCGCTGGTGAAAACAGTTCCCTCCAAGAAGCACTCCGCCAGCGGCAGAGCTGAACACGTCTCCAGCGAGATGGGCGCCCCTGTAGCCCCAATGGTTCTGGCCATCCTCGATGGCTGGGGTTACAGCCCGGAGAGTGACCACAACGCCGTGAGAAAGGCCGACACGCCGGTGATGGATGCTCTCTGGGCGGCCTATCCCCACACCCTGATCGAAGCCAGCGGGGCTGCTGTCGGCTTGCCGGATCACCAGATGGGCAATTCGGAGGTGGGCCATCTCACGATCGGCTCCGGCCGGATCATCCGCCAGGAGCTGGTTCGGATCGGCCAGGCGGTGCGCAGCGGCACCATCGCCAGTAATCAGGCCCTCAATGACCTGGGCGACACGCTATTGGCCAGCGGCCGTCCCCTGCATCTGATCGGCCTCTGCTCCGACGGCGGCGTCCACAGCCATGTCGACCACCTCGGCGGCCTGCTGCGCTGGGCCGCCGGCCGCGGACTCAGCGATGTGCTGGTGCACGTGATCACCGATGGCCGCGACTCGGCCCCCCACGGCGGCCCCGGCTACCTGGCCCGCATTCAGGCGATGATCGAGGAGGCCGGCGTGGGGCGGATCGCCACCCTCTGCGGCCGCTACTGGGCCATGGATCGCGACCAGCGCTGGGAGCGCACGGAGAAGGCCTACCGGCTGCTCACCGAACCTGCCGAGATCTGCCCCTTGGGCCCGGCGGAGTTGCTGCAGGGCTCCTATGCGGAGGGCATCACCGACGAGTTCCTGGAGCCGGTTCGCCTCGCCGAGGGACTACTGGAGAGCGGCGACGGCCTGGTCTGCTTCAACTTCCGCCCCGACCGGGTGCGCCAGCTGATGCGCGCCCTGGTGCTGCCGGACTTCGATGGCTTCCAGCGCCAGTGGATCGGCCCCCTGCATGTGGTCACCTTCACCCAGTACGAGCAGGGCCTGCCGGTGGCGGTGGCCTTCCCCCCCGAGTCCCTCGAAGGCCTTCTGGGCCAGGTGGTCTCCGAACACGGTCTGCGCCAGTTCCGCACCGCCGAAACCGAGAAGTACCCCCACGTCACCTATTTCATGAATGGTGGCATCGAGCAGGCTTTCCCCGGTGAGGACCGCCACCTGGTGCCTTCCCCCCGGGTGGCCACCTACGACATGGCCCCGGCCATGTCGGCCGAGAAGCTCACCGACAGCTGCATCGCCGCCATCGCCAAGGGGATCTACTCCCTGGTGGTGATCAATTACGCCAATCCCGACATGGTCGGCCACACCGGCCAGATGGAGGCCGCCACCGAAGCCATCGCCACCGTCGACCACTGCGTGGGCCGGCTTGTGGAGGCCGCCACCCGCATGGGCGGCACCCTGCTGATCACGGCCGACCATGGCAATGCCGAAGTGATGCAGGGTCCTGATGGTCTCCCCTGGACCGCCCACACCACCAATCCGGTGCCGGTGATCCTGGTGGAGGGCGAGAAGCGCAAACTGGAAGGCCACGGCAACGACGTCAGCCTGCGTGAGCACGGCGGCCTGGCCGACATCGCGCCCACCCTGCTGGAGATCCTGGGTCTGCCCAAGCCGGCCCGCATGACCGGCACCTCCCTTGTGGTGCCCGCCTCCGCCCCCGCCGCCCGGATCCCCCAGACCCTCGGCGCCTGAGTTCCGTTTCGGTGGCGGCTAGTCTTGGGCCATGGTCAAGAACATCGTCTCGTCCCTCTGGATGCTCAGCGGCGCCCTGCTGATCGTCAGCGTGCTGCTCCACAGCCCCAAGGGCGATGGCATGGGCGGCCTGGCCTCCAGTGGTGGCTCCATGTTCAGCAGCGCCCGCAGCGCCGAGAACACCCTCAACCGCATCACCTGGACCCTGCTGGCCCTGTTCCTCGGTCTGGCCGTGGTGCTCAGCGCCGGCTGGCTGGGCTGAACCGGATGGAACGCCGCAGTTTCCTTTCCACGCTGCTGGCCCGTGTCTGGGCACCTCTGGCGGGGTTGCTGCCCTTCCTGACGGCCTCCAAGGCCCTGGCGGCGGCGAAGGCCACCGACCCCGCCTGGCAGCTGAGCTCGGCGGAATGGAAGAAACGCCTCAGTCCGGAGGCCTATGCCGTGCTGCGCGATGAGGGCACCGAGCGTCCCTTCAGCAGCCCACTCAACAAGGAGAAGCGCAGCGGCACCTACGTCTGCGCCGGCTGCCGCCTGCCCCTGTTCCCCTCAAGCACCAAGTTCGACTCCGGCACCGGCTGGCCCAGCTTCTGGCAACCCCTGCCCCAGGCGGTGGTCACAAAAACCGACTTCAAGCTGATCCTGCCGCGGACGGAATACCACTGCCGCCGCTGCGGCGGCCACCAGGGCCACGTCTTCGACGACGGACCCAAGCCCACCGGCAAGCGCTACTGCAACAACGGCGTGGCCCTGGCCTTCGTGCCAGGCAACTGAGGCGCCCCGCCCCCATGGCCCTGTTGCCTGCACTGCTGATCGCCCTGGGGGTCCCGCTGCTGCTGTTGGTGGGCTTCACCCTGCTGCTGGAGCAGCGCCGTGGCAGCCTGCCCGTCTGGCTCGCCGCCCTCTCCAGCCGCGACGCCAGGCTCTGGAACATCGGCGTGGGTCTGCTGATCGGCCTGAGCCTGCTGCGGGTCCTGCTGGGGCGCTGAGGCGCGGCCGGAACGGTCAGTCAGCACCCGCCAGAACGGGTGTGCTGGCAGTGACGTTGGGCACAGGCGGGGCTGGCACCAAGGGATCCTGGCCCAGCTGGTCTCCGATGCGCTCCCGGGCCAGCTGGCGGTACTCGAAGAAATGTTCGCCGGCGGCGCAGAGACTGAGGTAGAGGGCCAGCAGGCGAGGTTGCTGCCGTGCCATCTGCCACAGCTGCCGCCAGAACAGGCCGCGGAGTTCAGGGCGGCGCAGGCCCTGCTTCCAGATCAGCAGGGCCAGCAGCCGCAGCGCCCGTGCTGGTGGGACGTGCATCTGCTGGGAGCAGTGGGGATTGGGGGTGATGGCGAGACACTGGCGCAGGCATCGCTCCAGATAGGTGGTCGGTTCGTACATCCGCCAGAGGGCCTGCACGTACTCGCGGCCGATGTCCTCGGCCGGACGGGAGGGCACGAAGTTCATCAGGGTGTTCTGATCGCCGCAGCCGCCATCGGCATCCGGCAGGAGTCGTCCCTCCCGCTCCAGTCGGGTCCAGAGCGCCGTGTTGGGCGGGGCCTGGAGGATGCCCAGCATTGGCTGGGGAATGGCCGTCTCAGCGACAAACGCCTCAATGCGCTGCCCCGCTCCCGATCGTTCCCCGTCGAAGCCGAGGATGAAACCGGCGTAGATGACCAGCCCCGCCGTATTGATCTTGCGGCAGGCTTCCGCCAGCGGATGGCGGGTGTTCTGCTGCTTGCGGGTGATCTCGAGACTCTCCTGGTCGGGTGTCTCGATGCCCAGGAAGACCCCGAAGAAGCCGGCCTGGGCCATCAGTTCGAGAAGATCGGGCTGCTCGGCCAGATTCACCGAGGCTTCGGTGAGGAAGTTGAAGGGGTAATGATGCTCCCGCATCCAGGGAATCAGATCGTTCAGAAGACGCTTGACGTTGAGCTGATTGCCGATGAAGTTGTCATCCACCATGAAGATGGATCCTCGCCACCCCAGGTCGTAGAGGGTCTGAAGTTCCGCCAGGATCTGGTGGTTCTCCTTGGTCCGTGGCTTGCGGCCGTAGAGGCTGATGATGTCGCAGAACTCGCAGTTGAAGGGGCAACCGCGGGAGAACTGCACCGCCATCATCAGGTAGGCGTCGCGTTGCAGCAGGTCGTAGCGGGGCCTGGGGCTGAGGCTGACATCCGGCTTCTCCAGGGAACGGAACTGTCCGGCAGGCTCGCCGCGGTCAAGGGCCTCAAGGAAGGCGGGAACCGTGATTTCGCCCTCATCAAGGATCAGGTAGTGGGCTCCGGATTCCAGCGCATGCTCCGGCAGGGAGGTGGGATAGGGGCCCCCGACCGCCACCTTTTTGCCCATCGCCACCGCCTTGCGGATCAGCTGGTGGAAATCCTGCCGCTGCACCATCATCGCCGAGACAATGACGAGGTCGCACCACTGCCAGTCGTCCTCCGGCTCCTCGGCCACGTTCCTGTCGTGGAAGCGCAGGCTCCATGCCGGCGGCAGCAGGGAGGCCACCGTGAGGATTCCCAGCGGCGGGATGAAGGCCTTCACGCCGGCCATCGCCAGGAACCGGTCGAACGACCAGAACGTTTTCGGGAAGTGGGGATAAAGCAGGAGTGCGTTCATTTGTTTGGCTGCCAGGCTGTAACGGCATCCGGCCAGCGGCGCCGAGGCTTTCCGTTCAACTTAGGCACCGGGTGCAAGTGCAAGCTGCGGGGAGACCTTTGCCGCCGCGGCTTTTTAGTAAGAGAAGTGCTGCGGCTTCAGGGCTGTTCACCCTCTTTCCCTGATGCAGTTCTGCTGCATTTTGCTGCTGCAGTGCCGAGAAATGGTGGGGAGATTCTGATCCATTTCTGGCGACTCTGTGTGTTCAATGTGGGCGCCTCCCATGGTCATGAAGCAGCAACGGCCCTGAGAGCCACTTCCTTTGCCAGGGGCTGCAGGCATCCAGGCGTGACCAGGACGAGAGGAGAAGTCTTCGACGTTCTGGATGGAGGGTGATGCAGTGCCTCAGGTGCTCCTGGGAGGTTGGCCTGGAGTCAGGCCTGATGGACTGGAGGGATCGAAGCCGCCATGGCGCCCGCCCAGCAAGTCGTCGCCGAAGCCGTGCGCCACGAGTTGAAGCAGCATCACCGGCACTCCGGCGCCGCCATAGCCAGGTAAGCGAGAGCGAGCTTGCGGCCGTTGATGCTGGACTGCAGTTGTGTCTCGGGCTTGTTCCCGACCCGGGCTGAGAAGCCGTCAAAAAAAAGCGCCCCCGCAGGGGCGCTTGGTCGTGAAGGCGAAGGAGGCTGAATCCGACGCTGACCGCAGAGGCGATCAGTAGTCGAAGTCGCCGCCCATGCCGCCACCGCCACCGGCGGGTGCGGCTTCCTTCTTCTCGGGCAGGTCGGCCACGATGCACTCGGTGGTGAGCACCATGCCGGCGATCGAGGCGGCGTTCTGCAGACCGGAGCGGGTCACCTTGGCGGGATCGACGATGCCTGCGGCCAGCATGTCGACGTACTCGCCGGTGGCGGCGTTGTAGCCCTCGTTGAAGGGCATGCCCTTCACATGCTCGGCCACGACGGCGCCGTTGACGCCGGCGTTCTCAGCGATCCGCTTGAGCGGGGCGGTGAGGGAGGAGGCCACGATGGTGGCGCCGATCAGCTCCTCGCCGGAGAGATTGGCGGCCGCCCACTCCTCGAGGGCCGGGGCCAGGTGGGCCAGGGTGGTGCCACCGCCGGGGACGATGCCTTCCTCAACGGCCGCCTTGGTGGCGTTGATGGCATCTTCCAGGCGCAGCTTCTTGTCCTTCATCTCGGTTTCGGTGGCGGCACCCACCTTGACCACGGCCACACCGCCGCTCAGCTTGGCCAGACGCTCCTGCAGCTTCTCCTTGTCGTAGGAGGAGTCGGTTTCGTCCATCTGCTTGCGGATCTGCTCGCAGCGGGCCTTCACCGCCGCCTCGTTGCCTTCGGCGACGATGGTGGTGGTGTCCTTGTTGATGGTGATGCGGCGGGCGGTGCCCAGCATCTCCAGCTTGGTGTTCTCCAGCTTGAGGCCGGCGTCCTCGGTGATCAGCTGACCGTTGGTAAGAACGGCGATGTCCTCGAGCATGGCCTTGCGGCGGTCACCGAAGCCAGGCGCCTTGACGGCGGCGACGTTCAGGACACCACGCAGACGGTTCACCACCAGGGTGGCGAGGGCTTCCTTCTCGATGTCCTCGGCGATGATCAGCAGGGGCTTGCCGGTGCGGGCGATCTGCTCGAGCACGGGCACCAGGTCCTGCACCAGGCCGATCTTCTTGTCGGTGAGCAGGATGTAGGGCTCATCGAGCACCGCTTCCATCCGCTCGGTGTCGGTGGCGAAGTAGGGGGAGATGTAGCCCTTGTCGAAGCGCATGCCTTCGGTGACCTCCAGTTCGGTGGTCATCGACTTGCCTTCTTCCAGGGAGATGACCCCTTCCTTGCCCACCTTGTCCATGGCGTCGGCGATCATGCGACCGACTTCTTCGTCGTTGCCGGCGGAGATGGTGCCCACCTGGGCGATGGCGTTGGAGTCGGAGATCGGCTTGGCGTGCTCCTCGATCTTGCCCACGAGGAACTCGGTGGCTTTGTCGATGCCCTTCTTGAGGGTGATGGCGTTGGCGCCGGCGGCCACGTTGCGCAGACCCGCCTTGACCATGGCGTGGGCCAGGACCGTGGCGGTGGTGGTGCCGTCACCGGCGGCGTCGTTGGTTTTGCTGGCGGCCTGACGGATCAGGGCCACACCGGTGTTCTCGATGTGATCCTCCAGCTCGATCTCCTTGGCGATCGTGACGCCATCATTGATGATCTGGGGGGCGCCGAATTTCTTCTCCAGCACCACGTTGCGGCCCTTGGGACCGAGGGTGACCGCAACGGCTTCGGCAAGGATGTCGATGCCCCTTTCGAGCGCCCGGCGGGCTTGCTCGTTATAGATAATGCGTTTGGCCATGGAAGGCGGAAGATTGCGGGTGAGTGAGGTGATGCAGACGGGGTGAGGTCCGTCAGCTCAGTTGACGACGGCCAGGATGTCCTTCTCGGACAGGAGCACGTACTCGTCGGTGCCGAGCTTGATGTCAGTGCCGGCGTACTTGCTGTAGAGCACTTTGTCGCCGACGCCCACTTCAGGAGCCTGACGGGAACCGTCGTCGTTGCGCTTGCCAGGACCGATCTGGACGACTTCGCCCACCTGGGGCTTTTCCTTGGCGGTGTCGGGCAGGAGGATGCCACCGGCGGTTTTCTCCTCCGATTCGGACACCTTGATGAAGACGCGATCTCCGAGGGGTTTGACCGTGGAGACGCTGAGAGAAACGGCAGCCATGAATTGACGCGATGGATGGACGCGAAGGCAGCGACGGAAGACGGCCGGGGCCGGCGTGTCGCTGGGATGGGGCGAGTTAGCACTCGCGCCCTTCGATTGCCAACCTACGGCGTCGGCCTGCTGTCAGGACCCTCTCCCCCAGTGCGGGTGACCGAACCGCAGGCTCCAGGCCCCCTGCAGTGGTAAGGTTGCCTCGCTTCGGGCGGGTGATTTGGATCCCGCTGGGCACACCACGCTCCTTCCTTACCTATGGCTGCTGCCGCTCCCGCCGTCCCTGGTACCAAAGGCACCGTGCGCCAGGTGATCGGCCCCGTCCTCGACGTGGAATTCCCTGCCGGCAAGCTGCCCAGAATCTTCAACGCCCTTCGCATCGAAGGCACCAACTCCGCCGGCCAGAAGGTGGCCATCACCGCCGAAGTGCAGCAGCTGCTGGGAGACCACCGGGTGCGTGCCGTGGCCATGAGCAGCACCGACGGCCTGGTGCGCGGCATGGGCGCCCTCGACACCGGCGCCCCCATCTCCGTTCCCGTGGGTGAGGCCACCCTCGGCCGCATTCTGAACGTGCTGGGTGAGCCGGTCGATGAACTCGGTCCCGTCACGACCAACCTCACCGCCTCCATCCACCGCGATCCACCCAAACTCACCGAGCTCCAGACAAAACCCAAGGTGTTTGAAACCGGCATCAAGGTGATCGACCTGCTGGCCCCCTACCGCCAGGGCGGCAAGGTGGGCCTGTTCGGCGGCGCCGGTGTCGGCAAGACCGTGCTGATCCAGGAGCTGATCAACAACATCGCCAAGGAGCACGGCGGCGTCTCGGTGTTCGGTGGCGTGGGCGAGCGCACCCGCGAGGGCAATGACCTCTACGAGGAGTTCAAGGAATCAGGCGTGATCAACGCCGCCGACCTCTCCAAATCGAAGGTGGCCCTCTGCTACGGCCAGATGAACGAGCCCCCCGGCGCCCGCATGCGTGTCGGCCTGTCGGCGCTCACCATGGCCGAGCACTTCCGCGACGTGAACAAGCAGGACGTGCTGCTGTTCATCGACAACATCTTCCGCTTCGTGCAGGCCGGCTCCGAAGTGAGCGCCCTGCTGGGCCGCATGCCTTCGGCCGTGGGCTACCAGCCCACCCTCGGCACCGACGTGGGTGAACTGCAGGAGCGCATCACCTCCACCCTGGAAGGTTCGATCACCTCAATCCAGGCCGTGTACGTTCCCGCCGACGACCTCACCGACCCGGCGCCCGCCACCACCTTCGCCCACCTCGACGCCACCACCGTGCTGAGCCGCGGTCTGGCCTCCAAGGGCATCTACCCGGCGGTGGATCCCCTGGATTCCACCAGCACCATGCTGCAGCCGGCGGTGGTTGGCGACGAGCACTACCGCACCGCCCGGGCCGTGCAGTCCACCCTGCAGCGCTACAAGAAACTGCAGGACATCATCGCCATTCTGGGTCTGGACGAACTCTCCGAGGACGACCGCCGCACGGTGGACCGGGCCCGCAAGATCGAGAAGTTCCTCTCCCAGCCGTTCTTCGTGGCGGAGATCTTCACCGGTCAATCCGGTGAATACGTGAAGCTCGACGACACCATCAAGGGCTTCAACATGATCCTGGCTGGCGAACTTGATGATCTGCCCGAAGCCGCCTTCTACCTGGTGGGCAACATCGACCAGGTGAGGGCCAAGGCCGCCAAGATCCTCGCCTCAGCCAAGTCCTGATCCGGGAATCCTCTCCATGACCCTCACCCTGCGCGTCCTCGCCCCCGATCAGAGTGTCTTCGACGGCACAGCAGACGAAGTGATCCTGCCCGGCACCACCGGCCAGCTCGGCATCCTCACCGGCCACGTCTCCATGCTCACCGCCCTTGACAGCGGCGTGCTGCGGGTGCGGGAAGGGGCCAACTGGCAGTCGATCGCCCTGATGGGCGGCTTCGCCGAGGTGGTGGCCAATGAGGTCACCGTGCTCGTCAACGGTGCCGAACTGGGCAGCAGCATCGATGCCACCGCCGCCCAGAGCGATTTCGAGGCGGCCCAGCAGGCCGCTTCAGCCCTGGAGGGCTCCGACCCCAGCCCCGAGAAAGTCAAGGTTCAGCAGGCCCTGGCCCGGGCCCGGGCCCGTCTTCAGGCCAGCAAGGCCGCCTGAGTTCTCCTGCTGGCCGGGAGGCTGCGGCGGCCATGGGCAAGGGTCGGGAACTCGGTCTGCAACTGCGCCAGTGGATCGTCACCGGTTCCGTCAGCCTGGACAATCCCCAGGCTCTGGCCAACCGGCTGATCGACGCCCTCGGGGCTGAAGAGAGCCTGCGCGGACCCGTGCGCGATCTCGCCACCCAGCCCCTTCTCCTGCAGGTGCTGCAACGGCAGGGTGGTCCCCAGCGCAGTGCCATCACGGCCCTCAGCCACCATCTGGCCGGCATCTATGCGCCGAAGGTGCTGGCCGAACTGCTCGACCTGCTGGAGGCCTGCTCCGGTGTGCCTCCCTCCCGCCCAGCTGGCGATCCCCCGGTCGCTGGCGCTGCCTCTGCCGCCCCCGGGCGCTTCCTCCTGCCGTGGCAGGAGAGCCTGCGGCTCCTCGGTCCAGGGCTGGCCCTGGCCGCCGCCTCGGCGCCGGTGCTGTTCTGGGCCGGTGGGGAGCTCGACAAGTGGTTCTTCGATCCCTGGCGCTGGGGCAGCGGCGTGGTGCTGGTGCTGGCTCTGGCCCTGATCCAGGCCCTTGCCCTCGGCCCGCTGCGGGCCCTTCGCCGCCGCTGGCCCCTGGCCCTCGAGGCCAGCGGCGACCCGCGCCGTGCCTGGTGCTGGATCACCGCCCCCTGGATCCATGCGGCCAACCGCGAGGCCCTGCTCAACCTGGTGATGCTGACGATCGTGCTGGGCGGCTCGTCGCTGCCCCTGGCCTCCCTGCTGCTGCGCTATGCCCTCACCGCCCTTGCCACCACGGCACCGGCGGTGCTGGTGGCCGGCCGGGCCCGGGTGCTGCGGCAGTGGGACGGGGCCTCCGGGCCGATCGCGGCCTTGATCGCCCTGGCCGCGGTCCTCAGCCTGCTGCACTGGAAGGTCCATCCCTTCGTGCTGGGCCCGGTGGAGATCCCCGCTTGGGTGCTGCTGGTGGTCTATGGGGCGGTGCAACTGGGCTGGCAACTGCCCCGCCGCGATCCCCAGGACACCAGCAGCCCCATGGCCCGGCTCTGGAGCAGCCCCTGGTGGTGGGGCACCGTGCTGGGAACGGCCTGGGCCCTGGTCACCCGCGCCCAGGAGCTGGCCAGGAGCCTGGGCTGGCTGGGCTGAATCCCTGGCACCGGCCATCGCCCGGTCAACGTCAGCTCGCCAGGGCGCGCATGACCTGCCCCCATAGCTGGGCCACCAGGGCACCGGAGGCGGCCTGAGCGGGGCGGTTGTCGTCGTTGCCCATCCAGATGCCTGTGAGGATGCGGCTGGAGGGGGAGTACCCCACGAACAGCACATCGACGCCGTTGTCGGTGGTGCCGGTCTTGCCGCGGGCATCGGCCACCACGGCGGCGGCGCCGCCGGTGCCGCCGCTCACCACCTGCCGCAGCAGGGCATCCATCTCGGCGGCCACCGCCGGTTCGATCAGCTGCTGCGGGCGTTCGCCGATGGGTGTGGTGACGCCGCTGGGGGGGCAGTCGGCCAGGTTCCGCACCGAGCCGCAGATGCCCAGGTCATAGATGCGGTTCACACCATGAAGGGGCACCGAGCGACCGCCGTTGGCCACCACCGCGTAGGCCCGCGCCAGCTCATAGAGGTAGGTCTCCTTGCCCCCCAGCACCATCGAGAAGCTCTCCTCCAGCGGCGTGCTGATGCCCAGCTGGCGGGCCTTGGCCACCACCTTGTTCAGGCCGACCTGCTGGGCCAGCCGAAGGGCCACCACGTTCTCTGAGCTGGCGAAGCCCGCCGCCACGCTGGTGTTGCCGCTGCTGTGGCGGCAGCCGGCCACATAGGCCAGGGGCGCGCAGGAGACGGCATCGCCGGGCTTCACGCCGGCCTCCAGGGCCGCCAGAAAGGAAAACATCTTGAAGGTGGATCCGGGCTGACGCAGGGCCTGCACCCGATCGAAGCTTGAACGGCTGTAATCACCGCCGCCGACATAGGCAAGGATCGCGCCGGTGCTGTAGTCGATCGAGATCAGGGCGCCCTGGGTGAGCCCGGCCCGGCCCCCCGGCCCCTCCAGGAACACCTTCAGCTGCTTCTGGGCGATGGCCTGCAGGCGGGGGTCGATGCTGCTGATCACCGCGTAGTTGCCCCGGGCCTCCGGACTGCTGAGGTCAAGGCCGAAGCGGCGTCCCTCCAGCTCGCCGATCACGTAGTCGCTGAAGAAGGGATAGCTGGAGTAGGTGGAATCGCGGCATGCGGAAGGATCGATGTTGAGCGGCCGGCGGCGGGCGTCGATCAGAGCCTGGTCGGAGAGATAGCCCTCGGCGTGCATCCGCCACAGCACCAGGTCGCGGCGCTCCCGGCCCCAGGTGGGGTTCTCCCGGTTGCAGGGGCTGTAGCTGTTGGGGCTGGGCAGCAGGCCCACCAGGAAGGCCGACTCCGCCACGTCCAGGGCGCTGGCCGACTTGCGGAAGTAGAGCTGGGCCGCCTGCTCGAACCCCTCCGCCCCCAGGCCCAGATAGGCCCGGTCGAGGTACATCTTCAGGATCCTGTTCTTGCTGAAGCCCGCCTCCAGCTGCCAGGCCACCCACAGCTCCCGCAGCTTGCGGGCCAGCGACACATCGGTGCCCACGGCCGGGTAGACCATGCGGGCCACCTGCTGGGTGAGGCCGCTGCCGCCGCCGGTGCCCAGCAGCAGGGAGCGTGCCGTACCGAACAGGTCGATGCCGCTGTTCCAGCCGAAGCGGGAGTCCTCGGAAGCGATCAGGGCCTGGCGCAGGTGCAGGGGGTAGTCGTTCAGGGTGGGCAGGGCCGTCGAGGAGCCCTCGGCCGCATCGATCTGGCGGCCATCGGTGGAGAACACCTTCACCGGTCCGCTCACCGACCGGATCGAGGAGCCGCCGGAGACGGTGGTGGCCAGCAGCAGGCCCCCCAGGGCCACGCCCGAGCCGACGAGGGCGCCGATGGCCCCCCAGTGCACCAGTTGCCCCAGGGGACTGCGTGGATGGCGATACACCAGGGTTGGCGCCTCCCCCTTGAGCGGGGAGCCGAGCTGCAGCCGGTCCCCGTCCCGCAGGTGGATGGCGCGGATGCGGCGATCGCGGTGAAAGACCCCGTTGGCGGAGCCGAAATCCTCGCCGACGTAATCGCGGTCGCCGGGGCGTTCCTGCTCCACGATCGCGTGCACCCGGCTGACGCCGGTGGCGTCGGCCTGCAGTTCGCAGAGGGGATCCCGGCCGATGCGGTAGCGGCCCCCCTCCAGGGCCAGCCGCTGGCGGCAATGACCGCCGACCCAGAGTTCCAGCCAGGCGCCGTGGCGTTTCAGCCCCCCCAGGGCCGCCACCACGGAGCGGCGGCGGCCGCAGGCCGGAGCGGGGTCGCGAAAGGCCTGCCAGAGGTTCAGCCAGCCTGCGGCGGATTCGGGTTCGGGTTCGGGTGCTGCGCCAGGTGCGGTGATGTCCTCAGGCGACGCCTGCTCCGTCGTCCCCACCATCCCCGGCCCGTCTGCCTTGCTCCCATACGCTACCCGCAGCGATCGGAGGGGCCGGCCAGGTGGAGCAACGGCGGGATCCATGGGCACCCTTCCGCATCTGGACCGCCCTGACCATTGGGGTGTATGCGGTGCGGGCCACCTTTGCCGCCACCTGGGTGGGGGCGATCCCCGGCTGGCTGCTGCTGCTGCTGCTGCTGGTGGCCCTGGCGCTGGCCGCCTCGGCCCTGCTGTTCCCCGGGAGGGTCATTCCCTGGCGGGAGGGGGAACCGATGGGCTGGTGGGGCCGGTTCCTGGCCGACCGGCGCCTGGGCCGCCGGCGCCGTGAGGCTGACGATCCGCGATGAGCTCCCACCCCCGGCTGCTGCTGCGTGACGATCCCGGCCGAAGCGTGCCGCTGGATCCCCGCACGCCCCTCTCCATCGGCCGTGATCCGGCCAGCGGGCTCTGCATCGCTGAGGCCCAGGGTGTCTCCCGCCACCATGCCCTGGTGCGGATGTCGCGCACCAGGGCGGGCCAGTGGCTGCTCTGTGACCTGGGCAGCGCCAACGGCACCTATCTCGAAGGAGCCCGGCTACGGGATTGCCGGCCCCTCTCGGACGGCGACGAGATCCGGCTGGGCCTGAAGGGTCCGGTGCTGCAGTTCCGTGCTTCCGGCAGCCCACCCCCCGGTGCTTCCCCCCAGGCCGCCCCGTCCGGCACCGTCCGCCCCGCGGCTCCGGTGGTGGCCCAGGCGGCTGCCGGACAGCTGGATTTCGCCGGCCGTTCGGTGTCCCTCGATCGGATCCGCTCGGCCTACGTGCGCAGCCGGCGGCGCCATCCCCAGGCCTTCAGCTGGTGGTTGCTGCTCTGCCTGGGCGGCCTGTTGCTGCTTCCCTTCCCCTGGCTGTTCTGGACCCTGCAGGTGGGGGCGTTGGCGGGCTGGATCCTGCTGGGCTCCCGTTGGGAGCATCTGCTGGAGGTGACCCTCCAGGACGGCCTGGCCTACCGGCACCGCTTCGACAGCCTGGAGACGGCCCTGGCCCACCGCAATGGCATCCGCAAGGCCATGGGTCCGGCCCCGGCGGCAGGGAGACGGCCATGAACTGGATCCTGCCGGAGGGCGCCTGGCTGGGCTTCGAGGGTCTGGCCGCACCGCTTCAGATCATCCGGGGCCTCGGGGGCGGCACCCAGGGCCAGGTGTACGAGGTGGAGCTGGAGGGGGAGCGGCTGGCCCTGAAGTGGTATCTGCCGGCCTGCATCGCCCGTGACGGTGGCCTGGAGCAGCGCCTGGTGGCAAGCATCCGGACCACCGCCCCGAACGACGATTTCCTCTGGCCGATCGCCCTGCTGCGGGCCAGCCCCGCCAGCCGCCCCCTGATCCGCATCCGCCAGGAGAGCTTCGGCTACCTGATGCCCCTGCGGCCGCCCGCCTACGTGGGCGCCAGCGAGCATGCCGCCGGCCGGCTGGCGATCGGCCTGCGCCAGGTGCTGCGGGCCTGTTTCTGCCTCTCCGATGCCTTCCATGCCCTCCACCTGGCGGGGCTCTGCTACAAGGACGTGTCGCTGGGCAATCTCTTTCTGGAGCCCGGCAGCGGCAGCATCCTCATCTGCGACAACGACAACGTCGCGGTGGATGGCGCCGACCACGGCGCCGTGCTGGGCACCCCTGGCTTCATGGCCCCGGAGGTGCTGCTGGGGCAGGCCCGTCCTGGGGCCGACAGCGACCTTTTCTCCCTGGCGGTGCTGCTGTTCCGGCTTCTCACCCGCCACGACCCCCTCAAGGGCCAGATGGAGCTGGCGATCCGCTGCCTCGACGAGCCGGCCCGCCGCCGCCTCTGCGGCGAGGACCCGGTGTTCATCTTCGATCCGGTGGATGCCCGCAACCGGCCCGACCCGATCGAGCATGCGGCCGCCCTGATCACGTGGCCCATCTACCCCCGCCCCCTCCAGGCGCTGTTCGTGCAGACCTTCTGCCGCGGCATGAAGCAACCCTCCCGCCGCGCCCTCACCGGCCAGTGGAAGCAGGAACTGGCCCGCACCCTCGACCGCCGCGCCCTCTGCCCCGCCTGCGACCAGGAGAACTTCCAGGCCAGTGGCGCCCAGGCGCTGTGCTGGAGCTGCGCCTCGCCGCTACCGGAGCCGATCACGCTGTCGCTGCCCAGGGGGGCCGTGGTGGCCGGGCCCGACAACGAGCTGCATCTCCACCATTTCGATGCCCTGGCCGGGGAGGACCTGCGCCGGCCGCTCGCCCGGGTGGTGGCCCATCCCCAGGACCACAGGCGGCTGGGGCTGCGCAATCTCTCGACGGCCGCCTGGAGCGCCGAGGCCCCCGACGGCCGCGCCCAGCCGGTGCAGCCTGGCGAGAGCTGTAGCCTCGCCGCACTCGCCCGGATCCACACCCCGGAGGGCCCGATCGCCGTGCAACGCCCCACCCGGCCATCCCCCGCTGCCTGAGAGATGCCGTTCCCCGACGTCAAGCTGGCCAACCGGCCGCTCCACTTCCTCTACCTCTGCGACTGCTCCGGCTCGATGGCCGCCTCGGGCAAAATGCAGGCCCTCAACCAGGCCATCCGCCAGTCGCTGCCGGGGATGGCGGCGGTGGCCCGGGACAACCCGGAAGCGCGGGTGCTGGTGCGGGCCGTGCGCTTCGCCGACCACGCCGCCTGGCACATCGAGGCCCCCACACCGGTGGAGCAGCTGGAGTGGCGGGATCTGCAGGCCGGCGGCATCACGGCCATGGGGGAGGCCCTGAAGCTGGTGGCAGCGGCCCTGCAGACCCCGCCGATGGAGGTGCGCGCCCTGCCGCCGGTGCTGGTGCTGATCTCCGATGGCCAGCCCACCGATGATTTCTCCGCCGGCCTCGAGTCCCTTTTGCGTGTGCCCTGGGCCCAGAAGTCGGTGCGGCTGGCCATCGCCCTGGGCCATGACGCCGACCTGGAGGTGCTGCAGCGCTTCATCGGCAGCGAGCCGGCGACGGCGGGCCGTTCGCCCCGCCGCCCCCTGCAGGCGAGCAACGCCACCTCCCTGGCCCAGTACATCCAATGGGCCTCCACGGCGGTGGTGGGGGCAGCCTCAATGCCGGCCAGCCGGGTGAGCGAGACGCCCCTGGAGCCCGCAGCGGGCAACATTCCCCTGCCGGATCTGCCCCCCACCGTGCTGGATCCCACCGACGACGTCGGTCCCCTGGTGTGGTGAGCCGCTGGGTGGCGCCGATTGGTGCCAGCCGGGCCGGGTCCGCCCACCGGCGTGCCGGCCGCCCCTGTCAGGACGCCATGCTCTGCGTTGAGATGTGCGACGCCGAAGGGCAGCCGGTCATGCTGATGGCGGTGGCCGATGGCCATGGTGGACGACGCTACCGGCGCAGTGAGGTGGGCAGTCGCCTGGCCTGCGAATCGGCCCTGGCCGTGGCGGGTGCCGCCCTGGCCGAGGCTCCCCCGGGGAAAGGGCAGGGGGGCTGGAGCCGCTGGCTGGCGCAGGACCTGCCCGAGGCGGTCCAGCGCCGCTGGCTGGAGGCGGTAGAGGCCCACTGGCACAACAACCCTGGCGACGGCGACTTCGAGCCCCTGCTCTACGGCAGCACCCTGGGCCTGGTGGTGATGACGCCCCGCTGGTGGGGCCATACCGGCCTGGGCGACTGGGATCTGGTGCGGGTGGAGGCGGACGGCCGCGCCCGGCTGCTGGAGGAGGAGAACGAGCCCACCGCGCTCGGGGAAGCCACCTGCAGCCTCTGCCAGCCCCGGGCGGCGGCCCTGTTCGCCCGCCGGGCGGGCCTGCATCCGCTGTCTCCCGAAGAGCGCGACTTCGCCCTGGTGCTCTGCACCGACGGCATCCGCAAATCCTGTGCCACCGACGGCGACTTCCTCACCCTGGCGGCGTGGTTGGCCCGCACTGGCGCCGAGGCGGCCGGCACCCTGCCGGAGGCGCTGGATCGGATCAGCCGGGAGGGCAGCGGCGACGACGTGACCGTGACCATTGGCCGCATCGGATGTCTCGGCGAGGAACTGCCGCCGCCACTGCAAGCTCAGGCGTCGGAAACCCCTCCGATGAAGCCATCCCCCCCGGCGGCGCCACCGCCGTCCCCCCCCCAGCGGCGACGTCCGGCGATCGGTCGGGCGGTGGCCATCGGCCTGGCCCTGGCCGCCGCCGGTGGTGGCGCTCTTGGTCTGGTCTGGCCCCGAACCCAGCCCCCGCAGCAGGCGACGCCCACCTCCCCCGGGCTGCGGGCCGCCCTGGCCGAGGTGGAGCGCCTCTGCAGCCAGCCGGCCACCCTTCCCCTGGAGCTGCGCCGTCGCCGCGAGCTGTTCGTCGCCCTGCGCCAGGGCCGGCAGGATCCCGCCCGCCTCAAGGCCGCGGCCGCCAGTGATCCCCTGGCCGCGTTGATTGCGGCGGATCTTCCTGCCCGCGATCTCCCTGAAGACAAACCCCCTGCGGACCCTCCTCCTGGGGCCAGACCTCGCCGCCCTCTTCACGCCCTCGGCGCCTGCCCGGCCCTGCTGGAGGCGCTCAGCCGGCAGTGGGCCGAATCCACGGCCGCCACCCCCCCCTGAACCCCATGGCCCTGCGTCTGCTGCTCGATTCTGCCGATCCCCTGGAGTGGGAGCGCTGGCTGCCCAGTGGCCTGTTCCAGGGGGTCACCACCAACCCGACCCTGCTGCGGCGGGCCGGCCAGCCCTGCCGCCTCGACCACCTGGCCCGGCTGAGTGAGCGCGCCGCCGAGCTGGGCTGCCGCGAGCTCCATCTGCAGACCTGGGGAGGTGATGGGGAACAGCAGCTGGCCACCGGTCGGGCCCTGGCGGGATTAGATCCCCAGCGGGTGCTGGTGAAGGTGCCGATCACCCGGGGGGGGGCCGAGGTGGCGCGGCAGCTGATCGCCGAAGGCATCCCTGTCACCTTCACCGCCTGCTACGAGGTGGCGCAGGTGCTGGTGGCCGCCGCCCTCGGGGCCGATGGCATCGCCGCCTACCTCGGCCGCATCAGCGATCTCGGCCGCGACGGCCATGGCGAGCTGATCGCCATGCAGCGGGCCCTCGAAGGGGTGGGCTCCAGCACCCGCCTGCTGGTGGCCAGCCTGCGGCAGCCGGGGGACCTGGCCCGCCTCGCCGCCGCCGGCCTGGCCCACCACACGATCAGCCCGGTGATTGCCCAGGCGCTGTTCGGGAGCCAGGACACCGCCGCGGCCGCCGAGCAGTTCGAACGGGACGCCCAGGATGGCTGAACCGCCCGGGGGACGAGGGACTCAGGCGGTCCCGCAGAAGGTGACGTCGGGGAACTTGAGCTTGGCCTCTTCGAGGGATTTGCCGCGCCCTTCCTCCTGCCAGTAGTTGATCACCTCGGTGGCCTTGTTGAGGATCTCGACCCGCTCGTTGTCGGTGATCCAGCTCTTGGCCTCGAGCTCACCTTTGAGGGTTTCCCAGGCGTCTTCCCGGGGCCAAAAGAAGTAGGCGGTGAGGGGGCTGGGGCCGCCACCGACGATCTGATCCACCGCCAGGGCGACGTTGTCGGGCAGCCACAGGATCTTCACCAGGAAGCGGCCCTCGTCGGCCTTGGGGGTGTAGCCGGACGGCACCCCGTCTTCGTCGATGGTGGCGGTGGCCAGGGCGGCACTGCCGCCGCGCAGCACCGGACGACCCTCGGTGGTGTCGGCGGCGATGGCCGCGGGCACGGCGATCAGGGCAGCGGCCTCGGCACTCTCAGGGGCGATCACGGTTTCGGCGCTCAAGGAGAACTAGCAAACGATTAACTTACCAGCCGATTCGCAGCAACTCGCCTGGCCGCCCCCGCCGCCCCCCGCGCTGTCCTCCTGTTCGACATCGACGGCGTGATCAGGGATGTGGGTGGCAGCTACCGGCGCGCCATCGTCGAAACCGTGCGGCATTACAGCGGCTGGGCTCCGGAGAGCGCCGCGATCGACGCCCTCAAGGGCGAAGGCCGCTGGAACAACGACTGGCAGGCCTCGATGGAGCTGCTGCGCCGCCGTGGCGTTGTCCCCCTGCCCGCCTGGGAGGAGCTGGTGGCGGTGTTCAGCGGCCATTACTTCGGTGGCGATCCGGAGGGGGATCCCAGCCTCTGGCGTGGCTTCATCGGCAGCGAGCCCCTGCTGGTGGACGGGCCGTTCTTCACCGCCCTCAGCGATCTGGGGATCGTCTGGGGCTTCGTCAGCGGCGCCGAGCCCCCTTCCGCCCGCTACGTGCTGGAGCAGCGGCTGGCCCTGGTGGCGCCGCCCCTGATCGCCATGGGGCAGGCCCCCGACAAGCCCGACCCCACTGGCCTGCTGGCCCTGGCGGCCACGCTGGCGGGGGTGCCCCTGGGGGCCGGCGCCCCGCCCGTGACCTACCTGGGTGACACGGTGGCCGATGTGGAAACGGTGCGCCAGGCCCGCGCCCGGGTGCCCGGCCAGCGCTTCGAAGCGCTGGCGGTGGCGCCCCCCCACCTGCAGGAAGCCGGGCGGGAGGCCGACCGCCAGCGGTATGAAGCGCAGTTACGCGAGGCGGGGGCCGACCGCCTCCTGCACGCCACCCGCCAGGTGCTGGAGCTGTTCAGCGCTCCATCGCCGCCGGCGCCTTGAGGGCGCTGGCCGTGAGCACCTCATGGCCGTGGTCACTCACCGCCACGTCGTCCTCGATGCGGATGCCGATGCCCTTCCAGCGCGCCTCGATGGCGGGCTGTCCCTCGGGCACCGCCAGCCGGTCGCTCACGTAGAGGCCGGGCTCCACGGTGAGCACCATGCCCGGCTCGAGGGCCACATGGTGCTCGCCCAGCCGGTAGGCCCCCACATCGTGGACGTCGAGCCCCAGCCAGTGGCCGGTGCGGTGCATGTACAGATGGCGGTAGGCCCCCTGCTCGATCAGGCCATCCACCGCGCCGCTCAGCAGGCCCAGCTCAACCAGCCCCTCCACCAGCACCCGGACGGCGGTGTCATGCACCCCTTCGGCGGTCTGGCCGGGGGCCACCGCCGCCACGGCCGCCTCCTGGGCGGCCAGCACCAACTCGTAGAGGGCCCGTTGCTCGCCGCTGAAGCGACCGTTGACGGGGAAGGTGCGGGTGATGTCGCCGTTGTAGTAGTCGTCGAGGCTGCAGCCCGCATCGATCAGCAGCAGGTCGCCGTCCCGCAGCACGTCGGCGTTGGCGGTGTAGTGGAGGACGCAGGCGTTGTCGCCGCCGGCGACGATCGAGCCATAGGCAGTGCCGCGGGCCCCCTGCTCGAGGAAGTGCTGCTCGATCACGGCCTGCACCTGCCGTTCGCTGAGGCCAGGCCGCACCACCCGCCGGGCCAGTTCGTGGGCCTCGGCGGAGATGCGGGCGGCCTCCCGCAGGCGGGCCAGTTCCTCGGGTTCCTTGCGCAGCCGCAGCTCGTGCAGCAGCGGGCAAGGGGCCACCAGCCCCAGCGCCGCCTTGCCGCTGCGGGGGGCCCGATCCAGCTGGCGTCCCCAGGCGGCGAGCACCAGGGGTTCCACCTGCGGATGGCGGCCCACCCGGAAGGCGATCCCCTCGGCACCGTCGAGATATTCCGGCAGCCGTTCGGCCAGTTCGCTGCGGGGATGGGCCAGATCCGCGCCGAAGCTCGTGACGGCCCCGTCGCAGCCCCAGCGGAAGCCGTTCCACACCTCGGCCCCCGGATCCTTCGCCTCGACAAACAAAACGAAGGGGTTGTCGGGCCGGTGGGGCAGGAACAGGGCCACGGCACCGGGCTCATCGAAGCCGGTGAGGTACCAGAAGTCGCTGTTCTGGCGGAAGCTGTGCTCCACGTCGGCGTGGTGGGTCACCAGCGCCGCTCCGGGGATCACCGCGGCCACGCCACTCAGCTGCTGCAGGAACCGCTGGCGACGGCGGGCCAGCAGGGCGGGGTCGATCGGGGGGGTCGGCGGCATCAAGGCGAAGGGATGTACAGCGAGAAGATGGCACAGCCGATTAAATACATGTGATTCCCCCGAACCTGCGCGTGCCGCCCTCCTCTGTTTCCATCACCCGCGGATGAACGATCTCCTGCTCCTGGTGCTGGTGGTGGTGGTGATGCTGGTTGGCTCGTTCATCAGCTCGGGGGTGGAGGCGGCCCTGCTCACCGTCAATCCAGTGAAGGTGCATGAACTGGCCAGCCGCCCCCGGCCGGTGCCCGGGGCCCGGCGGCTGGAGGCCCTGCGGCAGCGGCTGGGCCGCACCCTGGCGGTCCTGGTGATCGCCAACAACATCTTCAACATCTTCGGCAGCCTGATGGTGGGTGGCATCGCCAGCGCCGTGTTCGTCCGCCACGGCATCAAGGGGCTGGCGTTGCCCCTGTTCTCCGTGGGCCTCACCGTGCTGGTGATCCTGCTGGGGGAAATTCTGCCCAAGGCGATCGGCAGCAAGCTGGCCATGCCGGTGGCCCTGGCCAGTGCCCCTGCCCTTGGCGTGTTCACCAGGCTGATGCTGCCACTGGTGCTGCTGCTGGAGCAGATCCTGCCGGCCATCACCGCCCAGAGCGAGATCAGCACCGACGAGGAGGAAATCCGGCTGCTGGCCCGGCTCGGTTCCCAGAAGGGCCAGATCGAGGCCGATGAGGCCGCCATGATCGCCAAGGTGTTCCAGCTCAACGACCTCACCGCCAGGGACCTGATGCTGCCGAGGGTGGCAGCCCCCACCCTGGCGGGCCACCAGAGCCTCGACGAGCAGCGTTCCACCCTGCTGCGCCACACCACCGCCTGGTGGGTGGTGCTTGGTGAGGAAGTGGATGAGGTGCTGGGCGTGGCCAGCCGCGAGCAATTGCTCACGGCCCTGGTGGAGTGCCGGGGGGGGAGCCAGGCCGCCGATCTCTGTGAACCGGTGGAGTTCGTGCCGGAGATGATCCGGGCTGATCGGCTGCTCACCAGCTTCCGCCGTAACGGTTCCAGGGTGCGGGTGGTGGTGGACGAGTTCGGCGGCTTCGTCGGAGTCATCGGCCCCGAGGCGGTGCTGGCGGTGCTGGCCGGCTGGTGGCGCCGGCCAGCGGGCGCCACCGAGAGCACCCCGTGACAATGGCGGCAACGGTCCCCCTGGTCGCCCCCCCCGCCGCCGAGCGCTGCAGGCAGCTGCTGGCCCGCTGGCGATCGGGGCTGGAGCTCAGCGGCCGGGAGCAGGCCTCCCTGGCGCCGGAACTGGCCAGCCTGGATCGCCAGCTGGAACGCCTGCGTCGTCGCCGGCCGCGGGTGGCCGTGTTCGGCCGGGTCGGGGTGGGCAAGTCGAGCCTGCTCAATGCCCTGCTCGGGGAGGAGCACTTCGCCACCGACGTGGCCCACGGCTGCACCCGCCACCAGCAGCAGCAGGCCTGGGGCCAGCCCCTGGCAGGTCTGGAGGGGGTCGACCTGGTGGACACCCCCGGCATCGACGAGATCGCCGCCGCCGCCCGCTCCCGCCTGGCGGCCAGGGTGGCGGTGGGCGCCGACCTGGTGCTGCTGGTGATCGACAGCGACCTCACCGTGATGGATGCCGAGGCCCTGGACGATCTGCTGTCCTCCGGCAAGCCCCTGTTGCTGGTGCTCAATCGCAGCGACTGCTGGCCGGAGGCCGAGCGCGACGCCCTGCTCGCCAGCATCGGCCGGAGCCTGCCGGCGGGGGCCCGCAACCTTCGGCCCCTGGCCGTGGCGGCCGCCCCCCGCCAGGCGCGCCTGCGCGCCGACGGCCGGGTGCGCAGCGAGCCGGCCCCTCCCCGGGTGGAGCCCCTGCGCCAGGAGCTCACCGGTCTGCTGGAGCGCCATGGGGAGCTGCTGCTGGCCCTCAATGCCCTGCGGGCCGCCGACCGCTTCAGCCAGGCCCTGCACCGCTGCCGGCTGCGCCACGGCCACCGCCAGGCCCAGGGTCTGATCGGCCGCTTCGCGGCCCTCAAGGCCACGGGGGTGGCGGCCAACCCCCTGCTGCTGCTCGATCTGGCCGGCGGTCTGGCCTGCGACGGCGCCCTGGTGGTCCAGCTCTGCCAGCTCTACGGCCTGCCCATGACCCGCAGCGGCGCCCGCACGCTGCTCACCCGTCTGGGCGGCCATAACGCCCTGCTGGGCGGCGCCCAGCTGGGCCTGCAGCTTCTGCTGGGCGGCCTGCGCCAGCTGCTGCTGCTGGCGGCGCCCCTGAGCGGCGGGCTGAGCCTGGCGCCGGCCGCCCCGGTGGCCCTGGCCCAGGCGGCCCTGGCGGTCCACACCACCCGGCGCACCGGCCGGCTGGCGGCCGCCGAACTGCTGCGCAGCACCACCGCCGCCGGCCAGCCGGGGGCCCTGCTGCGACGGCTGGTGCGGCAGGATCCGGAAACCCGCCGCTGGCTGAGCCAGTGGCAACAGGAGGGAGGGGAACGCACCGCCGGCGGCGGCCTCCACCCGTGACCCCCCCCACAACCCGTCTCGCCCTCTTCGGCACCAGCGCCGATCCCCCCACCCGAGGCCACAGGGCCCTGCTGGAAGGTCTGCTGGGCCTGTTCCCCCAGGTGGTCACCTGGGCCAGCGACAACCCCCTCAAGCAGCACGGCGCCCCCCTGAAGGTGCGCACCGCCCTGCTGGCCGCCCTGGTGGGGGCCATTGAGGACCCCCGGCTCAGCCTGGAGCCGGAGCTCAGCAGCCCCTGGGCGGTGGAGACCCTGGAGCGGGCCCGGGCCCGCTGGCCCCAGCGTGAGCTGGTGTTTGTGGTGGGCAGCGACCTGGCCGGCCAGATCCATCGCTGGAAGCGGGCCGACGCGCTGCTGCGGAGCTGCCGGCTCGGCATCGCCCGCCGCGAGGGCTGGCCGCTGGAGGCGGCGGATCTGGAGCGGCTGCGGGACCTGGGGGCCACCCTCGACCTGCTGCCCCTGGCGATTCCCCCCAGCGCCAGCTCCCGGATCCGGGAGCGGCCCGATCCTGCCCAGGTACCGTCTGAACTCTGGCCGGTGCTGCTGCAGCACAATCTCTACGGCCTCTCCGAGCCCTGATGCGCCTCGCCCTGGCCCAGCTGAACCCCCTGGTGGGCGACCTGGAGGGCAACGGCCGCCGGATCCTCGCGGCCGCCGAGCGGGCCCGCGCCGGTGGGGCCGACCTGATGCTCACCCCCGAGCTGTCGCTGTGGGGTTACCCGCCGCGGGACCTGCTGCTGCGCCCCGCCCTGATCCAGCGCCAGGAGCGGGTGCTCGAGAGCCTGGCGGCGGCCTGCCCGGGCGGTCTGGCTGTGCTGGTGGGGGTGGCCGAGCAGGTCGATGGCCGGCGCCAGCCGGGGTTGCACAACGCCCTGGCCCTGGTGGAGCGGGGCAGCTGGCGCATCGTCTGCCGCAAGCGCCTGCTGCCCAGCTACGACGTCTTCGATGAACGCCGCTACTTTCTGCCCGGCGACGCCCCGGCGGTGCTGGAGCTGGAGGCCGGTGGTCGCCCCTGGCGGCTGGGCCTGACCATCTGCGAGGACCTCTGGGTGGAGGAGAACCTCCGCAGCCGCTGGCCGGACGCCGTGGACCCGATCGCCGATCTGGCGGCGAGCCGGATCGACCTGCTGCTCAACCTCTCGGCCTCCCCCTTCGGCCGTGGCAAAGGGGAGGTGCGCCAGGCTCTGGCGGCCCGGGCGGCGGCCCGGCTCGGGGCGCCGGTGGTTTACCTCAACCAGGTGGGCGGCAACGATGACCTGGTTTTCGATGGCGCCAGCTTCGTGGTGGATGGGGACGGCCGACCGCAGCTGCGACTGGCCTGCGCCGCCGAGGACCTGGGCTTCTGGGACGCCGCTCCTGGCGGGGCCACCTCAGCCACGACGCCCGCCGCCGCGCCGCCGGACCCTTGGGAGCAGCTACTGCGGGTGCTGGTGCTGGGGGTGCGCGACTATGCCGCCAAGTGCGGCTTCCAGCGGGCCCTGCTGGGGCTGAGCGGCGGCATCGATTCGGCCCTGGTGGCGGTGATCGCCACCGCGGCGCTCGGGCCCGAACGGGTGGAGGGGTTGCGCCTGCCCTCCCCCTTCAGCTCGTCCGGCTCCCTCGACGATGCCGACGCCCTGGCCGGGCGGCTCGGACTGCGCACCGCCACCCTGCCGATCTCCCCGCTGATGGAGACCTTCGCCGCCGCCCTCACCCCCGAGCTGGGGGCGCCCCCGCGGGGGGTCACCGAGGAGAACCTTCAGTCCAGGATCCGGGGGACGCTGCTGATGGCGGTGGCCAACGAGAAGGGGGGCCTGCTGCTTTCCACCGGCAACAAATCGGAGCTGGCGGTGGGCTATTGCACGCTCTACGGCGACATGAACGGTGGCCTGGCGGTGATCGGCGACCTCTACAAGACCACCATCTCCGGCCTCTGTGACTGGCTGGATGGGGCGGCCTCCGGCCCCTGCCGCTCGGCCCTCGGCCTGCCCTGGCATGGGGAGCTGATCGGCGCGACGATCCGTACCAAGCCCCCCAGCGCCGAGCTGCGCCCCGACCAGCGCGACAGCGATTCCCTGCCCGACTACGCGGTGCTCGATCCCCTGCTGAAGGCCTGCATCGAGGAGATGCGCACGCCGGAGGAGCTGGTGTCCGAGGGGGCGGACCGGGAGCTGGTGGCCCGGGTGGCCGGGTTGCTGCGGCGGGCCGAGTTCAAGCGGCGCCAGGCGGCGCCGGTGCTCAAGGTGAGCGACCGGGCCTTCGGCAGTGGCTGGCGGATGCCCATCGCCTCGGCCTAGGGTTTGCCCACGATCGCCCCAGGGCGGCAATTCTTCTCAGTTCATGCCAGCTCCCGGCCCGGCACCCCTGGCCTCTCCGATGGCGAGCATCGGAGTGCCCACGGAAATCAAGCGCGACGAGCAGCGGGTGGCCCTCACCCCCGACGGCGTCCACGAGTTGGTGTCCCAGGGCATGGAGGTCCGTGTCCAGGAGGGGGCCGGCCTGGGGGCCGGCATCAGTGACGACGACTACCGCGCCTCCGGCGCCCACATCGTCAGCTGTGAGGAGGCCTGGGCCGCCCATCTGGTGGTGAAGGTGAAGGAGCCGCAGCCGCAGGAATTCGCCTTCCTGCGCAGCGACCTGGTGCTGTTCACCTACCTGCACCTGGCGGCCTACCCCGAGGTGGGCCAGGCCCTGCTGGAGGCGGGCACCACGGCGGTGGCCTACGAGACGGTGCAGCTCGAGGACGGCAGCCTGCCGCTGCTGGCGCCGATGAGCGAGGTGGCGGGGCGTCTGGCGGCCCAGGTGGGGGCCCACCTGCTGGAGAAGCCCCACGGGGGCCGTGGCGTGCTGATGGGGGGCTGCACAGGGGTGCGCCCGGCCCGGGTGGTGGTACTGGGGGCCGGCACGGTGGGCTGGAACGCGGCCCGCATCGCCGCGGCGATGGATGCGGAAGTGTTCCTGCTGGATCGCTCGCCGCACCGCCTGCGGGGACTGGAATCCGCCAGGCGCGGCCGGATGACGTGCCTGGTGAGCAGCCGCAGCCTGATCGAGCGGCTGGTGCCGGGGGCCGACCTGCTGATCGGCGCCGTGCTCCTGCCTGGAGGACGGGCCCCCACCCTGGTGGGGGAGGAGCTGGTGCAGCGGATGCGGGCGGGGTCGGTGATCGTCGATGTGGCGATCGACCAGGGGGGCTGCATCGCCACCAGCCGCGAGACCACCCACACCGATCCTGTGGTCACCATCCACGGGGTGCAGCACTACGCCGTAGGCAACATGCCCGGCGCCGTGCCCTTCACCTCCACCGAAGCCCTGGTGAGCGTCACTCTCCCCTACATCCTGGTGATGGCGGGACGGGGGCTGCTCGAGGCGGTCACCGACCGGCCCGAGCTGCTCTCCGGTCTGAACACCGTGGATGGGGCGGTCTGCCATCCCGGAGTGGCCAAGGCCCTGGGCGTGGCACCCCGCCATCCGATGGCCTGCCTGCGCTGAGTTGGCGGCTGAGGGGATCCAGCGGTTCGCGCATCTCCTTGACGACAAGCTTGTGGCGGTGGAAGAGCCGCATCCAGGATTCCAGGGTGCGGAAGTACCAGGGAGCCGGCGCTCGGAAGGCTGGAGAGGATCCGGCCCAGGAGCCCTCCCTCCATCCGTCCGCGTGGGGGTGGTCAGCGCAGACCAGCAGGGGGTGGAGGGTCTGCACCAGTACGCAGCCACCTGGGGCGAGCAGCTTCGGCAGGGCCTGGAACAGATCGTCGAGGCTGCGATCCCCCAGCAGGGAGAAGTTGGCCACCTCCACATCAAATCGCTCTCTCAGGCCGCCGGTTGCGATCTGCTGGTAGGTGAGGGTCTGGAAGCGGGCGCCGGGCGGGGCGCTTTCCGCGGCGATGGCGGTGAGCTCGGCCACGGCGTCGGTGCCGAGCACCTCGATTCCCTGGCGGGCGCACTGATGGGCCAGCCAGCCTTCGCCGCAGCCCAGATCCAGAAGGGTGCGGGGGGCACCCTCGTAGATCGCTTCGAGAATCGCCCCGTTGGTGACCCGTTCGCGGCTGCGGATCTCGCCGCGGCGGACGGCCCGGGTCCAGGAGATGGCGTTCACGACCCAGGAGGCCAGGATCTGCTCCTCCAGGCCCTGCAATGGGGGCTTCCGGCCCTAGTCCGCTTCACCGGCGGCGTCATGGGCGACGAGCATGGAGGGGCCGTGAAACGACGCGGAACGAAGGGATGGGACGTTCAGCGAAAGGGTTGGACGGGGAAGGAACGGGCGGGCTCCGGCCGCCGCCTCCAGACAACGATTTTGAGAAGCGTATGCATCCCGATCAGAAATGCAAGCCCATGGCCGTGGGCCCTAGGTTCAGCAAGCCTTTCAGGATGCCACCAGCAGCCCGGTGAGGTCTTCGCTGCCGAACACCTGGCGGTAGGCGGCCGTGCTGGTGCAGAGGATCACCGGCACCGCCACCAGCAGTCCCACGACGCAGGCCAGCAGGCCCAGCAGGGCGATGGCGAATTCCGCCAGGGCCAGCAGCAGCACCGAGCCCCACTGGGGATCGAGCAGGGTCCGGCCACGGGCGATCGATTCGATCGGTCCGAGTCCCTCCAGCAGGGCGATCTGGGCCATGAACTTCTGATTCACCGCCAGGTAGATCAGCACAGCGAAGGCCACCAGGAAGGGCAGCACGGCCAGGACCTGGTTGAGCTGGGCGGCGGCAACCCCCACCAGGGCCGCCACCACCAGTACGGCCGCAAACAGGATCCCCAGCACCAGTCCGTTACGGAACAGCCGCCAACTGGCCGCCCCATCCCAGCGGATGAAGGTGCCCAAGGTTGGTTTCCCACCCGCCAGGGCGCTCCAGGCACCACGGATCAGGCCCGTGGTGCTCCACAGGCTCACCAGCACACTCAGGATCGAGCCCACCAACATCCGGACCAGTTGCACCGTTGTGACCACGGCGGCCTCATCGGAGTCCACCCGGCCCTGGATCAGGGAGCAGAGGCTGCTCAGGACCCCCGCCAGCAGGGTGAAACCGATGAACACCCAGGGGGCCCGGGCGAAGGCCTGCCACCCCTGTCGCACCGCTTCGATCACCTGCAGAGAGGCACAGCCTTGGGGCGATGGCACAGGGGAGATCGTCATCGGTGGGGAGATGCTGCAGGGAGGTTAGGCAGCAAGAGGCCGAAGGATCCGGAAACGCCTAGGGGCGGTTCGTCACCACGGCCGTGGTGGTGGGTTCATCGGCGATCAGATGGAGATCCACATGGCGGCCGACCAGCCGACGCTGCAGCTTCTCGGCGAGGGAGCGGCCGAGCAGGGCCCGGCCCCGCGAGCGTGGCGACTGGCCCATCACGATCTGGGTGATCCGCCGTTCGGTCGCGACGCTGGCGATCGAACTGAGCACGTCGTCGCTATCGATGCGCAGGAACTCACCGCCGAAGTCCTCGCTCAACCGGATGCATTCCTCCAGCAAGGCCGACTCGTCCCGCGAAAGGAAGGCATGGGGATTCAGCACCATCACCACCAGCAAGGGCGCATCCATGAACCCGGCCAGGCGGGCGGCGCGGCGCAGCAGCCGCTTCGAAGCGGGATGGGTGGACAGGCAGACCATCACCCGTTCGCGCAGTGAACTCTCGGGGGTGGCCTCGTCGTCCACCCGGTCGGCCACCTCCCTCAGGGCCAGTTCCCGCAGGGCCACCAGATTGCGGCGCTGGAAGAAGTTGGCCAGGGCCTGGCCCACCTTCTCGCTGGCATACACCTTGCCGCCGCGCAGGCGCTCCTGCAGGGTTTCGGGGGTGACGTCCACCAGCACCACCTCATCGGCCAGCTCCAGCACCCGATCGGGCAGCCGTTCGCGCACCACCACCCCGGTGAGCTGGGCCACCAGATCGTTGAGGCTTTCGAGGTGCTGGATGTTGACGGTGGAGTACACGTCCAGACCCGCCGCCAGCAGGTGTTCCACGTCCTGCCAGCGCTTGGTCCGCTCGCTGCCGGGGGCATTGGTGTGGGCCAACTCGTCCACCAGCACCAGCTGGGGGCATCGCATCAGCACGGCCTCCAGGTCCAGCTCCTCCAGCCACACCCCCTGGTGCAGGAACCGCCGCAGGGGAACGCGTTCGAGGCCTTCGGCCTGGGCGGCGGTGTCGGCGCGGCCATGGGTTTCGAGCACGCCGATCACCACGTCGGTGCCGTCGCGCAGCAGCTGCTGCCCTTCCTGGAGCATGCGGAAGGTCTTGCCGACCCCCGGCGCCATGCCGATGAACAGCTTGTGGCGGCCCCGCCCCCTGCTCCTGATCATGGGGAGTAGCGATCCAGCTCCAGGTTCAACGCCAGCACGTTCACCCGCGGCTCCCCAAGCACCCCGAGGACGCGGCCTTCGGTATGTTGGCGGATCAGCGTCTGAAGCTGGGGCTGGCTCATCTTCCGCTGGCGGGCCACCCGCTCGATCTGCTGCGCCGCCGCCGCAGGCGAGATGTGGGGATCCAGTCCCGAACCGGAGCCATAGAGGAGGTCGGGGGCGGGAGCGTTCAGCCCTGAACCACGCAGCACCTTGGACGCCGCAGTGACGCGCTTGACGAGATCGGGGTTGGTGGGACCGAGGTTGCTGGGGGCAGAGTTGGGTGCTGTCTTGCCGGTGCTGTAGTCGACGTCGCTGGGACGGCTCCAGAAGTAACGCTCGCTGGCGAAGGGCTGCCCGATCAGGGCCGAGCCCACCACCTTGCCATCCACCCTGAATAGAGAGCCATTGGCCTGGAACGGCAACAGTCCCTGGCCGATGGCCAACAGGGGAAGGGTGTAGAGCACCACGGTGATCAACCACAGCACTGCGGTGAGGCGCAGGGCCCGCAGGACATCGCGAATCAGGGTCATCAGAACTTCTCCGGTTGGATCATGACGGCGAACAGGTAGAGCGAGAGCGCCACGGTGCCGCTCAGCAGCACTGACAGTGCCCCGGTCTGCAGGGGGGGATGGAAGAGTCGCAACGGCGAGGAGGCCGCCACCGCCCCGGCGGCGAGCAGGAGCGGAATCCAGAAGACGGGTCGGGTCAGGAACATCGCAGGGGTCTCAGATCAGGTGCAGGGAGGTGATGGCCAGGTCGATCGCCTTGATGCCCACGAAGGGCACCACCAGGCCACCGAGGCCGAAAACAAGCAGGTTGCGCTTGAGCAATTCCTCGGCCGTCGCGGGCCGGAAGGCCACCCCCTTCAGGGCGAGCGGGACCAGCGCCGGAATGATCAGGGCGTTGAACACCATCGCCGAGAGGATGGCCGAGTTGGGACTCTGCAGCTGCATCAGGTTGAGGGCCCCGAGGCCGACGCCACCGAACAGGGCCGGCAGGATCGCGAAGTACTTGGCCACGTCGTTGGCGATCGAGAAGGTGGTGAGCGCCCCCCGGGTGATCAGCAACTGTTTGCCGATGGTGACGATGTCGATCAGCTTGGTGGGATCGCTGTCGAGGTCGACCATGTTGGCCGCCTCCTTGGCGGCCTGGGTGCCGGAGTTCATGGCCACCCCCACGTTGGCCTGGGCCAGGGCCGGGGCGTCGTTGGTGCCGTCGCCGGTCATCGCCACCAGCTTGCCGAGGCGCTGCTCCGCCTGGATCACGGCGATCTTGTCTTCCGGGGTGGCTTCGGCGATGAAGTCGTCGACCCCGGCCTCGCGGGCGATCACGCTGGCGGTGATCGGGTTGTCGCCGGTGAGCATCACGCTGCGGATGCCCATGCGCCTGAGCTGGTCGAAGCGTTCGCGCATGCCCGGTTTGATGATGTCCTTGAGATAGATCACTCCATAGATCTCGGCGCCCCGACAGACCGCCAGCGGGGTGCCCCCCAGCCGGGACACCTGCTCGTAGGCCTCGTCCAGGCCGCCCGGCACCTGGCCGCCGCGGGAGCGCACGAATCCCTTGATGGCGTCCACGGCCCCCTTGCGCAGTTCGGTGCCATCGGCCAGGTCGGTGCCGCTCATGCGGGTGCGGGCGGAGAAGTCGAGGCCGGTGGCCCCGGCCGGGTCGAACCCCGCGCTGGCGCCGAGCTTCTCCGCCAGCCGCACGATCGATTTGCCCTCGGGGGTGGTGTCAAAGCCGCTGGCGCCAAGGGAGACGACGGCGAGTTCCGCTTCCGTGTGGCCCCCCACCGGCAGGAACTCCTCGGCCAGACGGTTGCCCAGGGTGATGGTGCCGGTTTTGTCGAGCACCAGGGTGTTGATGTCACCGCAGGCCTCCACGGCGCGGCCGGAGGTGGCGATCACGTTGAACTGGGCCACCCGGTCCATGCCGGCAATGCCGATGGCGGACAGGAGACCGCCGATGGTGGTGGGAATCAGGGCCACCAGCAGGGCCACCAGGATCACCACCGGCGTGGGTCCACCGATGTAGGCCGCCACGGGCGGCAGGGTGGCCACGGCGATCAGGAACACCTGGGTGAGCACCGCCAGCAGCACGGTCAGGGCGATCTCGTTGGGGGTGCGGCTGCGCTCGGCCCCCTCCACCAGGGCGATCATGCGATCGATGAAGCCCTGGCCAGGATCGGCGGTGATCCGGATCGTGAGATGGTCGGAGACCACCCGGGTGCCGCCGGTGACCGAGCTGGCCACATCGGAGCCGGCCTCCTTGAGCACGGGGGCGGATTCGCCGGTGATCGCCGATTCATCCACGGCCGCCACCCCATCGACCACCTCCCCATCGGCGGGGATCAACTCGCCGCTGCTCACCAGCACCTGATCGCCCTTGCGCAGGCTGCTGGAATCCACGAGCGCTTCTCCGCCATCGGGCAACAGCCGCCTGGCCTGGGTGCGCGCCTGGGTGAGGCGCAGGGCATCCGCCTGGGCCTTGCCACGGCCTTCGGCCAGGGCTTCGGCCAGATTGGCGAATAGCAGGGTGGCCACCAGTATTGCGGCAAGCGCAGCGTTGAAGCCCCTCCCCGGGGCGTCCGGGCTGAGGCCGAAGAGCTGAGGCTCCACCGTGGCGGCCAGGGTGACGACCGTGCCGCACCAGACCACGAACATCACCGGGTTGCGCACGGTGAGGCGCGGATCGAGCTTGCGGAACGCTTCGACGATGGCCCGCGCGAACAGCCCCTGGCTTTTGGGGCGTTCGGTGTAGCGCCGCTGGTCGCGGCGGCCCCGCGGCATGCGGGGGAAGAAGGGTTGCTGAAGGGTGGTCATGGGATCCGCGAGGCGGTCAGCGGGGGAGGGAAAAGGCTTCGGCGATCGGCCCCAGGGCCAGCACCGGGAAGAAGGTGAGGGCGCCGAGGATCACAATCACCACGGCGGTCACCACGGTGAACAGGCCCGTATCGGTGGCCAGGGTGCCGGGGCTGGGGGGCACCGGTTGCTTGCGGGCGAAGCCGGCCGCCAGCAGAAGCAGGGCGATGATCGGCAGGTAGCGGCCGCCCAGAAGGCTGACGATGGCGCTGAGGTTCCACCACACCGTGCCGTCGCCCAGCCCCTCGAAACCGCTGCCGTTGTTGGCGGCGGCCGAGGCGTACTCGTAGACCACCTGGCTGACGCCGTGGAAGCCGGGGTTGCTGATGCCCTGCAGAGCGGGGAAGGCGATCGTGATGGCGGCGGGCACCAGCACGAACACCGGGTGGATCAGCAGAATCAGGCTGCTGTACACCACTTCGGCCTTTTCCACCTTGCGGCCGAACAGCTCGGGGGTGCGGCCCACCATCAGCCCGGTGAGGAACACCGTCAGGATCAGGAACACCAGCAGGTAGGCGATGCCGGTGCCTTGGCCACCGAAGACCACCTGCAGAAACAGGTTGAACAGGGGCACCAGACCCCCAAGGGGCATGAGCGAATCCATGGCGGCGTTCACCGCCCCGGCCATGGACCCGGTGGTGATGGTGGCGAACAGGGCGGAGACAGCGGCGCCGAAGCGCACCTCCTTGCCCTCCAGGTTCGGTCCGCTGAGCCAGGGGGCCAGCAGGGGATTGCCCGCCTGCTCGGCGCTGATCGCCACCACGGCCAGAGCCAGGAACAGGACGGAGACCAGCAGCAGCAGCAGGGTGCCCTGGCGCCGGTTGCCGAGGAAGCGGCCGAAGGCGTCGATCGTGGCGGCCGGGATCGCGAACATGGCCACCATGGCCAGCAGGTTCGTGAACGGACTGGGGTTCTCGAACGGGTGGGCGGAGTTGGCGCCGAAGAATCCACCGCCGTTTTCCCCCAGTTGCTTGATCGCCTCGAAGCCGGCCACCGGACCCCGCACCAGGATCTGGGTGGCGCCTTCGAGGGTGCGAAGGCTCACCGGGCCGCCCAGGGTCATGGGCACACCATTGATCAGCAGGATCAGGCCGAACCCCAGGCTGAGGGGCAGCAGCACCCGGGTGATCGAGCGGATCAGATCACGGTGGAAATTGCCCAGGGGGCGGCCGCAGAGACCGCGGATGAAAGCGAAGCCCACCGCCAGGCCGGTGGCGGCGGAGGTGAAGAACAGGAACTGCAGCGCCCCCAGCTGGGCCAGATCGCCCAGGCTCTGCTCGGGGGTGTAGTGCTGCTGGTCGGTGTTGGTGAGAAACGAGATCGCGGTGTGCAGGGCTGTGTCCCAGCGCATGCCGGAGAGGCCCAGGGGGTTGAGCCAGGCGGGCTGGAGCAGCAGCAGCAGGAAAGCCACGACACCGAAAAGACTGTTGCTGAGCAGCAGGGGACGGAGGTAGTCCCAGGCCTGCTCGCTCGGGCGGCCCCGGTCCCCCACCCAGTGCAGCAGGGCTGTTTCCACAGGGGTGAGCCAGCCATCCAGCAGTGGCTGGGGACGGTCGTCGAACACCTGCCAGAGATGGCGCCCCAGCAGCGGGGCGGAGCCCAGCACGAGGGCGAGCAGCAGGGCGACCTGTATCCAGGCGTTCATCGGCGGTAGCGTCCGGTTCGATGGGCTCGGTCACTGTCGATCGTCCCCAAGGCCTGGCGCTACTAGCGGAGGGTATGGATTTGAGCCGCCGGTCCTTACCCAGGGGTATAGGGGTGCTGGCCTCCCCTGGCGGGCAGGTGGCGGCCCTCACCGCCCTGGTGGCGCTGGTGGAGGTGCTGACACCGGCTCAGGTGGTGCTTGCCTATCTCTATGTGCTGCCGTTGATCCTGCTGAGCGAAACGGCGCGGCCGGCGGCGATCTGGCGCTTCGCGGTCCTGGCCTGTGGGCTCACGCTCGCCAATCTGGTGGTCCCGGAAGCGGCCCCGCTGGCCGCATCTGTCCTGGCCAACCGGCTGCTGGTCTGCGGTGCCCTGGTGCTGACCGCCGGCCAGTGCCTGCGCATCCAGGTCCTGCAGCGCCAGCGGCTCGAACTGCAGGGCCAGCTGGCCGTGGAGGACCTGCGCCGGGATTTCGTGGCCACCCTGGCCCATGATCTCAAGACACCGATCCTGGGCACGATCGCCACCACCCGCAGCCTCGCCGCGGCCAGCCAGCGCAGCGACGGCCCGCTGGTGGCCAGAGCCCTGGCGACGATTGAACGGGGCCAGAGCCGCGCGCTCGCCCAGATCCAGACCCTGCTGGAGGTCTATCGCAATGATGCCGAGGGCCTGCGCCTGCAACCGGCGGAACTCGAACTCACCCGCCTGGTGGAGGACGTGATCCGCGAGCTTTCGGCGCTGGCGGAGGAGCGGGAGCTGACCCTGCGCCTGGGCTTCGGTGCGAGTTCCCAGCGCAGCCCGCACCGGCTCGTGGGCGATGGGCCACAGTTGCGACGGCTGCTGGAGAACCTGCTGCTCAACGCCATCCACCACAGCCTGCGGGGTGGCCAGATCCGGGTGGATCTCGAGGCCCATGGCAGTGGGCACCGGCTGCGGATCGGCGATTCCGGTCCGGGGGTGCCGGAGCAGGAGATCACCAATCTGTTCCAGCGTTTCCAGCGGCTGTCGGAGGAGCGGCCGGGCAGCGGTCTGGGGCTGTATCTCTGCCGCCAGATCGTGGAGGCCCATGGCGGCCGCATCGGGCTGCGCAACCGGCCCGGCGGTGGCGCTGAGATCGAGGTGCTCCTGCCCAGGGACTGCCTCGGTGCCGATGGGGAGGGAGGCTGATCCGATGCGGGTGCTGGTGGTGGAGGACGACGAGTTGTTCCGGCTCGGCCTGGAGGTCACCCTGCTGGGCTTCGCCGTGATCGATGCGGTGACCGCCGTGGGCGATGGCGAGCAGGCGCTCGATCTGCTCCGCCATCAGAGGTTCGATGTGATCCTGCTCGATCTCGGCCTGCCGGGGCTGGGGGGTCTGGAGACCTGCCGGCGCATCACCGCCGGCCACCCGCAGATCCCGGTGCTGGTGGTCACCAGCCAGGAGGATCCCGCCTGGTGCCTGCGGATGGTACGGGCGGGCGCCCGGGGCTACGTGCGCAAGGGAGTGGCGGCAGGCGACCTGCAGCTGGCGATCCAGACGGTGTTGCGCGGCGCCTCCTGGTGGGATGCGGAGGCCACAGCGGCCCTGCGGGAACTGGGCGCGGTCGGCGGGCCGGAGGCGAGCACGACGGCACCAAGCCCGAGCAACGGCCTCGATCTGCTGACGCCGCGGGAGCGGGAGGTGCTGGAAGCGATGGCCCGCGGGCTGAGCAACCGCGAGATCGCCGGCGAACTTGGCATCGGACTGGGCACGGTGCGGGTCCATGGCCACGCGATCATGCAGAAGCTGGAGGTGGCCAACCGGACCCAGGCGGTGCTCAAGCTGCTGCCCTGGAGTGGCGTCACCCCCTGACCCTGGCGGCGGTAGGCGGGTGGGCTGCATCGGGTCTGTCAGGCGCCCCCGCAACTGTGCTGGCTGTCGGGCAAGCTCCAGGTCTCCCCCGTACGCAGGTTGCGGGCGGCGTAAAGGCGTCCGCGCTCGTCGCCTCGGGGAGCCTCACGGCAATCCGGCAGGAACGTCAGGCAGAGCTGAACCGGATCACCCTCCCGGCTTCTGTGAATCGCCGGCACTGTGTCGTAGGAGACCTGATACCCACCATTGGTGTACGAAACGGCGGAGCCCGACCCCGGGATGGGGATCTGCACGCCATTGGCATCCGTGGAGCTCAGGCGGTAGTGAATCTCCTTGATGAAGGTCTTGCGGCATTCCCCCAGGCGGCGGGGAAGGGGCGCAGCGCAGGCCGGTGGGATCGACACCAGCAGGGAGGCCCCGAGCAGGGCCGGCCACCAGCAGCTGTTCATGGCCTGCGCTCTTGAGGGATCTTCAGCTTGGCGGCCAGCAGGGTCTCGGCGGCCCGGCGGGCATCGCTGGCGGCCTGGGGATTCCGCTGCAGGAAGGCCATCACCAGCGTGCCTTCGAGCAGCAGTTGCAGCTGTCGGGCGAGACCCTCCGGGTCATCGGCGCCGACCTCGCGGCAGAGGCCTTCCAGCAGCCGCAGGCAACCCTCCTTGAAGACCAGCGCCGCCTTGCGCGGCAGATCCGCCTCAGCGGGGTATTCGCTGGCGGCCTTGATGAACAGACAACCGTGGAACTCCGGGGAGCGAACCGCGTCCTCCAGCCAGTCGAACACGGCCAGGAGGCGCTCTCTGGGCCCCCCCGGCGCGGCGGCGATCCGCTCGGCCAGTGCCGCGGCGATGGCGTTGCCACGGTGCTCCAGCACGGCGGCGATCAGCTCCTCCTTCGACTTGAAGTACTTGTAGAGGGTCATCTTGGCCACCCCTGCCTGGGCCAGCACCGTGTCGATGCCCACGGCCCGGTAGCCCTGCCGGGTGAAGAGTCCCTCGGCGGTGTCCAGCAGCGCGTCCCGCTTGGCGGAGGACCTGTTGGCGGCGCTGGTCGTGGCCATGGACTCGGATGAACTTTGCCAACCCTAGCGCTCTAGACAGAAAGGTCTGCTACTTTTTATTTGGTCAGACAGGTCTGTCTGAACTGCCATCCTCCGGCCCCTTCCTTCCTCTCGCCTTCGAAATCATGATCAAGCTCCATGGCCACGAACTCTCCGGCAACAGCGCCAAGGTGCGCCTGCTGCTCGGCCTGCTCGACATTCCCTACGAATGGGTTCGCGTTGACCTGATGGCCGGCGAGCACAAGTCGCCCGCCTTCCTGGCGCTCAATCCCTTCGGCCAGGTGCCCGTGCTGGAGGAGGACGGCGCCACCCTGGCCGACGCCCAGGCGATCCTCTTCTACCTGGCCGCCTGCCAGGGGGATGGCCGCTGGTTTCCCACCGATCCGCTGGAGCAGGCCCGGGTGGTGCGCTGGCTCTCCACGGCCGCCGGCGAGGTGCGCCAGGGCCCGGAAGCGGCCAGGCTGCATCACCTGTTCGGCGTCAAGGCGATCCCGATCGAGCGGGCCACCGAGAAGGCCGCCTTCATCCTCGAGCAGCTGGAGCGGCACCTGGCTGATCGGCCATGGCTGGAGTTGGGGCGCCCCACCATCGCCGACATCGCCGTGTTCCCCTACGTGGCCCTGGCGGGAGATGGGGGGATCGATCTGGCCCCCTATCCCAACGTTCGCGCCTGGATCGGGCGGATCCAGGCGCTGCCGGGCTATGGACCGATGGCGGGCCTGGAGGCCTGAGCGGAACTTCCAGCCATGAGCCAGCACTATCTGCATCGCCATCTCACCCCCGCTGTGGGGGAGGCCCAACTCCAGGCCTATGGCCAGAGCCAGGGTGTGCCCCCAGCCGCTGCATCCGATCGCCTCAGTGCCAGGGAGATCGCCTTCATCGGCGCCCGCGACAGTTTCTATCTGGCCAGCCTCACCGAAGCGGGTGCCCCCTACATCCAGCACCGCGGCGGGCCGGTGGGGTTCCTGCGGGTGATCGACGAACGCACCCTGGGGTTCGCCGATTACGGCGGCAACCGCCAGTTGCTCACCGCCGGCCATCTGCGCCGCGACCCGCGGGTGGCGTTGTTCCTGATGGATTACCCCGCCCGCCGCCGGCTCAAGATCGACGGGGAAGCGGAGGTGGTGCCGCTCGCTGCCGATCCGCGTCTGGCGGAGCAGCTGAGACCGCAGGCTGCTGGGGAGGTGGAGCGCCTCTTCCGCATCCGGGTGGAGGCCTTCGACTGGAACTGCCCCCAGTTCATTACCCCCCGGTTCACCGAGGCGGAGCTGGAGGCGCGGCTGCTGCCGCTGCAGGAGCGGATCGCTGAGCTGGAGCGCGAACGGATCCAGCAGTGATACGCCCTGTCGGGATCTCGCCGCGAACCGTCAACAGTGTCCAACAGAACACAAACGAGGGGATGTTGATGTTCTAGCTTCGTTGTTGCTGGCGATCTCCGCCTCCGCAGCCCCCTGTGATCGCAATCGTTCGGTGATCAGAGGGCTTCCATTGTCCATCTCTTGATCATGCTCAAGTGCTTCCGACTGCCTTGTCTGTTCGCCTTTGTCGTGCTGTCAGCCACCGCAGGCCAGGCTCAATACCCGATCCTGACAAAGATCGCCAACAACGTGATCGTCAAGTATCAGAACTCCAGCTGTGAACAACTCCTGGTCAACCGTGGCAAGCAGCCAGGGCCGGAGGAGCAACGGGTGATCACGTTGCTGAACAACGATCCCCAGATGCGGCAGGCCTTCTTTGATCAGATCTCTGCCCCTGTGGTGAACAAGCTGTTCACCTGCGGCCTGATTCCCTAGTTCGCCCAACGCGAAGAACCACCCCGCATTGCCTTGATTCACTCCTTCCTCCGGACGTCAGCGCCCCTGGCCCTGGCGATTGCCACTGCCTTCCCCGTCGCCAGGCCCGCCGCCGTTTTCGCCAGGCCCGCTCCAGTGGTGTCCGGGCAGTCCAGCAAGCCTGCAGCAAAGCCCTTGATGGAGGCGCGGGCCCTGGATCTGCTCAAGGCTTCCAGCGCCAGGTTGGCCGCCAGCCGCTCCCTGGCCTTCACCGCCACCGTGGGCTACGAATACCCCAGCCGCCTGGGGCCGCCCCTGCTCTATACGGTTCGCTACGAGGTGCTGATGCAGCGCCCCGACAGACTCCGGGTGATCACGCCAGGGGACGGACCCGCCTCGCAGTTCTTCCTCAACGGCACCACCATGATGGCCTTCTCGCCGGAGCGGAACCTGGTGGCGATCGAGAAGGCTCCGCCCACCCTTGAGGGGGCCCTCCAGGCAGCCTTCAAGCGGGCCGACATCTACTTCCCCTTCACCGATCTGCTTGTGGCCGATCCCTACAGGGCGATGACCGAGGGAGTGTTCCATGCCTTCAGCATCGGCCCCTCCGCCATCGTGGGCGGCGTGGCCACCGACATGGTGGCCATCGCCAACAAGGAGGTCTTCCTGCAGATCTGGATCGGCGTCAACGACAAACTGCCGCGCCGGATTCGCGCGGTCTATGCCGCCGATCCCCTGCGTCTGCGCCACCAGATGGATCTCACCGACTGGAAGCTTGATCCAGCCGTCTCTGACGGTGCCTTCGATTCCCCGGCGGCCCGCGCCGCCCGGCGGATGCCCTTCCAGCGGCCCACTCCACTGGCTCCCAGGGGCGCCAAGCAGCCCCAGCGCTGAGGGCACCGCAGCTGCGTTCTTTCCATCGCAATCCACCCATTGCCGACCATGAACCGATCCCTGCCCTTGCTTGCCCTGCTCTTGTCGGCGGCCCCGCTGGTGTCGGCGGGGCCGGCGCAGGCCTGGGCGAGCGCCAACCGTTTCGGCGGCAGCTCGTTCCACGGCTGGGGAGAGAGCGGCCACACCAACACCTGGGGTGGCAGCACCGAGCACGTGGCCGGAGAAGGAACGGAGCACACCAACGCCTACGGCGGCAGCACCGGCCATGCCTACGGCGGCGGCACCGAACACACGAACATGGACGGCGGCAGCACCTATGGCGCCTCGGTCTATGGCGGCTACCCGGCCTATCACCCGCCGGTGGCCGTGCCCTACTACGGCTCGTCGGGCTGCTACGGCTGCGCCGCGGCAGCCGGGGCGATCGTGGGGGCCACTGCGGCCACCGCATCCAGCGCGGCCACTGCGCCAGTGGGGATGGCCCCTGTGGTGGTGGGCGGGAGCTACGCGATGCTGCCGCCGGGAGCCGTCGAAGTTTCGAGATTTGGATCTCAGTATTACCTGAGCGGCAACATCTGGTATCAGCCTGTCTATGGAGCCAACGGTGTTTACTACCGTGTGGTGCCTACTCCCTGAACCAACTTGTGATCGTCCGTGAAATAGTCTCCACCAACAAGAATCAACCTCATGAACAGCTTCACCCCGCGCTCCTTCAATCCTTCCGGCATCGCTCGCCAGGGACTGATCGCCTCACTCCTTGTTGGCCTGGGTTGCGCAGTCCTGCCTGCCAAGGCACAACCCCAGCCCCAGGCGAATCCTGATCAGAAGGCTGCGCTGAGAGCCGTGGCAAAAATGATGGAAGGCCAGCGCACCTATTACCAGAAAAATGGCTCCTTCCGTGCCACGGTCTTCAACATCCGGCAGGATTTCGGCATCACCCTGCCATCCACCTTCGACTACGCCGTGCGCACCACCACCGAAGCGGCCTACAGCTATGTGATTCCAGCTCAGGGGCCGAAGGTGGGTCTTCTCAATGCCTATGTGGGAGCCGCCTTCCTCACCCCCAGCCAGACCCCGAAAATCACCACGATCATCTGCATGAACATTCAGCCGGGACAGATCCGTCCCGCTGATCCTCAGCTTGTGCTGGGAACCCTGGTCGCCAATCCCACCGGCCGCCTCGTGCAGTGCGGCGATGCCTCCATTGAAGTGAAGGCCTCGATGGTCAACGAATGAGCCTGGCCTCAGCCACTGGCCTGGAAGAAGGCACGCAGGTTGGTGAGCGCCATCTGCAACCCCATGGCGATCAGGATCAGTCCGAGAAAGCGGCTGATCAGGGAAGAGTTGCGGCTGGCCGATGAGCCAGGGCGCAGCACCATCACCGCCATCACCACGGTGGTGATCGACAGGGCAAGTAGCACGGCCGCGATCGCACCGGGTAGGCCCCGATCAGGGCCATGCGCCACCGACAGCGCCAGCACGGTGGAGATGGTGCCGGGGCTGGCGGCGAACAGCACGATCGGATCGAGGGAGGAGGGGTTTTCGCGGTCGCCGCTCTCCTTGACCGGCGCCGCTGGCGTGGGGCTGGGGGCGAACATGCCGTAGCCGATCATCGTGATCACCACGCCGCCAACGATCTGAAACACATCCAGGGAGATCCCCAACCGCTGCAGCAACTGGGGCCCGATGACGGCACTGATCAGCAGGATCGCGGCGGTGCGCAGCACCACGTTTCCTGTCAGAGCCAGGCGCTGGCGGTGGGAGGCCCCCGGCGTGCGCTGCAACAGCATCACGCCGCAGATCACCGGATTGATCAACGCCAGCAGGGTGATCACGGAGCGGTTGAGGTCTTCCATTTAGACGGGGTTGCGAGCTTTCAAACTGGTGGGACACCATACTTATCGGGGAAACAAGAACTGGAACTGCGCCCGCAGGGTCCAATCCCCCGCGCCATCCGGTTTGACCACATTCCAGAAGGCCTGGAGCGAGGCATTCACTTTCTGTTCGCCAATCGCAAACACCCTGCCAAACCCACCCCCGATCGGCACCGTCCATTGTTCGTCTCCATTCTCAGCTTCCCAGTTGGCGGTGATGATCGGAGATGCCGTCAGGTACCAGCCCTTGGAAAAGTTGTAGTTAAAGAATGGCTGGATCAGCAGCTGGTTGACCGACTGGCGATCCCTTGATCCAGCAAAGGACCAGACATTGTTGGCCAGAGCGCCGAACACCATCCGCTTGGTGGTCACCAGGACGACGCCTGTTGGGCCAGCGCTCCATTTCCCCTGGCCGGTGAACGATTTGGTGGCCGTGGGCAGAACGAAGGTGGGACCCACTCCCCAGGTGATGTTGCTTGTCGTTCGTGGGACAAAAAAGAACGATGGGTTGATGTCGCCCAGGCCAAACTCACCTTCATTGCCGGAGGCCGACGTGGGTTGGTAGATGACGGGAACTATCGTGCGGGTGACCAACAGCAGATCCTTGCTGAGGGGAACCGGAATCACCGGTTGAATGTTGAGCACATTCTGGGTTCTCTGCCCCTGCGGTCTAACGCCGAAGTTGGTGTTGTTCTGAAAGGGCAGGCTGATCAGGTTGGCGATCGGGTTCTGGGCCTCCTTGGCAAGGGCTGCTGTTTTCTCCGCTTCGCTGGGGACGCCACTCGGCGCCGCTGGCATCACTGGATCACCCTGGGGCTCCGCCTGGGCCAACGACGCAGGCGTGCGGTCCTGATCGAGCGTCACGGGCTGACGCAGGGGAACGGGGATGGCCGAGGGTGCAGCCGCCTTGATTCGGCTGGCGGCGCTGGGACTGGCGATGGCCACAGGCGCCAGGGCGACAGCCAACAGCAGGATGGAGTGCCTCATCAAGACAAAGAATATGTTTTGGATGATATTGGGCGAAGCATGGTCTACCTCTCTGCCTTGAATCGGTATTTCAGCTGACTTCAGATAGGAGCTGGGGTGTTGATAGGGGGGGGATGAGAAGTATCGTTGTCTCTCTTTCTTTCCCTGGTTCCAGGAGCCGCCACCATGCAGTCGTTTCGCCACATCAGCATTGGCATGGCAGTGGCCGCCCTTGTGGCGAACCTGGCCACAACGGCTTCGGCGCAGACCTTCAAGATGACAACGCCGATCGCACCGGGAGTGGCCACGCCCGACCGGCTCGACACCTCGATCGGCCCCCTGAATCTCATCGATGGCTTCCCGAAGCCAGACACCATAGAGAAGATCTACGACAACCTGGATCGTTCCCGGGCTCTGCAGGCCTATCTTCTGGCCATCCCGATCGTCAACCAGGCCGGGATGCGCGATTCGCTGCGCAAGTTCGGACCCGTCAACACCACCAACGTGATCTGGGAGACCCTGGTGGATCCCAGGACCGTGGAACTCACGGCCAACGACAACACGGTCTACAGCTTCATCTGGATCGATACCAGGAAAGGGCCGTTGGTGGTTGAAATCCCCCCCAAGGTGCTGGGGGCCATCGATGACTTCTGGTACCGCTGGGTGACAGATGTCGGCATCACGGGTCCCGACAAAGGCAAGGGTGGCAAGTACCTGATCCTGCCGCCTGGATACACGGGCGAGATTCCCAAGGGCTATTTCGTCGTTCGCCCAAAAACCTTCGGTAACTGGATGCCGTTCCGCTCCTTCCTGGTGGACGGCTCGCCCAAGCCTGGGGTGGAATCGGTGAAAAAGAATCTGAAGATCTACCAGCTCTCCGATGCGGCCAACCCGCCGGCGATCAAGTTCGTCGATGCCTCCGGGGTGCCGGCCAACTTTGTCGCCCCAGGTGACTACTCCTTCTGGACGCTGCTGAACCAGGTGATTCAGGAGGAACCCTCCACCGGCTCTGACCCCACCACCCTGGGCCTGTTCGCCTCGATCGGCATCGTCAAGGGCAAACCCTTTAACCCCGACGAGCGCATGAAGAAGATCCTGGCGGACGCCGCCAACATCGGGGCCGTGACGGCGCGAACGCTCGCCTTCAAGATTCGGACCCCAGAGGCTTTCTTCTACCCCAACAGTTCCTGGCGTCTGCCGTTCTTCGGAGGCTACAAGTTTGAAGTCTCCCCTGGTGTGGCCAACCTGGATGGGGCGGCGTTCTTCTACTACTTCGCCACCGGTGTGACGCCGGCCATGGAGGCCAAGATGGTGGGCCAGGGCTCCCAGTACCCTTGGGCCTCCCTGGATTCCAAGGGCAACCCCTTCGACGGTGGCAAAACCTACCGCCTGCGCTTGCCCCCCAATATCCCGGTGAAGGATTTCTGGTCAGTGATCGTGTATGACAACCAGACGCGCTCGATGCTGCAGACGGATCAGAAGGCCCCCAGTGTCAGCAGCCAGAACAAGGGCATCAAAACCAATGCCGATGGGTCTGTGGACGTGTGGTTCGGTCCCAAGGCCCCTGCCGGATTTGAAAACAACTGGGTGCAGACGATTCCGGGCAAGGGCTGGTTCTTGCTCCTGCGCCTCTATGGGCCGTTGGAGCCCTGGTTCAACAAAATCTGGCGGCCTGGAGAGATTGAACTGCAGCCTTGATGGATCTGTACGTCACTGAGCGCGAATCCCTATCCAGTTCCCCCTCCTCGCTGGGGGAAGGAGATGCCCACACCAGGCAGCCTTCCTCGCTGCGAAAGGGGCCATGCACCTCCCCGGGCGGCCGACTGGCGTAGTGCCCTGGCTCCAGCCAGATCCCGAAGGCCCCATCAAACAGGCGCCCGCTGACGATGAAGATCTCCTCAGGGAAGTCATGCGCCTTGCCCCCGAAGGCGGCGGTGTCGGCCCCGCTCAGGAAACGGGTGAGGCGGGTGATCTCCCCGGTGGCAGGGTCTTCACTGAGAACAAGTTCCTGCACCTGGCCCTCCAGGCCCTCCAGCCAGCGCCAGCGATGGGCCTGCTCCGGGGCCAGCGGATTCCAGTAGGGGGTGGTGGACTTGCTCATGGTGGGGGGATGGGGGCAGCTTCGGAGTGGTGAGCGTTGGTGAGGTGGGCCTGGATCAGCGGGGCCAGCCGGTCGGCGTGATGCAGGCCGAGATCATGGTCGCCGCCGGGGACTACGTGCAGCCGGGAGTGAGGCAGCAGCATGGCCAGCCGTTCCCCCGCGGCGATCGGGCTGAACGGATCGGCATCGCCCCACAGCAGCAGAGTGGGTGTCGAGACGCCCGGCAATCGGTCGGAGAGGTCCGTTTTATCGGTAGCGAACCAGTCGGGGAGGTGGGAAAGGCTGGTGTGGAAGCCTTCCCGCCAGTCGGCGGCCCCCAGCTCCGCCATCGGCAGTCCCCCGGAGGTGGCGCACAGCACCAGGTGCGTCACCCACCGGGGTCGTGCCAGGGCGGCCCGCAGGGCCAGGACCCCACCCATCGACTGGGCGATCAGCGCGCAGGGGCGATCCAGCGGCTCCAGCACCAGGGCCAGCAGATCCTCGAATCCTTCGACCCCTGGCCGGGGCGGGGTGTCGCCGAAGCCTGGCCAGCCCAGGTGCAGCCGCTCGGCGCGGCAGGCCAGCCGCTGGTCCAGAGGGCGCCAGAACGATGTGTTGCCCGAGGCGCCGGGGAGGAACAGCAGCCGTTGGGGCAGGCCCGTCAAAGCCGATCGGGCCCCACACCCAACAGGGCCGCACTGGCCTCCCAGAGCCGGCAGGCCAGATCAGGGTCCTGGCCCTCGGCGCTGGTGGCGGTGGCCTCGAACACATGCCGGCCCGGGGACGTGACGCGGTTGCGGTGGTAGGTGAAGCCGTTGACGGCGTAGGTGCCGTCAACGGCCAGGGCGGCCAGCAGGGCGCCGGCGTTCTCAACGCTTTCGGTGAGGCGCAGGATCGAGCGGGCCAGCAGGGCGAACAGCCGCTGCCCCAGTTCATTCGACTGGCGGCTATAGCGCCAGAAGCCTCCCTCGCTGGTGGGCGGGATCACCAGCCCCGGGCTCCAGGCGATCACCGGATACGGCGTTCCTTTCGCCTCCAGGCGACGGGCGAACTCCCGCGCGAAGAGCACGTTGCACAGCTTGCTGTCCTTGTAGGCCTTGTCGGCATTGAAGCGGGCCGTGCCGTTCACCATCGTGGTGCCCTGGCCCGGCCGCAGGCCAGCCAGCGCATCGAGGCCCGCCGGGGCCCCCACCTTTCCCCCGGCGGTGGTGGGGTCGTGGACCTCGCTGGCGGTGACCACCAGCCGCGGGGATTGGCCTGCCGCCAGCAGGGGCCGCAGCTGGTGGGCCAGCAGGAAATGGCCGAGATGGTTGACCCCGAAGCTGAGCTCATGGCCCTGGGCGGTGCGGCGCGGCTGGCGGTTGCCTGCGTACTGCAGACCGGCATTGAGCACGAGCGTGTCGATGGGGGTCCCCCGGGCCAGCAGGGCGGTGGCACAGGCCCTCACGCTGTCCAGATCGGCCAGGTCGCAGGCTTCCGCGGCAGGGGGCGTGCCCGCGCCGGCCCGCTCCGCCACCCGCCGGCCGGCCGCCTCGGCGGTGGCGCGATCCCGGCAGAGCAGGGTGAGCTGATGGCCGGCACCGCAGAGGACCACGGCCGCCTCGAAGCCGATGCCTGAATTGCCGCCGGTCAGGAGGATGTGGCGTGCTGCAGCCAAGGGCGGACTCGAGGGCGGTGAAACAGTTGCCGAACGCCTGGCCAGGCTAAGGACCCTTGCCATGGGCAGCGGCCTGTCCGGCCGTCCGGCCAACCGGCGCGGGACTCATCAGAACAGCTTGAACAGATGGAAGCCCCCGTCCTTTTTGGCCGGTTCCTCCTTCCCTGCACCGGTGCCCGGATCAAGGCCCTCCAGGCCCTCCCCAAGGGGAAGCAGGGCGGTGGAGCGTCGCTCCAGGCTGAGCTGCCAGGCGGGGTTGCCCTTGGCGCTGCCCAGCAGCAGGGTGTCGCCGTAGGCGGTGAACGTCAGCATCGCCATCCGCATCGCCGTCATGGCCTGGGCGCTCACCGAGCAGGTGGTGCGCTCCGGCGCCAGCAGCACGCCGCGCTGCACCAGCCGGGCCGCGGCGGGCGCCCGCAGCTCGCCCGGTACCGAGCTGTCCGCCCAGGGCGCTTCACTGGAGGTCCACAGGACAATGTCGCCCTCCTGGCGGCCCATGCCGGTGGCCATGGCCTGGTAGCCGAGGGCGGTGGGGATGGTCTGCCAGCTCAGCCGCTGGGCGCCGCCGGCCGCCGTGGTGGTCAGCTTCACCGGCGCCAGGAAGTCGTGGCTGCTCTCCACCTGGAAGCGGATCTCCGGCGCGTAGTTGCTGACCACCACATGGCTCCCCACCAGCGAGGCCTGCAGCGGCACCGCCGGAGGCTCGTTGCCAGAGGGCCAGCGGCCGCTGGTGAGAGGCGCGCCGCCGGCTCCGGGGCTGGTCGCCAGTTGCCTGAGGCCCCCCAGGGCCAGGCGGCGCTGTTCCGGCAGCAGCCCCTGCAGCGTGATGATCTCCGGCTGGCCGGCGCCGGCGCTTTCGGCGCAGCCGCGGTAGATCAACAGCCGCCCCTTCGGTTCGGGGATGTCCTTGTCCTGCCACGGGCCGTGATGACCGGGACTGTCGCTGCCGCTCCTCAGCGGCAGGGCCGTGCCCATCGCCATGGCAGGGGGGATGCGGTGCTCGGCCGAAGGGCTGGCCGCCTGCCCCGGCGCCAGCAACTGCAGCTCCAGCTGGCGGCTGGTGGTGTTCATCGAGGGGCGGCCGCCCATCATCATCCGCAGGATGTCGGCGCCGCCCGTCGCCGTTGCCCCCATGCCCGAGCTGGTGACGGCCTTCATGGAATAGGTGGCCGCCTGGACCGGCAGGGCCAGGCCGAGCAGAACCATCAACGGCCCCGCCGCCTGCCGGATCATCCGCTGACCTGCGCCCATGCTGTCGCTGCCGCCGGAGGGACGATCAATCTATGGGCTGTTCCGATAGCTACCTGTGCCCCCGATGGATTCCGCGGTCCCCTCCCCCCTGCAGCGCATCGATCAGGCGTTGTTCGACACCGTGGCGGCCGGCGCTGGCGGCTCCCCCCGCCGCCGTCTCAACCACAACTTCCACGCCCCCACCGATCGGGTGCAGCGCTTCCTCAACGTCCTGCAGATCGGCACCTACGTGAGGCCCCACCGGCACCGGCGCGAGCTGCCCGGTGCCGGTTTCGAGTGCTTCCTGGTGCTGCAGGGGGAGGTGGGGCTGCTGCTGCTCGATGGCGGCGGCCGGGTGCTGGGCCGTGAGCGGATCAGCGCTGGAGGGCCCCTGTTCGGGATCGAGCTGGCCGAGGGGGTGATCCATACCCTGGTGGCCTTGAGCGCCGATGCGGTGCTTATGGAGATCAAACAGGGGCCCTACGAACCCGCCGCCGACAAGGACTTCCTGGCCGGATTCCCCCTGGAAGGCACCGAGGCCGCGGCGGCCCAGGAGGCGGCCTGGCGGGCCCTGTTCGAGGACCGGAGCGCGGCGTCCTGCCCCTGAGCGTCCTTGCGAGGCCTTCAGGTCAGTTCAATGCGACGGCAGAAGCTGCAATGGCCCCAGCGGGCCATTTCCCCGGCCGGGGCCGGCCGGCCGCAGGCCGGGCAGTCCGCCAGGCCGTGCACGTCGCAGCGGCTTGGATGGACGGCCCACACCTCCGCCTCGCTCTGGCCACCCGGGGTGGTGGGGGCGCCTGGGTGGTGCTGCTGCACCCGCACGTCCCGCACGGCAAAGCCGGCGGCCCGCAGCGAACCCAGCAACTGGTGGCGGTTGTACTGAAGGGCCTGGAGCCAGGGCCCCGGCGCGGCTCCCACGGTGAGCAGGCCCCCCTGCAGCTGCAGGGGGCGGCAATGGGGGGCCAGCTGGGGGCCGGCGATCCGAGGCCATTCCCGCCACAGACCCGCCAGGTGGCCGTCGCGGCGCCAGTCCTGCTGCAGGGTGTCGAGGCAGCTCGCCAGGGCACTGGCCGGCGGCCGGGGGGGCGGCATCAGCAACGAGATGTTGCCCACCCGTCGCGTCTGGACAGCCTCGCTGATCCAGCGACGGGAACCGCCGCTGTCGGCTTGGCGGCGCTGGCGGGAACGGGACGGCTCCATCCCTTCAGGCTAAGGGTGTGCATCGACTGGTGATGGAAACCAGCCCGTGGGTTGACGTGGCGAGAAGGTCGGCAAGGCTGAGAACCGCAGGACGTCCCTTCCTGAGGTGGGGCTATGGCCGGTTACTTCGACGATCCCACGCTGATCCGCCAGGTACCGATTCTCCGTGCCGCGTACTCCGATCGCACCGCCTGGCTCCTGGCGGAGATCGCCAGGCTCGTTTACGAGAAGCTTCCCTCTGAAATCAGGGTGGATGAGCTGGTGCTTCGCATCCTCGAATCGGCGCGCAGCCAGCGGGGGGAGGCGGTGGTGAGGGAACTGGTGGCAGCCGCCATCGAGAATGGCCAGCAGGTGGACGGCCTGGTGACGTCCGCCCTGGAGAAGGCCGGCTTCGAACTGCTCGAGGGCATCGCCATCCAGGGCAGCGAAGCGCTGCTCGTCCGTCTGAATCTCCAGCCCGGCCAGGGATCCAGCGCCATGCTCGTGCTGGCCTTCCGTGGCACCCAGGTCAGCAGCCTCCATGACATCAGCGCGGACCTACGGGCCCATCTGGTGGCGGCACCCGGTGGCGGTCGGGCCCACGCCGGTTTCCTCGCCGCCTTCGACAAGGTGCGGGCACCCCTCGAGGCAGCTTTGGCGCGCTATCCGGGCCTTCCGCTCTACATCACGGGTCATTCCCTCGGGGGCGCTCTGGCCCTGGTGGCCACCCGCTATCTCGGCTCCGACAGCACCGGTGCCACCTACACCTTCGGTTGCCCAAGGGCCGGTGACGACGCCTTCTTCGCCTCCATCAAGACGCCCATCTACCGCGTAGTGAATGCCGCCGACGGGGTCACACGCATCCCCTTCGGCTACAGCCTCGTGCTCCTGCTCAGCCTGATCCGCCTGATCCCCATCAACGGCACCTTCAAGATCGCCGAGTTCCTGCGACGTCACTTTCTCGGCTACACCCACGCCGGCAGCATCGTGTTCCTCTCCGATGCCCCCAACCTTCCGGACGACCGGCAGATTCCCTTCCGGGACCTTCAGGTGGTGATGAGCCCGGAGGCGTTCTGGCGGTTCTGTGTCGTGGGCAGGAGATTCTTTCTCACGGGCGGCAAGGCGGTCATCGCTGACCATTCGATGGGTGACTACGCCCTCAAGCTGCTGGCCAACGCCAGACGACGCAATTCCTGAGCGCCGGCGGCCTGGGTGTGGGTGCGGCAATCCGCTGGTCAGCGGAGGGGTCGGGTCGGCTGGTTCTGGCTACTGTCGAAACCTGCAATGGCCCCGCTTCCATGGGTTTCTTCGATCGGCTGAGCCGCCTCCTGCGCGCCAACCTCAACGACCTGGTGAGCAAGGCGGAGGATCCGGCCAAGATCCTGGATCAGTCCGTGGCGGACATGCAGGCCGATCTGGTCAAGCTGCGCCAGGCCGTGGCCACCGCCATCGCCAGCCAGAAGCGGTTGCAGAACCAGGCCGAGCAGGCCGAGGCCCAGAGCCGCACCTGGTACGAGCGGGCCGAGCTGGCCCTCAAGAAGGGCGAGGAGGATCTGGCCCGCGAGTCCCTCTCCCGCCGCAAGACCTACACCGACACCGCCGCCGCCCTCAACGCCCAGCTCAATGGCCAGGCCGGCCAGGTCGACACTCTCAAGCGAAGCCTCACCGCCCTTGAGGGCAAGATCGCCGAGGCCAAGACCAAAAAGGACATGCTCAAGGCCCGCGCCCAGGCGGCCCAGGCCCAGGAGCAGCTCCAGAACGCCGTGGGCAGCCTGAACACCAACAGCTCGATGGCCGCCTTCGACCAGATGGAGGAGAAGGTGCTGAACATGGAGGCCCGCAGCCAGGCCGCCGCCGAGCTGGCCGGCGCCGATCTGGAAAGCCAGTTCGCGGCCCTCGAGGGCAGCAACGTGGACGAGGAGTTGGCGGCCCTGAAGAACCGGCTCGAAGGTGGCAAGACCCCCATCTCCCTGCCCCTGGAGGGCGGCCCTGCTCCCCAGCTGGAGCCGGTGAAGGTGGCCGAGGTGAACGCCGAGCTCGAGGAGCTGCGCCAGTCCATCGACAAGCTCTGAGATTCATACAATCGGTCCACCGCTCTCTCCAGTGCCGTGCCCGCCGACGTTGACTCCCCCGTGCTCGCCCTCACCGATGCCAATTTCCAGGCTTCGGTTCTCGAGGCTCCGGGCCCGGTGCTGGTGGACGTCTGGGCGGCCTGGTGTGGTCCCTGCCGGCTGATGGCCCCCCTGATGACCTGGGCCGCCACCGCCTACGCCAATGCGCCCGGTGGTGCCCTTTCCGTCGGAAAGCTGGAGGCCGACCCCAACCCCATCAGCCGCGACAGCCTGAAGGTGCAGGGTCTGCCCACCCTCATCCTGTTCCAGGCCGGCCATGAGGTGGCCCGCCACGAAGGCGCCATGGCCCAATCCCAGCTCAAGGCTTTCCTTGATGCCCATCTCTGAGCGCCTCTCGCGGCTCGGCAACGGCGTCTTTGCCCGCAACGACCAACGCAAGGCCGCCTACGCCGCCTGGACGGCCGACGAGCACACCCCGGACGGATCTCCCCTGCTTCCGCTGCTCGATCTCTCCCTCGGCTCCACCGATCTCCAGCCGCCGGCCGTGGCCATCGAGGCCATCGTCGCCAGCCTGAGCCGGCCCGAGAGTGCGTCCTATTGCCTCCACGCCGCCACCCTCCCCTTCCGCGAGGCGGTGGCGGCCTGGGCGCGGCGTCGTTTCGACGTGGCGGTGGATCCGGAAACGGAGGTGCTGCTGCTGGTGGGTTCCCAGGAGGGCACCGCCCACCTGCCGCTGGCGGTGCTCAACCCCGGTGATCCGGCCCTGCTGCTCGATCCCTACTACCCCTCCCACATGGGGGGGCTGCATCTGGCCAGCGCTGATCCGGTGCTGCTGCCCCTGGATGCCGAGGCCGGCTGGCGGCCGGATTACGACCGGCTGTCCACCAGCCAGTGGCAGGCCCTCAAGCTGATGGTGCTGGGCTTTCCCCACAACCCCACGGCCACCACCGGAGAGCAGGCCTGGCTGGATCGGGCGGTGGAGCGGGCCCTGCGCCACGACGTGGTGCTCGCCCACGACAACCCCTACGTGGATCTGGCCCTGGACGGGGAGGCCCCCGCCCTGCTGCGCCACCCCGCCTGGCGCCGCTGCGGCATTGAGTTCTTCTCGTTTTCCAAGGGCTGGTGTCTCGGGGGTTACCGGCTCGCCTTCGCCATCGGCGCTGAAGAACTGATCACCGCCCTCCGCCAGCTCAAGGCGGTGGTGGACTTCAACCAGTCCCTGGCGCTGCAGGCCGGAGCCATCGCCGCCCTGGAGCGTGCCCCCCACTGGCCAGAGCAGCTGCGCGGGGTCTACCGGGAGCGCCGGGATCGCATGGCCGCCGCCCTCGAGGCCCAGGGCTGGCCCGTGCGGCTGCCCTCGATGGCGCTCTACCTGTGGCTGCAGATCCCTGAGGTGGCGAAGGTTCGGGGCCTGGATTCGGAGCGTTTCTGCGCCGCCTTGCTGGAGGGCACGGGCGTCTGCCTCACCCCCGGCAACGGCTTCGGCCCCGGTGGCGAGGGCTGGCAGCGGCTGGCCCTGGTGCACCCCGCCGAGGAGCTGGAGGCAGGGGCGGCCCGCATCGGCGACTGGCTGCGCCGGTTTTGATCGGCGCGATCGGGGCCCACCGGCGTGCGGCAGCGGACCTGCCGTTCTCGCCCCTTCCCTGGCGGCTGCGGGCCCTGCCGGTGTGCGCCAGCACCGAGAGGGTGCTCGATCGCTGGCTGGCCGATGACCCGCGCCTTGCGGGCGACGGGCCGCTGCGGGCCCCCCTGGCGGTGATCGCCCGCCGCCAGCGTTTCGGCCGCGGCCAGCAGGGCCGCCCCTGGAGCTCCCCGAGTGGGGGGGTCTGGCTGAGTGCGGCCCTTCCCTGGCCCACGGCGGCGGCGGCGGCGGCCCCTGGCCTGGCGGTGGCGGTCGGTCTGTGTCTGCGGCTGGAGGCCCGGGGGCTGCCGGTGCAGATCAAGTGGCCCAACGATCTCCTGCTGGTCGCCGCTTACGGCACAGCACCGCAGAAGCTGGCGGGCCTGCTGCCCCGGCTGCGGCTGCGGGGGGGCGCCTGCCGCTGGGCCCGCATGGGTGTGGGGCTCAACGCCGCCAACCGGGTGCCTCCCGGCGCCGTGGCCGTGGCACAGGTGCTGGGATCAGGTCGCGCCGACCCTTTGCTCTGGACTGGGGAGGTGCTGGCGGCCCTGGAGTGGGCCATGGCCTGGGCCGGGCGGCCCGAGGAGGTGCGAAGGCAGGCGGAGCGGCGCCTGCTGCTGCCCGCCGGCCCCATCCCCATCGACGGCGAGGACTGGCGGCCCATCGGGCTGGCGGCGGATGGGGGGCTGCAGTTGGAGCATGGCCGCCGGGAGCGGGTGCTGCATCGCAGTTTCGGCGCCGGATGAACACCCCCCTTACACTGTCAATCGCCGTCCATTTCCATGGCTCCCAAGCCCCTCACCCTCCTGACGGCCCTCACGGCCGGCGCCACGGCCTCCTGGCTGGCCATGCCCCTGGTGCTGGCCCAGGCCGTCCCCGGTGCTGAAGGGACAGACCGGCCGGTGCTGGCCCCGACGCCGTTGCTGGCCCCGACCCCCGTGCTGCGTCCTTCGGTGAGGATCGCCGCCCCGGTCACGCGCCCTGAGTTCCAGTCGCCCGTGCAACCCCTGGCGCCCCCTCCACCGGTGACCAGTGAGCCACTTCCTTCCACCTTGCGTCCCGGGACGGCGGAGCGTCGTCCCGAGCCGGTCCGCCGTTTCGACGCGTCCCTCGATGCCCTGGTGCGGGAGGGGGTGGTGACCCCCGGGGAGCGGGTGCGGGTGCGCGGTTCCCTGCTCTCGCCCCAGGAGGCGGCCACCCGCAGCAAGGCCTGCCGCGCCGGCGCCCTCTCGGTCCAGGAATGCAGCTCCGGCGTGATCATCATCGGCCGCGGCCGCAAGGATGGCCTCACGGACGGGCTGGGCGCAGGGGATCTGGCGGCCGGGGGCAGTGGGATCGGCTTCGGCGGCTTCAGCACCGATGCCTCCCCCCTGCCGCCGATCACCGTGCCCGTCAGTGCCCTGCTCACCGGGGTCGGCGGCAGCTTCCGCCTCACCGACGTGTTCCGCGTCACCCCCCGGCCCGCTCCGATCGGTGGCAACGGCAATCTGCGGCTGCTCTTCCCCCTGATCGGATCGGCGGTCACCACGAGCGGCTTCGGCTGGCGCCTGCATCCGGTCATGGGCAGCTGGCTGATGCACTCCGGCCGCGATCTGGCGGCCCCCGAAGGCACGCCGGTGGTGGCGGCCCTCTCCGGTCGCGTCGTCAGCAGCGGTCTGGCGGGTGGCTACGGCCTGGCGGTGGAGCTGGAGCACGACCGTCCCCGCCGCCGCACCCTTTACGGCCACCTGTCCGAGCTCTACGTCAAGGATGGGGAGATGGTGCGCCAGGGCGAGGTGATCGGCCGCGTCGGCAGCACGGGCCTGAGCACCGGCCCCCACCTGCATTTCGAGCTGCGCCTGCCCGAGGATGGCGGCTGGGTCGCCACCGACCCCGGCGATCTGGATCCCGGCGGCAGCCTGTTCGCCGGCATGGCCGGTCCGGATGGCAGCGGCCCCACCGACGCGGTGGCCCTGCTGATGGGTCAGCTCATCGCCACCCTGGAGCGGCCCCGCTCGCCCCTGGCCTCACCCGGCTGATTCGCGGCGGGGGTTCAGCCGCTGATGCGGCCGTCGCGGAAGTGCACCACCCGATCGGCCCTGGCGCCCACCTCGCTCTCGTGGGTCACCAGCAGAATCGTGATCCCCTGGGCGTTGAGATCACCGAAGAGACTCAGCACCTCCTCGGTGGTGTGGGAGTCGAGGGCACCGGTGGGCTCGTCGGCCAGCAGCATGGCCGGATCGTTGATGATCGCCCGGGCCAGGGCCACTCGCTGCTGCTGGCCGCCGGAGAGCTGGTTGGGCTTGTTCTCCAGCCGGTTGGAGAGGCCCACGCGATCGAGGGCCGCCAGGGCCCGCCGTCGCCGCTCCTCCTTGGGGATGCGGGCATAGATCATCGGCAGCATCACGTTGTCGATGGCACTCAGCTGGGGCAGCAGATGGAACTGCTGGAACACGAAACCCAGCTGCTGGTTGCGCAGGTCGGCCAGCGCGTCGTCGTCGAGGCTGTCGACATCGGTGCCGTTCAGGCGGTAGCTGCCGGCGCTGGGTCGGTCCAGGCAACCGAGGATGTTCATCGCCGTGCTCTTGCCGGATCCGCTGGCCCCCATCACCGCCAGGTAATCGCCCTGTTGCACCGTCAGGGAGAGGTCGTCGAGGGCACGGACCTCGGTGTCGCCACTGCCGTAGACCTTGGAGACGTGGACCAACTCGGCCACCGGTGGGTTGGGGAGATCCATGGCCATCAGGCTAGGCAACAAGCCCGTGGCTCAGCCCAGGGGGGCGATGGCCGCTGCTGCGATGGCCTGCTGCAGGATCGGGGTACCGGCCACGGTGGAGCTGGCCCAGTCGAACAGGGGGCTGGAGAGCACGCCACCGACGGCGGTGATCACCACGCAGCCCACCAGCGCGGCGCGCAGGGGCATCATGCCCGCGAGGTTCCAGGTGATGGCGGGGTAGTTCTTGACCACGTCGGAGGCCTCCTGGGGTTCTTTCACCACCATCATCTTGATCACCGAGATGTAGTAGTAGATCGAAACCACCGAGGTGACCAGACCCACCACCACCAGCAGGTATTGGTGGTCGGCCCAGCCGGCGAAGAAGAGGTAGATCTTGCCGAAGAAGCCCAGCATGGGTGGGATGCCGCCGAGGGACAACAGGCAGAGACTCAACCCCAGGGTGATCAGGGGATCCTTCTGGTAAAGGCCGGCGTAGTCGGCGATGCGGTCGCTGCCGGTGCGCAGGGAGAACAGGATGATGCAGGCAAAGGCGCCCAGGTTCATGAACAGATAGGCCGCCAAGTACAGCACCATCGCTGAGAAGCCGTCTTCGGTGCCGCACACCAGGCCGATCATCACGAAGCCGGCCTGGCCGATGGAGCTGTAGGCCAGCATCCGCTTCATGGAGGTCTGGGCCAGGGCTACCACGTTGCCCAGCACCATGCTCAGAACCGCCAGCACGGTGAACAGGAACTTCCACTGGGCGTCGAAGCTCTCGAAACAGCCCACCAGCAGCCGCACCGCCAGGGCGAAACCGGCGGCCTTGGAGCCCACCGAAAGAAAGGCGACCACCGGTGTGGGGGAACCCTCATAGACGTCGGGGGTCCACTGGTGGAAGGGCACCGCGGCGATCTTGAACGCCACCGTGGCCAGCACGAACACCAGGGCCAGGGCCGTGATCGGGGAGGCGCTGGTCTGCAGGGCCAGCCCCACCGTGGTCAGGTTGGTGGCACCGCCGCTGAGGCCGTAGAGGAGTGAGGCGCCATAGAGAAACACTGCGGCGGCGGCCGAGCCGACGAGCAGATACTTCAGGGCGGCCTCGGAGCTGCGCGCATCCCGCTTCATGTAGCCCGCCAGCAGATAGCTGGCGACCGACAGGGTCTCCAGGGAGATGAAGATGCTGACCAGGTCGGTGGAGCCGCACAGGAACATGGCCCCGAGGGTGGCGGCCAGGAGGATGGCGGCGTATTCGCCCATCGGCGTGCCGCTGCGCTCGACGTAGCGCCAGCTCAGCAGCAGGGAAATCAAGGTGGAGGCGGCCACCACCGCCCGGAAGGCGATCGCCAGGTTGTCGGCCAGGAAGGAGCCGAGGAAGGAGGGCTCAAGGGGGCTGTTCCACTGCAGCGCCAGCAGCACCAGGGAGGCCCCCAGGCCGCCGTAGCAGATGGGTGGCACCCAGCGGCTGGCAGCTTTTTCGCCAGCCAGGTCGACAACGAGGCAAATCACCAGGGTGAGCAGGACGGCCACCTCCGGAGCGATCGCCCCGGCGTTCAGCTGCAGGGCCAGGCCGCCGGTTCCAAGGCCGGAAGCAATGGCTTCGGCGGCCGAAGCGGCAGTGGTGACGGAGCTCGCTGCTACCAGAAACAGGTCTGCCACAGGGATCGGGGAGGCACGCGATGTGCCGGACTGTAGCCGCCATCTGGGGGGGTGGTCTGGTGCCCCGATACCGGAGGGCCCCCCGATGCGATAAAGAAGGAAGCGGTATCGCGCCTTCCCGTGGCCCACACCCTGGTCATCGTCGAGAGCCCCACCAAGGCCCGCACCATCCGCGCGTTCCTGCCCAAGACCTTCCGGGTGGAGGCGTCAATGGGCCATGTGCGCGATCTGCCAAACAACGCCAGCGAGATTCCTGCGGCCCAGAAGGGAGAGAAGTGGGCCAACCTCGGGGTCAACACCGCCAACGCCTTCGAGCCCCTCTACGTGGTGCCGAAGGACAAGAAAAAGGTGGTGAAGGAGCTCAAGGACGCTCTCAAGGATGCCGACCAGCTGTTACTGGCCACAGACGAGGACCGGGAGGGGGAGAGCATCAGCTGGCACCTGCTCCAGCTTCTGGGGCCGAAGGTGCCCGTGAAGCGGATGGTGTTCCACGAGATCACCAAGGAGGCGATCGGTCGCGCCCTCGACCAGACCCGTGACCTCGACATGGAGCTGGTCCATGCCCAGGAGACCCGCCGCATCCTCGATCGCCTGGTGGGCTACACCCTTTCGCCCCTGCTCTGGAAAAAGGTGGCCTGGGGACTTTCCGCCGGACGGGTCCAGTCGGTGGCTGTGCGGCTGCTGGTGCAGCGCGAACGGGCCCGCCGCGCCTTCCGCAGCGGCAGCTACTGGGATCTCAAGGCCGGCCTCGAGCAGGCTGCGGTGCCGTTTGAGGCCCGGCTCACCCACCTGGGGTCCGAGCGCATTGCCGGTGGGTCCGATTTCGACGAGACCACCGGTGGCCTGAAGTCCGGCAGCAAGGTGAAGCTGCTCAGCGAGGCCGAGGCCGGTGCCCTCAAGGCCGCCGTGGAGAGCTCCCCCTGGCGGGTGTCGGCGGTGGAGGAGAAGCCCACGGTGCGCCGGCCCGTGCCCCCCTTCACCACCAGCACCCTGCAGCAGGAGTCCAACCGCAAGCTGCGGCTCTCGGCCCGCGACACCATGCGTACGGCCCAGGGCCTCTACGAGCGGGGCTTCATCACCTACATGCGCACCGACTCGGTGCACCTCTCCGACCAGGCCCTGACGGCGGCGCGCAACTGCGTCGGCGCGATGTACGGCAAGGAGTTCCTCAGTCCGGCGCCGCGCCAGTTCAGCACCAAGTCCCGCAATGCCCAGGAGGCCCACGAGGCGATCCGGCCCGCCGGTGAGAGCTTCCGCACGCCCAAGGACTCCGGCCTCGACGGCCGCGACCTGGCCCTCTATGAGCTGATCTGGAAGCGCACCGTGGCCAGTCAGATGGCCGATGCCCGGCTCACCCTGCTGGCCGTCGACCTCGAAGCGGCGGGCGCCACCTTCCGGGCCAGTGGCAAGCGCATCGACTTCGCCGGTTTCTTCCGCGCCTATGTGGAGGGCAGCGACGATCCCGACGCGGCCCTGGAGGGCCAGGAAGTGCTGCTGCCGTCGCTCGCCATCGGCGACGCCCCCGTCTGCCGGGCCGTGGAGGCCCTCGGCCACCAGACCCAACCTCCCGCCCGCTACAGCGAGGCCGCCCTGGTCAAGACCCTGGAGAAGGAAGGGATCGGTCGGCCGTCCACCTACGCCAGCATCATCGGCACCATCGTCGACCGGGGTTACGCCACCCTGCAGAACAACTCCCTCACCCCCAGCTTCACGGCCTTCGCGGTGACGGCCCTGCTGGAGGAGCACTTCCCCGACCTGGTGGACACGGCCTTCACCTCCAAGATGGAGCAGACCCTCGACGAGATCTCCACAGGGAAGGTGTCCTGGCTGCCGTACCTGGAGGGGTTCTACAAAGGCGAGAAGGGTCTGGAGACCCAGGTGCAGCAACGGGAGGGCGACATCGACCCCGGCATCTCCCGCACGGTGGTGCTGGAGGGTCTGCCCTGCGTGGTGCGGATCGGCCGCTTCGGCGCCTACCTGGAGACCAAGCGGGTCACCGAGGACGGCAGCGAGGAGCTGCTCAAGGCCACCCTGCCCCAGGAGATCACTCCCGCCGATCTCGACGCCGAGAAGGCCGAGCTGCTGCTGCGTCAGAAGGCCGAAGGTCCCGAGTCGCTCGGAGAGGACCCCGAGACCGGCGAACAGGTGTACCTGCTGTTCGGCCAGTACGGCCCCTACGTGCAGCGCGGCCAGGTGAGCGAGGAGGTGCCCAAGCCCAAACGGGCCTCCCTGCCCAAGGGTGTCAAGCCCGAGGACCTCAGCCTGGAGGACGCCCTGGGGCTGCTGCGCCTGCCCCGCCACCTTGGCGAGCATCCCGATGGGGGCAAGGTGCAGGCCGGGCTTGGGCGCTTCGGTCCCTACGTGGTCCACGACAAGGGCAAGGGGGAGAAGGACTACCGCTCCCTCAAGGCTGAGGACGACGTGCTGGCGGTGGGTCTCAGCCGGGCCCTGGAGCTGCTGGCCATGCCCAAGAAGGGTCGCGGCGGCCGCACGGCCCTGAAGGATCTCGGAGCGCCTGAGGGCTCCGAGGAGCCCATCCAGCTGTTCGATGGTCCCTACGGGCTCTACGTCAAACAGGGCAAGGTGAATGCCTCCCTGCCGGAGGGCACCACCGCCGACACCATCAGCCTGGAGCAGGCGGTGGAGCTGCTGGCTGCCAAGGCCGCCACGGGCAAGAGCGCCGCCAAGGCCCGCAGCGTCACCAGAGCTGCCGCCAAGCCCACCGCCAAGAGAGCAACCGCCAAGACAGGGGCTGCCAAGGCCGTTGCGGCCAAGAAGCCTCCCGCCACCACCAAATCCGGTCGTCTGCGGGCCAGCGCCGTGCGGGTGATCAAACCCGCGGGCAGCTGATGGCGCCTCCCCGCCCCTCCTCTCCGCTGGCGGGAACCCTGCTGACGCTGCCCCTGCTGCTGTCCGCCTGTGGTGGCACAACCTTCGGTGACGCCCTGTCCCGCAGCTTTTCCCGTGCCCCGGTCGCCCCAGCCTCCCCCCCGGCCAGTGCACCCCGGACGGGGACCCCTGCCACCACGGCGTCCACCACGGCGACCCCGGTCCGCCCTGCGCCCAACGAGCCCCCGGCCCGTCCTGCGGCCACGGTCGTCCCGGTGACCCCCGTGGCCCCGTCCGTCCGGCCGGCGCCCTACCGCGTCACCATCCGCCTGCCCCTGGCGGATCCCTCCGCCCCCGCCGAGGTGGTCACCAAGGCGCTGCGGGCCGCCGGAGTGCCCTTCGAGGTGGAGACGATCGAGCGCATGCCATCGGTCGGCACCTCGGCCACGGAGAACCCCGCCCCCGCCACCACCCACGCCCCTGTCACCGGCAGCACGGCTCCCGCCACCGGCAGCGCGGCCCCCACCTCCCGTCCGGCGCCGGCGCCGCGCTGACCCGATGAGCCCTCCCTCCCGGCGGCAGCTGAGCCATCGCCAGGCGCGCCAGCTGATGGACACTGCCTACCTGGCGGCCTCCACCGCCCTGCTGTGGGTGGCGCTCTACTACCTGCCGGTGGGCAGCCCCCTGTTCCGCCTCGCCCTGCCCCTGCCCCTGGCCCTGCTGCAGCTGCGCCATGGCTGGCGCTGCGCCGTGGAGGGGGTGGTGGTCACGGCCCTGTTGCTGTTGGCCCTGATGGGGCCGATCCGCGGCCCCCTGGTGCTGTTCCCCTACGGCCTGCTCTCCCTCTGGCTGGGCTGGGGCTGGCGCCGCCGCAGCAGCTGGTGGCTCACCCTGGGGGTGGGAGGACTGATCGGCGCTGCCGGCTTCCTGGTGCGGGTGGCGGTGCTCTCGGTGCTGGTGGGAGAGAACCTCTGGGTGGTGATCACCACGGCCGCCGCCAACCTGCTGGACCGTCTGGCGGGGGTGGTGGGTCTGGCCGGTGGCTTCGATCTTGCCCAGGTGCAGATCGCGGCCCTGCTGCTGGTTCTGCTGCAGAACCTGATCGTGGTGCTGGCCCTCCACGCCGTGGCCTACTGGATCTTCCCAAGGCTCGACCAGCCGATCAGTGAGCCGCCGCCGGCCCTGCGCGGCCTGGTGGCCCTCGACCCCCTTTGAGCCAGCTGCGGCGGATCTCCGGTTCCGCGGCCGCCGCCGACCGCTGGAGCGTTCCCTGGCGGCAGGGTTGGCAACACAGTGAGGTGCTGCTGCTGCTGGCGGCCACCGACACCGCCGCGGTGCCAGGCATCTCCGCCGCCGGCGCCACCCCCAGCTCCCGGGGCCGCACGGCGGCGGCCGACGCCGAACTGCTGGTGCTCGGCCCCGCCGGGGAGCGTCCCCACGCCCTGCCGCCCCTGCCCGCCGGAGTGTCTCCCGCCCTGATCAGCCATGTGGTGCTGCGGGAGCTGGACCTGGCCCCCCTGGTGGTCGACCTGGGCTGCCCGGTGGCCCCGGCGGTGGCCCACCTGCGGCTGTCGGGGCTGGCCGGGAGCGGCCCGGCCCGCTGCCTGAGCGGCGGCGAGGCCCTCGATCCGGCCAGGCTGGACGCCCTGCTGGCCCTGGGCCGCCGCTGGGGGGAGCGACTGCCGCCCGGCCGGCCCTTGCTGCTGGCGGAGTGCGTGCCCGGGGGCACCAGCACCGCCCTGGCCGTGCTGGTGGGTCTGGGGGTGGCGGCCCACGGGCTGGTGAGCGGCAGCCTGCGCCACCCCGACCATGGACGCAAGGCCGCGCTGGTGGAGCGGGGACTGCGGGCGGCTGGCCTGACCGGCGCCGTTGTCGGGACGATCGGTGCCGCGTCCCGGGTGGCCGCCGCCCTGGGGGATCCGATGCAGCCCCTGGCCGCCGCCGTGGTGCTGTCCGCCGCCGCCGCTGGCCGGCCCGTGCTGCTGGCGGGCGGCAGCCAGATGGCGGCGGTGCTGGCCCTGGCCCTGGCCCTGGCGCCCCCCTCCCTGCGCCCGGCGATCGCCGCCGGCACAGCCCTGGGCACCACCGCCTGGGTGGCCGATGAGGCCGGCAGCGACCTGGCTCTGCTGCTGCGCCGCATCGGCGAGCGCTGGGGGGTGGAGCCCCTGGCCTTCGCGGCCGACCTGCGCTTCGGAGACCCCTGCCATCCGGCCCTGGCCGCCTACGAGCAGGGCTACGTCAAGGAGGGCGTGGGGGCGGGGGGGCTGGCCCTGCTGTGGCAGCTCAGCGGCCGCTCCAGCCCGGCCCTAGCCCGCCTCTGCGACCAGGCCTGCGCCACGCTGCTCGGGCCGCCGCCTACGGTCCGCTAGATGGGAGTCCCCTTCCCCCTGTCACCCCCCCCGGCCCCGGCCCTCAGCCGCCGCACCCTGCTGCGCCTCGGTGCTGCCTCCGTTATCACCCTGCTGGCCGGTTGCGACGGTCAGGAACCGCTGCTGCTGGGCAGCCGGGGCGATCTGCCCGGCGCCTGGGCCCGGCGCCTGCCCAAGCCCTGGCGCAGCCAGCTCCTGGAGGATCCCGCCCAGGTGCTGGCCAAGCGGTCCGCTCCCCTGACGGGCCTGCTGCAGCTCAGCGATGGCTGGGCCGGCGAGCTCAGGCCCGGCGACCTGCAGCCCATCGGCACCCCGGCGCTGCTGCAGCGGCTCGAACCGATGGCGGCCCCGCTGGCCCGGCTCCATGGCCCGCCCGCCGCCGGCCCCCTGGCCTTCCCCTGGTCCTACGGCCCCTGGGTCCTGCTGCTGCGCAACCGGCCCGACCTCGCCCGGCGGCGGTCCGAGGGCTGGGATCTGCTGCTCGACCCCAGCCTGGCCGGCCGGCTGGTGCTGCCCTCGTCCCCCCGGGTGACGATCGCCTTGGTGGGGGAGGACCCGGAACGTCTGCGGCGTCTGCGCCGGGCGGCCCTGGCCTACGACGAGCGGGATGGCCTGAGCCTGCTGCTCACCGGCGAGGCCGAGGCCGCGGTGCTGCCCCGCCAGCGGGTGTTGGGGTTGCTGCGCCGCGATCCCCGGCTGCAGGTGCTGCTGCCCGAGCGCGGCTCACCCCTGAGCTGGAACCTGCTGCTGCGGCCGGCCGGCCCCCACCCGGAGCCGCCCCTGGACTGGCTGGGGGAGGCCCTGGAGCCCCCCTTGCTGCCGGCCCTGCTGGCGGGGGGCTGGGTGCCGCCCCTGCCCAGGGACCAGCTTCAGCGGGCCCTGGCGGACTTTCCGGCGGCCACCGCCGCCCTGCTGCTGCCCCCCCAGCCGGTGCTGGAGCGCTGCTTCAGCCTGCCGCCCCTCGCCGCCGCCGAGCGCAGGAGGCTGCAGCAGCTGTGGGATGGCGCCGCCCCCGTCCCTACGGCCTAGCGGGGCCGCCGGGACTCAGCCCCACAGGCGGCGACGTGGCGCGGCCGCCAGGCGACGGTGGGTGTCGGCCAGCAGGTCGGGGATGGGCAGCTGGAGCGGGCAGCGGGGCAGGCAGGCGCCGCAGCGCCCGCAGGCGGAGGCATCCACCTGCTCCCACCAGTGGCCGGCCCGACCGATCAGGTTGTAGCGCTCGGTCGCGAACGGCTCCATGCCATGCCCCACCGCCAGGTTGCGCAGCCGCAGCAGGGCGGGGATCGGAACGGAGTTGGGGCAGGGAAGGCACTGGCGGCACTGGCCGCAGTGGTCGGCTCCGAGGCGCTCCCTCCCGGCCGCCTCCAGGCGCGCCAGTGCCGCCGCCAGCACCTGCCGTTCGGCGGCGCTGGGGGGCACACCGGCGTCGGCCAGGCGAACGGCCCAGGCAAGGTCCTGGGGCCGGGCGGCCCCCAGGGTGAGGGTGCTGATCCCTTCGGCCAGCAAGAAGCGGTAGGCGAGTTCCAGGGGCGCGAAAGGAGCGCAGTCGACTGACAGCTCGGCGGGGGGGGCATAGAGACGGCCGCCCTTGTCCGCCGGGGAGATGGCCATCACACCGATTCCCGCCGCCAGGGCGTGGCGGGCCAGGGGCAGCCTCTCCTGGTCGAACAGATGCAGGTGCAGGCTGCAGAAGCTGAAGCGGCCGCTTTCCAGGGCCGCCACGAGCAGGGCCGTGTCCCCGTGGCTGCTGAAGCCCACCTGGCCCACCAGCCCCTCACCCGTGGCCCAGGCCAGCAGCTCGGCGCCTGGCCCCGTCAGGGCCCAGGCCAGATGCTCCGGGCGGTTGAGGCCGTGCACCGCCAGGTTGTCGAGCCGCTCGATCCCCAGCCGCTTCAGGCAGGCCCGCAGCTGGGAGCGGCCTTCCTCCAGGTGCGGCCCCGGCAGCAGCTTGCTGGTGAGCACCAGGGCGGAGCGGCCGGCCGGATCGCGCTCCCCCAGCCGTTGCAGGGCCCTGCCGAGGAAGGCCTCGGCCGGACCGTAGGCGGGGGCGGTTTCGATGTGGTTGATCCCGGCCGCCAGGGCCGCGACCAGTACAGCGTCCATCGCCTCCGGGCTGTCCAGGGCCCGCATCGTGCCGAGGGTGAACGGCGACACCGGCCTCCCCCGTCCGAACGGTCGCAGGCCTGCCGGCAGCGGCGGCGCCTGGGGATCAGGCGCCAGGGCCGCCGCCCTCGGGGGCTTCCTCCGGGCCGAGATCGGTCTCGGCGACCGTTCGGCCGATGTGGCGGATCAGTTCGGCCGGGCTGGTGCGGTCGAGGAAGCGGCGAAAATCCTCCTGGTCTTCGGCATCGGCCTCCGCATCCACCGGAATCGAGGCATCGGCCACCACCTCCTCGAGCATCCAGATGCCGCTGTCGGTGCGCAGGGCCAGGGCGATGGCATCGCTGGGCCTGGCGTCCAGCTCGATGGGCCGGTCGGTGCCGTTCTGAAGCTTGAGCACCGCCCGGAAGGTGTTGTCCTCGATCGTGTGGATGATCACCCGCTCCAGCTGCAGGCCGCCGGCTTCCAGCAGGTTGGCCATCAGATCATGGCTGAGGGGCCGGGGCGGCCGTTCCTTGTTCAGCCCCGAGAGGATGTTCTGCGCCTGGGCCTGATCGATCCAGATCGGCACCTGCCTCCGGCCGGCAGGGTCCCGCAGCAGCACGATGGGGCTCCGGCTGGCTGCATCCAGGGCGATTCCGGCGACACACATTTCAACCATGGTCGGGCCCGCTCCTCACGCGTGATGGTCCCCGTGAAACGATTATGGCCAGTGCCGCCGCCTCAGGGAATGTTCACCGGACTGGTGCAGGCCATCGGCAGGCTGGAGCGGAGCCCGTCAGGTGTGCGGGTGCGCACCGAACTCGGCCCCCTGTCGCTGGGGGACAGCGTGGCCGTGGACGGGGTCTGCCTCACCGTGGCCGAGCTCCTGGCTGGCGGCTTCCAGGCCGATGTCAGCGAGGAGACCCTCGGCCGCAGCACCCTGGCCGAGCGGGCCGCCTGCGGCGGCTTGGTCAACCTGGAACCGGCCCTGCGCCTGGTCGACCGGCTCGGAGGCCACCTGGTCAGCGGTCACGTCGATGGCCTCGGGGAGATCACCGCCATCCACCGGCAGCCCGACTCCTGGCGGCTCGAGGTGGCCTGGCTGGATCCCGCCTATGGCCGTTATGTGTGCGAGAAGGCGAGCGTGGCGCTGGATGGCATCAGCCTGACGGTGGCCGGCTGCAAGCCCGATGGCAGCCGCTTCTGGATCGCTGTGATTCCCACCACCTGGGCCAGCACCACCCTGGCGGGGCGCCGGGTGGGCGAGAGAGTCAATCTGGAGGCCGATCTGCTGGCCAAGTACACCGAACAGCTGCTGCGGCCTGCCGCGACGGCGGCGGCGCAGGCCACGCTCTCTTCCGCCTGGCTGGCGGAGCACGGCTGGGGTTAGACGGCCAGGACCGGATCCTTTGTCCTTTCGGATGCTGCGAGACATCAACGTCCGTTGTCAGCAGCGGGCGCCCTGGTCACGCTGACGACAGTGAGAACGGCGAAGATGCTCACCCACGAGGCCCCGTCCTCCCGTCAGTCCATGGGAGCGGCCCTGCGCGCCTTCACCCTGGCGGAGGGGGTGATGCTGCTTGTGCTCGGGGTGCTGGCCCTGGTCTTCCCTGTGCTGGCCTCCAAGTGGGTCACGGCCATGGTCGCCATCGCCTTCCTGGTGGGGGGCCTGGTGGGGTGGATCAGTTCCCTGCTGCGCTCCCCGGGGCTGAGCAGGGGAATCACCTTCTGGCGTCTGGTGACCTCCACCCTGTTCCTGGTCCTGGGGGTCTGGATGATCCAGCAGATGGCTGCAGGTCCGGCGGCGGCGGCGATCCCGATGGCAGCGCTGGCGCTGGCCATTGGCGTGGTGTTCCTGGTGGAGGGCGTGGTGGAGGCCCTGGTCGCCAGCTCCCACCGTCACATCGTCGGCTGGCGCTGGGGACTGGTGAACGGCCTGGTGACCCTCACCCTGGGGCTGCTGATCCTCACGCTGAAGTTCTGGAGCCTGCTCTGGGTGGTGGGCACCCTGGTCGGCATCAGCTTCCTCTTCAGCGGCATCGACCTGCTGCGCTTCAGCGCCAGCTTCCATCCCGAAGACGACTGACGGACCTTGGATGGCCGCTGCTCAGGATAGGTTTTCGCCGCTGGCGCCATCCAGGGGCAGGAGCCAGATCGATCCGGTTTCCTTGTGGATCTCGATTCTGAACTCCTGGCCAGGCTCCAGCCCCATGCGCCGGGTATAGGCCTGGCCGATCAGCAGGTTGCCGTTGCCATGCACCCGGGTGCGGAATTCGGCCTGACGTCCCTTGGCCACCCCACTGGCAGCGCCACCGCCGGCACCAGTTGACGGCAGGGTGTAGCCCTTGGCCGCCACAAGGGCACGGTAGAAGTTCTTCTTGAGCACCCTGCCGCTCGGCCCCACATAGCCGCAGGCACGGGCGATCTGGTCCTCAGGGCGATTGCTCAGCGAACGGGCTCTCTCCAGCAACGCCTGGCCTTCCAACATGACGGACGCGGCGGAACTGTTCTCATAGGCTGGTCCTTTCTGGGCACCCATCAGCCGGCCAGACGGAAACTTCTTAATTGATTGTGCCGATCATGGTGCTGAACAGGCAACAGTCAGGGAATCAGAGCAGGTAAAGAATTCCGTAAAGGACCACCCAGATGCCGTCGACGAAATGCCAGTAGAGCTCTGCGGCCTCCAGGCCGAAGGGGGCGGCACTGGTGACGCGACCGCCGCTGCGGGTCTGGAACCAGACCAGAAGGATGCAGATCACCCCGAGGGTGACGTGCAGTCCATGGAAGCCCGTCAGCGCATAGAACGTGCTGGCGAAGAGGTTGTCGGTGAGGCCGAAGGGCAGCGAGAAGTACTCCACCATCTGCCCCCCCAGAAAGGCCGCCCCAAGGGCTGCTGTGAGCAGCAGCCAGCCACGGCAGGGGCCCATCTGGCCCAGCAGCAGATTGCGGCCGGAGCGGTGGAAGGTGTAGCTGCTCACCAGCAGCAGCATGGTGTTGATTGAGGGCAGCAGCAGTTCCAGCTCATAGGTGGATCCTGCCGGCAGGGGATTGACCGCACGGAAGGTGAGATAGGCGGCGAAGAAGCCCGCGAAGGTCATGCCATCGGCCACCAAGAAGGTGGCCAGGCCGAAAAGCCTCAGATCCGCATGGCCGCCATGGGCCTCGGCGGTGGCCACCTCGGCGGTGCTGGTGCTGGTGGCGAGGCTGGTCATGGGGCGACGGAGTGGGGAGTGCGGGGAATGGAAAGCGGTGGGGCGATCAGCGGCGTCCGGCGCCGCTCCAGAGGTCCCTGCCGGTGGCGGCCTCCACGCTCAGGGTGTCTTCCTCAACGCCGTAACCGTAGGGGTGTTTCACCAGCGGCGCTTCACCGATCCAGTTCTCCACCGGCGGTGGCGAGGAGGTGAGCCATTCGGGGGTCAGGGCGTTCCAGGGGTTGTCGCCGGCCACCTGGCCGCGGAAGGCGCTCACCAGGACGTTGTAGAGGAAGGGCAGGCTGCTGATGGCCATCAGCAGGGCCCCCACACTGCTGATCTGGTTGAGGGTGGTGAAGCTGGGGTCGTACTCGGCAACCCGTCGCGGCATGCCGTTGAGGCCAAGCCAGTGCTGGGGCGCGAAGCAGAGGTTGAAACCGACGAAAGTGAGCAGGAAATGCAGCCGGCCCAGATCTTCATTGAGCAGGCGGCCGGTGAACTTCGGATACCAATGGTAAATGGAGGCGAAGATCACGAACACCGTTCCGCCATAGACGATGTAGTGGAAGTGGCCGACCACGAAGTAGGTGTCGTGCACATGGATGTCGAAGGGGACCTGGGCCAGGGCCACTCCGGTGATCCCGCCGAACACGAAGTTGACGATGAAGGCGCAGGAGAACAGCATGGCGCTGTTCAGGGCCAGTTTTCCGCCCCAGAGGGTGGCCAACCAGTTGAAGAACTTGATGCCCGTCGGCACGGCGATGAATGATGTGGCGATCGTGAAGAAGAGACGCATCCAGGGCGGGGTGCCGCTGGTGAACATGTGGTGGGCCCAGACCACCAGGCCGAGCACCACGATGGCCATGATCGAATACACCATGGTGGTGTAGCCGAACAGGGGCTTGCGGGCGTGGATAGGCAGGATTTCGCTCACCAGTCCAAAGGCCGGGAGCACCATGATGTAGACCGCTGGATGGGAATAGAACCAGAACAGGTGCTGGTACACCACCACATTTCCACCCAGGGCGGGGTTGAAGAAGCCTGTGTGGGCCACGATGTCGAAGCTGAGCAGCAACAGGGTGCCGGCCAGCACGGGGGTGGAGAGCACCACCAGGATGCTGGTGCCGAGCATCGCCCAGCAGTACATGGGCAGCTGCATCAGTCGCAGCCCCGGCCGCCGCAGCTTGAGCACGGTGGCGATGAAGTTGATGCCGCCGAAGATCGAGCTGCCCCCCAGCAGCAGCACGCTCACGATCCACACCACCTGGCCCAGGGCGGGGGTGGTGAGGCTCAGAGGGGGATAGGCCGTCCAGCCGGACTGGGCTGAGCCGGTGATGAAGTAACTGCCGATCAACAGGATCCCCGCCGGAGGAATCATCCAGAAGGCCACGGCGTTGAGCCTGGGGAAGGCCATGTCCCTGGCGCCCACGTAGAAGGGAATCAGGTAGTTGCCGAAGCCGCCATTCACCACCGGCACGATCCACAGGAAGATCATCACTGTGCCGTGCAGTGTGAGAACCTCGTTGTACGTCTCCCGGCTGACGAAATCGGAGATCGGGCTGGCCAGCTCGGCACGGATCACCCCCGCCATGGCGCCGCCGATGAAATAGAAGAGGAAGCCGGTCACCAGATACTGGAGGCCAATCACCTTGTGATCGAGGCTGAAGCTGAAATAGCGCAGCCAGCCCTGGGGCTGGAGGCTGTCCTGGAAGTCGTTGGGGGAAGCGACGGTCATCGGGGCAGGAAGGAGCGGACGGAGTGGGGACCTGGGGATCGGTCGATCAGGCGGTGGGGGTGCTCGGCGCGCTGGCGACCGTGGCCTTCACGGGGCTGTTCTTCTGCAGCCAGGCGTCATAGGCATCGGGTTCGTGAACCACCACGGTGGAGCGCATACCGCCGTGGTAGGGGCCGCAGAGCTCGGCGCAGATGATCGGGTAGCTGCCGGCCTTGGTGGGGGTGAAGGTGAGCACGGTGGGCTGGCCGGGGACCACGTCCTGCTTGAGCCGGAACTGGGGCACCCAGAAGGCGTGGATCACGTCGTTCGCCTTCATGCGCAGCTCCACCGGCCGGCCATTGGGCACGTGGAGCTCGCCACTGGTGATGTCTGCTTCGGGGTAGTGGAAGATGAAGGCGAACTGCATCGCCGTCACCTCCACCGGCAGGACATTGGCCTCGCCGGCCCCGGTGCCGATGCCCCCCCAGACACGGGCTGCGGGCTCCTTGCCGCCCTCGACGGCGATGGCAGAGGCCTCCATGGTTTCCATCGCGGGCATCTGATGCATGGCGGAATGGTCGTTGAGGCTGCTCATGCCACCCATCCGCTGGTAGATGTCGTAGCTGTAGAGGCCCACGAACAGCACCACGATCGCCGGGATCGCCGTCCAGACGAGCTCGAGAGGCAGGTTCCCCTCGATCGCCAGCCCGTCGGTTTGGTCGCCGGCCCGACGGCGGAACCGCACCAGGCTGAACACCACCAGGCCGACGATGCCTAGGAACAGGATCGTGCCGATGCTGAACAGCACCCGGAACAGGGAGTCGTAGACAGGCGCGTTAGCGCTGGCGTCGAGGGGGAGGAGGTCGACGTTGTAGCCCACCCACAGACCGGACAGGACGAGCGCCATGCCCACCAGCAGGGTGACCAGGGAGGAGGGAATCGGCACGGTGGCGGCGGCGGGACGGCGCTCGGGAGGCTGGAGAGCTCCTGATCTCAACAGCTTATGGAAGGCCGTTCGCGGGCCGTGCGTTCGTTGTAGCCAGAGAGGCAATTTCGGAGAAATTTCACATTCAGTTCGCACGATGTGCTGATTCGCACATCTTTCAATGCCCGCTAACTTGAGTGCCCAGAAGAGCACCTGTTCATGGCCGTGGCGCCCTCCGCGCAACCCCTGCCTCGGCCCCTGTCCACCGCAGTGGCCGGCTGGCCCCTGCGCCTGGTGCCCCTGCTCACGGCCCACCTCGTCGTCGCCCTGGTGTCTCTGGTGGCCATCGGCGGTGCCACGCGGGTGATGGAGGCGGGCCTGGCCTGCCCGGACTGGCCCCTTTGCTATGGGGTGCTCTGGCCCGGCCAGCAGTGGAATCTCCAGGTGTTCCTGGAATGGTTTCACCGTCTCGACGCCTTCCTGGTGGGTGTCGCCCTCCTGCTGCTGTTCGCCCTCAGCCTGCGGTTCCGTGCCCGATTTCCAGGTTGGCTGCCCTGGAGCTCCGGCCTGGCTCTGGTCCTGGTGGCTGTGCAGGGCGGGCTCGGAGCCCTCACCGTGCTCAGCCAGCTGGCCGCTCCCACCGTCACCCTGCATCTGGCCACGGCCCTCAGCCTGGTGCTGCTGTTGAGCGCCATGCACCAGGGCCTGGCGTGCGCCGAGGTGCAGGTGGCTGACGCCGATGCGAGTGCCCTGCCGCGCTGGTGGCCCTCCCTTCCGGTTCTGGCGGCCCTGCTCTTCGGCGCCCAGTGCCTGCTGGGTGGGGCCATGGCCAGCCGCTGGGCCGCCGATCTCTGTCTGCAGGCCGGCGAGGGTTGCCGCTGGTTGCTGCTGCATCGGCAGGGGGCCTATCCGGCGGCCGTTGCGGTGTTGCTGCTGGCCGCCGGCTCGGTGGCCCTGCCGGCCGGTCACCGGCGCCTGCAGGGCCTGGCGTTCGCCGCCGCCGCTCTGGTGCTGGTTCAGGTGGCCCTCGGGGTCTTCACCCTGCGGCTCCAGCTCGCCGTTCCCGCCGTCACCGTCGCTCACCAGCTCACCGCCGCGCTGCTGGTGGGCGTGCTCGGTGGCCTCTGGGGGCTGTCGTTCCCGTCCCCTTCCGTTCCTACCCGTCTCGAGGTGGCCCATGGTTAGTGTCAGCGCCGTGTCGGCCATCGCCGCATCCCCTGCGCCGGCAGCGATCCGACCTTCCGTGAAGCTGCCGGCCTGGCTTGAGGTGGCCAAGCCAAGGCTCATCCCGCTGCTGCTCGCCACCACGGTCGGGGGCATGGCCCTCACGGCGGCCTGGCCCCTGGATCCGGTGCGAATGGTCTGCACCCTGGTGGGTGGCTCGATGGCCTCGGCGGCGGCCGGTGTCCTGAACTGCCTCTGGGAGGAGGAACTCGACGGCCGCATGCAGCGGACCAGCCGCCGTGCGCTGCCTTCGGGCCGACTGGCCCAACGCCAGGCCTTCGCCCTTGCCGTCGGCCTCACGGTCGCTTCGGTGCTGGTGCTCGTCCTGGGCGTGAACGCCCTGGCCGCCTCCCTGGCCCTGCTGGGCCTGTGCAGCTACGTGCTGCTCTACACGGCCCTCCTCAAGCCACGCACCACCCAGAACATCGTCATCGGCGGCATCGCCGGCGCCATTCCCCCCCTGGTGGGGGCGGCCGCCGCCACCGGCCACCTCGGCTGGAGCAGCTGGTGGCTGTTCAGCCTGGTGATGGTCTGGACGCCCGCCCATTTCTGGGCCCTGGCCCTGCTGCTCCACGAGGACTACCGCTCCGTCGGTATCCCGATGCTGCCGGTCGTGAAGGGTCTGGAGGTCACGGCTGGGGCGATCCGCCGCTACAGCTGGGTGACGGTGGCCATGAGCCTGGTGGGTGTGATCGCCCTTCCCAGTGGAGGCTGGCTCTACGGCCTGCTGGTGCTTCCTTTCAACGGAAGGTTGCTCCAGCTCAGCGCCAGCCTGCTGGAGGATCCCAGCGATCCCCGCCGCGCCAGAAGCCTGTTCCGCTGGTCGATCTTCTACCTCTTTGGCATCTGCCTGCTGCTGGTGCTGGCCCGCACGCCCCTGGCCAGCGCCGGCGCGCCGGGTGCTCTGGTGGCCGCTGCTCTCCATCTGGCTCCCACGGCAGCTGCCTAGATTGACCTGGCTTCCGGCCCTTCGCGATTGATCCCGGCTTGATCGAGCTCCAGCACCTCAGCAAGCGTTTCGGCGGCCGCAAGGTTGAACCGGTGCAGGCCCTGGACGACCTCTCCCTGAGTGTGCCTGCGGGCTCCCTCTATGGGCTGCTCGGACCCAATGGCGCCGGCAAGACGACGGCCCTGCGCATCCTCTGCACCCTGCTGGCTCCCGATGCCGGCCAGGTCCACGTGGCCGGGGTGGATGGCCTGGCCGAACCCCGGTCCGTCAGGCGCCTGCTGGGGTACGTCGCCCAGGATGCGGCCATCGACAAGATCCTCAGCGGCAGGGAGCTGCTGCACCTTCAGGCGGCCCTCCACCACATGGGTGCCGCCGACCGCCTGGCCCGCACCGCCGAGCTGATCGAGCTCCTCGCCATGGGTACCTGGATCGACCGCCGCTGCGGCAGCTACTCCGGCGGCATGCGCCGTCGCCTCGACCTGGCGGCCGGCCTGCTGCACCGCCCCAGGGTGCTGGTGCTCGATGAACCCACGGTGGGCCTCGACATCGAGAGCCGCGCCACCATCTGGCAGGTGCTTCAGCAGCTGCGCGATCAGGGCACCACGGTGCTGCTCAGCAGCCACTACCTCGAGGAAGTGGATGCCCTGGCCGACCGGCTGGCCATCATTGATGGCGGCCGGGTGATCGCCGAAGGCACCCCCTCTTCCCTCAAGGGCGCCCTCGGCGGCGACCGGGTGACGCTCCGGGTGCGGGAGTTCAGCGATGAGCAGGAGGCGTTCCGGGTGCGGGATCTTCTCCAGGCCTGCCGTGGTGTCAGGCAGGTGGTGGTCAACCGGGCCCAGGGCTATTCCCTCAACCTGGTGGTGGAGGACAGTGGGGTGGTGGAGATCCTGCGGCGGCAGCTGGCCGAGGCCCATCTGCCGGTGTTCGCCCTGGCCCAGAGCCGCCCCAGCCTGGATGACGTCTACCTTCAGGCCACCGGTCGCACCCTGAGTGACGCGGAACTCTCCGTGGCGGGTCGCCGGGACCTCAAGGAGGAACGCAAGCAGTCGATGCGATGACCCGATTCCCTGATTCCCCATGACCAGCGCCAGCCCTTCCATTGCCCCTGTCCCCGCTCTCAGCGGTGAGCCCTCGGCCCTGGCCGAGATCACCCAGGAGACGCTCGCCCTCACCCGGCGCCTGTTCGTCCAGCTGGCCCGGCGACCGTCCACCCTTGTGGCAGGAGTGCTGCAGCCGCTGATCTGGCTGGTGCTGTTCGGGGCCCTGTTCGCCAACGCCCCGGAGGGCCTGCTCCCCGGCGGCATCAGTTACGGCCGCTTCCTGGGCGCCGGGGTGATCGTCTTCACGGCCTTCAGTGCCGCCCTCAACGCCGGCCTGCCAGTGATGTTCGACCGTGAATTCGGCTTCCTCAACCGGTTGCTGGTGGCACCGCTGCGCTCCCGCAGTTCGATCGTCTTCGCCTCGGTGCTCTACATCACCAGCCTGAGCCTTGTGCAGAGTCTGGCAATCATGGCAACCGCTGCCCTGCTGGGCTATGGCTGGCCCGGAGGGGCTGGGCTGCTCCTGGTGCTGGTCACCCTGCTGCTGCTGGTCTTCGCCGTCACCGCCCTCAGCCTCGGGCTGGCCTTCGCTCTGCCGGGCCATATCGAGCTGATCGCGGTGATCTTCGTGGCCAACCTTCCCCTGCTGTTCGCCAGCACTGCGCTGGCGCCGATTTCATTCATGCCCACCTGGTTGGGCTGGCTGGCGGCCCTGAATCCCCTTACCTTCGCGATTGAACCGATTCGCGCCGCCTACGCGGGGTCCTTCCACCTCACCGACGTGGTGCTGGTGGCTCCCTACGGGTCCCTCAACGCCGCTACCTGCCTCGCCATCCTGGCGGGCCTGGCCGCGGGTCTGTTCCTGCTGATCCGCCCGATGCTGGATCGCAAGCTCACCTGACGCCCCCCTCCGTGCCCCTGCCCCCTTCCCGGCCCGAGCTTTCCGGCCTGCTTCTCGAGGCCGTCCGCCGCAGGGATGCCACCGCCACGGCCCGTCTCACCCGCCAGTGGGCCCATCGCCATGGGGTGGTCTCCCTGGAGCGGTTTCGACGTTGCAGCGTGATCGTCCAGCAGGGCACCGAGGCCGGCGACTGGTTGCGGCAGCAAGTGGAGGGAGCGGCAGGGGGGAGAACCACCGCCGGGATGGACGATGCCTTCGCGGCCCTTGAAGCCGCCTTCTCGACCCCTCTTGCCTGCGCCGGGGAGGCCCCTGCCACCACCCCCGCGACGGCCTTCGAGCTGGCGCCTGAGCCGGCGCCCCGCGCCAAATCCCTGCCCGAAGCCTCGCACCTCAGCGTCCTGTCAACAGGCACGACCCCGGCCCCAGCGCCCCCAACCCTGGCCGACCTGCGCTCCTGGCTTTCCGGTGCTCCCCAGCATCGCCGCGCCAGCTGATCTCCCCCAGCCGTCGTCCATGGTGTCGTCTCCTCCCCTGCCTGAACGCGCCGAACTCAACGGTCGCCTGATCGTGTCGGTGCAGGCACCGGAGGGCTCGCCGATGCGCGATCCGGCCGTGATCGCCGCCATGGCGGAAGCCAGCCTGCGCCAGGGGGCCGCCGGGGTGCGAATTGAGAGTCTGGAGCACATCGGCGCGGTGCGGCGCCGCTGCCCCGACGCCCTGATCGTGGGCCTCTGGAAGCGCAGCTTCCCGGGCAGCGCCGTGTACATCACCCCCGGCTGGGAGGAGATCCGCGCCGTCTGGGCGGCCGGAGCCGATGTGGTGGCGATCGACGCCACCGACCGTCCCCGGCCCGAGGGCCAGGCGCTGGAGGCCCTGATCACGCGCGTGCGGGAGGATCTGGGGGCACCGCTGATGGCGGATGTGGACAGCCTCGTGAACGGGGTGCGGGCGGCGGCCCTGGGGTGCCATTGGGTGGGCACCACCCTCTACGGGTACACGGAGGCCACCGCCTCGCAGCCGCCCCCGGCCTGGGACCTGCTGGGGCCATTGCGGCGCGAGCTTCCCGAGGCGGTAGCGCTGATCTGCGAAGGCGGCATCGCCACCAAACAGGACGCGTGCCGCGCCCTGGGCTGCGGCGCCGATGCCGTCGTGGTGGGAACGGCGATCACCGGCGTGGATCTGCAGGTGGCCGCCTATGCGCGGGCCATGGCCGGTTGAGCGTCGGCCCCACCGGCCCCGGCGGCCTCACATCATGCCGGGCATTCCCATGCCACCCATGCCACCCATGCCGCCCATGCCGCCATCGCCCGCCGGAGGGGCGGGGGGTTCCGGCTTGTCGGCGATCACGGCCTCGGTGGTGATCAGCAGCGAGGCGATCGAGACCGCATCCTGCAGGGCGAGGCGCACCACCTTGGCGGCATCCAGGATGCCGGCGGCGAGCAGATCTTCGTAGGTGTCGGTGAGGGCGTTATACCCCTTGCCCTCACTGAGCATCTGCTGCACCACCAGGTCGCCGTTGGCTCCCGCGTTGATGGCGATCTGGCGAGCCGGCGCCGACAGGGCCCGCTGCACGATCTCCACCCCCGTGCGGACATCGCCGTCGCAGCGGCTGGCCAGCGCTCCGAGTTCCTCGGTGAGCTGGATCAGGGTGCTGCCGCCGCCGCCGACGATGCCCTCATCGATGGCCGCCCGGGTGGCATTGAGGGCATCCTCGATGCGCAGCTTGCGGTTGCGGAGTTCGGTCTCGGTGGGGGCACCCACCTTGATCACGGCGACACCGCCGGCCAGCTTGGCGATGCGTTCGTTGAGTTTCTCGCGGTCGTAGTCGGAATCGGTGGCCTCCAGCTCCCGTTTGATCGCGGCCACCCGATCGGTCACGGCGGTGCGCTGGTCGTCGGCCGCCACGATCGTGGTGTCGTCCTTGCTGATGGTGATGCGGTGGGCATGGCCCAGGTCGGCCAGGGTGGCCTTGTCCAGCGTCATGGCCCTGTCCTCACTGATCACCGTGGCCCCGGTGAGGATGGCGATGTCCTCGAGCATGGCCTTGCGGCGGTCACCGAAGCCCGGGGCCCGCACGGCAGCCACCTGGAGCACGCCCCGGGTCTTGTTCACCACCAGGGTGGCCAGGGCTTCGCCCTCCACTTCCTCGGCCAGGATCACCAGGGGTCGGCCGCTCCTGGAGACGGCCTCCAGCACGGGCACCAGGTCGACCACGGTGCTGATCTTGCGATCGGTGATCAGCAGAAGGGGATTGTCGAAGGCGCATTCGCGCCGGTCCTGATCGGTGACGAAGTAGGGGGAGGAGTAACCGCGATCGAAGGCCATGCCTTCGGTCACCTCCAGTTCGGTGGCCAGGGATTTCGATTCCTCCACGGTGATCACGCCGTCGGCGCTCACCCTCTCGACGGCTTCAGCGATCATGCGACCGATTTCCTCGTCGTTGCCCGAACTCACCGTGGCCACCTGACGGATCGCATCGCCCGCCACGGCGCGGGAGCGGGCGGCGATGCCGGCCACCACCAGGGCCGTGGCCTGTTCCATGCCGCGCTTGAGGGCGATGGGGCTGGCACCGGCGGCCACGTTGCGCAGGCCCTCATGCACCAGGGACTGCGCCAGGACAGCTGCAGTGGTGGTGCCGTCACCGGCGGTGTCCTTGGTTTTCGAGGCCACCTGCTGGATCAACTTGGCGCCCAGGTTCTCGAAGGGATCCTCGAGCTCGATCTCCTTGGCGATGGTGACCCCGTCATTGACGATGTCGGGGGCGCCGAACTTCTTCTCAAGCACCACGTTGCGACCCTTCGGACCGATGGTGACCTTCACCGCATCGACCAGGGCATTGACGCCCCGCTCCAGGGAGTCGCGGGAGGCATCGGCGAACCGGATCAGTTTGGCCATCGACGGGGTAGGTAGGAGCAGCAGTCGCAGCGTCCCACGGCGACCCCGCCAAAGGCAGCCGTCCCTCGGTGGGGAAAGCCGAATGCCCCATCCACCCAAGGCAGCGGCCCCGCGTTGCAGGAGGTACCTTCGAACCATGGAAGACCTGCTGCAGCAGACCCTCGACAGCGCGGCCACTGAATCGGCCCTGGTACCGAGCACCACCGCCGATGGAATGGTGTTTCTGCTGATCGCCGCCCTCGGCCTGCTGATGGCCCTGGTCTATGTGCCGATCCGGCTGTTCCTCACCCTCACCGCCCGCAGCCGCCGTCTGCGCTTGCTGCAGCGCATCCGCAAGCTGCGTGAGGACCTTGGCTCTCTGCGTTCAACGCAGGGAGATCCCCCCAGCTGACCCTCCCAGAACCGTTCCCTTGCACCGAGGCCACAGCCTTCCCCAAGGCCCCGTAATCAATGACCTCATAGCCGTCCCAGGCAGAAATTTCCTTCAGGACTTACTGGCGGCCAGGAAAACAGAGCAACCTGTTGGGAGAGATTGACCTCTGCTGAGCCATGCGTGTTCCACTCTTGCCAGCGCACCACAGACGCTCTCCACCGCAGGTGGGTATGTCTGCACGTCGCTGGTGGCGGCTCGGGGGGGGAACAATTTCCTGCGCGCGATGATGAGCGGAAAAACAAACATATTGGCATAACTTGCCTGGAGGGGTCGCAGACCGCTCGCTTGCACCATGCTCAGCAGTTCACTTCTGCGATAGCGATGACGCGTTTCGCAAGTTTGGTCGTGGTAGGACCACATCCAGCGATAGGCGGCCACGTTGATCACCACCACACCGCCTGGTCGCAGCACACGCGCGAATTCACGCAGAGCTGCGGATCCGTCCTCCACCTGGGAGAGAACATCGGCGCAGGTGACGATGTCGAAACTCGCCTCGGGAAACGGAAGGTCCGTGATAGAGCCCTGCACAGTCTCCGCTGAGGTGCTCTCACGGGCCAGGGTGCAGGCAATCGGCGAGAAGTCAAGTCCGGTGATGGTCCAGTGGGGCTCTTGACTGGAGAGGGTGCGAATCAGCCCGCCCGTTCCGCAGCCGGCGTCGAGAACGCGTGCAGGCTTGCCTCGCCAACGTTGCAAGGGAAGAAGCATGCGCCGGTTGAGGGCATGGAAGTACCACATGGCATCCTCCGTCTCAGCCAGCTTCCGATACTCATCGATTTGCATGGGGTTTAACCGTCTCCGGGAGGGGGTTGGTGTGGTCAGACTTCGGCCGGTCGCTTTTGGCTCTGTACAACACCCTGGTGAGAATAAAGGAGGCGGTGCTCCAAAGCACATAGGTGATCAGGGCGATCCACCACTTGCCGGTGCCCGCTTGCTCCAGTGCCAGACCGCTCAGAAAGGCCAGACCGAACCCGAACAACTGGATGAGCAGATAGCCCATCAGCAGTCGCTTGCTGAACCGCACCCGGAAGGTGATCCGGGAGTGGGAATAGGCGTTCACGAGGATGCAGAGGCCTCCGGCGAGGGCGAGGGTGGAAGAGGTGCTGCCGGTGAGGGTTAGGAACAGGCCGTAAAGGAGAAAGTAAAGACCCTCCCCAAGCAAAGACACGATGCCGAAGCGCACCACGGTGAAGCGAAGAAGGGGAATCTGGCGTAGCCGGGGGACCCGGTTCATCAGGCTTTGGTGGACCGAGGTGGCTGCCGATCCAGAGGCGGTTCGTGGTACCCGCACCACTCCACCGAGCGAATATTGGATTGCGGTTTGCCGTACACAGTGAGATAAACCCTTCCGATGTATTCCCCCACAACACCCAGCAGCAGGCTTTGAATGCCGCCAAAGAAGAGGATGGACGAGATCACCGAGGCCCAACCCACCACCTCCACCGCGCCGAAGGCGGCGCTGACGAGGATGTAGATGAGGCTCAGCCCACCAAGAGCAGCCGCCCCTAGGCCCACGAGGGTGGCAATGCGAAGGGGCATCAGTGAAAAGCTGGTGAGGATAACCAGCCAGAGGCGGATCAGACGACGTAGGTTGTAGCCACTGGTGCCGTCATCCCGTGGATCATGACGTACATCCAGGCTACTGATCAGACTGGTGGACTGGGAAAGCATGCCATCGATGTAGACATAGGGACTGCTGTTTTCGGCGATCTTCTCGCCGATCAGACGGCTGACGCAGCGGAAACTTGAGAGATAATAGGAATCCGGCAGATCAAGCAGGAGCCGGGCGGTAAGATTGGCGAAGCTGCTGCCAGCATTGCGGAATAGATTGTGCTTCTTAACGATATAGTTTCCGTAGACCACATCAAGTTGATTCATGCGCGCATGCTCAAGCAACCGCAGTGCTTCCTCGGGAGGATTCTGCAGATCGTCGTCGATGTTAATGAAGTACTCGCCCTCTGCATGGCGATAGCCGGTTAGGACAGCTTGATGTTCTCCAAAGTTGCGGGTGTGACGCACAACCAGAGCTGCTAAAGGAGAGTGACTAAGTCTTTGCTTGAGGAGGGCATGGCTGCGATCCGGGCTACCATCATCCACGAAGATGAGCTGCCATGGTTGCGGAAAATCAAGAGCCTCAAGGCGCGAGACGAGCCGCTCAATGATTCTTTCGCTCTTGTAAATTGGAATAATTAGGCTGAAGGCGATGCAGGGGGGCGTCGACATCGCAACTTATAGGTCTGCAAGGACGGAATACAGATGCCTGCTCACCGTATGGACATCATCGTCCGTGAGGTAGGGGTTCAAAGGCAGCGAAAGAACACTGGCTGCCAGGCGTTCGGTGTGAGGGAGGGGATGCTGCAGAACTCCAGGTTGCTGGGCGATGTAGGAATGTTGGTGGCAGGCAAGCGGGTAATGAACCGCATAAGGAATGCCATCGGAAGCGCCCCTGGACAGAATCTCGTGACGCTTCGCTGGGTCAACGGTGATCACGTAAAGGTGATAGCTGTGTGACCAGTTCGTCCCCTCCTCAGGCAAGGTGATACCCATCTGGCCTACCCAGGGAGAAAGATGCCTATGATACTGCTGGGCGAGGCTTCTTCTGGAGTTGATCTTTTTGTCCAAATCCACGAGTTTGCCACTGAGAATCCATGCCTGCACCTCATCCAGCCGGCTGTTGGCCCCGAACTGCACGGCTTCTCTCTGATCGTTCCAACCGTAGAGCCGCATGCGTCGGGCCTTCGCCAGCAGGGAGGCCTCTGCCTGCTTGCCGACCACAAGCATTCCCCCATCGCCGAGAGCGGCCAGATTCTTCGTGGGGTAAAAGCTGAAGGCGGCGAAATCCCCCCAGGTGCCGATTGAGTCTTCTGCATAGATCGTACCTGTTGCCTGCGCGCAATCCTCAATCAGGGCAAGGGAGTTGCGGCTACAGAGATCGCGAAGGGAGCTCAAATCGCAGGCTTCTCCGTAGAGATGCACCGCAATGACGGCTCGGATCCTGGGGGAAGTCTGCTTTGCCGACACCCGGCGTTCCACCTCCACCAAACTGAGCACAGGTCGTCCAGGTTCGACGTCTACGAAGATGGGTTGGGCTCCGATCCGCAGGATCGCCGCCACGGTTGCATAGGCGGTGAAGGAGGGAACGATCACACCTTCGCCCGGCTCCACTCCGACGCAGCGCATCGCCAGCTCTAGGGCATCGGTTCCATTGGCCACCCCAAGGCAGTGCTCGGCCGAGAGTCCTCCGCCGAGCCATGCGGCGAAGCCTTCCTCGAAGCCACGCACACCCTCCGAAAGGATGGTCTGCCCAGAATCCACGACCCGCTCGACAGCCGCATCGATGACCAGACGGTAGTGCCGGCAGTCCAGCAGCGGAAAATTGCAGCGTTCCCGCAGGGTCATGCTGGCAACTGAGTCCATGGACAGGAGCGTGGAGGAGATCAGATCAGAGATAGTGAAGCCGATTCGACTGGAAGTAGGCGATGGTGCGCTGCAGTGTCTGCTCGAGAGGGATCCGGGGGCTCCAACCCGTAATGCTACTGAACTTATCATGGCTGGAGTAGTAGTCACCGATGTCGATCTTGCGGCGATCCTCCGGATAGTCCTTGATCACCAGGTCGCCGGTTCCATAGAGGCTGATCATCAGCTCGGCTAGCTCCCGCAGGCTGATTCTCTGCACACTGCCCAGGTTGAAGACCTGCCCATAGCTGCCTTCGTTCCAGGCTGCGGTGAGCAGGGCGTCGACGACATCTTCAACATCATTGAAGTCCCTGAGCTGCTCGCCACCCCAGACTTCGATCGGATCGTCCTCCAGCAGGCGGCGGATCCAGATTCCCACAAAGGTCTGTCTGGCATCCTTGATGCGCATGCGAGGCCCGATGGTATTGGTGAGCCGGAGGATGCAGGATCGAATTCCATAAAGGCTGTGATAGAGACCATAATACTGCTCGGCAGCATATTTGTGAATGCCATTAATGTCCACGGGAGAAATCGGATGATCCTCGTCTACCGGCAGATAGTGAGGCTTGCCATAAATCTGCCGCGTGCTGGCAAACACGATCCGTATGGTGGGGTTGATGCGGCGACAGGTCTCGAGAAGATTCAGTTGGGCGCCACAGTTAATGTTGAGATCCGTATGTGGATCTGCCATGGAGTCCATATGACTGGTCTGCCCGGCAAGATTGAAAAGAATGTCGACGTCCGTCAGTAATGGCTTGAGTGAGAAAGTATCGCGAATGTCGGAATAGTTGATGCGGATGCGCTCTACGCAGTCCTGCAGGTTGAAGAGGTTGCCACCATACTCAGGAACCAGGCTGTCGATCACCGTTACCCGACACCCGAGGTCAGCAAGACGAAGTGCCAGAGTGGATCCGATGAATCCAGCGCCACCCGTGATGAGGATGCGCTTGCTGGCCCAGAGTTGATTCGTTGAAGTCAACTGAGCAGCCTGTGCTGAAGCAGGAACACTTGCCGAAGACGTTGGCATAAAGGAGATTGTGAACTGACGGTCTTATCCGCCGCGGTCCTGCAAAATTCTAACTTTGATTTTACTCCCGATCACTGGGATTGGTCAATGCCCTGTGCCCAGGAGTGCGGTGTGATGCGGGCGCTTGAGGGGGCAACGGGCAACACGTTGACAAACCTGATTTCTTGGCTGTGTACAGGCTTTTCACACGTTCCGCCATTGAGCACACCCGTTCATTGCTCGGTGCAAGCCTGACAGCCCCGTAGATCCGCTCGCATGGTTCTTGAACACCGTCAGAAGGCCCCCGGCTCAGCGTGAGTCCTCCAGCGGTCGTCCTGACCGGACGCACCACCTCCGGTAGATGCGGACACCTCTGGGGAGATGCTGATTGGATCCAGTGAAAAATGCCCACTGAGTCATCAAAGCGGGACGTGCAGGCTTGGTGCTTCCCTCCCCTCACAGGGCAAGTCATTCTGAATGTGAGGGGGCCACGAAGAAACACAGGCCATTTTCCTTGAAGTTTGCACAATGCATACAATAGCCCAATTGCGAAACGCATAAGGCATCGGAAATGCCACTCCGCCAAGAGAACCCACACAGCAGACTTCTCAGCAAGGCTTCATCGATTGCTGCCTTTGGTCTCTTGGCCGCTTTAGTTGTTCATGATTCTGATATGGTTCGCCGGAATTCCTTCTGGAGACTCCGGCAAGCCATGAAGGATGCCGACAGCATCCATCTCCGGTGGGGCCATCGAGCAACCCCCTTGTGAGTGTGCGATCGGAATAAGCTCCCGCCTGTGAATTGTCTACCCTGGTGAGGCTTGCGCGTGCCTCTTGATGCATGGCCTCAGCATTGGTATGGCGAGCAGCCTTTGCAGCGTAGGTGAATCGCTACTAGCGCATCACCATGCCGCCGTCCACCTGCAGTACCTGGCCGGTGATGTAGGCCGCCGCCGGATCGGCCGCCAGGAAGCGCACCGCACCGGCGACCTCCTCGGGCTGGCCCATGCGGCCCAGGGGGATGACCGCGAGGATCGGCTCCTTGTCGAGATCCCTGGTCATGTCGCTGTCGATGAATCCGGGGGCCACTGCATTCACCATGATGCCGCGGCTGGCGAATTCGGCGGCGGTGCTGCGGGTGAGGCCGATGACGCCGGCCTTGGCGGCGCTGTAGTTGGCCTGGCCCGGGTTGCCCATCAGGGCCACCACCGAGGTGATGTTGATGATGCGGCCGCGGCGGGCCTTGAGCATGCTGCGGCTGACGGCGCGGGTGCAGAGGAACACCCCGGTCAGGTTGAGGTCGATCACGCTCTGCCAGTCGGCGGTCTTCATCCGCATCAGCAGGCCGTCACGGGTGATGCCGGCGTTGTTGACCAGCACATCGAGACGCCCTTCCTTCTCCAGCACCGCCTTCACCATCGCCTCCACGGCCTGCTCGTCGGACACATCCGCCTGGTGGCTCCAGGCCTGCCCCCCCGCCGCGGTGATCGTGGCCACCACCTCTGCCGCCGCCTCGGGGGAGCGGGCGTAGTTCACCACCAGCGTGGCTCCGGCCAGCGCCAGGGACTCGGCGATGGCCTGGCCGATCCCCCGGCTGGCACCGGTCACCAGGGCGACCTGACCGGAGAGGGGAGCGGCGCTGGACATGGCGGCAGGAGCAGGGTGAGGCGATCGTATGCCTTGCAGTTGCCCGCTTCGATCGCCTCACTCAGCCATCTGGTCGGAACTCTCCAGGGCCGGACCGAGCACCTCGGCGAAGCGCTGCAGCTGCTCCTTGCTGCCCATCACCACCAGCAGCTGGCCGGCCTCCAGGCGGATGTCGCCGCCGGGATTGGTGACCAGCGTGGCCTCCCCCGTGCCGTAGGTGGTCCCCCGATAGGAGTAGGGATTGACCACGGCGGGCGCCGGGGTGCGGATGGCCAGCACCTGGGCGCCGCTGCGACGGCCGAACTGCATCTCCGCCAGGCTGCGGCCCTGCAGCGCGCCCATCAGGGAGCTGTCTTCGCTGAGCTGGAATTCCTCCACCTCGCAGTCGGAGCCGGCCAGCAGCTCCATGAAGTCAACGGCGAGCGGCCGCAGGGCGGTGGCGGCCATCACCCGGCCCCCCGCCACGTAGGGACTCACCACCTGGTCGGCGCCGGCCAGGCGTAGCTTGCGTCCCGCCTCGGCGCTGTCGGAGCGGGCGATGAGGCGGCAACGGGGGGCCAGCCCCCGGGCGCTCAGCACCACGTAGAGGTTGGCGGCGTTGCTGGAGAGGGCTGCCACCAGGCTGCGGCAGTGGTGGATGCCCGCCTCCAGCAGCGTCTCATCGAGGGTGGCGTCGGCGAACAGCACCGGCAGTCCCCGCTCCTCCGCCGCATCCCGGCAGGCCTGGTCCAGCTCCACCACCAGCAACGGCACCTTTTCCCTGATCAGCTGATCGGCGATCTCCTGGCCGATGCGGCCGTAGCCGCAGAGAATCACGTGGTTGTTCATGCTTTGGACCCAGTTGCGGAAACGGCGTTGTCGCAGGCGCCGGAAGTAGCCGGATTCGGAGAGGCCCGCCAGGTTCTGGATGGTGAGCTGCACCACCACGAGCCCTCCGGCGATGGAGAACACGGTGATCAGCCGTCCGGCTGTGGTCAGGGGGTGCACCTCCCCATAGCCGATGGTGGCGATGGTGATGGCCACCATCCAGTAACAATCCCCCCAGTCCCAGCCTTCGGTGATCCGGTAGCCGATGGCACTGGCGTTGACCACCACGATCAGGGCGATCAGGGGCGTGAGCCAGGGTCGACGCGACCTGGCGGAGGGGGGACGCTTCCTGCGGGCGAACCACAGGCGGGTCATCGGCGTCGCTCAGCCCAGGCCGAGGGCCCTGAGCACGTCGTGGCTGGGGAGATCACGCAGGGTGCCAGGGGAACCCAGCCCTTGTACTCCGCTGCGGCCCGGCAGGCTGTCGTTGCCGCGACCCAGGGCCACCACCGGTGTGCCGCTGAGCAGCGCCAGTTCGATGGTCGCCGGATCGCTGGCAAGCACCACGTCGCTGGCGGCCACCAGGGCGGCCCGGGCTGGCAGCTGGGCCGCAGAGTCCGGCGGCAGCTGGAGGGAGCGCAGGCCGGGAAGGGTGGCGGCGATGCGGCCGGGTAGTTCCTGCCACGCCGTGGCTGGCCAGTCGCCCGGGCTGCCGGAGGGGGCCAGCAGCAGCATCGGCCCGTCCCCGGCCGGTAAGGCGGCGCCCGCTTCCTCAAGGGCGCTCCGCGAGAGGCTGAGGCGGAAGGCGGCGGCATCGAGGCTCACCCCGATCGGCTGCAGGTAGGCCTGCAGGGCCTGGGCGGGCCAGAGCCCCTGGGGCACCTGCACCTTCTCGGTGGCGGAGAAGCCTCCGGCTGCCATCCGGTTGGGGATGTGGCTCATCGAGAGCATCAGGTCCACCTCACGCCCGCTGGCCAGGTTGATGCAGGCCTGAAAATCGGGCTCCCGCACGCATCCGAGCAGGTTGGCCCAGTCGGCCAGGCTGGCGTCGCCGAAGTTGAAGGGGATGACCTTCTCCACCGCCGGCAGCAGTTTCCACAGGGCCATCAGCGACGGATGGCAGGCCACCTGAATCTGGAAGTGGAGTTGCTCAGCAGTGGCCGCCACGGCGGGAAGAGCCTGCAACTGGTTGGCGCCATCACCCGGGATCAGAAACAGTGCTCGCATCGGGCGTTTGGTCGGGCGGGCCTTGCGGCCTGATTGTATGGAGGGGATTCCAGTGTTCCGCCCGGGCGGCCCATCGCTTGTGCATTTGCTGATCGCCGCCGCCGGCAGCGGGCGCCGCATGGGCGCCGCCACCAACAAACTGCTGCTCCCCCTGGCCGGACGCCCCGTCCTGGCGTGGACCCTCGATGCCGCCCTGGCCTGCGGGGCGATCCGCTGGATCGGGGTGATGGGCCGGCCGGAGGACGAGGCGGCGATCGGGGCGATCCTGGCCGCGGCGGAGCCCCGCCGCTCCCTGGCCGAACCGGTGGCCTGGATCGTCGGGGGCGACACCCGCCAGGACTCGGTGCGGCGCGGCCTGGTGGCCCTGCCCGCCGATGCCGAGGCAGTGCTGATCCACGACGGCGCCCGCTGCCTGGCGGAACCGGAGCTGCTGGAGCGCTGTGCCACAGCCCTTACCGAGGCCATGGCCGAAGGGGCCGGCATCATCGCCGCCACCCCCGTCACCGACACCATCAAGCAGGTGGATGGCCGTGGCCGGATCACCGCCACCCCCGAACGCAGCGGCCTGTGGGCGGCCCAGACGCCCCAGGGCTTCGGAGTGGCCCAGCTGCGCCAGGCCCACGGGCAGGCCGAGCGCGAGGGCTGGAGCGTCACCGACGACGCGGCTCTTTACGAACGGCTGGGGCTGCCGGTGCGGGTGCTGGAGGCACCGCCGTCCAACATCAAGCTCACCACCCGCTTCGATCTCACCATTGCCAGCGCGGTGCTGGCGGCCCGTGGGGCCTGAGCCCGCCCATGGACAGCGCCGCCCAGCTCGAGACGATCGCCTGCCGCTGGCAGGGGGACTTCGACAACCGCCGCCAGGTGGCCGCCACCCTGGCCAGGGGCGGCCCGGTGGCCCCCGAGCTCACCCGGGAGCTGCGCACGATGGTGGTGGAGCGGTTGCAGGCGCCCCAGCTCGGAGCGTGGGTGCTCTATTTCCAGGAGTTCCGCGCCAGTGCCCCGCAGCTGGCCCACCGCCAGCGGGTGGTGGTGCTGGGGGTGGATCCGCAGCGCGGGACCGTCCGGGCCGAGCAGCTGTTCTTCCGGGGGGGCCCCACCTACGACCGTCCGGCGCTGGACGCGGCCCGGGTCCAGGCACTGGGGCCTGAGGCCTTCGATCGCCACCCGGGTTGCGATCTGTACTTCGAGGCGGAGCCGGCCCTCGACCGCTTCCGCGCCCGCATGGATCCCGGGGCCTGCCGCTACCGGCATCCTCAGGACGGCGAGGTCTGCGCCGATTTCGAGATGCTCCTCCATCCCGACCAGCTCTGGTACCGGGACCGCAGCCTGCGGCTGGCCGATGGCTCGGTGCGGGGCGAGATCGACGGCTTCAGCTGGCTGCTGTTCGACCGGGCCGATGGGACCATGGGGGCCGATCTGCCGGCGCTGGTGGGGCAGCAGGGCGTGTGGAGCGGCACCTTCCGCCGCTACGACGCCCTGGGCGACCTGCTGGAGACCTTCCCCAGCACGATCACCATCCGGGTGTTCCAACAGGCCGGCCGCTGGCGCTACCACCAGAGCAACCTCCATGGCCCCGAGGACGCCCCGCTCCGCCGCCTCGAAGCCCAGGGCGAGATCCATTCCGGCCGGGTCTGGTTCGCCAGCGAGCGCTACCAGGGCTGGGCGATGGACCTGCCGGGCCAGGCGCCCGCCGCCGGCAGCCTGCTGGTGATGCACGCCCGGGATCCGGCGGATCCCGACATCCACGAGATCATCAGCTGCAGTCCCGACGGTCGCCGCCGCTGGCGGGTGAGCCAGCTGCTCAGGGATGGTCATCTGGTCGGCCGCACGCTCATCGACGAGGAGAAGCTCACGGGCGACTGACGGCACAGGGGGCCGCGGTGATGACGCTCAGCCGGCCCCGGTCGCCGTCGAGCCGAGCGCGAACCCCCAGGGGCAGGGCGGCATTGACACCGCCGTGGCCCACCGGCAGGGCGGCCAGCACCGGGATGCCCAGATCGGCGGTTCGCTCCCGCAGCACCTGCTCCAGGCTGAACCGGGGCGTGTCACGGTCAGCGTCCTGGGTGTCATCACACCCTTCGAAGCTGCCGAAGCCGATGCCCGCCAGACGCTGCAAGGCGCCGCAGAGCCGCCAGTGGGTGAGCAGGCGGTCGAGGCGGTAGGGGGCCTCCCCCACATCTTCGAGGATCAGGATCGCCCCGTCCAGATCCGGCAGGTGCGGCGTGCCCAGCAGGTGGGTCGCCACGGTGAGGTTGGCGGCCAGCAGCGGGCCTTCGGCCTGGCCGCCCCCCCAGCCCTCCCCGTCCAGGTCGCCGAGGGGTTCGCCGAACAGCAGGGCCCGCAGCCGCTCCCGGCTCCAGGCCGGCTCCATGGCCAGGGTGGTGAGCAGGGGCCCATGGACGGCGCCCCCCCGTCCCATCGCCAGCCGGTGCCACAGCAGGGACGTGACATCGGAGAACCCCAGCAGCCAGCCGCCTGCCGCCTCCAGGGGGCGCTCCAGCAGTCGGGCCGAGCCCCAGCCCCCTCGCACGCAGGCCAGCAGGGCCGGGGGGCTCCCCTGGTCGCCCCTGGGCAGCAGGTCGCCGGCTCGCTCGGCGTCCCGGCCCGCCAGGTAGCCCCAGCGGCGGGCCGGTAGCCGGGTGGGGTCGTCATCCAGCTCCAGGCCCCAGCTGGCGAGCACCGCCAGCCCCGCCTGCAGCCGTTCCAGATCGGCCAGGGCGGAGCTGGCGGCCACCAGCTGCACCCTGTCGCCCGGTCGCAGGGCCGGCGGTTGGTGAGCTGGTGGATGGGGCGGCGGCAGTCCGGCAACCATGGCGATTCAGGTGCTGGTGGAGAGGATCACCGCCAGCAGCAGCAGACCTCCGAGCCACACCTGGATGGCGAAGTGCCTGCCGTAGGCGCTGCGGGGCAGGTCGGGACGGCGCAGCCGGGCCGCCTGCTGCTGCATGGCCAGGGCGGCGGCGGCCCAGGGCAGCCAGAACGGCAGACCCGCCCGCCCCTGCAGGAGCACCGCCAGGGCCAGGGCCGCGCAGGTGAGCCCGTAGCAGAGGGCCACCACCAGGGGGGCCTGGTGGCCCAGGCTCAGGGCACTGCTGCGCACCCCGAGGCGTCGATCGTCGACCCTGTCGCTCATGGCGTAGACCGTGTCGAAGCCGAAGGTCCAGCTCACCGCCGCCAGCCAGGTGAGCAGCAGGGGCCAGCCGCCCGTGCCGCCCTGCAGGCCACCCTGGGCGGCGGCCCAGGGAATCAGCACGGCGAAGCCCCAGCACAGGGCGAGCACCAGCTGGGGGAAGGCGAACCAGCGCTTGGCGGAGGGGTAGAGCAGCACCAGAGGCAACGTCGCCAGGGCGAGGCCCACGCAGAGCACCCGGCTGGCGGCGGGCAGGGCCAGCAGGGCCGCCAGGGCCACCGCCAGGCAGAGCAGCAGCAGCGCCGCCGCGGTGCCCACACCGAGGCGGCCGTCGGCCAGGGGCCGGTGGCGGGTGCGCTCCACCAGGGGATCGATGCGCCGGTCCCAGAGGTCATTGGCCACGCAGCCGGCGCCGCTGACCGCCAGGCCCCCCAGCACGATCCATCCCACCAGCGGGGCCGAAGGCGGCACGGCTGGACCCAGCCACAGGGCCCAGCCGGCGGGAATCAGAAGGATGAGCCTGCCGCTGGGCTTGTGCCAACGCAACAGCTCAAGCCAGGCCTGGGCGCGGCCTGGCGCCATCGGGACGTTCACCGCTCGCAACGGGTGGATGCCGGCACCCTATCCAACTCCTGACGGCGGCGTTCCTGCGGTCGGTCGCAAAGTGGCGCCCGGTGGCAAAGTGGCGCCGCCGCTGCCCGGGCCGACCCCCATGCCCCCGATCCCCGATCCGGCGTCAGCCGCGTTGGCTTCGGTCCCCGCCACCGCCACCGCCGGCACCGGGGAACGGCGGGTGGCGGCCATCGACATCGGCACCAACTCCATCCACCTGCTGGTCGCGGCGATCGATCCGGTCCTGCGCAGTTTCTCGGTGGTGCTGGCGGAAAAATCCACCACCCGGCTGGGGGAAAGGGATCCGGACTCCGGTGACCTCACGCCCGAGGCGATCGAGCGCGCCTTCCTGACCCTGCGCCACTGCCGGGACATGGCCACCAGCCATGGGGTGGAACAGATCGTCACCGCCGCCACCAGTGCGGTGCGGGAGGCCCCGAACGGCCGCTCGTTCCTGCAGGGGCTTCAGGACCAGCTGGGGCTGGTGGTGGATCTGGTGAGCGGGCCGGAGGAGGCCCGACTGATCTATCTGGGGGTGCTCTCGGGCCTCTCCTTCGGTGATCAGCCGTATTTCATTCTCGACATCGGCGGCGGTTCCACCGAACTGGTGCTCGCCGATGGCCGCGATGCCCGCGCCCTCACCAGCACCCGCATCGGCGCGGTGCGTCTGCAGAGGGAGTTCTGCCGGGAGGACCCTCTGCCACCGGCCCGTCGCAGCTTTCTCAAGGCCTACATCCAGGGGGCGATGGATCCGGCTGTCGCCGAGGTGAAACGGGAATTGCGGCCGGGGGAAAAGCCCGTTCTGGTGGCCACCAGCGGCACCGCCATGGCGATGGCGGCCCTGGCCTCCGCCCAGGACCCCAATCCGCCCCTCAAGCTCGACGGCTACCGCCTGGGCCGGGCCCGCCTTGACGACATCGTCGAGCGGTTGGTGGTGATGACGCCGGAGCAGCGCCGCGCCCTCACCGCCATCAATGAACGCCGGGCCGAAATCATTGTGCCCGGCGCCCTGATCCTCCAGACCACCATGGAGATCCTTCAGGTCAAGGAGCTGGTGGTGTGCGAGCGGGCCCTGCGGGAGGGCCTGATTGTCGACTGGATGCTGCGCAATGGGCTGCTCGTCGATCGCTTCAGCTTCCAGAGCACGATCCGCCGCCGCACGGTCCTGCACCTGGCCCGCACCTACGGGGTGGACACGGGCCGGGCCGATCGGGTGGCCAGCCATGCCCTCAGCCTCTACGACCAGACCAGGGGCCTTCTGCACGACGACGACGGCGAAGGCCGCGCCCTGCTGTGGGCGGCGGCCCAGCTCCATGCCTGTGGCAAGCACGTCAACATCGCCGCCTACCACAAGCACACCTGGTACCTGATCCGCCATGGGGAGCTGCTCGGGTACTCCGAAGCCGAGCACCTGATGGTGGCGGCGATCGCCCGTTATCACCGGCGCGGCATGCCCAAGAAGCGCCATGAGTCGTGGCAGCTGATCGAGGCCGGGCAGCACCGTCACACCGTGTTCACGATGGCGCTGCTGCTGCGGTTGGCGGCTGCCCTCGACCGCAGACCCGCCCCCGGCATCGAGACGATCAGTGTCTCCGCTGACGCCGAACGGTCCCCTCAGACCCGTGGCTTCACGATCAGCCTGCAACCACGCTCCCCGGAGCCCGGTGAGCCCCCCCAGGATCTGAGCCTCGAGGAGTGGAGCCTGCGCTCCTGCGCCGATCTGGTCCTGGAGGCCACGGGCCTGAGGCTCACGGTGCGGCAGGCGTCGCCCTGAACGTGCGCCACACCACCTGATCGATCCGCCCCAACGACCTGGTGGCCTGGCTGCCGGCGGTGGCCGTCACCAGGTCAGGCCGGCCGGCCAGAACCTTCAGACCCTGCCCCATGGGGAAACGCTTCTCCCCTGAGAAAGTGCCGCGGAACAGGGTGGCTCCGGCAGCATTGCGGACCTCCAGCCAGCTGGGCTGGCTGCTCTGCAGCACCAGCGCCTCCGGTGCCACCTGCGGCGGCGCCCCAGAAACGCCGGCAGCCGCGAGGCCCTGGCCAGGGGAAACGGCCAGGTTGGTGGTCGTGGCCGCTGATGGGGGCCTCGCCTCTTGCTGGTCAGGCCGTTTCCCCTCCAGGATCGCCACCGCCACGCCGCCGACACCCAGCAGGAGCAGGGCCACCCACAGCCTGCCGAGGGGTCTCGCCTGCCTGGTAGAGGCGGTGAGGGTCCGTCGCTGGAGGGGCGTGACGCGGGCCGGCCGGCGCTTGACGCGCATCAGACGGCTCTCCTGGAGATCGCTGATCTGCTGGCTCACGTCGATCCCCAGGGCGCCAGCCACCCGCTTGGCCTGGGCCACCACGAAGACGGCTTCAGGCAGGTGCGTGTGGTCGCCGGCCTCGAGGGCCACCAGCTGTTCGGTGCCCAGCCGCAGCCTGTCGGCCAGCTCCTCCAGGCTCAGGCCCTGGTCGCGCCGGGCCTTGCCGAGCCGTTCGCCCAGTTGGACGAGCTCTGGAATCGGTGCTCTCCAGTCCTCTGCGGCCATGGTCGCGGCAGGAGAATCGGACAAGGTCAATGACTCCTGAGGCGCTGCGTTGCCAGCAGTATGACGAGCGCTCCAGTCAGCGACCAGACATCCGACGTCAATGACGCTACAGGTCGGCAAACAGGATTGAAGACATGGGCGATACTGGATTCGAACCAGTGACCCCTTCCGTGTGAAGGAAGTGCGCTACCGCTGTGCTAATCGCCCATCGTTCCTGTCGATCCCTCTGCATCGCCTGAAAGTGGTTCTTTCAGCGGCGGTGGTTTCAACCTGGCCTGATGGCCTGAACCCCTCCTACACGGTCGCTGAACTCACTGTCAAATCCACTCAGTCAAATCCCCTCAGCTTGCGCTGTGGCAGCCAGCGCTCACCCGCCGGACTGCGGTGGGGTCGAATTCAATGCTGGTGGGGCTGTTGAACAGATCGGGCTGGAGCTCCTTGAGGGCCTGGGCGTCCCGGTCGAGCCTTCCCTGGGCCGCCTTGATGCGCTCGCCGCGCTGCTTCCGCCACTGGGCCCGCTGGGACGCCACCTGCTGCTCCCAGGCGCCGAGGGCGGCCTCATACCGGTCCTGGTCGAGCAGCTGGTCCTCGGGGCGGTAACGGGATTCCTTGCCGGCATCCAGGGGCTGAGGTGGCGCCATGCTGGGGCGGAACGGGCTGCTGCGGGCCGCAGCCAGCTCCTGCTCGGCCTGGCGCAGCGATTCGATCAAGCTGGTGATCTTCCCCTGCCGGCTGCGGCAGGCCTGCAGGGCCGCCCGGCGTGCCGCGGCCGCTGTTTCGGCCGCCTTCTCGGCCGCCAGGCTGGAATCCGAGCTGGGCAGGCAGCGGACGTAGCTGAGGGCCGCCGTGAAGGGATTGCCGGCGCTGGCACTGAGCCTGCGGCAGCGATCACGGCCGGCCTCGCTCACCCCGGTGACCTGACAGCCGCCGACCAGCAGGGTCACGCTCAGCAGCACCGGGAGGAGCCGCCGGTGTCGGCTACCACTGGGACTGGCCATCGCCCTCGGAACTCCGCTCAGAGGAACACTGCATCCATTGTCGCCAGCCTGGGGGCGGCCCGGATGGCCAAGGCGGCCGCCCCCCGTGGCGGCACCCGCAGCTCCGCTTTCAGGCTGCCACCCGTACCACCCGGAAGGTCAGGTTGAGCCGCGGGGCGTCCACCTTCAGGCGCCGCGGCAGCGCGTGCATCCAGTGCCGCTGGGTGGGTGGGTCCATCAACAGCAGATCCCCGTGGCCCAGTTCCACCGCCAGGGTGGTGGCCGTGGCCCGCTGGCGGGGACGGAGGCGCAGGGTGCGGCTGGCCCCCAGGCTGAGGGAGGCGATGGGGGCCTCCGGATCAAGCTCAGCCTCGTCATCGGCGTGCCAGCCCATGGCATCACGGCCGTTGCGGTAAAAGTTCAGCAGCAGGGAATTGAAGTCCTGGGCCGCCGCCGCCGCAACGCGCTGGCGGATGGCGGTGGTGAGCGGTGTCCAGGGTTCGATGGCGTTCTCCAGCCCGGAGTAGCGGTAGCCGCAGCCCGTATCCGCCATCCAACAGGTGAGACGGGGCATGGCGTGGCGGCGGCCGTACACGCTGATGTGTTCCTGCTTCCAGGGCACCTCCTGCAGCAGCCCCTCCAGCCAGCCATCGGCTTCCGCGGCGCCCACCCAGCCCCGCCAGTGGCGCAGGCAGGGGGTGGCCGGAGTCACTCGGCTCCGCCGCGGAACAGGTGGTGATGGCTGGCCGAATAGAGCAGGGATCGGGCCGCGTTGGCGGCCCGCAGGGCCGGACTCACCACGTAGAGGGTGGTGCGGATGAGATTCCGCTCCCGGCTGACCCGGGCGATGGAGTCCAGGGGCACCACCGTCAGCCACTGGTCGGGCCAGCTGACCCGATAGCCGATCGCCACCGGTGTGTCGGCCGGGTAGTGCTGCAGCAGTTCGCTCTGCAGGTCCTCCACGTGGCGGGCGCTGAGGTACAGGCACAGGGAGGCCTGCAGGGCGGCGAGTCGGGCCAGGGATTCGCGCTCCGGCATGCCGGTGCGGCCGCCGGCCCGACTCAGCACGATGGTCTGCACCCGGCCGGGAATGGTCAGCTCGGCCCCCAGGGCGGCGGCGGTGGCCTGGTAGGCGCTCAGGCCCGGCACCACCTCCACGGCCAGGCCGGCATCGGCCAGCAGGCAGATCTGCTCCTGCAGGGCTCCGTACAGGCAGGGATCACCGTCGTGGAGGCGCACCACCCGCCGTCCCTCCCTGGCCCGCTTCAGCACCACGGCCATCACCTCCTCGAGGGTGAGGGTGCTGGTGCGGACCGTTTCGCACTCCGTTGGCGCCAGGGCGGCGATCTGGGGATTCACCAGGGAGTCGGTCCAGACCAGCACCTCCGCTGCCTCGATGGCCCTCGCGGCCCTCAGGGTGAGCAGGTCCGGGGCCCCGGGGCCCGCACCGACGATCTGAACGGTGGCTGTCATGCGGTCAAGCCTGAGGGGTCGGGAAGGGGACGGCGGAAGCGGTAGAGCCAGAGCAGACCCGCCCCCCCCAGCAGGATGAGCAGCAGGCTCATCAACTGGGCCATGCGCAGGCCTCCGCTGCAGAAGGGCGGCTGGGAAAACAGGCAGAGGGGATCAAGCCGCAGCCCTTCAATCCAGAAACGGCCGCTGCTGTAGGCCATCAGATAAACGCAGCTCAGGGCTCCGGCCGGCAGCCGCAGCCTGCCCTGGTTGCCCAGACGGAACAGGAGCAGCAGCAGGGCGCAGACCCCCAGGTTCCAGATGGATTCGTAGAGAAAGGTGGGGTGGAAGGAGGCCTGATCAAGGAACTCGGACGGCCGGTTGGCCATGGGAATGGTCAGGGCCCAGGGGAGATTGGTGGGCAGGCCGAAGGCCTCGGAATTGAAGAAATTGCCCCAGCGTCCGATGGCCTGGCCCAGGGCCACGGCTGGAACGAGCACGTCGAGCAACGGCCAGAACGGCTGGCGGCGCCAGCGGCAGAAGAGCAGGGTGACCAGCGTCCCCCCGATCAGGGCGCCGTGGATGGCGATGCCCCCCCGCCAGACGGCGAAGACATCCAGCCAGTTGTTGCGGTACTGGCGCCATTCCAGTGCCACGTAGTAGAGCCTGGCGCCGACCACGGCACCGAGCACCATCAGTGGCAGAAGATCGGCGATCAGGGCCGGCTCGATGCCCCTCTGGCGGCCCAGGCGGGTGGCCAGGATCAGGCCCAGCAGGACTGCCAGGGCGATGAGCAGGCCGTACCAGCGAACGGAGAAGGGACCCAGCTGAAAGATCAGGGGTCCCGGGGAGGTGAAGAGTCCGAGAAGGGCGCTCAGAAGCCCTCCGCCGCCTGGACTTTCTCCACCTGGCGCTTCTTGAGCACCAGCATGATCTGGGCCAGGGCCACGGCGGCGAAGAAGGCCAGCAGGCCGTAGATGCGCACAGGGTTCTGGAGCACCACCTCGGCGTCGATCTGGCCGAAACCGCCGACGTTGGGATCGTTGGTGATGGGGGCCCCGGCCTCCACGGCATCGCCGATCGCCACGGTGAGGCTGGGTCCGGCGGGAATGGTCTCGGTGACGGTGCCTGCCGAACCGGTGATCTCCACCACGGTGGCTCCGTTCTCGCCGGCACTGATGGCGCTGACCGTGCCCGCCGCGGGGGCGGTGTAGACGGTGTTGTTGGTCTTCTCACCCTCTGGAGTCACCTGACCCCGGCCCCGGTTGGCACCCACATGGACCTGGTACTTGCCGAAGTGGATGGCGCTGTCGGTGGCCGGATCGGGGGAGAGGATCGGGAAGACGATCTCCTGATGCTGGTCACCGGGGAGTGGGCCCACCAGGAGAATGTTGGGCTGGTCGTCGCTGTACTGGGTGTAGTACACACCAGCTGTTTCCTCCTTGAGCTCGTCGCTGAGCCGGTCCTGGGGAGCCAGGGTGAAGCCGTCGGGGAGCATCACCACGGCGCCCACGTTGAGGCCGGCGGGGCTGCCGTTCCCGGAAACCTGCTGCACGGAGGTGTCGTAGGGGATTTCGACCACCGCCTTGAAGACTGTGTCGGGGAAGACCGCCTGTGGCACTTCCACCCGGGTGGCCTTCTTGGCCAGATGGCAGTTGGCGCAGACGATCTTGCCGGTGGCTTCACGGGGCGAGGCGTAATTCTGCTGGGCCCAGAAGGGGTAGGCCCAGCTGGGGCTGGCCCCCAGGAGCAGCGCGCCTACCGAAAGGCTGAGGGTCAGGAGGGTGCCGAACAGGGGGGAGAGGAAGCGGCGCATGGGGGTGGAGGTGGCGGGCGTCGGAGAGGGAAACGGGAGAGGGAGATTCAGGAGCCGATCACGCCCACCAGGCCTTCTCGCCAGTGCGGAAGTCGGTTTCTGTCCATGGGCTGAGGAACACGTTGTCGTTCTCGACGCTGACGTGGGCCAGGGCCAGGGAGAGGGGAGCAGGGCCGCGCACCACTTTGCCTGCGGCGTCGTACTGGCTGCCGTGGCAGGGGCAGATGAACCTGTTGGCGCCGCTGTTCCAGGGCACCACGCAACCAAGGTGGGTGCAGATGGCGTTGATTCCGTAGTCGCCGATGGCCTCGCCACCTTCCACCAGCAGATAGGTGGGATCACCCTTGAGACCCTGCACCAGGCTGCGGTCACCTTCCTTGTGGGTGGCCAGCCAGCCGGTGGCGGTGACGCTGTTGCCCAACTCGTCCTTGGCGGTGACACCGCCGCCACTGCCGGCGGCCTTCGGTGGGATGAAGTAGTTCACCACCGGGTAGAGGGCACCCAGGGCCACCCCTGTGACGGAGCCGAAGGTGAGCAGGTTCATGAACTGCCGACGGCCCATTCCGGGCACATCAGCAGTTCCACCGCCGTTCGAGGAGGCCGCAGGAATCTGGCTCATAGGGAACGGCTCGGTCTGACCGATTGACGTGGCGCCCATTATGAACCTTGTCCTTCCCGGCCCGGGTCCGAGTCGCACCCACCGGAGGCCGGCTGCAACATGCTGTTGTGGAGTGCGCCTGCCGCCATGACCTCAGCCGAGCCGCTTCGCCGGGAGGAACTGCTGGCGTTGCTGCGCACCCGCTGGCAGGCCACCTATGACCTGCAGCTGGTCCAGCGTCGCGGTCGCCTGTACCTGCATGTGATGTGGGGCTATCTCGAGCAACAGTCCTTCCCCCTCACGCCCCAGGCCTACGAGGAGCACCTCGAGGAGCTGGTGGGATCCCTGAATGGCCTCGGCGTGGCCGCCCAGGTGCGCCACTGGCTCCAGACCACCACCGACAAGCCCAGGCTGGGCAAGGCCCTCTCTCTCCCCCTGGAGCTCCCGAAGGGACGCGCCAGCGAGTTCATGCTCTGAGCCGGCGCCTCAGGTGGAGGGCGACGGGGTGGGACGCAGCCCCTCGGCCAGGGCCACCAGCGCCACCCCGAACAGGTACAGGGCGGTGATCGCCCCGGTGAGCAGCAGCATGGTGATCGGATCGGTGGAGGGCGTCAGGACCGCACCGGCCAGGGCCGCCACCAGCACCACCCAGCGCCAGGCGCCCAGCATGGTGCGCCAGTTGATCAGCCCCAGGGCGCCCAGCAGCAGCTGCAGCACCGGCAGCTGGAACGCCAGGGCCGTGGCCACCATCAACAGCAGCACGAAGTCGAGGTAGCGCTCGATCGACCAGATCGGCTCCACCACGTCGGCGCCATAGGACACCAGGAAGCGCAGGGCCGCCGGCACCAGGGCCCACCAGGCAAAGGCCAGACCGGCGGCGAAGAGCACCGTCGAACCGGCGACGGCGGGGGCCACCAGCCGCCGTTCCCTCCGGCTCAGCCCCGGCAGCACGAAGGCCAGGGTCTCGAAGAGCACGTAGGGCAGGGCGAGGGTGAGCCCCGCGTAGCCGGCCACCTTCAACGAGACGAACAGGAATTCGCCGGGGGCCAGCTGCAGGAAACGGATCCCTTCTGCCGGCACCTCCAGCAGCTTCACGAGCGGCCGCACCCCCACCAGGCACGCGGCGGCTCCGACCACCACCGCCAGCAGGCTGCGCAGGACCCGACGGCGGAGCTCCTCAAGGTGCTCCACCAGGCTCATCTGCACCTCGCCGGGGAAATTGTCCTCGGGGATGGAGTCGCTCATGGCCGTTCCGTTCCCGGCAGCCTAGGGGGCTCCGCCAGGAGTCCAGCGGCCCGTTCGGGCACGGCCCACAGCACCTCGCCGCCGCGATGGCGCACCGTGCCGGGGCCGGCCCCGGCGATTCGCTGCAGATCCCCGGTCGGCACCATCACCACCGCCACCCGGCCGTTGGCCCGGCCCCGGCTGAAGTGGGCCGCCAGGTCGGCCGCTTCCCGCAGGTCCACCTCGCCGGGGGTGCCCTCCGAGCCCTTGAGCACCACATGGCTTCCCGGGCACTCCTGGGCATGGAACCAGAGATCGCCGCGCCGGGCCTGCTGCAGGCTGATCCACTCGTTCTGGCGATGGTTGCGGCCCACCTGCAACCGCAGACCACCGCTGCTGCGCAGCTCCAGGGGGCGTGGAGCGGTGCCGGCCGGTCCGCGCCGCACGCGCCGGGAGGGCCCCGGCCCCTGGCCATCCCGGCAAGGGAGCAGGGCCGGCAGATCCTCCTCCACGGCGGTGAGCTGGGCCTCGTTTTCCGCCAGCTCCAGGAAAGTGAGGCTGGTTTCGATGGCGGCCAGCCGCTGCCGATGCAGCTCCAGCCGGGGGGTGATCGCGGCCACAGAGCGGCGCAGCTTGCGGGCCTGGCGGTAGAGGCGCTGGGCCTCGTCGATCTCCTCCCGGGAGGGAGCCGGCAGGCTCAGCAGGCCGTCGGCCCGGCGCTGCATCGCTTCGCTGCCGGGCACCGCCGCCAGCAGGCCCTGTTGCTGGTCGGCGTTGCGGAGCTCCCGGACCGCGGCGTTCTGGAGGCGCTGCTGAAGGCTCGCCCGCCGCTGTTCCAGCCCCCGGCGCCCGAGCCGATCGGCGTAGTAGCCCGCCAGTCCCCGGTTGATCGCCCAGGGGGCGGTCTCGGTGGCGGGCACTCCGGGGTCCCAGCAGGGGTCCCAGCAGCGGTAGTCGCTGGGGCCGCCCCAGCCCAGTGCGAACCGCTCCTGGTCCACCGCCTCCAGCCAGAGGCGCCAGCGCTGCCAGAGCCGCTGCCACTGCTCCTCCTTCAGGCTTTCCACCGGCACCGGCAGCCAGGCCTCCGCCAGCTGGCGGGCCAGGGCCGGGCCGATCCCCTGGTAGGCGCCCATCAGGGCCTGGCCGACCGTCTGGGGCAGCAGGCTGAGGCGTCGCTGCCAGGCGGCGAAATCGTCCTGGAGCCGGGGAGGTTCGCCGGCCATGGGTGGCGGCGCCACGTAGGCATCCCCGGTGCCGATCGGGCGCAGGCGTGACCGGTCCTGGCGGACCTGGCGGGCCAGGGTGATCACCCGGCCGTCCTCGTCCAGCAGGAACAGGTTGCTGTGGCGCCCCATCACCTCGAGCACCAGCTGCCGCTCGATCGGCTCACCGGGCCTGGGGGCGAAGCCCAGGGCCACCACCCTCTCCCAGCCCTGCTGCTCCAGGCTCACCAGGGCCAGACCCCGCAGGCCATGCTGCAGTTGCTGCGCCAGGGTGCTGCCGTCCCCCTGGCGCAGAGGCGGGTCGATGGCCAGCAGGCGTGGGGCCTCCGCCAGCCAGCTGAGTTCGAGCCAGAGGGTTCCCTGCAGGCTGCGCAACCCCAGTTGCAAACGATGGGTATCGGGCTGCTGGGCTTTCTCGAAGCGAGTGGGCAGCAGGCCGCTGCGCATCTCGGCCAGGACGGCGCGCAGGCTGGTCACATCCATGGCCTGGATGGGCGGAGATGGGGCCATCGCCTCCAATAGCGCTTCCGATGCGGTCCACCCCTACTGTGCGCCCCAGCGCCAGTGATCCATGCCATCCCCCCCCTCCTTCGGCCGGCTCACGGTGATCACCGGACCCAGCGGAGTGGGCAAGGGGACCCTGGTGGCCCGGCTGCTGGAGCGCCACCCCGGACTCTGGCTGTCCGTGTCAGCCACCACCCGGACGCCCCGAGCCGGGGAGATCGAGGGGCAGCATTATTTCTTCCTGACGCGTCCCGACTTCGAGGCCCGGGTGGCCGGCGGCGGCTTCCTGGAATGGGCCGCCTTCGCGGGGCATCTCTATGGCACCCCCCGGGGGCCGGTGGAGGAGCATCTCGCCAAGGGCCGGTCGGTGCTGCTGGAGATCGAACTGGAGGGGGCCCGCCAGGTGCGGCGCACGTTCCCGGCGGCCTTCCAACTGCTGATCAAGCCGCCCAGCCTCGAGGAACTGGAGCGCCGTATCAGGGGCCGGGGCACCGATGGCGAGGAGGCCATCCAGAAGCGTCTGGCCCGGGCCCGGGTGGAACTGGCGGCCGAGGCCGAGTTCGATGCGGTCCTGGTGAACGGCGATTTGGAGGCGGCGTTGGTGGAACTGGAGCGCCTCGCGGGCCTCGAGCCAGGCCCGTCGACGGGGTCCTGAGCGGCCATGAAAAAGGCGACCCGTGGGTCGCCCTGATGGTTCTGGCCTCCAAAGCCGCTTCAGAGCGGGTGGAAGAGCAGATCGGGGTAGAACCGGTTGAACTCGATCATGATGCCTGCGGTGATGCCGAACCAGATGGCGGCGAAGACCGGAGCAGTGGTGAGGAACTTCTTCATGGATGGGCGGTGAGGAAGGGGCGGGTCCAGCGGCCCTGAGGGCGCCGGGAGCAGACGTAGGGAACGCTCAACAGGACAGGGGACGCCCTCAGCGGGGGGAGACCGTCACTTTGTTGTCGTCCTCGAGCAGTTTCCCGCTGGTGAATTCCTTGAATGCGGCCAGGGGCCATGAGGCGGCGGCCAGGGTGCTCTTGAAGGCCAGGGGAACATCGATCTGGATCTCCTTCATGTTGGCGTCCTTGTCGCCACGGATGGCCTGCAAGTAGCTGCGACCGGCCCAGCCGATGGTGCCGGCGATGTACAGGAAGGCGATGCCGGGGATGGTGAAGTCACCGGCATGGTTCCAGCGACCGTCCACGATCAGATGGGGCAGGCCATCGGTGCCACAGAGGGCCTGGCCGTACAGAGCGAAACGTGCTTTGGCCTGATCGGTCTTGGCTCCGGCGGCCCGCTGCTGGAACCGGGGAGTCTCGCTGCAGGGGGTGAGTCCGCCGATGTCGGCCTGGGCCGAATGGGCGAAGCCGAAGAGCAGGAACGCCGAGGCGAGCAGGGCGAAAAGCCTGCTGGCGAACGGACGGCTGGAGAGAAGACGGCGCATGGAGAGGGGCCGCGGGGGAACTGCCGCGGGGCAGGATGGCTCGTGCGGACAGTAGGGGAGCTCTCCAGGGAGCATGAGCACGGTTCTGGCCCTCGAAACAAGTTGTGACGAGTCGGCGGCGGCGATCGTGTCCGGGCGGCGGGTCCTGGCGGGGGCCGTCGCCTCCCAGATGGAGGAGCACGCCCGCTGGGGCGGGGTTGTGCCGGAGATCGCCTCCCGCCGCCATGTGGAGGCGCTGCCGGCCCTGATCGACCAGGTGCTGGCCCAGAGCGGCCTGGCCATGGCCGACCTCGATGCCATCGCCGCCACGGTGGCCCCCGGTCTGGCGGGGGCTTTGCTGGTGGGTTCGGTGACGGCGCGGACCCTGGCGCGGCTGCATGCCAAGCCGTTCCTGGGCGTGCACCACCTGGAGGGCCATCTCTGCTCGGTGCACCTGGGCGACCCCCTGCCGGAGGGGCCCTTCCTGGTGCTGCTGGTGAGCGGCGGCCACACCGAGCTGGTAAGGGTGGATGCCCCCGGGAGCTACCTCCGCCTGGGCCGCAGCCGCGACGATGCCGCCGGGGAATGCTTCGACAAGGTGGCCCGGCTGCTCGGGCTGGGCTATCCGGGCGGGCCGGCGATCGAGGCGGCGGCGGTGGCGGGGGATTCAGCCCGCTTCCGCTTTCCCAAGGGGCGCGTCTCCCTTCCCCAGGGCGGCTTCCACCCCTACGACTTCAGTTTCAGCGGCCTCAAGACGGCGGTGCTCCGCCAGGTCCAGACCCTCAGCCGCGATGGCGGCACCCTGCCGGTGGCAGACCTGGCGGCCAGCTTCGAGCAGGTGGTGGCCGAGGTACTCGTGGAGCGCAGCTGCCGCTGCGCCGTCGAGGCTGGGCTCAAGACCGTGGTGCTGGTGGGGGGGGTGGCCGCCAACCGCCGACTGCGGCGCCTGATGGCGGAGGCCGCCGCCGCCCGGGGCCTGTCCTGGCGTGTCGCGCCGCTGGCCTACTGCACCGACAACGCCGCCATGGTGGGCCTGGCGGCGATCGAGCGCTTCGACGCGGGGGGGCGCAGCGGGATCGCCTTGGGGGTGGCGGCCCGGCTCCCCCTTGAGCAGGCCGGCGCGCTCTATGCGTCACAACCTCCTTTTTGATGCCCCTAAGGTGGGAGGACCGCCTTACGAACCGGCCCCATGGCCCCCGCGAATCCCCTGCCCATCGAGCAGGTCGAAACCTCCCTCAGCGACACGGAACCCGTGTCCCAGCAGGAGCTCAACGCCTGGCGTCGCGGCTTCACACCTCAGGCCGAGATCTGGAATGGCCGCCTGGCCATGCTCGGACTGTCAGTCGGACTTGGCATTCTGCTACTGGTGCGCCTGCTCGGAGGCTGAGCGATCAGGTCCGTCCGCGCAGGGTCTGGGCCAGTTCGCCTGGCCTGAGGCTGGCGGCGAGAGCTTCTTCGGCATCCACTTTTCCGTCTGAAACCAGGTTCGCCAGGTATTGATTGGAGGTGATCATGCCATCGAAACCGCTGCGGGCCATGATGGCCTCAATTTCATCGAGATTGGCCCTCAGGATGTAGTCCTTGCAGGCGTCCGTGTTGATGAAGACGTCATGGTAGGAGGCCCTTTTGCCATCCACCGTCTTGATCAGGCCCTGGGAGATCACCCCCAGCAGCGAATCGGCCACGGCCCGCCGAACGATCTCCTGCTCGTCGGGGGGGTACATCCCCAGCATCCGCTCAACAGAACGGACCGCCGAGTTGGTGTGCAGGGTTCCCAGCAGAAGGTGACCGGTCTGGGACGCCTCGATCGCGGTGGTGAGGGTGTCCTGGTCGCGGATCTCCCCCACCAGGATCACGTCGGGATCCTCCCGCAGCGCTGCTCGCAGGGCCGTCTTGAAATACTTGGTGTGCGTACCCAGTTCCCTCTGGCGGATCAGGGACTCGCGGCTCTGATGCACGAACTCCACCGGATCCTCGATGGTGAGGATATGGCGCTTCATCGTGCGGTTGATGTGGTCGATCACCGCCGCCAGGGTTGTGCTCTTGCCTGATCCTGTGGGTCCGGTGACCAGAAGCATTCCCTTGGGCCGCTGGGCCAGATCCTTGAGCACCTTGGGCAGGTTGAGCTCGTCAATGGTGGGAATCGACTGGGGAATCAAGCGCAGCACCATCGCGGGGCCCTGCAGGGATTCGAGCAGGTTGATCCTCACCCGCACGAAGCTGAAGGCGAAGGATCCGTCGTATTCCTTCTGTTGGACGAAGCGATCGATCCGGGCGGGTTCCATGATCTCCCGCAGCCAGTCGCGGAAGGTGCTGGCATCGGTCACACCCAATCCGGCGGGAATCATGTCGCCGCGGTTGCGGAATCTGGGTTGTTCGCCAACGCCGAGGTGAACGTCGGAGAAATTGCGTTCAAAGGCCACCCGAACGATCTGCTCAAGCGTCGGCGGGGATCCCCCATCGGCCGCCATCGGCGGGACTTGCACCGAACGGGACGCCACCGCCCCATTGACGCCCACGGGAGGGGGTGGTGGTGGAGCTGGTGACCTGGAAGAACTCTGCAAAACGGATGGGCGATCCAGTCGAAGGGTTCGGTACTAAGTCAAGATCTTAGATGCGGATTTACTTCTGTGAACATCAGCGTGGGTTGCGGGCTCGGGGGTGCGGGAGGATCGATCGGAGGCTCCCTAGGATCGGCGCATCCGCTTCGGCCCGTGTCCCCACCGCCCCTGGTCAGCATCGTTCTGGGGACGCGCCCGGAGGCCATCAAGCTGGCACCGGTGATCCTGGCTTTTCAGCGGGCCCAGGAGTTCCGCACCAGGGTGGTGCTCACGGGGCAGCATCGCGAGATGGTCACCCAGGTGATGCGGTTGTTCGGCCTGACCGCCGACCACGACCTGGCCCTGATGGCGCCGAAGCAGACCCTCACCCATGTCACCTGCGCGGCGCTGCAGGGGCTGAAGGAGGAGTTCGAGGCGCACCGCCCCGATCTCGTCCTGGTGCAGGGCGACACCACCACCGCCTTCGCGAGTGCCCTGGCCGCCTTCTACGAACAGATTCCCGTCGGCCATGTGGAGGCCGGTCTGCGCACCGACGACCTGCTTGATCCGTTCCCAGAGGAAGCCAACCGGCGCCTGATCTCCCAGCTGGCCCGCCTCCATTTCGCCCCCACGGCCCAGTCGGCGGCGAACCTTCGGGCTTCGGGGGTGGTGGGCGAGATCCTCACCACCGGCAACACGGTGATCGATGCCCTGCTGCTGATGGCCCGCACAGCTCCCAACTGGGACCTGCCTGGGCTCGACTGGCAGAACCATCGCGTTCTCCTGGCCACTGTGCACCGCCGCGAGAACTGGGGGGAGCGGCTGCTCGACATCGGCCACGGCTTCCTCGCTCTGCTGGAGCGTTTCCCCGACACAGCCCTGCTGCTGCCGCTGCACCGCAACCCCACGGTGCGCGAGCCCCTGCAGGCCCTGCTCGGCTCCCATCCCCGGGCCTTCCTCACCGAACCCCTCGATTACGACCGGCTGGTGGCGGCGATGCGCGGCTGCACCCTGCTGCTCACCGATTCCGGTGGTCTGCAGGAAGAGGCGCCTGCCCTGGGCAAGCCCGTGCTGGTGCTGCGCCGCACCACTGAACGACCTGAGGCGGTGGCCGCCGGCACGGCGAAATTGATCGGCACCGACAGCGAGGTGATCCTGGCGGAGGGCAGTCACCTGCTGGACGTCCAGGAGGCCTACCAGGCCATGGCCCACGCCCACAATCCCTTCGGTGACGGCGCGGCCAGCGGCCGGATCGTGGAGGCGGCACGCCGCTACCTGGGAGTTGCCGCCGCCTAGCGGCGCTTCTTGGCCCAGGGGGGCAGATCGATGAACACCCTCGTGCCGCTCTCCAGGCCGGTGAGAATCTGCGTGTCCTTGCCGCTGCTGGCCCCCAGTTCCACTGGCTGGAAGGTGGGTTCCTGACCCTTACCCACCAGCAGCACCCCGGGCCGGCCGTCCTCGGTGACGATGGCAACGGTGGGCACCACGGTCCTGGCCTTGAGGGTGCCTGTCTGGAAGTCGATGTCGGCGGTCATGCCGATGCGGAGTTCCGGGGCAGGATCGACGAGCTGGAGCTTCACCTCGAAGGAGGTGACGTTGTTGGTCTTCACCGCCCTGGGGGCGATCTGACGCACCCGGGCCTGGAAGCGCCGGTCCGGGAAGGCATCGACGCGCACGCTGGCGGGCAGGCCCACCTTCAGCCGTCCGATGTCGCTCTCGGGCACCTTGGCGACCACCTCCAGTCCCTTGGCCAGCTCCACGATCGAGGAGCTGGTGGCGCCGGCGGTGGCCGAAGCGGTGGTGGTGGGGGTGACGAAGGCGCCGGGATCCGCGTAGCGCTGACTGATCACCCCATCAAAGGGAGCCCGCACGATGAGCTCGTCACTTTCAACCTGCCGTTGCTTGAGCCGTTCGCGGGCGGCGGCGGTCGCCAGCCTTTTCACCTCCGCCTCGGCCCGGAACCGGTTCATGTCGTTGAGGCTGATCGCCCCCTGGCGGAACAGGGGTCCGTTGCGGAGCAGCTCGCTGTCGCTGCGGCGTTGTTCGGCCTCCGCAGAAAGCACGTTCGCCTTCAGTTCCATCAGACGGTCGCGCAGGTCGCCGTCGTCCATCCGGGCCAGGGGCTGGCCCTGGCGCACGGCGTCGCCTTCATCGACAAAGAGCTCCAGCAGGAGGCCCTGCCGCTTGGGGCTCACGTTCACCCGCTGGACGGCATCCAGTTCACCGCTGGCGGTGATCACCCCTGGCAGGGATCCCTCGCGGGCCACCACGGTGAAGGGGGCAAGGTTGCGCCCGGCCTGCATCCGTTGCCGCTGCCACCAGATCCCGGCAGAGGCGATCAGGGCCAGGCCCACCGCCAGGCCGATCCAGAGGAGGCGGCGACGGGAGCGGCGCTGGGCCCTGACTTGGGTGGCCGGCGCCGCCGGGCTCCGGCTTGTAGAGGGGGCCGGCGGCAGGGGTGTGATGGCGGGAATGGGCCGGCGGGTCGCTCCAGACAGTTTCGCTCGCCTGAGCGGGGGTTGTGGACGGGGGGAGACCGAAAGGGCCCTGGCACGACGCCCCCTAGATTTCGCCGATGCTCAAAGCCGGAATCGTCGGGCTGCCCAACGTGGGCAAGTCGACCCTTTTCAACGCCCTGGTGGCCAACGCCCAGGCCCAGGCGGCCAACTTCCCCTTCTGCACCATCGAACCCAACGTGGGAGTGGTGGCGGTGCCCGATGAGCGCCTGCAGAAGCTCTCCGACCTCTCCAGTTCCAAGGAGATCGTGCCCACCCGCGTCGAATTCGTGGACATCGCCGGGCTGGTGCAGGGGGCGAGCCAGGGGGAGGGGCTGGGCAACAAGTTCCTGGCCAACATCCGCGAAGTGGATGCGATTGTCCACGTGGTGCGCTGCTTCGACGACGACGACGTGATCCACGTCTCCGGCAGCGTGGATCCGGAGCGGGATGCCGAGGTGATCAACCTGGAACTGGGGCTGGCGGATCTGGCCCAGATCGAGAAGCGGCGCGACCGGCTCAAAAAGCAGCTGCGCACCAGCAAGGAGGCCGCCGCGGAGGACGCCGCCCTGGCCAGGCTGCAGGCTGAACTGGAGCAGGGTGGTGCCGCTCGCCGGGTCTCCCTCAGCGAGGAGGAGCAGGACCTGGTGCGCAACCTCGGGCTGCTGACCGCCAAGCCGATCATCTACGCCACCAATGTGAGCGAGGATGACCTCGCCGGGGGCAATGTCTGGGTGAGCGCCGTGGAGGCGCTGGCCGCCCGGGAAGGGGCCGAAGCCGTGCGCATCTCCGCCCAGGTGGAGGCCGAACTGGTCGACCTGGCCGCCGAGGAGCGCTCCGACTATCTGGCCGGGCTGGGGGTGAGCGAAGGCGGTCTGCAGAGCCTGATCCGCGCCACCTATCGCCTGCTCGGACTGCGCACGTATTTCACCACCGGCGAGAAGGAAACCCGGGCCTGGACAATCACCGCTGGCATGACCGCCCCCCAGGCCGCCGGTGTGATCCACACTGATTTCGAGCGGGGCTTCATCCGTGCCCAGACCGTCGCCTACGGCCAGCTCCTCGAGGCCGGCACCCTGGCCGAGGCCCGCAACCGGGGCTGGCTGCGCAGCGAGGGCAAGGAGTACGTGGTCGCCGAAGGGGATGTGATGGAGTTTCTGTTCAACGTCTGAGCGGTTCGCCCGTGTCCATACCCGTCGGTTTCATCGGTCTGGGGGCACTGGGGGCTCCGATGGCGGCCAACCTGCTGGCGAAAGGCTTTCCTCTGACGGTCCACAACCGCCATCGGGAGCGGGAACTGTCCCTGGCCGCCGCCGGCGCCCGGCGGGCCGCCACCCCAGCGGAGGCGGCGCGGGGCGCTGGGTTGCTGGCGCTCTGCCTGAGCGACGACACAGCCGTGGCAGAGGTGTTGCTGGGTTGGGGGGGCGACACTGCCAACGCCGCCCTGGCGGGCCTGGAGTCCGGCGCGATGGTGGTCGATTTCTCCACCATCGCGCCAGCGTCTTCCCGCACCATGGCCTCCGCCCTGGCCGAGCACGGTGTGGCCTACCTGGATGCGCCGGTGACCGGTGGCACCGAGGGGGCCCGGGCTGGCAGCCTCTCGGTGCTGGTGGGGGGTGGGGCCGCCGACCTGGAGCGGGCCCGTCCCGTGCTGGAGGCGGTGGGCCGCACGATCACCTGCCTTGGGCCGGTGGGGGCGGGTCAGGAGGCCAAGGCCGTCAACCAGGTGTTGGTGGCGGGCTGCTACGCGGCGGTGGCGGAGGCCATGGCCCTGGGCCAGCGTCTGGGGCTGCCGATGGAGGAGGTCCGTCAGGCGCTGGTCGGTGGGGCCGCCGGCTCCTGGGCCCTGGAGCACCGCGGGAGTTCGATGCTCCGGGGCGAGTTTCCGCTCGGCTTCCGGTTGCGGCTGCACCGCAAGGATCTGGCGATCGCCCTGGAGGCTGCCGCCGCCAGCGATCTGGGGCTGCCGGTGGCGCGCCAGGTGGCGGCGATGGAGGACGACCTGATCGCGGCCGGGCATGGGGATGAGGACGTGTCGGCCCTGGCCCGCTGGTTTGGCGCGGAGTCCCGGTGAGCGGGGGTCTCTCCTTACCTTGGACGCGCTCCTGTGGTGGTGGCCGCGAGGTCCGCTCGTGAATGGCTGAAGCTCCCCGGGCCGCCGCGATCGAACTGCGGGGGCTGCGCAAACGGTTTCAGGAAGGCGACACGGAGCGGACGGTGCTCGAAGCCGTCGACCTGGTCATCGCCCCCGGCCAGTTCGTCGTGCTGCTGGGCCAGAGCGGCAGCGGCAAGAGCACCCTGCTGCATCTGATCGGCGGCATCGACACCCCCTCCTCCGGCAGCGTGTGCCTCGGCGGGGAGGACCTCACGGCCCTCGACGAGCGGCGCCGCACGCTCTTTCGCCGGGATCGCATCGGCTTCATCTTCCAGTTCTTCAACCTGATCCCCACTCTGTCGGTGCTGGAGAACGTCACCCTGCCCAGCGAGCTGGCGGGCCTGCCCCGCCAGGCCCTGGAGACGGCGGCCCTCGATCTGCTCGGTCAGGTGGGGCTGGCGGACCGGGCCTCGACGATGCCGGACCGGCTGTCCGGAGGCCAGCAGCAGCGCGTGGCCATCGCCCGGGCCCTGCTGCACCAGCCCCTGTTGATCCTGGCCGATGAGCCCACCGGCAACCTGGATGAACACACCGGCGAGCAGGTGCTGCAGCTGTTGATCGCCCTCACCCGCCAGCAGGGCCGCACCCTGGTCATGGCCACCCACAACGCGGCCATCGCTGCGCAGGCCGACCGGGTGCTGCGGGTGCAGGACGGCCGCCTGCTCGAGGTCGGCGCACCGGCTGCGTCGGTGACGGCGTGAGCGCAGACAATCCCCTGCCCGTGGTCCGCAACGGCCCGCTCTGGCGCCTGGCGGCCCGCCGCTGGCGTCGCCGTCCCTTGCAGTATCTGCTCTGCATCCTGGGCATCGCCCTGGGGGTGGCGATGCTGGTGTCGATCGATCTGGCCAGTGGCTCGGCCCAGCGGGCCTTCTCCCTCTCCACCGATGCCATCACCGGCCGAACCACCCATCGGCTGGTGGCGATCGCCCCCGGTGGCGTCCCCGAGACCACCTTCGTCGAGCTGCGCCGCCGCTTCCCCGAGATTCCAGCCGCGCCGGTGATCGAGGCCTACGGCCGGGCGGAGGAGCTGGACGGTGAGCTGCTGCGGCTGGTGGGCGTCGATCTGTTCAGCGAGGCCCCCTTCCGCGGATTGCTGGGGGGCGAAGACGGCGGTGGCGAAAAAGGTGTTGGCAGGGGCTTCGTGCCCTTCCTCACCGAGCCCGGCACGGCCGTGATCGCCACCGAGACCGCCGAGCGCTTCGGCCTCCATCCCGGCGCCGGGGACGCCTCCGGAATCCTGCATCTCGATCTGGCCGGGCGAACGTCGGCCCTGCAGCTGGTGGGCAGCGTCAGCAGTGATGCGTCCCTCGAGCGCCGCGGCCTGGAGACGCTGCTGCTGGTCGACATCGCCACTGCCCAGGACCTGCTCGATCCCACCGGCGCCGCGGCGGTCCCGGCGGTGGGTCACATCGATCTGATCCTGGAGGGTCCCGCCCAGGAGGCAGCCCTCCACGAATGGCTGCCCAGGGGGCTGAAGCTGGAGACGGCGGCGGCTCGCGGCAATGCGGTGCAGCAGATGACGGCCGCCTTCGAGCTCAACCTCACCGCCATGAGCCTGCTGGCCATCGTGGTGGGCATCTTTCTCATCTACAACACGGTCACCTTCAGCGTGGTGCAGCGCCGCGGCCTGTTCGGGGTGCTGCGCTGCCTGGGGGTGACCCGGGGCCAGCTGTTCGCCCTGATCCTGGGCGAGGCAGCCCTGTTCAGCCTGGTGGGGTCCCTGCTGGGCCTGGCCCTGGGGGTGCTGCTGGGGCGCACCATCGTGGGCTTGATCACCCAGACGATCAACGATTTCTACTTTGTGGTCTCGGTGCGGCAGATCAGCCTGTCGGGGTTCACCCTGGCCAAGGGGATGCTGGTGGGAGTGGCCTCGGCGATGGTGGCCTCAGCCCTGCCCGCCTGGGAGGCGATGGCCACAGCGCCGCAGATGACCCTGCAGCGCTCCAGCCTGGAGGCCGGCTGGCAGCGGCTGCTGCCCTGGTTCCTGCTGGCGGCCCTGCTCAGCGGCAGCCTGGGGGTGCTGTTGCTCCGCTGGAACAGCCGTGGCCTGGTGCCAGCCTTCGCCGGGCTGTTCGCCCTGCTGATGGGCGCCGCCCTGCTGATGCCACCGGTGCTGGTCGCCGCGATGGAGGCTCTGGGCTGGGCCAGCCGGGGCCTGGGGGTGGTGGCCCGCCTTGCCCCCCGCGACATCCTGCGCTCCCTCAGCCGCACCGCGGTGGCCGTGGCGGCCCTGATGGTGGCGGTGTCGGTGATCGTGGGCCTCTCGATCATGATCGGCTCCTTCCGGGGCACGGTGGTCACCTGGCTCGACCAGACCCTCCAGGCCGATCTGTTCGTCTCCCCCCCCAGCACCACGGCCAACCGGGTGCTGGGCAAGGTGGATCCCGCCATCGTTGCGGCAATCGCCGATCGTCCCGACCTGCGGGCCATGGTCACCTTCAACAACTTCGATGTGCACCTGGTCGATCAGGACCGCGACATCACCCTGATTGCCGCCGGGGGCGACGTTTCCGCCGGCCGCCGCCCCTATGCCTGGATCCGCCCGGGCCTCGGCGACCTCTTCGCCGCCCTGGAGGCCCGCCAGGGGGTGATTCTCTCCGAGGCCGTCTACCTGCGGGACGGCCAGAGCGCCATCCCCGAGCAGGTCACGATCGAAACCCCCGACGGCGAGCGGAGCTTCCCCGTGATCGCGGTTTTCTACGACTACTCCTCCGATCGCGGCAGTGTTCTGATGGACCGCTCCCAGGTGGCGGAGCTCTGGCACGACGACAGCGTGGCCTCCCTCGGCCTGTTCCTGGCCCCCGGCGCCGATGCCGATGCGGTGGCCGCCGAGCTGCGGGAGGGCTTCGGCTCCCGCCAGACCCTGCTGGTGCAGACCAACGGCTCCCTGCGGCAGGGATCGCTGGAGATCTTCGATCGCACCTTCGCCATCACCGGCGCGCTGCAGCTGCTCACGGTTGTGGTGGCCTTCATCGGCATCTTCAGCACCCTGATGAGCCTGCAGCTGGAGCGGGGCCGGGAGTTCGCTGTGCTGCGGGCCACCGGCATGACACCCCGGCAGCTGGGGCGCCTCACCCTGCTGGAGACCGGCCTGATGGGTCTGCTGGCCGGGGCCTGCTCCATGCCCCTGGGCTTCGTGCTCGCCTGGGTGCTGGTGCATGTGATCAACGTGCGCTCCTTCGGCTGGACCCTCCAGATCGCCCTGGAGCCGCGCTTCTTCATCCAGTCCCTGCTGATCGCCGTGGGGGCCGCCCTGCTGGCGGGCCTCTACCCGGCCCTGCGGCTCGGCCGGATGTCCATCTGTGAGGCGCTGCGGCAGGAATGAATCACCGCCATCCCCTGCGCCCCCTGCTGGCCCTGGTGGCCGTGCTGTGGCTGACCCTGGCCGGCCCCGCCCCTGTCGCGGCCAGCAGCCGCATCCAATGGGGGGAGGTGCCGGCGCCCCAGGGCTTCGCCCGGGCCCTCACCCCTCGCCAATGGCGCTTCCCGGCCGATTTCGGCGCCCATCCCGACCACCAGACCGAGTGGTGGTACTACACGGGCAACCTGGAAACCGCCGCAGGACGGCCCTTCGGGTATCAGTTCACGATTTTTCGCCAGGCCCTGGTGCCAGAGGCGCCCGCGGCGCAGGCTTCCGGGGGCGGTGGGTCGGCCTGGCGCACCCCCCAGGTGTATTCCGCCCATTTCACGGTGAGCGACATCGCCGCCGATTCCTTCCTGCAGGAGGAGCGTTTCGCCCGCGGCGCCCTGGGGCTGGCCGGGGCCGAAGCCGATCCCTACGCGGTGTGGCTCAACGACTGGCGCATCAGCGCCGAGGGTCCCGATCGGGTGCGGCTGCAGGCTGCCACGGGCGCCATGGCCATCGATCTGACCCTCCGCCAGAGCCGACCCCCCGTGCTCCAGGGCCAGGACGGCCTCAGCCGCAAGGGGCCCGAACCGGGAAACGCCTCGCACTACTACTCCCTCGTGCAGCAGCCCACCGAGGGCACGATCACGGTGGCGGGCCGCGACCATGCCGTCCACGGCATCAGCTGGAAGGACCATGAGTTCTCCACCAGTGTCCTGAGCCCGGGCACCGTCGGCTGGGACTGGTTCTCCGCCCAGTTCGAGGACGGCTCCGCCCTGATGCTCTACGGCCTGAGGAAGGAGGATGGCGGCAAGGAACCGTTCAGCGGTGGCCGCTGGATCGATGGCAAAGCCGAGCTGGAGCTGGGTGCCGAGGATTTCCAGCTCACCGTCACGAACACCTGGCGGAGCCCCCGCAGCGGCGCCCGCTACCCCGCAGCCTGGAGGCTCACCATTCCACGGCTGGACCTGGAGCTGGCCATCACGCCCCAGATGGCGGATCAGGAACTGAGCACCACGTCGGCCATCTACTGGGAGGGGGCCCTGCGCTACGGGGGCCATCGCGGTGAGCAACCGCTCCGGGGCCGTGGCTACGGCGAACTCACCGGCTACGCCGACCGCCTCGATGGCCTGCGGGGTGGGTGATCGGCGAGGATGGTTCGATCAGGAGCGCAGGGCCATGGCAGCAACGGACCATCCCGATAGCCAGTCACCCCTGCCGGACGCCCCTGCCGACGCCGCTGCGCATCCCCACAACTTCGAGGCCCAGAGGGAGATCCACCGCCGTATCCGCAACGATCCGGATTACGACGACTGGGAATATGGCACCGAGCCCCTGCCCCACGAGGCCTGGATCGAGAAGCAGGCGGCGGCGTCAGCCGAACGTCCTGCGGGGAGCTAGGTCCCGCACCAGCAGCAGACCCCCCAGGCAGGCCAGGGCCATCAGCAGCCAGAGCCCGACAGCATGGCCCTGCGCGTCCAGAAGCCGGCCGGCGAGCAGCGGCGCACCGAAGCCGCTGATGGCGAAGCACTGGGACAGCAGGGCCATGGCCAGTCCTTGGTGCTCGATCGGGCTGAGCTCGACCACCGCTTCGGTGGCGGTGGGCAGGAAGGCCGCTTCCCCCAGGGCCAGCGGAAGCTGGGCCAGCAGCAGCACGGGTAGCCCCCATGTGGTGAAGGCTGAGGCGGCCAGCAGCAGATTGCCCAACGCAAAGCTGATCAGGCTGAGGGTCAGGCCGGTGGTCACCGGCCGGCGGGCAAGGGCCTGACCCACCGGCCACTGGATCAGCAACAGCAGGCCCAGTTGCAGGCCGATGGTGAGGGCACCGAGGCTTTCCGGTAGCGCACGCCGCATCAGGCCCCCCTGGACCAGATCCAGGGGCAAGGCGCTCTGCATCAGGGCCGGCATGGCCGTGGCCAGCACCGTGATCGCCAGCATCGGCACCAGGGCAGGCAACCACTGGCCCAGGGGGCTTGGGTGGGCCAGGCGGTCCTGCGGCCGCGGATCCGGCAGGGCGCGCCTCAGCAGAACCAGCAGCAGGATCAGCAGGCAGGTGATGTCGACGACGTAGACCCCCCGCAACAACCCCCGCCAGGCCAGCAGCGCCCCGCCGAGGGCGCCGGTGGCGATCCCGAGGGCATCGGCGCTGCGCGCCAGGGCGAAGGCACGCGCCGAGCTGACCGGCGCACAGCTGAGAGGAACCGCCAGCTCGATGGCCGGCCAGTAGAGACCCATGGCGATCCCCAGCAGCAGCTGGCCCTGCAGGTAGCCGCCGAAGGCTTCGGTTCCTATCAGGCGGATGTCACCGGCGATGGCGATCAGGGCCGCCATCAGCACCGGCACCGAACAGTTCAGGCCCCGATCCAGCAGCACACCACACAGGATCCGGCCCAGGGTGCCCGCCACCGCCGCCAGGGCCAGCCCCTCGGTGACACGGCCGGCGCTGAAGTGCGCCTGGTGGAACACCATCGGGGTCAGATAGAGCACGCCACCTGCCCCCAGCATGGCGATCAGGCGGATCAGGGCGACTTCGCGCAGGGCTGCTGGAAACTGGGTGAACCAGGACCGCGCCCTGGCCCTCCCCTGTGCCTGTTTCACACCGCCTTCGCCAACTCAAGGGCCTGCTGGCCAGTCTGCTGATCGTGGTGCCGGGCCTGGCGCCGGCGGCCATCGCCGCCGAGGTGCTGGAGCTCCGTTTCGATGGTCTCGAATTGCCGGTGAACCTGGAGCAGCTCGATGGTTGGTCCCTGAGCCCGGGCGGGCGGACCGGCGGCGGCGACCTGGCGGTCTGGCTCGACCTGCTCGATCCCCTCAGTCGCCGGGATCTGAAGATCCTGTTGCGCGCCCCTCTGCTGCGGGACACCAGCTTTGGCCAGCAGCTGCTCGACAGCTGGGCCGGCAGCCAGATGATGGCCCAGCTGGGCGACCTGCTCACCACCGCCGACGGGCTGAGCACCACGGTGGTGCTGCAGACCACGCTGCGGCGGCTGCTGGAGACGCGTCAGGAGGTTTCCACCATCGGCCTGCTTCGGGCCCTGCCGGTGCAACGGCTGAGCCTCCAGCTCGACGGCCTGTACGACCTCGCCCTGCAATGGCGCCAGCAGATCGACCTGCAACGCCAGGCCCTGCGGCGCCTCCAGACCCTGGCGCTGCCGGAGCGCCGTACGCTCCCCTTCGCCTTCAGTGATCGCACCTCCCTGGGGCCCCGGCGGCAGGGGCTGGTGGTGGCGCACCGCCAGCAGCCCCTGCCCCTGGAGATCTGGCTGTCGCCAGCCCCGGGGGGTCTGCGGGGGAGCGAGGCCCCGGACCGCCCCTGGTTGCTGATGATGCCCGGGCTGGGGGGCAATGCCGACCAGTTCGGCTGGCTGGCCAGTGAGCTGGCCCAACGGGGCTGGCCGGTGGTGGTGGTTCAGCACCCCGGCAGTGATGGCCCGGCCCTCAAGGCCGCCCTCGATGGCCAGCGGCCCCCGCCGGGAGCCGAGACCCTGGCCATCAGACTGGCCGACATCGAGGCGGTGCTGGCGGCCCAGCGCCGGGGCGACCTGCCGGTGCAGGGCAAGGGCGTGGTGCTCATCGGCCATTCGATGGGGGGCCTCTCCGCCCTGCTGGCGGCGGGGGTGGTGCCGGAACCTGGCCTGGGGGAGCGTTGCCGCAAGGCCCTCGACCGCCTGCCGGTCGCCAACCCTTCCCGGCTGCTGCAGTGCCAGCTTCCCAGCACGGAGCTGCCGGAGCGCCCTGCCCCCCCCGCCGACCTGCGGGGGCTGGTGCTGCTCAACGCCTTCGGCAGCCTGCTCTGGCCCCGTCGGGGCCTGGCCTCGCTCAGGGTGCCGGTGCTGATGGTGGGGGGCAGCCTCGATCTGGTCACGCCCCCCCTGGAGGAGCAGCTGCGCCTGTTTCTCCAGGGGAAGAATCCCCGCAGTCGCCTGGTGATGGTGGAAGGCGGCAGCCATTTCTCCCCCGTGCGGCTGATGCCCACCGATGAGGTGCTCTTCCGCCTCGATGCTGAGCTGGTGGGGGTGGACCCGGCCAGGGTTCAGTCAGCGCTGCTGCGCCTCACCACCGAGTACCTCCACACCCTGGAGGAGCCCCTGCTGCTGCCTGCCCAGCGGCGGGTGCAGCAGGGGGTCACCCTCGATGTGCTCGACGCCGCCGCCGCCCGGCGCTGGAAATCCGGCCTTGAGCCCTGAACCGGGGGCCCCTGCCCCAGCCCTGAACTCAGAAGCGGATGCGCGGATCCACCAGGGCCACCACCAGGTCCACCAGCACGGATACCAGCACCACCAGGGCGGCCACCACCACCACGATGCCCTGCACCAGAGGGTAATCACGCTGGGCGATCGCCTCCTGCAGGCGGAAGGCGATGCCTGGCCAGGAGTAGGTGACCTCGATCAACAGGGCGCCGCCGATCAGGGAGGCCACCGTGATGCCGGTGATCGTGAGCACGGGCAGCAGGGCGTTGGGCAGGGCATGGTGCAGCACCACGCGCCGTTCGCTCAGGCCCCGGCTGCGGGCGGCCTCCACGTAATCGGAGCCGAGGGCACGGCGCAGGTTGAGGCGCAGGGCATTGGTGAAGATGCCGCTGAGCAGGAGCCCCAGGGTGGCCGCCGGCAGCACGAGGTGGCGCAGGCTGCCAGCCAGCTGCTGCCAGTCGCCGGCCCTGAGGCTGTCGAAGAGATAGAAGCCCGTGCCCTGCGGCGGCATCAGGGTGGCGGGGAAGCGGCCCCCCACCGGCAGCCAGCCCAGCCAGACAGCGAACACCAGTTGCACCACCATCGCCGCCCAGAAGGGGGGCAGGGCGTAGGTGCCGATGCCGTAGAGCCGGCCGGCCAGATCGAGGCGTCCCTCGGGGCGGGCGATGCCGCTGAATCCCACCGCCAGCCCCACGATGGCGGCCAGCAGCAGGGCCACCACACCGAGCTCCAGGCTGGCCGGCAGGCTCGCTTGGATGAGGCGGGTCACCGGTTCGCCGTTGGTGAGTGACTGGCCCAGATCGCCCTGCAGCAGGTGGCCCAGGAAGTGCCCGTACTGTTCGGCCAGGGGGCGATCCAGGCCGAGCTGGGCCCTCAGGGCGGCGCGGGCGGCTTCAGGGGCGCGGGTCCCCAGCAGGGCATCGATCGGATCGCCGGGGGCCACCCGCAGCAGCAGGAACACCAGCGAGGCGATCAGCCAGAGCATCAGCGGCGCGAGGGCCAGCCGGGAGGCCAGGTAGCGCGCCAGGTCGGAACGACGGCTCATGGCTGCCGGGCTCCGACGGCGCTCAGACGGCGCAGTTCGCCCAGCATCACCCGGCCGGATCCGTCGAACCGGGGCTGGCTGAGGTCCCGACCGCCCCAGGCCGCCGGGGCGCTGAGCCAGACCGGCAGGTAGGGGCTGGCGGCGGCGACGCGGCGCTGGATGGCCACCAGCAGGGCGACCCGCTCGGGGCCCTCCAGCTGGCTGCTGCGCTGCAGCTCCGCCTCCAGCCCCGGCGCCGTCCAGAAGCTGCCGCCCAGCACGCTGTTGCCCTTCAGGCAGCGGTCCCCCTCGGCCTTGCTGCAGGACAGCAATGGCAACAGGAAGTTCTCCGCATCGGGATAGTCGCCGATCCAGTCGTAGAAGAGCATAGTCAGGGCGCCTTTGTCGAGCTGGGAGTAGGCGGTGGTGGACTCCATGCCGCTCACCTCCAGGGTCACGCAATCGCCCAGGTCACGGCGCAGCTGGGCCTGCCAGGTAAGGGCGAACAGACGGTCGGTGGGGATGTCGGAGCGATAGGTGAGCGGCAGGGTGAGCACCCGCCCCCGGCAGTAGCCCGCCTGGCGGTAGAGGGCGCGGGCCCCGGCGGGGTCGTAGGCCGGCCAGGCGGTGGGATCGGAGCCCGGCAGGGCCGGAGGGATCAGTTGCCGCTGGGGGGAGTGCAGCCGCAGGGTCACCCGCCGGGCGATGGTGTCCCGATCGAGGCTGCGGGCCACGGCCTGACGCAGCCCGGGCCGGTTCAGCGGCGGCTGGTCACTCAGCAGCGACACGAGCGCGATCTCCTGCGACGGGCCGATGGCCTCCCGCAGGCGACCGGCCGCGGCGTCCTGGTGCAGGGCCTGCTGGTGGTCCATCTCCAGACCGCTGTTGAGCAGCAGGTCGACCTCGCCGCTGCGCAGGGCCCCGAACAGGGCCGTGGAGTTGCTCAGGGTCACCAGGTCGATGCCTTCGTTGGCCGGACGCCGCCCCCAGTACCGGGGCCAGGGCTTCAGGCGCTGCTGCTGGCCGCTGAAGAAGGCCAGGGCATAGGGGCCGGTGCCCACGAAACGGTCGTTCAGGGGCTTGTCGCGATGCCGCCGGTAGGCGGTGGGGGAGACCGGGGTCAGGAAGATGGCACTGAGCAGCCGCGGCAACGGGCTGAAGGGGCGCTTCAGCACCAGTTCGATCTCATGGGGAGCGGTGACCCGCACGCTTTGGACTCGTTCGCTCAGCTGGTAGCCGAGGGTGCCGATCGCCATGAAGCGACGCAGGGAGAACGCCATGGCGGCGGCATCGAAGCGGGTGCCGTCGTGGAAGAGCACCCCGCGGCGCAGGGGGATCCGGGCCCGCAGCCCGTCGCCGCTCAGCAGCGGCAGGGCGGTGGCCAGCCGCGGCACGAGACGGCCGTTGCTGTCGATGGCATAGAGGGGGTCGCCGAGGCCGCTGAGCACCTGCATCACGCCGATGCGGGAGGCCTGCACCGGATCGAGGGAATCGATGCGGCTCTTGGTGGCCACGATCAGGGACTGGCTGGACCGCGTAGGCTGACAGCCCGCCAGCAGCGGCAGAGCCAGAAGCAGGGTGGCGAGGCCGGCCGCCATCCTGGCCGCCCCGCGTTCTGTTCTCCCCCTGGTCGTCGGCAAGCTCGTGCGATCCGGTGGGGCCCATTCAAGCGGCCAGTTCGCAGTGATCCCGGTGGCGGTGGTCAGGGGGCGCGTCGGTTGGTCTTCGGGCGTCGCCCGAGCAGGATCTGCACCTGCCTGATCAGTCGCTGGAGCAGGGTGAGGGACGCACCCGGCCGCTGGGCCCCAGCGGCGAAGGCCGCGGCGAAACCCAGCGAGGCGATGCTCACCCTGGCCACCCCCTGTGCGAGGGCCCAGACGTCGGTGGGGGAGGGGCCTGCGATCCGGCTGGTGGCGCGGGTCTCCGTCCGCTGGAGTTCATCGAGCAGGCTGCGCTTCAGGTCGCCCAAAGGGAGGGTGAGGGCCGCCGCGGGAAGCTGGGGGCGGGGGCCCTGCAGACGGGAGAAACGGGCCTGGAGGTCTGCGGGGCTGGTGGCCGCTTCGATGGCCTGGCGGATCATCGTCACCCGCTCGCCCAGCACGTTGCGTTGCATCGCCTGGGTGCCCTGGACCTGGGAGAGGACACGCCAGGTGGCGAAACCCTGCAGCGGCACCAGCAGCAGGAAGGCGAACACCACGACGATGGCCCATTGGCGGGCGGTGGCCAGCTGTGCCCGCAGGAAGGCGTTGGCGGGCTCGATGTAGAGCCCCAGATGCAGCAGCAGAAACCCCAGCAGGGCCAGCAGGGAGGTGTTGACCATGCGGTTGGTGAACCGCAGTTGCCAGGCGGGATTGAGCAGTTGAAGGGGCAGGGAATCAACCAGAACGAAGGCCAGAAACACCAGCAGCAAGCCTCCCCCGCTCCAGGCGAACAGACGGCTGAAGCCAGCGATGTGGTCCTCGCGACTGGCTGAGTAGTCAGGCATCCGTGGTGAGTGCCGGTGAGGGTGGTGAAGAGGGGCCAGCGGCCCAGACCTTAGATGGGCTCGCCGGTGGCGTCAGAAATGCCGATCGGAAGGTCAACCGGGCATCTTCCCAGGGCTGCTTAAGGAATTTCCAATGCAGTCTGAAGATTGCCTGATAGATTGGTGAGACCTCCTTAGCCCTCCATGGCGCGCCCCTTCGCATTCGGTGCCCTGTCCCTGGGGCGTTTTCGCCCCTCCGTCCACCTGTATCCCCCCCTGGTGCTGCTCAGCTGCCTGGTCGCCAGCACCGCGGCTCCTGCCGTGGGCGGCCATGGCCACGATGCCCTCGAAGGCCTGGAGGAGCTCAGGGAGCTGCTGGTTCCGGGATTCGGCTCCTCACCGGATTACATCCTCGGTGCGGGAGGGATCGGCCTTGGTAACCCCGTCACGGGCACGGTCGTGCCACCGTTCCAATTCAGCTTTGTCCCTGCCGGGGCCAGCATCGACGGCTTCGTTGTGCCGTCCGGCTATTTCCTGGCGCGCTCCGGCGCCGCTCCCGGTGGCAGCGGGTACCGGCTGAGCAATCCCCTGTCCTTCGGGTGGTCCGGAACGGAATCCACACCTCCGCTGCTGCTCACCTGGCAGGCGGGCACCCTCTTCGACAGTGTCTTCAACGGGGCCACTGGTGGCTTCGTTCCGTTCCGGATCGATTCGGCTGGGCCTTTGGAGCCGGGCGGTTCCCCCGCCAACGCGTCGGATCTCACCATTGCCGCCGAGCCCGCCGGTGAGGATCCGGGCCTGAAGGAGGATGGGGGCGACGTGTTCGAAACCGCCCTGCTCCCCCCAGGCGCCAGAGAGCCCCAAGGAGCGCCGTCCGGTGACCTCCCAGGCGACCAGGGAGACGGACCCGGGGATCAGCTTCCCGATCCGGCCTCTGTTCCAGGCCCCCTGCCCCTGGCCGGCGTGGCTGTCGCCTGGCGTTGCAGCCGGCGTCTGAGGCAGCGGCTCCGCCAGGTGCGTTGAGCCCAGGGCCGGTTCAGCACCGGCTCAGAGGGTCCGCAGGCAGGCGGCCACCGTCTCCACACCTTCGAGGGCCTTGATCGCGGCGAGGGCCTCGCGGAACCGGTCCTCCCTCACCTCGTGGGTGATGACGACGATCTCCGCTTCGCCCTCCCGGGCGTCCAGCTGCACGATCGACTGGATCGACACCTCGGCGGCCCCGAAGCAGGTTCCGATCCGACCGATCACTCCGGCTTCGTCCCGGGTGCTGAACCGCACGTAGTTGCGGTGCCGGCTCTGGGATCCGTCGACCAGGGTGCAGTGGCGCCAGCTGCTGGCGGCCAGCAGGGGATCCAGGCCGGCCTGGGGGCCGCCCACCTGACGGATCCCGGCGATGTTGAGGATGTCGGCCACCACCGCCGAGGCGGTGGGACCAGCTCCGGCGCCGGGCCCGAAGAACATCACCTGCCCCACCGGATCCCCTTCCACCAGGATCGCGTTGTTGACGCCATGGACCCCCGCCAGGGGATGGTGCTTCGGCAGCAGGGTGGGATGCACCCGCACGTCGAGGCACACGCCGCCCGGCGGCCCGGCGGCTCGGGGGCCTTCACCGGCGCAGGGTTGGTCCTGCACCCGTTCCGCCACCGCCAGCAGCTTCACCACGAAGCCGAGCTGGGCGGCATGGGCCACGTCACGGGCGTCGAGCCGGTCGATGCCTTCGGTGGCGATCCCCGCACGCTCCACCGGCCCGCCGTAGGCCAGCCCCGCCAGGATCGCGATCTTGTCGGCCGCGTCTCCCCCCTGCACATCGGCGGCGGGATCGGCCTCGGCGTAGCCCAGCCGCTGGGCGTCGGCCAGCACATCGGTATAGGCCGCCCCCTCGTCGGCCATGCGGCTGAGGATGTAGTTGGTGGTGCCGTTGATGATGCCGCTGACCCGCTGGATGCGGTTGCCGCCGAGGGATTGCTTGATCGGTTCGATGATCGGGATGCCACCACCCACGGCAGCCTCGATCAGCACGTAGACCCCCTGCCTGGCGGCGGCGGCGGCGATCTCCTGCCCATAGCGGGCGATCACCGCCTTGTTGGCCGTGACCACGGGCTTGCCGGCGGCGATGGCGCGCAGGATCAGGCTGCGTGCCGGTTCCAGGCCCCCCATCACCTCAACGACGATGTCCACTTTCGGATCGTCGATGACCGCTTCAGGGTCGGTGGTGAGGCGCTCCGGTGGCAAGGTCAACGGGCGGGGGCGATGAATGTCGCGCACCGCCACCCTTTCAAGCACCAGGTCGCCGACCAGGGGATGCCGGCCCTGGGGACTGGCCAGGATCGCCGCCACGCCGCTCCCCACCGTGCCCAGCCCGAGCAAGCCGATGCCGATGGTCATGGGCTGCAACCCCACAAACAACCATCCTAGAAATCAATCGGCTTCCAGCTGTCTGGCCTGGGCCTGCATGGTGCGCAGGATGTTGAGAAATCCGTTGGCCCGTGAGGGCGTCAGGCTCGCCTGCAGGCCCGTCGCGGCAATGAAGGAGGGATCCAGACCGGCGGCCTGCTCCGGGGTCATGCCCTCCAGCCCCTCGATCAACAGGGCCAACAACCCCTTGGTGATCTGGGCATCGGAATCGCCGCGCCAGTGGAGCTTGCCCTCCTCCAGGTGGCCTACCACGTACACCTGAGAGACGCACCCCTTGACCTTGAAGGCGTCCAGGCGCAGGTCATCGGGAAAGGGCTCCAGTTTCTTGGCCAGCCACAGCACGTACTCGTAACGACGGCGGGGGTCGCTGGTGCTTCCCAGGCGTTCCACGATCCGATCGAGAGCGGGATTGCCGGTGGCCATGGACGACAAGGAGAGATCTAGGACGGGTGGCGCGGCCTCAGCAACCCGGCCAGTCCGGCCACGGCGAGCGCACTGAGGGGGGGCAGGAAAGCCCATCCCCCCATTCGAGGGTAGGGATGGGATCGGCTCACCCGTGCGGGCATCGATGGGGTCGCCGTGGTCTCGGGCAGTTCGAGGTAATCGCGATGGCCGGGGCCTGCATCCACCTGCACCTCCCACTGGCGGTTGGCCTGGGGGGGCAGGGTGAAGATGATGCTTCCGGCGGCGTCGGTGCGCCCCAGTTCGATCGGCGTTCCCCCGTCGGGGGGAACGATGCGGACGGCGGCATCGCTGGCCGGCTGGCCGCTAGAAAACTGACTCTCCAGGCGCAGAGAGCCGGTGAGGCTGGAGAGCCGCTCCAGGCTGCTCTGGATGCCGTGGGCCCTGACCTGAGTTGGGGCCAGCACAAACGTGGCGAGGCCGATCAGCCCGGAAAACAGAAGGGGCTTCATCCGTGATTCAGGTGGACTTCCAGCGACTATCGCTGCTCTTGCCCGCCTGCACCATCCTGGCGACGGAACTGACCATCATCGAGAGGGCGTCGCTGGAGGCGCCACGGGTCTGAAATTCGGAGGTCATCACCCGCTCGGCGGCCGTCATGGGACGGTTCTGGAGCGACGAGAGGATCGAATCCAAGGACGGCACGGATGCACTCCGCCGATCCTGGCAAACGAAAGGGAGATCCGCCCGACAGAACCGCGTTCGTTACGAGCTTGCAATCTTCCACCGCCCCGCCGGCGTGAGCTGGCAGCCCCGTTCATCGATCCAGCCGTCGAAGGGGATGTCCCAGAAATCACGGGGCAGGGCCGCCGCTCTGCAGGCGGCGGGGAGCACCCCCAGCGCCGGCACCGCTGCCCAGAGCGGATCGGCCCGCAGCCTGTCGTACCAGCCGCCGCCGGAGCCCAGCCTCAGGCCGCAGGGGGCCATCGCCAGGGCGGGCACCAACAGCAGGGCCATGGCGCCCGGCGACCGGTGCTGCCCGCGCGGTGCGGGAATGCCGCAGGCATCGGCGGCCAGGGGATCGCCCGGAACCCATGGCCGATACACCAGGCCATCGGCGGTCACTGCCGGCAGGGCCAGCCGGCCTGTCCAGGCCTGGGCCAAGGGACGCAGGTCCGGCTCGCTGCCCAGGGGCCAGTAGAGCCCGAGATCCCCCCCCCGCCCCTCCAGCAGGTCGCCCAGGTGCCGTTGGGCCGTCGCCAGGATCCCGGGGGCTGCTTCCGGCAGGCTCTGCCGCCGCCGTCGGCGGAACAGGCGGCGCAGCTCCTCCTTGGACGGGCCAGAGGGGCCACCTGCGGGAGGCGTCCTCACCGCTGGAACCAGCCCGTCAACGCCACCGCCAGGGCGTCGGCGGCGTCGTCGGGGCGCGGGGGGGTCAGCAGATCCAGCTCCCGCATCACCGCCGCCAGCACCTCGTCCTTCTCGGCGTGGCCCGAGCCGGCCAGGGCCAGCTTGATCTGCATCGGCGGGTACTCCACCACCGGGATGGCGAAGCGGGCCAGGGTCATCATCACCACCCCCCGGGCCTGAACCACCGCGATCGTGGTGCTGGAGCGGTAGAAGAAGAACTTCTCCACCGCCGCCAGCTGGGGCCGCCAGCGGCGCACGATCACCCGCAGATCGCGGGCGATCTCCACCATGCGGTCCCCGTCGCTGCGGCCAGGTTCGGTGCGGATCATGCCGCAATCGAGCAGGCGCTGGTGGCCGCCATCTGAGGCGGAACGACCCTCCACATCGATCACCCCGTATCCGACACGGGCGAGGCCGGGATCGATGCCAAGGATCCTCACCCTGCGCTCCTCACCCCGCCAGGGCCAGCTGGAAGGCGGCGGGGTCGCCTCCGGCGTGGTCGAACACCTTGCAGAACATCTTGACCACCCGATCGCCGGAGTCGATCTGCTCGAGGGGATCCTTGCGCAGCCGGTGGCGCAGGCAGCAGGCCACCACCCGGGCCACGTCGTCGTCGCTCACCTCGAGATGGCCCTCGAAGGCCGCCAGGGCGCGGGCGGCTCGGTTGGTGACGATGTCGCCCCGCAGGCCGTCCACGTCGAGTTCGCCGCAGACTGCCGAGATGCGGATCCGCAGCTCGTCGTCGATCTGCACCTGGGGCAGCCTCTCCTGGGCTTCCACCACCCGTGCCTGCAGGGCCTCCTGGGTGCTCTGCAGTCGGTCGCTGAAGCTGTCGGGGTCGGCATCGAAGCCGGTGCGCTGATCCACCACCTGCACCCGCAGTTCGGGGTCGCGCACGGTGCGCACCTCCACGCTCATCCCGAAGCGATCGAGCAGCTGGGGGCGCAGCTCCCCCTCTTCCGGGTTGCCGGAGCCGATCAGCACGAAGCGCGCCGGGTGCCGCACCGACACCCCCTCCCGCTCCACCGTGTTCCACCCCGAAGCGGCCGAATCCAGCAGCACGTCGACCAGATGGTCGTCGAGCAGGTTCACCTCATCCACGTAGAGCAGGCCCCGGTTGGCCTTGGCCAGCAGCCCCGGCTCGAAGGCACGCACGCCCTCGCTGAGGGCCTTCTCGATGTCGATCGTGCCGCAGAGCCGGTCTTCGGTGGCCCCCAGCGGCAGGTCGACCATCGGCACCTGGCGGGCCTCCACGGGCAGCGACTCTCCCCGTTCAGCCCTCTGACGCACCTCACTGCTCTGCAGATCAGGGTCGCTCGGTGAGCTGTTGTAGGGATCCCCTGCCACCACATCGATCGCCGGCAGCAGGTCGGCCAAGGCCCGGATGGTGGTGGATTTGCCCGTGCCCCGGTCCCCCATGATCATCACCCCGCCGATCCGGGGGTCGATCACGTTGAGCAGCAGCGCCAGCTTCATCTCCTCCTGCCCCACGATGGCGGTGAAGGGGAAGACCCTGCGCTTCCTGGTTGGCGTCACGGACTGGTTGCGGGCGAATTCCCGGATTGTTTCACAGCCGCCCCTGGGCCCCCCCCAGGGGCCACGGGTATCAGCGACAGCACCTGGGGTGGCGTGGCGTCGGCCGGATAGATCAACCGCACCCGCAGCTGTCGCTCCTGGCCGGGACGCAGGCTCACGGTGCCCAGGGTGGGCCCCTCCTGACCGGCCCGCAGCACGAGGTGGAAACGGCGCCGTCCGCCGGGGCCGCCCGTCTCGGTGTCGAGGCCACTGACCTCCACGGTGCCCCGGAACATCACCGCCCGCGCCGTGGTGCTGTTGAAGCGCAGCCCTCCCAGGGGTTGGTCGGTCTTGAGCGGGGAGTCCAGGGCCAGGGCGAGCCGCACCGGTGTGCCTGTGTCGTTGCGCAGCGGCAGGCTTAGGTCGTAGGCGACGCCGTAGTTGCCGTGGGCAGCCCAGGCGGTGCCTGGATAGAAGGAGCGCAGGGGGGCCGTCTGCACCTGGCCGGTGCCCAGGGTGCCCCGCTCCAGGGAACTGATCGGCCAGGAGATCGGCGCCCGGCTCACCGAAAGCGTCGACCTGCCTGGATCGGTGATCCGTCCCTGCCAGGCGCTGCCCACCTGAACCCCGCTGACCCGGGAATAGACCATCGGGCCGCTGGCCCCCCTGGGGCTGGGGCCGTGCTCCTTCGGGCTCAGGCCACCCTGCAGCAGGCGCTGCCAGGCGCCGGCCTCCGGTGGCCGGTCGACGGGGCCGAACGCCGCCAGGGTGGCGACGTCCACCGGCCCGTCGCTGTTGAGGCGCAACTGCAGGTTGCGGCCGTTGAGCAATGGATCGAGGCCACGCACCGGCAGCGGCAGGACCAGGAGCGTGCTCAGCTGCCCCGGCGGCAGGGTCCAGCCTTCCGGCACCAGGGGACTGCGCTGCCGCGCCAGCAGTTCGGTGGCCACCCGGCTGCCGGGGCCGGCCCAGATCGGCGTGCTGCTTTGCTCCATCAGGGCCGGCAGGGGCAGGAAGGGGGCCGAGGGCTGGTCGGCGTCCACCGACTGGGACAGGGCGGTGGAGCCCGCCACCGTGCGCAGCTTCACCGGTGCGTTGCCCCGGGGGGCGGCCACCACCGCCAGCCAGAGGGTGGAGTCGAGGCTTTCCGGTGTCCCGGCGTAGATGTGGTGACTGAACAACTCGAAGGGGCCGCTGAGCGCCGTGTTGAGGTGCGCCGAGGGGTCACCCAGGGGTCGGCCGGCGTAGCCCCGCTGGCCATCGAAGGTGGAGAGCAGGATTCCGGGGGCCTTGATCACCTCCGGGTTGTTGTCGTTCAGCATCGGCACGGCGTCCAGCCGACCGGGCAGGGGAGCCACCGTGCCCGGACGGAGCAGCGAAGGCTTCGGAGCTGGGGAGGGTTGGGGCTGGGCGTGAAGGGGGCCGCCCAGGGAGGTCAGCCATGGCAGCAAGAGGGCAGGAATGACGGCTCTCACTGGGCTTTGACGAGGGTTTTGGCAACAGTGCCAGCCATCGCCCGGATCAATTCGGCGGAGCGGGGATCGTTGAAGGGACCCTTCACCATGAAGGCCGCCACGGCCCGCTGGCCATCGGGCAGCTGGATCAGGGCGGCGTCGGCGTAGGCGATGCCGATGTCGCCGGTCTTGTTGTAGACGGTGATGCCCTCCGGCAGCAGCTCGCTGTCGGGATCGGGAGCATCCTTGCCGAGCCCCATCAGCAGGCCGAGGGGAATCAGGGTGTTGGTGTGCGAGGTGGCCATGATCTCCCGGAACAGGTCACGGGCCCGGGGGGTGAGCTTGTCGCCGGTGTCCACCAGGGCGATGGAGCGGGCCAGGTCGCGGGAGCTGGTGGTGTTGGTGCCATCGAGGTCCGGCAGCCAGTTGTTCACCACCGTGGCCGGTAGGCCGAGGCTGCGGAACCGGGTGTTCAGGGTGGTCTTGCCGCCGAGGCGGCGGATCAGCAGGTTGGTGGCGGTGTTGTCGCTCACCCGGATCATCTCGGTGGCGGCTTCAAAGAAGGGGAAGCGGGTGCCCAGCGGTTTGTTGGCCATCCAGCCGGCCCCACCGCCCACCACCTCCTTGGTGAGGGGCATCGGTTCGTTCCAGCGCAGCTTGCCGCCATCGAGATCCTCCAGGCTGGCCAGCAGGATCGGCACCTTGATGGAACTGGCCGCCGGCAGGGGCAGATCCGGCTGCATCTGGGCGAAACGGCCGTCGTCGAGCACCAGCAGGAAGCCGCTGGCGGTCAGTCCTTTCTGGGCGGCCGCCAGCCGGGTCCACTGCTGGCTGAGGCCGACGAGCTCCCGGCGCGGCTCGAAACGCCCCAGGGCCATCGCCCCGGTGCCGGATTTCTTCACCACCGGGGTTTCGGGCGTGGGTGTGCCGATCGCCCCCTGCACGAGCCGTGGCGCCAGCAGCTTCAGGGAGGTGCCCACGATCACGCCCAGCCCCGCGCCCAGCACGATCAGCCGCAGCACAAGCCCCACCGGGCGAAGCCAGGGGTTGCCGCGGGGACGGGATGGACGGCCAGCATTCACGGAAGCAGAACTCTCTTGGTCAACGGCTCGACGCTAGTGGTCCTGGGAGGAAGGGAAAGGGCGACGGCTCGCCCAGCGCAACTGGCACACCAGGCCCCGCAGCAGGGCCACCTCCGGGGCACTCACCTGAGCGCGCTGCAGCAGGGCCCGCAGCTTGGCCATGCGGGCGTGGGCGGTGTGGGGCAGCAGGAATCCGACCTCCAGCAGCAGTTCCTGGGCGTCGCTGAGCATGGCTTCGAGCACCCCCCGGGAGCAGGGGGCCGGAGCCTGCTCCCGGGGGGTGGCGTGGTGGGCGAGGCGATGCAGGTCGTGCAGCACCACGGCCACCGCATGGGACAGGTTGAGGGAGCCGTGGGGCGTGGGGGTCGGAATCTGCAGGAGCCGGCCGGCCTGCAGCAGCTCGTCGTTGCTGAGGCCCCGGTCCTCCCGGCCGAACACCAGCGCCGCCGGCTGGGTTGGTTCGCCGGCCAGCAACCAGGCCAGGGCGTCGTCGGGGGCCTGCAGCGGCAGGGGCTCCCCTTCCGGCCGGCCGCTGGTGGCCACCACCCGGACGCAATCGGTGAGGGCGGCGGCCAGGGTGGGGAACACCCTGGCCTGCAGCAGCAGGGGCAGCCCTTTGACGGCCATCAGCCGGGCCTCCTCGCCGAGAGGGTCACAACGGGGGGCGACCAGCCGCAGATCCTCGATGCCGTAGGTGCGGCAGAGCCGGGCCACGCTGCCCACGTTGAGGGGGCCGGCCGGTTCGACCAGGACCAGCTTGGGGCTCAAGGCAAGGAGTGCAGGAAGGCCAGCAGATCGGCCATGGCCTGGGGTTCCGGCTGGAAGCTCGGCATCGGTGGGGTGCGCCCGCTGACCACCTGCTGGATCAGCTGGCGATCGTTCTTGCGTCGGTCGACCCCGTGCAGGTCCGGGCCCACCAGCCCCTGGGCCGCCTGGCCATGGCAGCCGGCGCAGTTGAGCCTGAACAGCCTGCCCCCGTCCGTGGCCGAACCGGTGAGATGGAGGGTCTGGCGGGTATAGGGATCGCTGTGGGCCGCCGGCAACACCACCACCACCAGCAGGATGCAGGCCACCGCCGCCAGGGTCGCCAGGGCCGCGACGAGGCTGTGGCGCTGGGCGGGCGGTTGGTTGGCCTGGGTGACGGTGGGGGGCGTCACCGAAGCAGGGGGGGTGGGGGACGGACTGATCACAGTGGTGCGGTGGGTCTCGCGTTGCCGGTGGGGGTCGTGGAAGAATTGTGCATCGCCTGAAGGCTCCGCCTCTCCATGATCGAACCCCTCCTCTGCGGCATCGTGCTTGGACTGATCCCCATCACCATCGTGGGGCTTTTCGTGGCGGCCTGGAATCAGTACCGCCGGGGCAGTGCCCTCGGGGGCTGAGGGTTCACCTCGGTTTCAGCCTAACTATCTCAAGTGCTCGCCCCTGAGTTCACGGGGCGAGAAAGCTCATTTCGGCTCGGACGGCGGTTCTGCTTCCGCCTCCTCGCTGATGAGGCTGCGTGGATAGTCGTCCTGATTATCCTGCTGGTTTTCTGTTCCTGCGTCGCCAGGGGGAGTGGGCAGAGGCCCTTCTGCGGCTCTGGAACCTGTCCTGCCACTGCTGCAGGAGCGTCAGTTCCTGGCGAGGGCGCCGGGTGAAGGCAGCGAAGCCAACAACGAGCACCAGAGCGGAGAGAACCGCACGGATGCTGCCCTGGACCACCAGCCATAACTGCGTCGGCTGGAGGCCCTTGAGTTGATCCCTGGCGCGGATTTCCGTCTGCTCCAGAGAGGCGAGCATGGCTTTACGCAACAGCGGCAGGGGCTGGGCGAGGTCGGTGGCACTCAGGGGCGGAACCTTGAGGGCCTGCAGACGACGTTGCAGCTCCGGGGTGCTGGAGGATTTGTCGATCGCCTCACGCAGCGCCGAGATCCTGCCGGTCACCCCTTGGAGCCGACTGTTCTGCTGGTTGTTCGCGGCGCTGATGCCGCGCCATACCGCATAACCCTGCAGGGGAATGAGCAGGAGAAAGCCCAGCACCGCGATCAGGGCGAAGGAGGCCAAGTCATCGCGGCGACGACCCAGATGGGGATTGGCGGGGTTGAGATAGGCGGCCAGGTGGACCAGTGCCAGGCCGAGCAGGGCGATGAAACCGTTGTTGATCAGTGCGCTGGTGAACCTCAGCTGCCAGGCTGGATCCAGGAGGGCCGGGGGCAGGATGGCGGCCAGCACCAACACCACGTAAAGGCCCAGCAGGCAGACGGCCACGATCCCGAGCTGGGAAGCGATCTGCCTGGAAGCGTCGGAACTGGGTTCGAAGCGCGTTGGGGAAGAAGCCATGGCGGATCCGAGGGGAAGGTGGGGAGGCTGGCTGATCGTTGCTGATCGTTGCTGATCGGGCTGTTGCGGCTGCCGGGCCGGGTGCCATGAAAAAGGCCCTGCCGGGAGGCGGGGCCTGAGGATGATGTCAGTCAGGCAACTCAGGCCTGGACGCGAGCCCCCTTGATGCGGCGCCGCACCTTGCGGCTGAAACCGAAGGCCACACCCGCGCCAAGGACTGGCAGGGGGCCCGGGACAGCAGTTCCTTGCTTGTAACTGTTTTCAAATGAGAAAATGGTTCCGTCGTTGGAGGTGTATTTATTGGTAACATACAATTTTGTGGGTTGACCGAAAACTGGTGCTTCGGACGCTGAACCATTGATACTGATAAGCGTTGCTAGGTTTGTGCCACCGAAGCTCCCTATATCCCAAGTGGTTGTAAGATTCTCAGCAGGCGGATTAAAAGCGCCAACAGTGGAGTCAAGATCGACAGCTGTGAAGAAGTTGCCTCCAGTTGCTTCTGCTGTGTACTTAAGTTCAAAGCTAGTGTGACGTCCCGGAGATTTGTGAGCAAAGTCGTTGGAGCTTCTCCAGGATTGAATCCGCGGTGGCGGTCCAGTTGAACGGGACCTTGGTCTTGTTGTAGGCCGCCACGAACTGCTCGATCTTGGCGATCAGTTCTT
>CAIXBB010000037.1 GCA_903917565.1 uncultured cyanobacterium | reverse complement strand
TTGGGGGGTAGCCCCCTGCGAAAATAGCTCGATGCCAGGTAAAACATCCGCTCCACGTCAGCCGAAAGGCAGCGCGTGAGCAAGGGTTCCTCAAGCAGGAGCCAGGAGAAGCCACCCGAGGAGGGTGGCTTTTCTGTTGGCGGTGGCTTTCTTGGGCCGGGCGATGAAGCTCTCGAGAGCTGCGGGCGTTGCCGCGGCGGTGGGCAGGATGCTTTGGTGTAACCACCCGATACCCTTGATGTTGGTCCTGCTGTGAGTTGGCGTCGTCGCTTTCGCCCCATCTGGAAGGCCTATGCGCTGTGGCTGCGCTCCGATTGCGTCGATCTCAGTGCTGCCTTCGCGTATCACACCCTTCAATCCTTCTTTCCTGCCCTACTCATCGCGCTGTCGGTAGCCTCGCGGATTCTCGGCCGTGACGTCGAACGCTTCGATCGTCTTCTTGTCTACGTGGCCCAGCTGTTGCCGGCGCCCGCCCTGCCGGGCTTTGAAGCCACCTTGCGGCGTTTCACCAATCAGGGCTTCGGCGCAGGCATCCTTGGTCTGGTGCTTCTCGCCCTCAGTGCCAGCAACATCTACCTGACGCTCCAGCGCGGGGCCGACCGTCTCTGGTGGAATCGCCCCTTTGGACTCGACCACCTGCGCTGGCCACAGCACGTCGGCCGATTCCTGGCCCTGCGCTTTAAAGCCCTCTCGCTCATCCTGTTCGTGGGGATCTTGATCGTCGCCGATCAGCTCCTCAGCACCGTGCGGGTGTTCGGTTCCAGTGGGTTCCATGACCAGCTCAAGATCTATCTGCCCGAGCCCTTGCTTTGGGTGAGTTCCCTGACCTTCGGCCTGGATCTGCTCTTTTCCCTGCTGATCAGCTTCGGCGTGACCCTGGTGTTCTTCTGGATGCTGCCCTCGCGCCGCATTCCCTTCCGGCCTCTGATTCCCGGTGCTCTGTTGGTGAGCGGCAGCCTCACTCTCTCAAACTTGTTGCTGGGCAGGAGTCTGCTGGCCCTCGGGCTGCGCTTCCAGGCCTATGGGGTGGTGGGGGGTGTTCTGCTGCTGACGCTCTGGGTCTGGCTCGTGGGGGCGGTTCTCTATTTCGGCCAGTGTTTCAGTGTGGTGCTTTCCGGCGGTGCCGCAGGGGGGCCATCGACACCCCTGCGGCGCTGAGGACTGGCCCGTTTCGGGCCAGGATGGTTGTCGCTTCTTTGGATGGACCCTTGCCCAAGCTCGCCCTCCGGCTCCCCCCTCTGCCGGCCAGCCTCGCCCTTGTTTGCATGGCCGTCGGGGCCGTCGTTGTAATCGGTTTCACCACCCTGGCGCTGGTGCCGCTGCTGATCGGTCTCGGCATGCTGGCGGCCTGGCTGGTGGCGGCGCTGCTGCTGGGCTGGGCTGGCCTGGAAGGCCTGGCGGCGATCGAGCGCTGGATCGAAAACGATCCACGCTTCCAGCGCTGATGGAGCGTCGCATCCCCTGGCTGTGGATTGGCGTGGCCGCCGCCTTGCTGCTCGTGCCCACATCGGCTGGCCGGCTCCTTCTCGATGTGATCGGCGGTCTCACCCTCACGCTGCTGTTCCTGCCGCTGCTGCTCACGGGGGTGGCCCTGATCGGCTGGCAGCTGCTCCGCCGTCGCCTTCGCACCTGTCCGAACTGTGGCTTTGCCAGCCTGGGCAGCGAGGCCTGCCCGGCCTGTGGCTGCGCTTTCGATGCCGGCGAAGCGCCGGGTCCGGCGGCCAGCCCAGCGTCCGGAGCGTTCTTCTGGGGATCCGGACCAGAAGAGGGGGAGATTGACGCTCGTGACGTGACCATCAACGTCGATGCCATCGATCTCGAGGCTTCCGCGCCCTCGGAGGCCGGCAGCCGGGAGAGCGAGTCCCCCTGAGAGATCAGCTCACCCGTTCAGCAGGGTCCCTCCGGCGTGTGGTGGGCCAGCTCCAGCAGCCGTCGCTCGCGTAGATGCAGAAACAGGGGGGCCCCGAAGGCAAAGGCGATCGTGATGCAGCTGAGCAGCACCCAGCCGAGTCCCCGCATGCCGAGCCGGCGGCTTTCGCGCACCATCCAGATCGTGACGGCCGTTGCACCGATCGCCAGATCGCTCGACAGGGAGCGGGCCGCCGGATTGGCATTCGCCTGGCGGATGAACAGACCCAGATCGAAGGCCGACCCCTCAGCGCGGATGAAGTCCAGATTGGCCAGCCAGGGCAGGACCCCGCCAGCCACCGCCAGCGCGAGATAGAGCCAAGCGATCCAGCCGAGCCCGCCAGGGCCCTTCAGGGTCGGGGGTGCTGTTTTGTTCATGGGGTGTAGGGCTTCGGCGCCAGTTCCGGCTGGGTCGGATCCCATTGCATCACTTGCTGTTCCACCTGCTGTAGCACCGACTCGCATCGCTCCGCGTAGGCCAGGGCCCGGCGGTAGAGATCGGCCATCGACTCCACATCCAGCTCCTGGTCCTGCAACTGGGCCAGACAGAGCTCGAGGGCCGTCTGGGATTCCCGGAAGCTCAGGTCCGCCGCCACGTTCCCGGCCGAGGGCGGGCTCGATCCCGCTGCGGAGGGTTCTGGCGGAGGGCTGGATCTGGGGGTGGGCCTGGCCATGGGTTCGAAACGTGGATGGGACGGGCAGAGATTCAGCCGGCTGCTCAGGTGGTGTGTCAGGGGAGATCGGCAGGCGGTCCGGGGGGCTCGGCGGCCTCTGGGACAGGTCCATCAGGTTCGATCCCCTGCACCCGCAGGGCCACCCTGCCATCCGCCAGCTCTGCGATCACCCCGGCGCCCGGCCGCAGCTGGACCACCGAACGCAGCAGGCGCCCGTCGCCATCCCGCAGCAGGCTGAAGCCCCTGGCGAGCAGGTGCTGGGGGGAGAGCGCCTGCAGCAGTTGACGTTGCTGGCCCAGCCACTGCTGCCGTTGGCCCAACAGATGGCTCGGGTGCAGCCTCCGCAGCTGCTCCTGTCGCGTGGTCAGCCGTTGCCTGGCGGAAGCGACGCGCAGGGACAAGGTGCGTTGCAGGTGGTCGCGCTCCTGCGCCAGGGACCGGAGTACCTGGCTGCGTTCCGGCAGCATGGCCACCAGGGCGGCTGTCGGGGTGGCGGCCCTGTAATCGGCCACCAGATCGGCGATGGTGACGTCATCCTCGTGGCCGATGCCGCAGATGACGGGCCACGGCGACGCCGCCAGGCAACGGGCCAGCTGCTCGCCGTCGAAGACGGCCAGATCTTCCCGACTTCCCCCGCCACGGGCCAGCACCAGGGCGTCGATGCCGAGGCTGGCGGCCTGTCGGCCGAGCGTCTCGAGAGCAGCGACGATCTGGGACTCCACGTTCCCCTGCACGGGGATCGGCACCACCAGCAGATCCGTGGCGGGCCACCTTTCCCGGGCCGTGCGCAACATGTCGGCCAGGGCGGCGCTGGGCACGCTCGTGAGCAGGGCGATGCGGCGGGGCCAGGCCGGCAGCGGTCGCTTCCGTTCCGGGGCGAACAGCCCTTCCGGCTCCAGCAGGCTGCGCACCTGTTCGAACTGGCGCAGAACGGTGGTCAGGCTGGGGCGCACATCCAGCACCTGCACCGTGAGGTTGGCCCGTGCGGCCCAGAAGTTGAGCTTGCCGACCACCACCACCCCATCCCCTTCCTGGGGAACGAAGCTGAGTTTCTGCAGCTGGGAGGACCAGATCACCCCCTGGATGCTGGCCTGGCCGTCGGCGAGGCTGAGCCAGAGATGGCCCTTCTTCTGCTGGGGACGGCCCACGGTGGCCTCCAGCAGGAAGCGGGGGGCGAACCCCCGTTCAAGCAGCGTGCCGATGGCCTGGTTGAGCTCGGCCACCGTGAAACGGGGAATGCCGTCGTGCTGGCGGGGGACTGCGGTGCTGCCAGGGACCGTGAGCATGGGGTCAGTGCTGGAGCTTGCGATAACAGAGCCACCAGTACAGGCTCAGCAGGCCGGCCACCAGGGCAACAGCCCGACCGACGGGATGGTCGACGCGGATCAGGCCAGCCCCGGTGATCACCAGGGCGCTGCTCAGCAGCCTGGAGCCGTCGCGGCGGTTGCCGACATAGAAACGGGGAACGGCGGCGGTCGGTGCCATCGGGGGGCGCAACCTGGGGAGGAGTCCAACCTAGGGCCGTAGCCAGGGCCACGAAAAAGCCGCCGGTGTGACCGACGGCCAGCGCTTCTAATGCGGTTCAAGGGGTGTTGAGCTGGATGGAGGCAGGGCTTCAGCCCAGGCCAATCTGGGCCAGAATGCCTTGGCCGGTGAGAACTTCGGTCGCCAGACCGATCACGAAGCCCAACATGGCCAGGCGGCCATTCCAGGTTTCGGCGAAGTTGACAAAACCAAAGCGGGGCTGGGAAGCGTCAGACATGGAAGGAACCCTCGGGGGAAATCACACTGTAACGAAACATGGAGGGATCTTGACAGTGGCGAGGGCTACAAACCCTGGGGTGGGTTGCACGGTTGACAAGTGCGCCCCGCGATGGGCGTGAAGCCGCTTCCGGCCCTTGGCTGCGGGAGGGGGTCCCTCTGGGGTCCTGGCATGGAGCACTTCCAAAGCCTCCGGCGGGCCCCCCGTGCCCGCTTCCAGGAACACCTTGTGGCGCCGCTGCCCAGCGACACCGATCTGGTGCTGGTCACCGATCTCGACGGAACCCTGCTGGAGGGGAGCATCCCGATGCGCCGCCGACTTTATGGCTGGCTGGCGTCCCAGCGTCACCGGGTTTTGCAGGTCTTCAGCACGGGACGGGATCTGCGTTCCGTTGCCCGGCTGCTGGTCGAGGAGGCCCACCTTGGCCTCCATCCTCCCCATCTGGTGATCGGCGATGTGGGCTGCACCGTGGCCTGCGGTGCCAGCCTCATCCCCTCGCCCCTGGCGCTCGAGCCGATCGAGGCCCTCTGGCGCGGACGGGCCGAGCTGGTGCTTCCCCTGCTGGCGGTGCTCCCGGGCCTCTCCTCCAAGCCCCTCAGCACCGATCGGCGCCTGGCCTATGGCATCGACCCCCGCAGGCTTGACCTCAGCCGACTGGCGGCGATCGAGGCCCATGGGGTGGATTGTCTTGTTTCCGGCGACAAATACCTCGACGTGCTGCCGGCCGGCGTCAACAAGGGCAGCACCCTGTTGGGGCTGCTGGAGTGGCTGGAGCTGGAACCGGCCCTGGTGGTCACAGCGGGGGATTCCCTCAACGATCTGGCCATGTTCGAGACGGGGCTCCAGAGCGTGATGGTGGGCAATGCCGAGCCCGGACTTGTGAGGGCCCTGCCGGGCCTGACCCGCACCTACCGCGCCAGCGGCCATGGCTGCGAGGGCATCCTCGAGGGACTGCGCCATTTCGGCTTCGGCCATCTGCTGGGCGGTCTGGTCTGAGGGGCCTGGTCTGTGGGGGCTGGCTGGATCAGCGTTCCGGGCCCTGCCCGCGACCCTCCCGCGCCAGTCCGGCCTTGGTGCGGGCGCTGGCGATGCCCTGGCGGGGATCTTCGGGCCAGGGGTGGCGGGGGTACCGGCCGCGCAGCTCCCGGCGCACCTCGGCATAGCCCTGGCTCCAGAAGCCGGCCAGGTCGCTGGTGACCGCCGCCGGACGTCCCGCCGGTGACAGCAGCTCCACCCTCACCGCCAGCCGGCCGTCCAGGACCGTCGGCCCCTCGAGGCAGCCGAACATCTCCTGCAGCTTCACAGCCAGCACCGGGATGCCGCTGCTGTAGTCCAACGGCACCCGGCGCCCGGATGGGACTGGCTGGTTGAGGGGCAACAGCCGATCCAGCTCCTGGCGATGGGACCAGTCCAGATCACCCCAGAGCATCTCCGGCAGGTCGAGCTGCTGCAGATCCTGAAGACTGCGCAGACCTCCCAGATGGGGCCCCAGCCACTGCCCCGGACACTGCTTCAGCCTCTGGGGCGAACGGTCGGGCCAGGGGGCTCCCAGGTGCTGGTGGGCCAACAACAGGCGCTGCTGAAGCTGCCGGCTGGCTTTGCACCAGGGCAGCACCTCCAGCCCCAGCCGCTCCAGCCCCTCCAGCAATGCCCGCTCCACCAGCTCCCCGGTGGCTTCGGGCCAGGGGCGACGCTCCAGCACCAGGGCCCCGGCGTGCCGCAGCCGTTCGCAGCGCACCCGTTGGTCGGTGCCATCCCAGCGGGCTTCGGTGGACTCCTCGATCCCGTCCGCCAGCAGCTCCTCCAGGCCGCGGCGGGAAAGGGCCACCGCCAGCCGCACCCGGGCCTCCTGCCCTTGGCCGTCGACGCTGGCGATCGCCAGGGCGTCGGCGCCGGCGAGGGGGTCCCCCTGCGGGAGAACGGCGCCGCGACCGCTGCGCATCAGGAAGCGTCCATCCCCCCGGCCCCGGCCCAGGGCCAGCCGCTCCGGATAGGCCCAGCCCAGCAGCTGGGCCGCACGGGCGTCGTCGGAACCGGAGGCGTCGTTGCGACGGGAGGGGGGTGGCGCTGGATTCCCCACGGCGTGCCCTTCCGCGAGCTGGCGCAGCAGCTGGGACTGAAGGCCTCTCCAGGGGCAGCGCGCATCGGCGCGGTCGTCGCCCTTGGGGCCCGTGGAACTCCGCCTCAGCCAGTCGAGGCGCCGCATCAGATCGCTGCCGGCCTCGCGGCGATCGAGGGGATCCCGTTCACTCAGCAGCACGGCCACGGCGCTGGCGAGGACCTCCCAGCCCAGTTCCCTGGCCCGCAGCAGCATGTGGGCCAGGCGGGGATGGACCCCCAGACGGGCCATTGCCCGCCCGTGGCTGGTCAGGCGACCGTCGCCATCGATGGCCCCCAGTTGCTGCAGCAGGCTGCGGGCCTCCTCGAGGGAACGGCGGGGGGGGGGCGTGAGCCAGGGCAGGGTGTCGTCCGCCGCGCCGCCCCATTCCGCCAGTTGCAGGGCGATCGGCAGGGGGTCGACCTTGAGCAGTTCCGGGGGATCGAAGGCGGGTCGCCGCTGCTGTTCCGCCGGGGACCAGAGCCGCAGACAGTGTCCGGGGCCGAGCCGACCGGCCCGGCCGCGCCGCTGCTCGGCACTGGCCTGGCTGGCGGGCTGGGTGACCAGCCCATCCATACCCGTGGCCGGGTCGAAGCGGCTGAGACGGCTGAGGCCGCTGTCGATCACCAGCGTCACCCCCGCGATCGTGAGTGAGCTCTCCGCCACCGCCGTGGCCAGCACCACCTTGCCGGCCGCCTGGCGGGAGGCGGCGATGGCCCGACCCTGGGCCGCCAGGGGGAGCTGGCCATGCAGGAGAACGCAGTCCACCTCGGCCCCCCAGGGGCTGGCTTCGATGGCCCGGCGCGCCGTCTCCAGTTCCCCGAGGCCCGGCAGGAACACCAGCACGGTGCCCCGCGGCCGGGGCTGGGGCAGCCAGTGGCCTTCGAGGGCCCGCAGCAACTGGCGCTCGAGCCGCTCCTCCTGCCGCGGCGGTTGGTAGGCGACCGTGACCGGATGGCTGCGGCCCTCACAGCTGATCACGGTGGCCCCATCCAGCTCGGCGGCCAGGGGTTCCAGGTCGAGGGTGGCCGACATCACCAGCAGCCGCAGCTCGGGGCGCAGCAGGCTGCGGGCCTGACGCACCAGGGCGAGGGCCAGATCCGCCTCGGCCTGGCGCTCGTGGAACTCGTCGAAGATCACGCAGGCCACCCCGTCGAGGGCGGGATCGGCCTGGAGGCGGCGCAGGAACAGGCCGGTGGTGAGCACCTCCAGCCGGGTGGTCGCCGATGTGCGCGACTCCAGGCGCACGCTGTAGCCGACCCGGCCACCGAGCGGTTCGCCGAGGTTGGCGGCCAGCCGCTGGGCGGCGGAGCGGGCGGCCAGGCGCCGCGGCTCCAGCATCAGGAGACGGCCCTCCTGGCCGAAGCGCTCCAGCAGGGCCAGGGGAACCCTGGTGGTTTTGCCGGCTCCGGGTTCGGCCTGGAGCAACAGGGTGGCTCCGGGCCCGAGGGCGGCGGTGATGGCCGCGAGGCGGCCATCAATGGGCAGGGGCGGGTTCAGCGCACGTGGCGGAGGCCATCCACCGGGTGGTAGGCCTCACCGGTGGTTTCCTCGTAGACGATCGCCGGCAGGCCCGTTTCGAACATGGTCTGCAGGGCTTCCTTCAGGTAGGGGTTCCAGCCGCCGGTGGTGACCTTGCCGTGGCGCACGGTCCAGTCCCAGGTGCCCTGGAGATCGCGGGGAATGCGGCCTTCCCGATCCCGCCGGGCCACCAGGTCCTGGGATTCGACGATACCGACCAGGATCGGATCCTTCCCGTAGGACGGGGTGATGCTGAGTTCGAGCCGGATCGGATCGTCCTTCACCATCTTGAGGCGAAAACGAGGTGGCAACCTCAGTGCTCCGAGCACGGCCGCCACGATTCGCGTTCTCTGATCCACCATCGCTCTCCGCCGTTTAGCGCGTTCACCTCAGGGAGCCTATTCAGCAGCCGGCCGGCCGTGGTCAGTTCGAATCGGCAGGGAAGGCAGGCTGCTCGTTGTCGCCACTGAAACGAACGGTCAGCAGGTCCTCCTGGGTCAGCTGCCCATCGGCGTCGAGCAGCTCAGGATGAATGGTGAGCCGGCCGGTGCGATCACCCGTGGCTCCGCCCGTGTCGGTCGCGGCGGCCCCGGGGTCGCCCGGTCGTGGAACCGCACGGAAACCCTGACCCATGACCCGGAACGCCTGCCAGAGAAGCAGGACGAAGCAGGCCCCGTAGAGGATCGGAAGGATCTGCGAGAGGAGGGAGGTCATGGCGCGATGGGAACCCCGCATGCCGCGGACTCTCCTCCATCATCACCCGTCTGACGGAGCCGTGGCGGTGGCCAGCATCCAGGCCCAGAGGGAGGTGCAGGCTGCACCGAAGGCAAGAAAGGCCAGAAGCAGGTGGCTTGTGTCCATGGATCGATAAGAAAGTTAACAAATCATAGCCGATCAGGCCGGTTTGCCTCCCCTTCCTGCTTTCCGATGACGTGTCTACGGTTTTGTTACTGATGAGCCTTTCGCGATGCGTTCCTCCCGCGTTCTTGCCGCCGCCGCCGCCGGGCTTGCCACGACCACGGCGGCGGCGGCGGCCACGGTCATGGCCACCACGGCCCTCATCAGCCCGAGCCTCACCTCCCCTGGCCTCGCCCAGGGGGCCGGTGCGGTGCTCGGGCGGCAATCCTTCGTGGCGGCGGCGATCCGCCGGGCGGGCCCGGCTGTGGTCACCATCGACACGGAGCGCACGGTGCAATCGGCCGCCGGCGGTGGCCTGCCCCGGGGCCTGCTGAACGACCCCCTGTTCCGTCAGTTCTTCGGCATCCCCCAGCAGGGGGCCCCCTCGCGACGCACCGAACGGGGTCAGGGAAGCGGGGTGATCCTGCAGTCCGATGGGCTGGTGCTCACCAATGCCCACGTGGTGGAGGCGATCGACCGGGTGACCGTTGGTCTGGAGAATGGCCGACGCTATGAAGGCCGGGTCGTGGGTCTCGACAAACTCACCGATCTGGCCGTGGTGCGGCTGGTGGGGGCGGGCCCTTGGCCTGTCGCGCCCCTGGGCAATTCCGATGCGCTGCAGGTGGGTGACTGGGCGATCGCGGTGGGGAATCCCTTCGGCCTCGACAACACCGTCACCCTCGGGATCATCAGCAGCCTGAACCGCAACGCCAGCAAGCTGGGCATCACCGACAAACGGCTGGACCTGATCCAGACCGATGCGGCCATCAACCCCGGCAATTCCGGCGGACCGCTGCTCAATGCCGATGGCGAGGTGGTTGGTATCAACACCCTGGTGCGGTCGGGGCCGGGGGCGGGACTGGGCTTCGCCATCCCGATCAACCTGGCCCGCAGCATCGTCAATCAACTGGTGACGACCGGCCGAGCCACCCACCCCATGATCGGCGTGGGGCTGGATGAGGTCAGAGCCGCCAGTGGCCAGGGCGCCGACCGAGGGGCGGTCGTGGTGTCCGTGCAACCAAACGGACCGGCGGATCGGGGGGGGCTCAGGACCGGTGATGTGATCGTTGCCGCCCAGGGGGCTGCGGTGAAGGACCCGTCGCAGGTGATCACTGCCGTCGAGCGGGCTGGAGTCGGCGGCACTCTCAACCTGACGGTGAACCGTCAAGGATCGACATTGAACCTGCGACTTGTTCCTGGCGACATGGCTCAGTTGCGCCAGGGATGACGTGGTGGCCCGACCCCGCCATCTCGTGGCCGGGCCACTGAACGACCTTCAGTGCACACTTTCAGAGGATGTCCATGCCTCCCTTGCTGCCGTCCGGACGGAGGGTGTCGAGCAGGCCGGCATCCAGGGCAAGTTCGCCGCCGAAGCGGGCCGGTGCGCCCAGTTGTTGCCGCATGACCCACTGGGTGGCGGCCTTCTGGCTCTGCCAGGCCTGGAGCAATTGCTTGGCCAGACCCCGCAACACCTGAGGATCCCCGGTGGCGTCGATGGCCCGGGTCATGCGCTCAAGCTCGAATTTCTGGCCGAGGCTGAGGGCGAGGGGTTCGGACATGGTGGGAGGCGCGATGGGGCGTTTCTGACCGGCCCAAAGCTACAAACTGTTTCAAGATGTCACGTAGCCGCTGTTACAGGGCCTAAACCCCGGTCAGGAAATCCGCTCAACATCCTGTTCCCCCCTGGGCCCTGTCGGGGCCCCTGGCCCGATCAGTGGTGCTCGCGCAGCTCTTCCACGCAGCGGGTGACGCACTCGCCATCCTCCAGGGAGCAGGTGGTGATGCATTCGAAATACACGTCCGTCGCATCGCTGGAGCCGGCCGTTTCCTCCCGCTCTGCGCTCCGACCGTCGGTGACGACGTTCTGGGTGGTCATCGCTGCTCCTGGATGGGTGACCCTGTCAGCCTATGCACACAGTCCCCGCCCCACCAGAGAAATGAGTCTTCCTGCCTAGGGAACCATGAAGTTGTATTTTCATCGACCTCCTCAGTTGCCTGAACCGGCCTTCCCCGCCGATTTGGCGCGTTGCTTCCGCTTCTGTTCCTCGCGTTTGGCGGCCACTTTTCGCTCCTGTTCCAGGCGTTCGCTCTCCTCGACCTCCTCGCGCTTCTTCTCCTGGTAGTAGGCGTAGTCGCCGCGGTAGAGCACCAGTTCGCCGTCACGCACTTCCACGATCCGGTTGGCCACCCGGCCGATGAAGAAGCGGTCGTGGGAGACCAGCAGGGCCGCCCCCTCGTAGGCCATCAGGGCCTCCTCGAGCATCTGCTTGGCGGGGATGTCGAGGTGGTTGGTGGGCTCATCGAGCACCAGCAGGTTGCAGGGGGTGAGCAGCATCAGGGCCAGCGCCAGCCGGGCTTTCTCCCCACCGCTCAGCTTGGCCACCGGCTTGAAGACCGTGTCGTTGCTGAAGCCGAAGCTGCCCAGCAGGGAACGCACCTGGGTCTGGGTCCAGTCGGGAACGGCCTCGAACAGGGTGTCGATCACCGATTTGGCCAGGTCGAGGGCTTCGGCCTGGTTCTGTTCGAAGTATCCCGCCACCACGTGGTGCTCCCCCAGGCCGGCCTGGCCCTCCAGGGGGATCTCGTAACCCATCACCAGCCGCAGCAGGGTGGATTTGCCAGCTCCGTTGGGGCCGACGAAGGCGATCCGATCGCCCCGTTCCACCTCCAGATTCGCCCCCAGGAACAAGATCTGGTCGTCGTAGCCGTGGGTGAGGTTCTCGATCGCTGCCACCAGGCGGCCCGAGCGGGGGGCAGGGGGAAAGGCGAACCGCGGCCCGCTCACCGATTCCAGCGGCGCTTCGATCCGCTCCACCTTGTCGAGCAGCTTCTCGCGGCTCTTGGCCTGGGTGCTGCGCGTCGCACTGGCCCGGAAGCGGTCGATGTAGGCCTGCTGGCTGCTCAGTTCCTTCTGCTGGCGCTCGAAGGCCGCCTGGCCGGCCTCCCGCTCCAGGGCCTTCTGCTCAAGATGCTGGCTGTAGTTGCCCAGGTAGGTCCGCGAGACGCCGCGCTCCGTCTCCACGATCTGGTTGCAGACCCGATCGAGAAAGGCCCGGTCGTGGCTGATCACCACCAGGGGAACCGTCTGATCCACCAGATAGCTCTCCAGCCATTGGATGGTTTCGACGTCGAGGTGGTTGGTGGGTTCGTCGAGGAGCAGCAGATCCGGTTCCTGCAGGAGGATCTTGCCCAGGGCGATGCGCATCTGCCAGCCGCCGGAGTAGTCGCCCACGACCCGCTCGGCCGTCTCGGGGCTGAAGCCGATGCTGGGCAGCAGCTTGTCGATGCGGGCATCGAGCTCGTAGCCGTGCAGGGCCTCGAAACGGCTCTGCAGCTGGCCGAGTTCGTCGATCAGCCGGTCGAGCAGGGCCGGATCGGCGCCGGCCTCCTCGGTGGCCATGGCCTCCTCCACCTGCCGCTGACGGTTGAGCACCTGGGCCGCCTCACCGAAGGCCTGGAACAGTTCCTGGCGGACGCTGCGGGAGAGATCGACATCGAACTCCTGCTGCAGGTAGGCGATGCGGGGGTCCCCTTGTCGGACCACCTGGCCACTGGTCGGTTCCTCCAGCCCGGCGATGATGCGCATCTGGGTGGATTTACCGGCCCCGTTGACCCCCACCAGGCCGATCCGATCACCCGCCTTGACTTCCCAGGTGATGTCCTTGAGCACCTCACCGGTGGGATAGATCTTGCCGATGCGTTCGAGGCGCAGCACGGAGCGGATAGCGGTCGCAGTGAGCGCATCATCCCCTGTCGTGGCGTCCTGCAGACTGTCAGACCGGTTCGGTCGCGTCGTCAGAATGATCAAGCGCCTTGAGCAGATCGCCGCCCTGGTGGTGGCGGCGGGCCTGGCGCTGACGAGCTACTGGCTGTTCTTCAGCTGGGCCCAGGGGGGAGGCTCCCAGCGTCGCGAACAGCCGCGCCGGCCGCAGCAGGAAGGAAGCCGGTCTCCCGGTTCAGAGTCCGCCCCGGGCCTTGATCAGCCACTGCTTGGTGGCGCCATCATCAAGGCCGGCCAGGTGGGCCTTGACCTCCTCCGGACTGACCGGCAGGCCCTCCTGCTCGCCGAGGGCGACGATTCTGCTGAGGGCTCCGCTCGGATCCTGAAGCGCCTGGCGGAACAGTGACTGGGTGAGCTCGACGTCGTGGCTGATGCGTCCGTAGAGCTCTGCGGCGTTGTCGGTGGCGTTGCTGGTGGTCATCCTGGCCGGGATTCTTTCCTGACCTTATGGGCTGAGGGGCCCTGGGCGCAGCCCCCTGGGGTGGATCTTCAGGGGCGATGGGGCGCAATCAGGCCGCGCGCGGACTGGTGTCCTCCTCGGCGCCGCTGGCGGAGGCATCTTCCATGCTGCGGGCATCAAGGCAGAGCACCTTGCGCAACTGGGCGTAGTTGGCGGCCAGGGACTGACGCCCCTCCTGCTGGGCGCCGTACTCGGCGCGCTGCAGCACGTGGTGCAGGTGGGTGAGCAGGTAGGTGCTGATCACGGCCGAAACCAGCACATCGCTGCGTTCCGCCGTGCTGCGCCGCCGGCTCTGGCGGCTCTTGGGCTGCAGAGGGGTCTCGGAACCGGTGGGGCGGGACTGGGTGGATCGGGCCATGGGGGAAGCGGCCGGTGGGCCGTCGGAGGGGACGGGTGGTGTGGACGGGTGGCGTGGACAGGTGGCGGGGCGGGCAGCTGATGGTCTGGAGCCAGTGGGGTGGGGTCAGGGGCTCCCTTCTGGGGACAGGGTCCCGAATGGGTCCACAAACCTACTTTTGGATACTACCCATGACAGTCACTGTACACTTTTTCCTATCCCGCCGCACCCCAGCGGCACCCTCCTCCGGCACCCACCCAGAGGCACCCACCCAGAGGCACCGTGCCTACCCGCCAGACCTCCTCCAGCGGCAAGCCCAAGTCGCCGCGGATCCAGGTCGTCCTGCCGGAGGAGCTCTGCGCCCGTCTTGCCGCGCTGGCGGAGAGCGAATCGCGCACGGTCAGCAACATGGCCAAGGTCCTCATCCAGCAGGGGGTGGAGCGGCTTGAACGGCAGCACCCCGTTGAACCCGCCCAGGCGCCCTTTCCGAGCGGTCCGGCCGCAGCCGCCGATCGTTTTCGCATGGAACTCGAGCAGCAGGAACAGGGCGGCACCCGCCGGCTGCGCGGGGCGCCACGCCGGTTGCGCCTGCGCCAGCCCCCCTCACCCCCCTGAAGGAGGTGGCACGGCCATCACGCCGAGCACGGCGGCCCGACGGGCCCCGGTGACTGAGGGCAACGATCCCGGATGGCCCCGCCAGCGCCACCAGGCCAGCAGGGCGAAGGCCAGGGCTTCCCGCTGGTCATCGGCGATGCCATGGGCGGCGAGGCTGCGCACCGCCATGCCGCGGCAACGGCGCTGCAGCTGCTCCATCAGGAAGCCATTGCGGGTGCCCCCTCCGGCCACCAGCAGCTCCAGGGGACGGGGGCCCCGGGCCAGGTCCTGGCCCACCACCGCTGCGCTGAAGGCCGTCAGGGTGGCCAGGGCATCGGCCGGATCCACCCCGGCGCCAAGTTCCGCCAGGCGCCGATCCAGATCGGCGGCCCCGAACAGTTCCCGGCCGGTCGATTTCGGTGGTGCCGCCTGGAGGTAGGGCTCCCGCAGCCACTGCTGCAGCCGCCCCTCATCGATGCGGCCCCGCCGCGCCCAGGCGCCATCGGCATCGAAGTGCAGCCGTCCGCCGCTGAAGCGGGCCACCGCCAGGTCCAGCAGCGTGTTGGCCGGGCCGCAGTCCCAGCCCTGCACCGGGGCGCCCCGGTCGGGACCCGTGGGGGGGGGAAGCAGGGTGAGGTTGGCGATGCCCCCCAGGTTGAGCAGGGCCCGCCAGCCGCCGATCCTCCCCAGCAGGGCGGCATCGGTGGCAGGCACCAGGGGTGCGCCATGGCCCCCGAGGGCCAGATCGACGCTGCGGAAGTCGAAGACCACGGGCTTCCCCAGCAGTTCCGCCAGCAGCGGCCCCTGCAGCAGTTGCCAGCTGGCCCCGCGGCGCTCGCCGTCCGGCGGGCGGTGCCACAGGGTCTGGCCATGGCAGCCCACGAGTTCGGCCCGGCCCTCCGGATCGCAGGCCCGGGCGGCCAGGGCCTGGTGCTCGGTGAGGTCTTCGGCCAGGGTCAGCAGGGTGTCGGCGTCGAGGGGGACCCCCTGGCCGACGGCCACCAGGCGCTTGCGCAGGTCCGGCGGATAGGGGGTGTGGGCGCTCGCGAGAATCCGCCAGCGGGGGCGGGCGGAACGTCCCTCCAGGCGCACCAGCACGGCGTCCACCCCGTCGGCGCTGGTGCCGCTCATCAGGCCCAGCACCCGCATGGCCGTGGGTCGCACGGCCGTCAGTGGGAGGGCAGGGCTTCGAGGGCTTCGCTGCTTCCCATCACCACCAACAGTTCGGAGGCGTTCAGCACATGGGAGGCGGGCGGATTGACCGTGAGCTGGTTGGAGGGGCCCGCGGCCAGCACGCTCACGTCGTAGTTCTTGCGCAGGTTCAGATCCCGCAGCGACCGGCCGACGAAGGAGCTGGGAACCTTGATCTCCTCGATGCTGTTGCGGTCGTCGAGACGGAGCCGCTCCAGCAGGTTGGGCCGGACCAGCTCCATGCCCAGTCGCGTTCCCTGCATCTTCGAAGGGAAGACCACCTTGTCGGCTCCAACCCGCCGCAGCATTTTTTCATGCAGGTCGCTTGTGGCCCTGGCGATCACCTGTCTGACCCGGCTGCCTTCGCCGTCCTTGACGATCAGGGTGGCGGTGATGCTGGCGCCGATCGGTTCGCTGATCGCCACCACCACCGTGCCCACGTCGAGGGCGCCGGCGGCCCGCAGGGCCTCTTCGTCGGTGCAGTCCACCACGCGGGCCTCGATGGCGGTGTCCATCTGGCGCAGCTCATCGATGGCCCGCTGGTTGTTGTCGATCGCCAGCACTTCGGCCCCATGGCGGAGGAGTTCCTTGCAGACGGCACTGCCGAAACGACCGACGCCGATCACGGCGTAGCTGTTGGAGGTGTCCGCCTCGCTGCCCTGCCATTGCCACCACTGGTTCATGGGGCCGACGATGAAGGAGTCATTGGATGGGGCTGGATGGAGAGGATTCGGTGGGCGGGGAAGGGGAGCGTGACCTCAGATGTAGAGCTCCTCGCGCGGATAGCCCACCCGATTGTGGGGCCGGCTGCCGTAGACGGCCGAAAGCAGAAGGAGAATACCGATCCGTCCCACGAACATGCCGATCATCAGCACCAGCTGCCCCCAGCGGTTGAGCTGGCTGGTGACACCCACGTCGAGGCCCACTGTGCCGAAGGCGGACACGCAGGTGAACAGTTTTTCCAGGAAGGTGAAGGCCTCACTCCCCGGCGTTCCGGCGGTGGTGTTGCCCAGCCCCAGCACCAGCGCCATCGCCAGGATGAACAGCCCCGAACCGAGGGTGACCCCCACGGCCTTGAGGATCACCTTGGCGGGGATCTCCCGGTTCCTCACCACCACCTCGTCATGGCCGCGCAGGGTGGAGCGGGTGGACGCGAGCAGGGCGGCGAAGGTGGTGGTCTTGATGCCGCCGCCGGTGCCACCGGGACTGGCTCCGATGAACATCAGCATGATCATCAACAGGATGCCGGAGTCGGAGATCGTCTCCACGCTGAGCTGAATCGTGTTGAAGCCGGCCGTGCGGGTGCTGATCGACTGGAACAGGGTGACCTGGAGTTTGTCCCAGAAACCCATTCCTCCCACCAGTCCTTCGGTGGCGAAGTGTTCGGTGAACATCAGGCCCACGGCTCCCACCACGATCAGCAGGGCGGTGGTGCGCAGGACGAGCCGGGTGTGCAGGCTGAGGCGGCGGATGCGGGCCAGGCGGAAGCGGTTCACCCAGATGTCGTTGGTGACGCGCCAGCCGATGCCACCCATCACGATCAGCAGGCCGATCACCCCATTGACGATGGGTTGGCTCTGATAGCCCACCAGGTTGTCGCGCCACAGGCCGAATCCGGCGTTGTTGTAGGCGCTGATGCAGTGAAACAGGGAAGCCCAGAGCCTCTGGCCCCGGTCTGGGATATCGGTGAAGCCGAAGTTGTAGAGGATCAGGGTGCCAGTCCCGATCACCACCCCGGCGATCAGCAGAATCTGGTGGAGGGTGGGGCCGATGCCACCCACCCCGAAGTCATCCAGGGCGCGGCCCTTGTCGAGCCGCTGGCGCAGGCCCGAGCGGCCCTGGACGAAGCCCTGCAGAAAGGTGGTGATCGCCATCAACCCCAGGCCACCGGTGAGGATCAACCCGGCCAGGGCCACCTGGCCGGCAACGGTGAGTTCGGCACCCACATCGACGATCGACAGACCCGTGACGGTGATGGCCGAGGTGACGGTGAAGAGGGCCTCCCAGAGGCCCACCGCATCGGTGGAGCAGAGGGGACTGGCCAGCAGAAGCGTGCCGAAGGTGATCACCAGCAAACCCGTGATCACCGTGAACTGCGGCACCGTCAGACGGTGCCGCCAGCTCTGCAGCCGCCTCACTTGTTGGGCTGGGGTGTCATCCGCAGATAGGGACGGATCTCGGTGACGCCCTTGGGAAACTTCTGGCGTGCCTCTTCGGTGGGGATCGAGGGCACCACCACACAGTCCTCACCCTCCTTCCAGTTCACCGGAGTGGCCACCTGGTGGTGGTCGGTGAGCTGGAGGGAATCGATCACCCGCAGGATCTCATCAAAATTGCGGCCCGTGCTGGCGGGGTAGGTGATCTGCAGACGCAGCTTCTTGTTGGGGTCGATGATGAACACCGAGCGCACCGTGAGGTTGCTCAGGGCATTGGGGTGGATCATGCCGTAGAGGCTGCTCACCTTCTTGTCGCTGTCCGCCAGGATCGGATAGTCGACGGTGGTGTTCTGGGTGTCGTTGATGTCGCCGATCCAGCCCTTGTGGCTCTCGGCGGAATCGACGCTCAGGGCAATGGTTTTGACGTTGCGCTTCTCCCATTCGGCGCGCAGCCGCGAGACCTCGCCCAGTTCCGTCGTGCAGACGGGGGTGTAGTCGGCGGGATGGGAGAACAGCACCACCCAGCTGTCGCCGGCGAAGTCGTAGAGGTTGATCGGGCCGAGCTGGGATTCCTGAGTGAAATCAGGAACGGTGTCGCCCAGTTGCAAGGTCATCGGAGAGAGATTGGCGCCGGGTGATGTTGGCACACAGACGGGGGTGCCTGGTGTGGTCCCAGGGGGCCAGGACTGGAGCTCCTGGCGCAGGTGTTGGAGGCCCAGGTCCGCCGTGGCCGAGACGAACAGCATGGCCGGATCCACGGCCCTGGCACGCTCCAGTTCGCCGCTGGCGCAGCGGTCGATCTGGTTGCCGATCACCCGCCTGGGCATGGTGGCCTGCAGGGAATCGAGGATCGCCTGCACGGTGGTGAGCTGCTCCGGCCAGGCCGGATCGGCCAGGTCGACGACGATCAGCAGGCCGTCGGCATCAAGGGCCTCCTCGAAGGTGGAACGGAACGCCTCCATCAGCTGGGGGGGCAGATCACGGATGAACCCCACCGTGTCGGTGACCAGCAGCGGCTCGCCGTCCGTGCCGCTGCCCGCCGTCCGCTCGATCCGGCGGGTGGTGGGATCGAGGGTGGCGAAGAGCTTGTCCTCGGCCAGCACGGCCTGGCTGCCGCTGGCCCCGGTGAGGGCGTTGAGCAGGGAGCTCTTACCGGCGTTGGTGTAGCCCACCAGGGCCACCCGCGGCAGGTCGCGACGCCCTTCGCGCAGGCGGGCCCGGTGGGCCCCCAGGCGCTGCACCTCCCGCTGCAGCCGTTCGATGCGGCGGGCGATGGCGCGCCGGTCCTTCTCCAGCTGGGTTTCGCCGGGGCCCCGGGTGCCGATGCCGCCCCCCTGCCTTGACAGGCTCAGCCCCCGGCCGGTGAGCCGCGGCAGGCGGTAGCGCAGCTGGGCCAGTTCCACCTGCAGCCGTCCGGCACCGCTCGCCGCCCGCTGGGCAAAGATGTCGAGGATCAGTTCGCTGCGGTCGCTCACCGGCAGGTCGAGCAGTCCCTCCAGGTCGCGGGCCTGGGCCGGGGTCAGTTCCCGGTCGGCCACCACCAGGCTGGCGCCGACGCGGCGCGCCTCCAGGGCCGCCTCCCGCAGCTTGCCTTCCCCCCAGGGGCTGCGGGAGACGGGGCCATGGCGTCGCTGCTCGACCCGGCCCACCGGTAGGGCGCCGGCACTGCGCACCAGGCCCTCCAGTTCGGCGATGCGTCGGTCGCTCAGGGCGCGGTCGCCGCTGGTCTGCACCAACAGAAGCACCCGCTCGGGGCCCTCCAGGGCGGGTGCTGGGGCTGCGTCCGGCGGCTCCTCAGGGGCGAGGGCGACGGGATCAAGGCCGCAGAGGTCAGCCAGATCCCCCTCCTGGGCACAGTTCCAGGCGCGATCACCGCTGCCGGCCGGGGTGTGGATCGCCGCCGGCCAGCGGCCCCCGGTGTCCGGCTGCTGGCCGAAGCGCAGCCAGAGGTCGGGCGCCACGTCCATCCCCACCACGGCCTCCTGGGGTGAGGGCTGCAGTTGGGCCTGGCGTCCTGCCCCCGCGCAGGTGAGCAGACGCAGGTTGTGGCCCTGACGCCTGGAGGGGCCGGGAAGTTTGTCCAGCAGGCGCGCCGACTGGTCCAGCTCCCCCACCCACAACAGGCGGCAGAGACCGCGTCCATCCACCACCAGGGTGAGGGGCAGCTCCAGCTCGCGGCCTTCGGCCGCCAGGCGCTGCAGGGTGAGCAGATCCGCCACCGCATCGCTCCGATGGCGCCGGTGGCAGATCTGCTCCAGCCGGCGCCGCTCCGCGGGCCGCAGGCCCGCCGTTCTGCCGGCCAGCACCCCCTGCCTCAAGGACGCCGCACCAGCAGACAGCGAACCCCGGCGGCCCGGGCGCCGTCCCCATCCTCCTGGCTGTCGCCCACATGCCAGACCTGGGACGGCGGCAGACCGATCGACTCCAGGGCGACCTGGAAGGGCAGGGGCGACGGCTTGGCGGCCCCGGCGCTGCTGGAGACCACCACCGCACCGAACAGATCCGCCAGGCCAAGCCCCTCCAGCAGCGGTTGCAGCCGCCGGTCGAAGTTGCTGACCACGGCCAGGCGCAGCCCCGCCCCGTGCCAGCGGCGCAGAACAGCTGGCACATCGGCATAGACGTGCCACAGGGAGGCATCGGCGAAGCGATCGAAGAGGGCCCCATGCAGGGCCGCCGGGGCCATCGCCGCGCCGGCGGCCTCCAGGACGGCGTCGATGCGCTCCCCCCACCAGTGGCGCTCCGCCTGGAGCAGGCTGGGGCCTTCGAGGCCGGGGAAAGCCAGGGCAGGGGCCTGCCGCAGCACGCCTGGAAACGCCTGGTCGATGGCGTCAGCGGCGACGTCGATGCCGTGCTCGGCCGCCACCGCAGCATAGGTGTGGCCCACCGAAGTGCGCAGGCCGATCAAGGTGCCCATGGCATCGAGCAGCAGGCCCCGGGGACGGGGCCAGGTCGACGGTGGGGCCTGGGTTGCCGTCAAGGTGTCCAGTCGGCCAGCCAGCCGGCGGCCACCCGCAGCTGGTGGGGCCGGCCCGGCAGGCGGGTCAGGTAGGCCAGACGGCGCAGTTGGTAGGCCGCAGGCCCGGCCAGGGTGACGCCGGCGGCGGTGAGGCTGGCTTCGCCGACGCCCAGGCTGATCATTTCGCCCAGATCATTCCACTGGAAGGGCTCCAGGGGTTCACCCCGCAGGGAGCGGATCAGGTTGGTGGCCAGCACCGAGGCCTGCTGAAAGGCCACCTGGGCCGTGGCCGGCGGGGCGACCCCGGGGGCCTCGCCAGCCGCTCCGTCCGGATCCACAGGGGCGGCCAGATCTCCCGCCACGAACAGATCCCCATGGCCCGTGAGGCGCAGATCGGGCCCGCAGAGCAGTCGGCCGCGGCTGTCGCAGGCAGGGGCGGGGTCGATCGGGGGGGAACGGAAGCTCAGTCCTGCCGTCCAGACAACCGCCCGGACGGCGAGGGTTTCGCTGTGGGCTGGGCTGTCCCCTTCCGGCTGGCAACGGAGGGTGATCGCCTCGGCCTCCACCGCCTCCACCTGGGTGCGGGTCCGCAGCCGCACATCACGGCGCTGGAGGGCCAGGGCGGCCTGTTCACGGTTAAAGGACCTCGCCTGGGGCAACACCTGCGGCCCCTGCTCGATCAGCTCGATCACGGCGCTGCCTTCGGCCATGTCGGCGAGCTTGCAGGCCAGCTCCACCCCGGTCGGGCCCGCCCCCACCACGGCGATGCGCTGGAGGGGGCGCCGCTGGCTTTTCAGCAGGGCCACCAGGCGCTGGAGCCGTTCCACATCGGCCAGGCTGCGGAAGCCCAGGCTGTGCTGGCCGGCCCCTGGCACCGCAAAGGTGTTGCTCTGGGCGCCCGTGGCGATCACCAGACGGCCATAGGGCAGGGTGCGGCCCGCCGCCGTGTGCAGTTGGTGATTGTGCGAATCAATCCGCTCCACCCTGTCCTGGAGCCAGGCCAGGCCGCGGCCCGCCAGCAGGCCGTCATAGCGGGGGGCGATTTCCCAGCCGCGCAACTCGCCGCTGAGCAGCTCATAGAGCAGCGGCGAAAACAGGAACCGGTCGTTCGGCTCGATCAACAGGACGGGTGGGTGGTTCTTCCGCTGGGCCAGGGCCAGGGCCGTGTACAAGCCTCCGAAGCCACCCCCCACGATGACGACGTTCTGGGCCTTTTCCCGATGCCCTTGCATGGAGTCACCCTAACCACAATCACCGGATCCTCGAAGGGCGATGATGGGTGGATGGTGTCCTTCCCCCTCACGGCGTCCATCAGCCCAGAGGGCAGCACGGCGGGCCTGGAGACGGCTCACCGGGCCCTGCCCCGCGATCGCCATGGATCCTCCATCGACCTCGGTGCCGCCCGCTCCGACTTGGAGCCCCTCGATACCATCGGCCGCATGCGCTGGGCCCAGGACGCCTTCGCCGGCCATTTCGCCGTCACCACCAGCTTCGGCATCCAGTCGGCGGTGATGCTGCACATGGTGAGCACCCTCGACGGCTCCGGCCCCTGGCCGGCGATCCCCGTGCTCTGGGTCGACACCGGCTACCTGTACCCCGAGACCTACCGCTACGCGGAGGAGCTCTGCCACCGCCTCAAGTTCGATCTGCATGTGCTGCAGGCCGACCTCAGCCCGGCCCGGATGGAGGCTCTGCACGGCCGGCTCTGGGACACGGGCGACCTTGACGACATGCGCACCTACAACCGATTGCGCAAGGTCGAACCCCTCGACCGGGGACTCGAACAGTTGGAGGTGCACTGCTGGGCCAGTGGAGTGCGCGCCGGCCAGACCGACCACCGCGGCGCGATGCACTGTCTCGATCCGGTGCGGGAGCGCTGGTCGCTGCGGCCCCTGCTCGCCTGGAGCCGCCGCGATGTCTACTACTACATGCAGGAGCACGACCTGCCCCAGCACCCCCTCTTCGAGCAGGGCTATTCCACCGTGGGCGACTGGCACACCAGCGCCCCCGATGACGGCACCACCAGTGGCCGGGCCACCCGTTTCGGCGGGCTGCAGCAGGAGTGCGGCATCCATCTGCCGGGAGTGCTGGGCGAGGGGATCTGAGGTGCCCGGTCGCCAGCTCCGCTGGCTGCTGATCGGCAACAGCCGTTGGCACTGGGCTCTGGCCGAGGCCGACGGGAGTGGCACCGACCCTGCGCTGCGGTTCCTGCACCTGCCCCCACCGTCGTCGCCCCTGACGGCTGTGGTGGATCCCCCCCTGGCCTGGGCCGCGGTGGGCCCGGTGCCCCCCCAGACAGGGCTGCCGGCCGCCACGCGCCTGGCGCTGGAAGATGTGCCTCTGGCCGACGCCCCCCCCTGGCTGGGTATCGACCGTGCCCTGGCGGCCTGGTGGGCGGCCCGGCTCACGGGCGGCCCCGTGCTGGTGGCCGATGCGGGCACCGTGCTGAGCCTCACCCGGGTGGACGGCAGCGGCCGGTTCGCCGGCGGCCGGCTGATGGCAGGTGCCGCCCTGCAGCTGGGGGCCATGGGGTCCGGCACCCAGGCCTTGCCTTGCCTGGAGGGGGCCATGGGGATTGCCGGGAGCGGTGAGGCCTGGCCCCGGGCCACCGATGCGGCGATGCGAACAGGGGTGGCCGAGGGCCTGGCTGCCGCGGTGCTGGAGGCAGGACGCCAGGCCCGGGCGCTGGAGGCTGGCTGCCGGATCCTGCTCACCGGAGGGGACGGGCCGACCCTGTTGCCGCTGCTGCGCCGGTCGCCGCAACTGGGGGAGGACGTTCTGTTGCATCGCCCCGACCTCTGCCTGGAGGCCCTGGTGGCCCTGCGTCCCCACCCGCCGGTCGGCGCCGCTCAGGCCAGGCCCAGGTCCTCAAGGATCTGATCGGCCATGGCCTCGGCCTTCACCTTGAGGTAGAGGCGTTCCAGCTTGCCCTCGGGATCGACGACGAAGGTGTGCCGCATCATTCCCATGTACTCCTTGCCCATAAATTTCTTGAGGCCGTAGCTGGCGTAGGCCTCGGCCACCGGACAGGGCTCGGCATCGGTGAGCAGGGTGAAGGGCAGGTCGTACTTGGCGACGAACTTGCCGTGGCTGGCCGCCCCGTCCTTGCTGATCCCCAGCACCCGGATGCCGTGGGTTTCGAAGGCACTCCACCGGTCCCTGAAGTTGCAGGCTTCCTTCGTGCAGCCCGGGGTGTCGTCCTTCGGATAGAAATAAATCACGACACGCTGCCCCTTGAGGGCGGCGAGGGACACGGACTCACCCGTCTGATCGGGGAGGGTGAAATCGGGCGCTGGATCTCCCACCTGCAGGGCCATGGGTCGAACCTGGAGAACGATGAAGGTGCCTTTACCCTAGGGGCATCGGCCTGGGCGGCGGCCCCGCGTGGCCATGGCCCCCTGACCCTGCCAAGTCGCGACGAGACTGCCCTAACCATTCGTTAACGCCCGTCCGTTGTGTGTGGAGCGGCAAAGAAACCGCACATCCGATGTAGGCAACACCACCTTTGATGGCTAGGTTGATTGTGAAGTCATCATCCCTTCCCGTGTTCAAGCGAATTCTCACCGGTCTCTTTGTGGGAACGGCCATCACGGCCTCCGTGCTGCCCGCTTCCGCGGCTGTGGACAATGATCTGCCTGTTCGTTGGAACACCGGCGGTGCCGTGTGGTCCACCAATCAGAGCGCCTTCGACACTTTCCTGAAGTCAGGTGACATCACCGATCGGGGCCTGGAGGGCGGTCTCGCCCGCTCCGGCTGGACCTCCGACGAAGTCAAGGCCGGCATGAACAAGACCTATGCGGTCAGCCTGGTCGGGGTGTCGCGCTTCCTCTACTCCGACGCCGGTGTCAAGTTCCTCAAGAACGCGACCGCCAGCTACTTCCCCTACTACAGCATGAATACCTACGCTGTACAGGCTCTGCGCTCGGCGATCATCTTCGATTCCAGGGACGGCTCGATCTCCTCGGCGGGCATCATGAAGGCCCTGCCCACCGACTTCCGTCTGGCTGATTTCTGCAACACCTACACCGGTTCCCAGAACATCTGCGCCGAAGGCCGTTGCCAGCCCGGCACCGCCCAGTGCACCTCGCTGCTGTCCTGGTACGTCTTCCTGCCCGCCTGCATCCAGGCCAACCAAATGGCTGATCCCGTGGCCGTTGTCCGGCAATCAACCGCCCCTGCGCCGATGATGCAGGAGCCTGTACGCGGCCTCTGGTGAGCAATCGGGGAGGACACTCCCCATCAGATCCAGCCCCGGCTACTCCGGGGCTTTTTCATGCTCCTGCGCTCCTCTGGGCCAGCAGCAGGGTGTGCCCCAGGGGCTGGGGCAGGGAGGCGCCGCGCCGCTCCTTGAACAGGGCTTCGAGGGCCTTGCGGCCAGCGGCCGGGAGCGCAGCCGCCAGATGCGTCCGGTAGCTGGCCTCCCTGCCGAACCAGCGCTCCAGCAGGGCGTCGCTCAGGGGAAGGTCGAGCGCCTCCTCCCAGAAGCGCCGCTGCACGCTCCAGCCGAGGGATTCCAGGCCCTCCTGCACCCGATCGGCCAGCCCGGCGTCGCCCGCCAGCCACTCCTGCTCCCTGGTGGCCGCGCGCTCGAGAACGGCAGGCACGTCGCCTGCGGCGCGGTTGAGCAGGAGGGTGCGCAGGCTTCCTGCGGGCCCCAGCAAGGGATGGGTGAAGAGCAGGCGGGCCCGGGCTCCGGGAGCCGCCAGGGCCGTGAGCACCTCCAGCCAGGCCTGCCGTTGCGCCGCGGAACAGTGTCGCCATGGCTGGCGGGCGGCGATCCACTCGAAGCGTCCCTCCCCCTGGGCTGGAGCGGCCAGCTGCGCTTGCAGCTGGTCGGGGGCGTCGCTGGCCACGGCCAGCAAGCGGGGTCGCCGCAGCTGATCCAGCAGTTGCAGCTGGGCCTGCAGGCGATCCAGTACCGCCGTGCTCGGCGTGGTGAGCACCACCTCCCCCTCGCTGGCGGCCTCGAGGGGATCGAGGGCCCAGAGCAGGGAGTGGGCTTCGACCACCAGCACCCGGTCCAGGCGTCCCATGGCGGCGTCCTCCCAGAAGCGCCGGCGCAGTCGATCGAGCCGTTCGCCCTCCGCCCCCGCCTGGCGTTGCAGCCAGCGGTTCAGCAGGGGGTCGTCCGGACTGCTGCTGAGCAGGTCGCCACGGTCGTCAGCCGCCGTTTCGGCCGCGGCGGCCAGCTGGGCGGCCCGGCGCTGCTGCAGCCGTTTGCGCAGCCCCCCTTCCCAGCCCAGGGATCCCGGCTGCCAGAACACCTCCCCCTGCAGGGCCTGGGGCAGGTACTGCTGGGCCACCCAGTGGTCGGCATAGGCGTGGGGATAGCGGTACCCCACCCCATCGCCGAAGGCCTGCCCATCCCTGTTGGCATCGCGCAGATGGGCCGGCACCTGCTGGCGGCGGCTCTCGCGCACCGCCTTCACCGCATCGAAGAAGCCCAGGCTGCTGTTGCTCTTCTCGGTGCCGGCCAGATACAGGGCGGCATGGGCCAGGGGGTAGAGCCCCTCCGGCAGGCCCACCCGGTCGAAGGCCGCAGCGCAGGCCTCCACCACCACCATCGCCTGGGGATCGGCCAGGCCGATGTCCTCGCCGGCGGAGATCAGCATCCGCCGCAGGATGAAGCGGGGGTTCTCGCCGGCCTCCACCATCCGCGCCAGCCAGAACAGGGCCGCATCGGGATCGGAGCCCCGGATCGACTTGATGAAGGCGCTGATCGTGTCGAAGTGGGCATCGCCCTGCTTGTCGTAGAGCACCGCCCGCTGCTGGATCGATTCCTCGGCGATGGCCAGGTCGATGCGGAACACCCCGTCGGCATCGGCTTCGGTGGTTTCCACCGCCAGCTCCAGGGCATTGAGCAGGCTGCGCGCATCGCCCCCCGCCACATCCAGCAGGTGGGCGGCGGCCTCCTCGGACAGTGCCACGGGGCGCTGGCCGTAGCCGTGCTCGGGATCCGCCAGGGCCCGCTCCAGCAGGAGGCGCAGGTCGTCGGGCTCCAGGGGCTGGAGGCGGAACAGGCGGGAGCGGCTGACCAGGGCCTTGTTGACTTCGAAGTAGGGGTTTTCGGTGGTCGCGCCGATCAGGGTCACGGTGCCGTTCTCCACCCAGGGCAGCAGGGCATCCTGCTGGGCACTGTTGAAGCGATGCACCTCATCGATGAACAGGATGGTGCGCAGGCCGTGGTGCTCCAGGCGTTGTTTGGCGGCGTCCACCTCGGAGCGCAGATCCTTCACCCCGGCGAGCACGGCGTTGAGGCTGCTGAAATGGGCCCGGGTGCTGCCGGCGATGATCCGCGCCAGGGTCGTCTTGCCGGTTCCGGGGGGGCCATGCAGGATCAGGTTGCCGACCCTATCGGCGGCGATGGCACGACGCAGCAGCCGTCCTGGACCCAGGATCGCCGCCTGACCCACGAAGTCGTCGAGGCTGCGCGGCCGCAGGCGATCGGCCAGCGGGGCGATCCTGCGGCGGGTTTGCTCGCCCTGATGGCTGAACAGGTCGCTCACCTTCGCGCGCCCCGGCTCACTCCACCCGTGGATGGAAGCGGGAGCTGAAGCCCAGAAGGTCGAACCCACTGAACAGGAAGCTGATCCCCACCAGCAGTCCGATCACCGAGAGCAGGCTGGCCGGGCTCATCGTCAGGATCAGCAAGCCAAGAGCGAGGGTGACGATGCCGTTGGCCAGTCCCCATCCCCAGCCCCTGGTGGTGCGGTGGGTGAGGGAGACGATCGCCATCACCCCCCCCCCTCGAAAAGGAACACCAGGCCGATTGCCGTGGCCAGCGCCTTCACCTGCAGGGCGGCGGGCACCACCCCGGATTTGAATTGCAGCAGCATCCAGATGCCGGTGGCCAGGAAGAGGGTGGACACCACCAGCCTCCAGAAGCAGTGCCAGCGGCCGAGACGTCGGGCCCTGGAGAGGTTGTCGATCCAGCCCATGAGGCCCCCCACCAGAAAGGCGATCGCCACCATCACGGTGACCGAGGCCGAGGCCACCACGGGAAAGCTGAGGGCCAGAAGACCCAGGACGATCATGATGATCCCCTCGGCCTGGGTGAGGCCCTGAAGCCGGCCGGCTTCGGCAGCCTTGCGATCCAGGGGAAGGCCGGAGGGATCCTCCTCGTCGGGAGCGTTGAAGGCTGCGCCGGAAGGCATAAGACCAATGGACCCATCCCAGGCAACGTAGGCAGGCAAGCAGATGCCGTGCATTCCCCGTCATGGTCTGAGATTGGCGCGGTGCTGCTGTGGTTGGTGCTGGTGGATCCGGGGGAGGCTGGGGGCGCAGGTTGACCCCGAAGCCCGAGCACCTGAATGCCGGGCTATTGCTGGACCGTGAGGGGCGCTTACTGGTAACGAAAAAAAAGCAGCGTATGGTTGCTGATCTTTGGCAGCGTCTGTCAATCCATGGCCATCTTGGATGCAATCGATGGCTTTCGGGTGATGGAGGCGCTGCTGCTGCTCACCGTGTTCACGGGCCTGGTGGGTCTGCTGCTGCGCCGCAGCCTGTTCCTCAAGGTGATGGGAATGGATGTGATGGGTACGGGGGTGATCGCCTTTTTCGTGCTCGTCGCCGCCCGCAGCGGGTTTCGCACCCCGATCCTCGATGGCACTGACGCAGTCCTTGGCGGCCAGGGCTGGGCTGATCCGATCCCCCAGGCCGTGATCCTCACCGCCGTGGTGATCGGCCTCTCGATTCAGGCGCTGCTGCTCGTGGCGATCACCCGCCTGGCCAGCGTGGATCCCAGCCTCGATGGGAGCCAGCTTGATCAGCTGGGCCGGGACTGAGGGCCACGGATGTCTCCCCTGTCCCTGGTGTCCTGGACCCCGAGTGGTTCGCTCCTGACGATCGCCTGGCTGCTGCTCCCCTTCCTGGCGGCGTTCCTGGCGGCCTTGCTACCTCGGCTGGCGCGTCTGCTGATTCTGTCAGTGGTGGCCACGACGCTGGCGATGGCCCTGGCGGCTTGGCTGGGCTGGCTGCCGTCTGAGCTTCTCCTGCTCGGTCCCCTCGGGGTGCGTCTGCAGCTCGATCCGCTCGCCGCGCCCCTTCTGCTGCTGGCGGCCCTCGTGAGCGCGGCGGTGCTGCTGGAGGGCTGGGGCCGAGATCCGGACAAACCCTTTCTGCTGTTGCTGCTGCTGTTGCAGGGCGGGATCGATTCGGCGATCGTGGCCAGTGATCTGATCAGCATCTATGTGGCCCAGGAGGTGGTGGGGATCAGCACCTTTCTGTTGCTGGTGCGGGGCAATCGGGCCCCCCAGCTTTGGATCGGTCTGCGTTACCTCCTGCTTGGCAACAGCGTGATGCTTCTCTATCTGCTCGGTGCGGCGCTCGTGTATCGCGAACAGAGCAGCTTTGCGCTGGACGGACTGGACCAGAGCAGTGGCATTGCCCTGGCGCTGCTGCTGGTGGCGCTCTTCACCAAGGCCGAGGTGTTCATCTCCGGGCTGTGGCTGCCCCGCACCAATGCCGTGGCCCCGGCGGCCGTCTCCGCCCTGATCTCGGGTGGCGTGGTGTGCGCTGGCCTCGCTCCCCTGCTGCGCATTGCGGCGGCGGTGGAGAGTGTGTGCCCCCTCTTTCGCTGGATCGGTCTGGCCAGCGCCCTGCTGGGCCTGATCTTCGCCCTGGCTGAGCGCCGGGTGGCGCGGCTGCTGGCCTGGAGCACCATCTCCCAGATGGGCATGGTGCTGCTGGTGCCGGCGGCAGGGGGGCTGTATGCCCTGGCCCATGGTCTGGCCAAGGCGGCGTTGTTCCTGGTCAGCGAGCGGCTGCCTGCGGTTTCTCTCGATGGCTGGAGCGCCCAGGCGTTGCCATGGCGGCACTGGGCTCCGCTGCTGCTGGCCTCCCTTTCGATCGCCGGGGCCCCGCCCCTGCTCGGTTTTCTGGCCAAGGAGCAGCTGAACATGGCCCTGGCTGGCCCGGGGGGCGGGTTGCAAGCTGTGGCCGTGCTGCCTGGGGCCATTGTGTTTCTGTCGGTGGGGACGGCAGCCGTGTATGCCCGCCTGTGGCGCCTGCCCTGCAACGCTGCCAAGGCGGAGGAGGGGCAACCCGCCTCGCCGGGGGCGCTGCTGCTGGTGGCGGCGCTGCTGCTGTTGAATCTCACCCCCTGGGCCCTGGAGGCCTGGCGGACGCTGATGGATCAGGGAATCACCCAAGCCCTGCTCAAGTCGGCTGGCCTGGTGCTCGCCGGAGCGGGCCTTCAGCGGCTGTGGCCCAGAGGCGCTGATGGTTTTGGCCTGCCCGATCTGGAGGGCTTCGATGATCTGCTCGGCGGTGCTGTTCTGGTCGGGGCGGCGCTGATGCTGCTGCTGGGCCAATGACGCCATTTCTCACCATCGCTTTCCGCCTGCTGCTGTGGTGCTTGCTGACCGCCGATCCACGGCCTGTGAACCTGGCAATTGGACTGGTCGTGGCGCTCCTGCTGCCCAGCGGTCGCGGCTCTGGCCTGCCACCGCGGCAGCTGGCGGCGGCGGTGGGCCGCAGCCTGAGGGTGATTCACCAGGCCTACGCGGAAGCCTTCCTCATGATGCGTGTCCGCCACAGCCAGGAGCGGATTGTGGAGATCCCGGCCTCCGAGCCGGTGGGGCCGGGGCGGGCCCGGGGCGCCCACGGCCTGCAGGTGTTCCTGGATATCTTCCTGATCAGCCTTACGCCCCTCACGCTCGTTCTGGGACTCAGTGGGGATGGCCGCCGCTACCGCCTGCATCGGCTCGAACCCGACCAGCAGCCTGTCCCTGGGAAGCCCCTGGAACCATGACCGCCCTCCTTTACGGCATGGTGCTGGCGCTGCTGATTCCGATCGCCGTGGCCTGCCGCCGCACCGATGTGTGGCATCTGCTGGCGGCGTTCACCAGCCTCTCCACCAAAGTGGCGGTGTTGATGCTGGTGGTGTCGGTGGTGCGCGACGACTGGATGATCGGCCTGGTGGGCGTGATCATCCTGAGTGTCGGCAACGCCGGCCTGTTGCTCCTGGCCAACCTGCTCTGGGGGAGCGAGCCTTGAACCTGCTCAGCCTGCTGCTGATCGGCCTGGGGCTGGTGTTCTGGTTCTGGGGAAGCTGGCCCCTGCTCGGGAAGGGCAGCTATCTGAGCAAGCTGCACACCCTCTCGGTGGCCGACAACCTGGGCTCGGCGCTGGTGCTGGTGGGCCTGCTGCTGAAACTGCCGCGGGAATGGCCGCTGCTGACGCTGGCTCTGCTGATGCTCGTGATCTGGAACACCATCCTCGGCTACGTGCTGGCGGCCTGCTCCCAGTCGCCGCCGCGGCGCGGATCCCAGTGAACGACTTCTATCTGCTGCTGCCGGTCACGGCGCTGCTGCCGTTGACGGCCGTGCTGCTGGTGAGCCGGGCTGACCCGTATCAGGTGTTGATCCTGCGGGGGGTGCTGGGGGTGGTGGCCGCCCTGGTGTATGCGCTGCTGGGGGCGGCAGATGTGGCCCTCACCGAGGCGATGGTGGGCACCCTGCTGTCCACCACCCTCTACGCCGTGGCACTGCGCTCCTCGATGGTGCTGCGTCTGGCGGTGCCGAGCGATGAGCCGGTGGAGGAGGCTGCGACGGAACTGCTGGCCAGCTGGCTGAAGCAGGCCAGGTTGCGATTGCAACTGGTGCCCGCAGCAGCGCATGGGACTGACAAGCCGGGGATGACTGGCGATCTGCATGGCGATCTGATCGGCAGCCGAAGGCTGCGGCTGCGCAACGACCGGCTGCGGCAACGGCTGCTGGCCCTGGAGGGAGCTCGCCGCTGGCAGGGCTGGGGTGGGGAGATCGGCCCGATCGATGCCGGGAGCGAAGGGACTGACCCTTGAAGCCCCTCTACCTGTTCGCTGCGGCCATCCTCTGCCTGGCTCCCCTGCTCGTCGCCAGGAGCGCTTCGGTGGACTCGCTCCAGCTGATCAGACTCCTGGTGAGTCAGAGCGGCATCCCCAACACGGTCTCCGCCGTGATCCTGCAGGCCCGCCTCTACGACACCATCGGCGAGGTGGTGGTGTTCACCCTGGCCTCGCTGGGGGTGCGCTGGTTGCTCAGTGACACGCGCCCGGAGCGGCACATCGAGGCGTTGAGCGATACGGCCTCGGTGGTGCTCTGCCGGTTGGGCGCCACCGTGGCCGCCATGGTGGCGGTGGAGCTGGCCCTGCGGGGCCATCTCACCCCAGGGGGTGGATTCGCGGCCGGTGTGGCGGGCGGCACCGCCTTCGGCCTGGTGGTGATCAGCGGCTCGGCCAGGCTGGCGGACCGCTTCTACCGGAAGGTCCACGCCGATCTGTGGGAGAAGCTGGCGGTGCTGGGCTTCATCGTCGTGGCCCTGCTCAGCTTCGAGGGGATCGTGCCGGCGAGCGGACGCTTCGGCACGGTGGAGAGCGGTGGCTGGATCCCGCTCCTGAACGTGCTGATGGCCATCAAGGTGACCCTCGGATCCTGGACGATGGTCCAGTTGTTTGTGCGTTACCGGGGCTTGCTCTGAGGGGGGACCCAGTTGACAGGCCAGCGGTTGGCGAGCAAGGCCACCAGCAGCATCGGCGAGGCCATGCCGAAGCAAGCCAGCCATTGGTTGGCCGTCATCTGAGTTGTCTCGAACAGCAGATTCATCAGGCGCGACTGAGAGAAAATCACCTGCAGCAGAAAGGCCGCCAGGATGCCGAAGCCGATGCGTGAGAAATTACCCAGTTGCACTTTGCGTCCCCGCAGCCGTGCCACCAATGAGGCCCAGAACTGGCTGAGGCTGAACAGGTAGATCGCCAGGCCGGTGACCAGCGTCTGGATGGCCATGGTGCGGGCCAGGGTGAGATCACCACTGGAATCGCGGATCCAGGCGAAGACACCGAAGATGAAGATCAGGTTGAGCGTTGAAATCAAAGCGATCCGTACGAGCAAGGGACGCGACAGCAAGGGCTGCTGGGGAGAGCGGGGCGGACGCTCCATCAGGTCGTAGGGCTTGGGCTCGAAAGCGATGGGAACCGTCATCGTGATCGAGATGATCATGTTGATCCAGAGAACCTGAAGCGGCTGAATCGGCAGGGAGTTGCCGCGACCGAGCAGGACACTCAGAAACACGCTTGCCGCGAGGCCACCATTGACCGGCAACAGGAACGCCAGCGCCTTCATCAGGTTCTGGAAGACATTCCTGCCTTCTTCAACGGCCGCTTCGATCGAGGCGAAGTTGTCGTCGGTGAGCACCATGTCCGCAGCTTCCTTGGCCACCTCCGTGCCGGTGATCCCCATGGCGATGCCGATATCCGCCTGTTTCAAGGCAGGAGCATCATTCACACCATCACCGGTCATGGCGACGACGTGACCGCGGGACTGCAGGGCCTGAACCAGGCGAAGCTTCTGCTCCGGAACAACACGGGCAAAGACACTGCCCTCCAGGGCGGCGTTGACGAAGTCGTTCTTGTCCAGATCCGAGAGCTCCTGCCCACTGAAGGCGGTGATTGTCTCCCCTTGACTGAGCTTCATGCGATCGGCGATCGCCTCAGCTGTGACCTTGTGATCTCCAGTGATCATTTTCACATCGACACCCGCGCTATGGAAGGCCCGGATGGATTGGATGGCCTCGGAGCGTGGCGGATCGATCATTCCCTGAAGGCCGAGGAAGACCAGGCCGGAGGCCAGATCCTGATGATCGATCGCGTTGCTCGCATGCGGTTTCTGGGCAAAGGCCAGCACGCGCAGACCCTTCGAAGCCATTCGATCGGCCTGCTGTTGGAGCCGCTCCTTGTTGATCGGATGCACACCTCCCTGAGAATCAAGGACGAAGTCGCTGCGCTTGAGCAGGGATTCGACGGACCCCTTCATCCAGATCATGGGAGCGGCATCCTTCGGCAACTGATTCAGGGTTGCCATGTATTGATACTCGGATTCGAATGGAATGCTGTCGAGCCGCGGATGGGTTTCCGTGAGCTGGGCGCGATCAAACCCTACTTTGCGGCCTGAGACCAGCAGAGCGCCTTCGGTGGGATCGCCCACGATGCTCCAGCTCCTGTTTTCATGCGCCAGTTCAGAATCGTTGCAGAGCACACCGGCGAGCAAGCAGTCTCGAACGGCCAGCGGCAACTGGGTGATCGCGATCGGTTCGTCTTCGGAATCAAGTAGATCCCCCTTCGGGGCATAGCCATCACCGATGAATTGATAACGTTGCTCCCCAGCGAAAAGGGCCTGCACCGTCATCTGATTTTCGGTCAGGGTTCCTGTCTTGTCGGAACAGATGATTGTGGCACTGCCGAGGGTTTCCACCGCCGGCAGATTCCTGACGATGGCATGCCGTTCCGCCATCCGCGAAACACCGATGGCCAGTGTGATGGTGACCACTGCCGGAAGCCCCTCGGGGATGGCACTCACGGCAAGGGCGACGGCGGCCTGAAACATATCGAACGCGCTGTTTCCCCAGGCCAGGCCGACAATGAAGGTAAAGATGGCAATCCCTAGAATCGCCCGCAACAGCAGATTGCTGAAGCGTTCAAACTTTCGCGTGAGCGGTGTTGTCAGGGCGCTGCTTTCATCCATCAGTGTTGATATCCGGCCGGTCTCGGTGCTCTGCCCAGTTTCGACGACCACCCCTTCAGCCTGCCCGAAGGTGACGAAGCTGCCGGCGTAGGCCATGTTGATGCGATCAGCAAGGGGCATTTCGGCTCCCAAAGCTTTGCAATCCGCGTCCTTTTCCACGGCCACGGACTCTCCCGTGAGGCCTGATTCATTGATCTGCAGGCTGCGACTCGTGACGAGGCGAATGTCGGCCGGCACTTTGTCACCAGAAGCCAGCAGTACCACATCTCCCGGCACCAGTTCTACAGAGGGCAGCTTCTGCATCTCTCCATTGCGACGCACCATGGCCTCAGTGGTGACCGATGAGGCCAAGGCCTTGATGGCAGACTCCGCCTTCGATTCCTGTGTGAAGGCGATCAGCGCATTCAGTACAGCAACACCAGTGATGACTGCCGCTTCAATCCATGAGCCCATGAACGCCTTGACGGCGCCAGCAATGAGCAGAATGTAAAGCAGAGGATTCTTGAACTGAATCAGAAACATCCACAGAAGGGAGCGACCCTGTTTGGCCTTCAGCTCATTTTTCCCGAAGCGCTCCTGTTGCCTTGTTGCTTGAGCATCGGAGAGACCCTGGCCTGGATCGACATCGGTGCGAGCAAGTACCGTGGCAAGATCAAGACTGTGCCACGGTATCGCTTGTGAGGTGCCCTGCGGGTCCGACTGATGCACGGCGGCGCTTGTCCTGGTCATTTCTGGAGAGTCAGTGAGTTAGCTGCAAGGATTGCGGCCCGTGTGCAGTGGATGGCCAGAAGGCCATTGTCGAAGGCGAGATCAGCTATTTATTCATCATAACATGTTTTCTTCGACGCTAATCTGGTTCTGGAGTGGCTGATTGCACTCCGGATCGAGGTTGTTGTCGCGATCACCCACCAGCCATCACCCGGGTGCGCCAGAGCACAACCGAAGACCCATGGATGGCTTTTGGACTGACCTGTGATGCTACGTGGGTCGAGGAATTAGGTAGAGTCAGATCAGCAGAGATCGGCTTCTCCAGCTCTTTAGGATTCGCCTGAATGGGCGTCCAATCCGCCGTGGAGATTAAGCAGTGACCCCTCATTCGGTGCCAGTCTCAACAGCCGCCCGAAGGTCCCTCGCTACATCTTGGCTTGGTAGACCTGCTGGCCAAAAACGTTCTGCACCACGAACAACAGCACGAAACCCATCACAGCTGCCAGCAGGGGCGTGGTGATCCAGCCAGAGGCGATGCCCAAAAGAACCTTCCATTTGATCTGGCGAATTCCTTTGATGCCCTGCAGCAGGCCGATACCCACTACGGAACCGATCACGGCCTGGGAACCTGACACCGGCAACAGGGGAATCGTGGGCAAGCCATGGCTGGCCAGGAAAGCTTCGAGCGCCGTGGAGGAAAAGATGAACAGCACCAGGGAGTGAGACACCACCACCACGAAGGCTCCAAGGGGTGTGAGGGTGAGCAGACTGTCGCCCACGGTCATCATCACCCGACGGGAATAGGTGTAGACGCCAACAGCAATCGCGATGGCACCAACGAGAAAGAGCTGCTCCACTGAGGAGACGCTGAAGCCTCCGAACGTGAGATCCCGAAAGGGTGAGGCCCCCACGAAGAAGCCCATCACGTTGCCGATTCCATTGGCGCCCATGGCATAGGAGCCGAAAATTCCTGCCAGGATCAGACCTGTGCGCGTGTTTCGATCCAGAACGAGGAGATGGGGCTTGGTGAGTCTGATGAACCACACCAGAACGCTATGGAGAATCATCGCGAAGATCGCCCCGAGGATGGGGGAAACGACCCAGGTGGAAAGGATTCGGCTCAGTGTGGCCAGGTCTGTCACCGAACCACTGAAAAGGTTCCAGCCGATGATCGAACCCACCACTGCCTGACCGGTGGAGGCCGGTAGACCCAGTTTGCTCATCCAGCCCACGGTGGCGGCGGCGGCAAGGGCGGCCGTGAAGGCGCCAGGCAGGGCATTGATGGTCCCGAGCTGACCCAGCCCCTCCGCAGCCCCCGCACCGCTGGTGACAGCACCGATGATCAGGAAGACGCTGCAGAGAAAGGCCGCTGTGGAAAAGCGGATCATCCGGGTGGCGACCGCTGTGCCGAAGGCATTGGACGCATCATTGGCACCCATCGACCAACCGAGGAACAACCCACTGGAGATGAAGATCAGGGTGACGATCAGGCTCATGACGAATCGCGCAGATCAAAGGGCACGTTTAATAGCAAAAATGGCAAGGTCGTCACCGAGCCTCTCGGCCTTGTCGGCCAACTTGTCGAGCATGTTTGTGGCATCGCGCAATTGGGTTTTTCGTTCGAATGAAAGATCTGAAGCATAGATCTTCTTCTTAAGCCGCAGGGCAACTTTATCCGTTTCCGATTCAAAGACTCGAACTTCATTGATGTGATCCCGCACCGCAGGTGGATCTCGGAAAAAGGTCCTTGCTGCAATGATGACTGCGCGTACGCATTTCAATGCGATGGCATTGAGTTCTTCAAAATCTTTTTGAAAGTCAAGGTGGGTTCCGCCCGTATGTTCGATGATCAAATCTTCATAGTTGCTACCCATCGCATCGAGCAATGTGAAGAGTTCTCCCAGCAACTTGAGCACGTCTCCACGGGCATCAGGGATCAGCATCTCGGTATAGAGCAATGTCAGGATTCTGCGACGCAATTCTGCGCAGTAGTCTTTGGTGTCAACCATTTGCTGCAGCTTCTCCTGGCAGGCAGGTGAGGCCGGGCCTGCGTCCAGATAGGCCTTCACGCCCATTTCCAGATAGATCGTTCCCTCGGTTATCTTGTCGATGAATTCATCGATGAGGCCTTGGAGAAACCTGGTTTTTCCAAACAGAGGAGGGGTCTCGCTCGTCACCTGTCGATTGCCCCTGACAAAAGTCTAGTAAGATTGTAGCGGGGCTTCATTTAATGTGGCTTCCGTTGGTGGTGCGCCAGTGGCCTATGGACGGCTGGGGCGCTGGACTGCGGGCGGAGTCGATGTCGAGGCCCACAGAGAGATCAGTTCCGCCCCATCCAGGCGTTGGCCAGGGTGAAGCATCATCGGCCGATCGATCGCCCAGCCCTGACCATCGGCGTTGCCTAAGCGATTGGCGCCTTCAGTGAGTATATTTTCCAAAGCCAGTGGCTCCTGCATGCCGGTCACCGGCAATTTCATCTGGTTTCAAACACAGACCGGGGGAAGGATTGAAGGCTTTCGTTCATGGCCTCGGGTGTGGTACTGGAAGCATTTCCGCAGTCGAGGCGAGCATCATCCTTGGATTCGAAGCCCCCATGCCCTAGCATCGATCGGGTCGTGGGAATCGCTTTGATGGTTCGGTGCGCATGACTACCACAGGGCTGCGGCAGCGCGCAACCCACCGCCTCTCCGCCCATCAGTACCATCCATCTGAGCCAGCCCGGCTGGGTCTGCTGATTGGCCCGTTGCTCGCCTTGACCCTGCTCGCGGGCTGCCAGGCCGAGCCTGCCGGCTCGCGCCCACCTCTGTCTGTGCGCGCCGAAACGGCCACCCTGGCTCTCTTCACCGACAACGTCGACACCGTCAGCACCCTGGAGGCCATCGAGGAGGTGCGGCTGGCGGCCCAGGCCGGCGGGCGCATCGAAAGACTGCTCGTGGCCCAGGGGAACAAGGTGGCCAGCGGCCAGATTCTGCTGGTGCTCGACCAGGCCCAGGGCCGTGCTGACGTGGCCCGTCTGGAGGCGGAGGTGCAGACCAACAAGCTCAACTACGAGCGCTACGAATACCTGGTGCGGCAGGGGGCCGCCAGTGCCTTCCAGCGGGATGAGTTTCGTCAGCGCTACCTCTCCTCCCGCCAGGATCTGGTGGCACGGCGGGCGGATCTGGCCTTCCGCGATCTCAAGGCACCGATCTCCGGCATCGTTGGGGATGTGCAGGTGAAGCTGGGGGATGTGATCGCGGCGGGCAGTCCGTTCACCACGATCATCCGCAACGACCGACTGATGGCCCGGGTGGATGTGCCGTCCGTGTTCTCCAATCGGCTGCGGCTGGGGCAGACGGTGATCCTCATGGATCCCGCCACCAACAAGCCCTTGGCCCAGAGCGTGGTCGGCTCCCTCGATCCCGGCGTGGTGGCCGGCACCCAGTCACTGCTGGCCAAGGCGGAGTTCGCCAATCCGGGGGGGCTGCTGCGCACCGGGTTGCGCACCCGCACCCGGCTGGTGCTCGACAGTCGCCAGGAGCTGTCGGTGCCCTTTGCGGCCGTCACCCAGATCTCCGGTCAGAGCTTCGTCTATGCCGTGGGAAGCCTGGCCGACCTGGAGCGGCGTCCTGGCCGGACCGATCTGGCCGTGGCCAGGAAGCTCCCCGCCGGCACCAGCTTCGCCCTGCAGACCCCCGTGCAGCTGGGCCCCCTGCAGAACAACCGCTATCCGGTGCTCAAGGGACTCCAGGCCGGGACCCGCGTGATCACCACCAACCTGATCAACCTCCGTAACGGCGCGCCCGTGAAGGTCAACTGAGCGCTGCCTGATGTCTCCTTCGAACACGTTCATCCTCAGGCCGGTGCTCACCACGGTGTGCAGCCTGTTGATTGTGATCGCCGGACTGATCGCGATCCCGCTGCTGCCGATCGAGAACCTGCCGGACATCGCGCCGCCGACGGTGAGGGTCACCTCCCGCTATGTGGGGGCCGACGCGGTCAGCGTGGAGCAGGGCGTGACCAGCGTGCTCGAGCAGCAGATCAACGGGGTGGAGAACATGGAGTTCATCACCTCCAACAGCGCGGCCGATGGCTCCAGCGCCATCTCCGTCACCTTCGCCAGCGGCAGTGACGGCGACATCAACCAGGTGAATGTTCAGAACCGGGTCTCCCTGGCCCAGCCGAGCCTGCCGGAAGAGGTGCGCCAGTCGGGCATCACGGTGAACAAGGCCTCGAACTCCATCCTGCTCGTTTATAATTTCACCAGCGAAGATCCGAAACAGCAATTCAGCCTTGAGACCATCAGCGGGCTCCTGGATCAGAACCTCACCGATGCTGTCCGGCGGGTTCCGGGCGTCGGTGAACTCACCTACTTCGGCAACCGGCAGCTGGCCTTCCGCCTCTGGCTCGACCCGGATCGCCTGGCGGCCAACAAGCTGAGCGCCGCCGATGTGGTGCAGGCCCTGCGCAGCCAGAACCGACTGGTGCCCGTCGGCCGGATCGGCGGTGCCCCCTCCCCACAGGGCCAGAAGTTCACCCTGACGGTGCAGCTGCAGGGACGGTTGCGGACCACCGAGGAATTCGGGGCGATGATCCTGCGCTCCACCGCCGAGGGCGGGCTGGTGCGCCTGCGCGACGTGGGACGGGTGACGCTGGGGGGGGAATCCTTCGACATCGAGGCCTCCGACCTGCGCGGTGTTCCGTCGGTGGGGATGGCGATCTATCAGCTCACCGGCAGCAATGCCCTTGACGTCTCCAGTGGCGTGGAGGAGGTGATCAAGGAATTCTCCGAGACCATGCCGGTGGGCATGACGATCCAGAAGATCTACGACAACACCGAATTCGTCGAGGCCTCGATCGACGGCGTCACCACCGCCCTGAGGGAAGCGGTGGTGCTGGTGGTGCTGATCCTGTTCCTGTTCCTGCAGAACTGGAAGGCCACCCTGGTGCCGGCCATCGCCATCCCGGTGGCGCTGGTGGGCACGTTCCTGTTCGTGAAGGCGTTCGGCTTCACCCTCAACCAGCTCACCCTCTTCGGCCTGGTGCTGGCCGCAGGACTGGTGGTGGATGACGCCATCACCGTGATCGAGGACACCTCGACGAAGAAAGCCTCCGGGTTGAGTGCCCTCCAGAGCGCCAAAGCCACCATGGATGAGTTGTTCGGAGCGGTGATCGCCACTTCCCTGGTGCTGTTCGCGGTGTTCGTTCCTGTGCTGTTCTTCCCGGGGGCCACAGGAACAATCTACAAGCAGTTCGCTGCCACGATCATCTTCTCGATCCTGATCTCCACCTTCAACGCCCTCACCTTCTCGCCGATGCTCTCGGCCCTGTTGCTGGCCCGGGAGAGCGAGCCCCCCAGCCGCCGCACCTATGCCATCTCCGGGGTGTTCATCGGCTTCGTGTACGGCTTGCTTGCCAGCGGCGGCGGCACCCTGGTGGCCCTGGGCATGCTGGCGCTGGCCACGGGGATCGGCTTTGGCCTGCTTCTGCTCACGGGACTCCCCCTGCGGCTGCCCTTCGCGATCGGTGGCGCCGTCTCGGCCCTTTTGCTGGCGGGGGTCAACAGCCAACTGGAGGTGCTGATCTACACCCTGATCGGCGGGGCGCTGGGTTGGGGGGCTCCGTTCATCTTCCGCCGGTTCAACGTCATCTATGCCGGTGTGGAGCGACGTTACCAAGCAGGACTTGGCTGGGTGCTGGGCAGGCGCCGTCTGATCATGGCCCTGCTGGCCGGGGGCATCCTGCTCACCGCTTACGCCTTCACCTCCATCCCGACGGGCTTCGTGCCCGTGGAGGATCAGGGCTATGCCATCGGCTTCGTCCAGGCCCCCGACGGGGCTTCTCTGGAGAACACCCGCCGCATCAATCAGCGGGTGGCCGAAATCCTGCGCAGCGAGAAGGACATCACCTCGGCGGCGGTGTTCAGCGGCGCCAGTCTCGATGGCAATGCTCCCAACCGGGGCCTGTTCTTCTTCGGCACCCGCAACTGGGATGAGCGGACGTCGGCCGATCAGTCGGTGGAGGCCATCACCCAGCGCCTCAACCGCAAGCTTTCGGTGATCGAGGAGGCCCGGATCATCGTCGTCGAACCCCCCGCCATTCCCGGCTACGGCACGGGCGCCGGTTTCGAGATGCAGATGCTCAACCGCAGCGGTGGCTCCCTCACGCCCGCGGATTTCTTCGCGGCAGCCACCCAGCTGGTCGGCAAGGCCAATCAGAGCGGCCTGTTCGACCGGGTGTTCACCCAGTTCTCTCCTGAAGCCCCCCAGCTGCAGATTCTCGTCGACCGTGACCGCATGGCGGCTCTCGGCGTCGACTACGGCACGGCGATGCAGACCTTCAGCTTCAACATCGGTTCGTTCTATGTCAACGACACCTTTGATGCCGGCAGGGTGCGCCGCATCTTCGTGCAGGCCGATGAGCGCTACCGCACCAATCCGGACCAGCTGAAATCTCTGTACGTGCCCAATGCCAGGGGTGATCAGATCCCCCTGTCGGAGTTCATCCAGGTGGAGCCGGTCACGGGTCCTTCGGTGATTCCCCGCTTCAACCTGTTCCGCTCCATCAAGGTGGAGGGTTCCGCCCTGCCCGGGCGCAGCTCCGGCCAGGCGATCAAGGACATCCAGGACATCTTCCAGAGCCTGTCCACCACCGGCATCGGCTTCGACTGGACCGGCATTTCACGGGAGGAGGTGAGCGCTGGAGCCCTGGCGATCGTGATTTTCGCTCTCGGGATTCTCGCGGTTTATCTGGTGCTTTCAGCCCAGTACGAGAGCTACAGCGATCCTTTGATCATCCTGATGACCGTGCCGACGGCCATGCTGGGCGCCCTGGCCTTTCTGGCCCTGAGGGGTGAAGTGCTCAACATCTACGCCCAGGTGGGCCTGGTGATGCTGATCGGCCTGGCGGCCAAGAACGGCATCCTCATCGTTGATCTCGCCAACCAGCGCATGGAGGAGGGCGCAAGTGCCATGGAGGCGGCACGGGCCTCGGCCCAGTCCCGCTTCCGGCCGATCCTGATGACCGCCATCTCCTCCCTGTTCGGCTTCCTGCCCCTGGTGCTGGCCAGTGGTGCCGGTGCCCGCAGCCAGGCTTCGTTGGGTACGGTGGTGTTTGGCGGCCTGGCCGTGGCCACCGTGCTGTCCCTGTTCGTCGTGCCGGTGTTTTACGTCGTGGTGAAGCAACTCACGGCCACTGCCGATCCGCCGGCGGCCGAGGCTCCGGCGAGCTCCGGTTCCTGATGCCGGCCCCCTGCCCACCCCTGAGTGGCCGGCGGGTGCTCTTCGCAGGGATGATCACTGGTCTGGGGGGTCTGGCCATCGCCCTGTTCCTTCGCTCCATCGTGGCCAACACCCCGCTGCGGATCACTCCCGCGGCCCTGTTCTGGAGCACAGTGGTGCTGGCGGCCTCCGGTGCCTTGGCGGGGATGGCGGTGGAGGCGGTGCGCCAGTTGCAGGAATCCAACCCGGAGCCCGAGTACCACCGGCGCCATGGACGGCGCGGCGGGCCCGGCCCCCACGCCTGAGGGGCCGCAAGGGGCTCCGGACCAGTGGGGAAAACGGGGCTTTTCCGGTACCTTGCGAGGGTATGAACCGGTCCGGTGCGCTGGCAGGCTTTTCCCGCTCTCCTTCCCTTGGCGCTGTTGCTGGCTTCCTGCGGATCCGCTGAGCCTGAGGCCAAACGGCCGCTGGTGGTGCAGACGGTGACGGTGGGGGAGTTCCGCTTCGCTCCGGGCATCGAGACGATCAGCGTCATCGAGTCCACTTCAAATGTGGTGATGCGACCCCAGTCGGATGGCCGGGTGGTGCGCATCCTGGCCAGGGAGGGCCAGCGGGTGAAGGCGGGCCAGCCCATCCTCGTGCTCGACAACGTGCAGCAATCGGCCACCCTCGATTCGGATCGGGCCCAGGCCATCAAGGACCGCGTCAACGCCGAGCGCTACGTCTTCCTCAATGAGCAGGGGGCGGTCTCCACCAAGGACCGGGACTACTACGTGACCCAGGCGATCCAGAGCCGGGACCAGGCCCGCTCCAGCGCCGCCACCCTGGGTTACAAGTTCGTCACCGCCCCCATCGACGGGGAAATCGGCAACCTCGACTCGGTCAAGCTCGGCGATTATGTGCGCCAGGGCCAGGCGATCACGGGAATCGTGAACAACAGCTCCCTCTGGACACTGATGGATGTGCCGGCCACCCAGTCCAGCCAGGTGAAGATCGGCCAGCCTGTGCAGGTGGAGAGTCAGAGCAATCCTCCGGTGAAAGGCGTGGGCCAGGTGGTGTTCGTGTCCCCCTACTTCGCCACGGCCAACCAGGGCTCCTCCACCCAGCCCAACACGGTGCTGGTCAAGGCGGAGTTTCCTAATATGACCGGGGTGCTGAAGACCGGCCAGTACGTGCGCAACCGCATCATTACCGGTATCAGCGACCAGTTGGCGGTACCGGTCGAAGCGGTGATGATGCAGGCCCAGCAACCGTTCGTCTACAAGGTGTTGCCGCTGTCCACGGTGCTGCCCCAGATCAAGGCCTCCGATCAGGTGTTGCCTGCCCAGAAGCAGCAACTGGAAAAACTTCCAGGCACCACGCCCGTGGTGGTGCAGACGGCTGTGAAGCTCGGCAAGCTGCAGAACAATGCCTACCCCGTACTTGCTGGCCTGGCCAAGGGGGATGAGGTGGTGGTGAGCAACACGGCCCTGCTGCGCTCCGGCATGCCGGTGCGGCGGGCGCTGGCGCCAGCGGCGAGCTGAGCGGACAGATGTCGTTCTCCGATAACTTCATCAGGCGGCCGGTCCTGACCACCGTCTGCAGCATCCTGATCGTGCTGGTGGGCCTGATCGCCATCCCCACGCTGTCGATCGAGAATCTTCCCAACATCGCCCCCCCCCTGATCCAGGTGACCTCCAACTATGGAGGCGCCAATTCCTTGGTCACCGAGCAGGCGGTGACCAACCCCATCGAGCAGCAGATCAACGGGGTTCCCGGTGCCAACTACATCTCCTCCACCAGCAATATGTCTGGTACGAGCATGATTCAGGTCTTTTTCAACGAAGGCACCGACATCAATATCGATCAGGTGAACGTGCAGAACCGGGTGTCGCTGGCGATGCCTCAGTTGCCCCAGCAGGTGCAGGCCACCGGGGTTTCGGTGATGCAGAGCACCCCCTCCATCCTGTTGGCCTACCAGGTGTCCTCAACGGAGGGGCAGTTTGATGCGTCCTATCTCAATGGCCTGGTCTATCAGAACCTCTATTTTCAGCTTGAACGGGTGCCAGGTGTGGCCACCGTCAACCTTCTTGGTGGCAGCAATCCCGCCTTCTGGTTGTTCGTCGATGCCAACAAACTGACCGCCAACAACCTCACCGCTGATCAGGTGGTCAGTGCGGTGAGCAGCCAGAACAGCGTGGCGATCGGTGGCCTGGTGGGGGGACCGCCAGCGGGGGGCAATCAGAAGTTCGCCTACCCGATCCTGGTCGAGAACAACGGCAATCTGGTGTCGGTTGAGGAGCTCAACAACCTGATCGTCGGCCGCACGCCAGCCGGCAACCTGCTGCGGCTCAAGGATGTCGGCGAGGCCACCTACGGCGCCAACACCTATGCCCAGCAGGCGGTCAGCATCGAGGGCCACCCCTCGATCACGGTCGCCGTCTTCCAGACCCCCGAGAGCAATGCCCTCGATGTCTCGAACCAGGTGGTGGAGGTGATGAAGCAGTTCACCCAGACCGTCCCCCCGGGGGTCAAGGTGTTCGAGATCTACAACATCGGCCAGTTCATCGAGTCGGCCGTGGAGGGGGTGATTGACGCCCTCGGTCTGGCCATCGTGCTGGTGCTGCTGATCCTGTTCCTGTTTCTGCAGGATTGGAGGGCCACGGTGGTGCCCAGCCTGGCCATTCCGATCTCCCTGATCGGCACCTTCGCGTTCGTGAAGATCTTCGGCTTCTCGATCAACCAGCTCACCCTGCTGGGCCTGGTGCTGGCCACGGGCCTGGTGGTGGATGACGCCATCGTGGTGATCGAGGCGGTGGAGAAGAACCTGGAGAAGGGGATGCGCCCCCGCCAGGCCGCCATCGAATGCATGGGTGAGCTGTTCGGGGCTCTGGTGGCAACCGCCCTGGTCTTGATGGCGGTGTTCGTGCCCGTGGCCTTCTATCCGGGCGGCATCGGCATCATCTACCGCCAGTTCGCCCTCACCATCGCCTTCTCGATCGCGATCTCCGCCTTCAATGCGCTCACCTTCTCGCCGATGCTCTCGGCCCTGCTGCTGAGGAGCCAGAAGTCGGCGCCTCCGGGCCGGGTGGTGGGCATCATCGGCGGCGTGGTGGTGGGCCTGGCCTTCGGCCGTTTCAGTGCCGCCTCCTTCGGCAGCATCACCTATGCCATTGGAGTAGTAGGTGGTGTGCTCGCCGGCGCCAATCTCGTCTGGATCTTCAACCGGTTCAACGCCTTCTTCGCCCGCCTGGAGCGTGGCTATGCCTCCATGGTGGCGGCCCTGATCGCCAGGCGTCGCTGGATCCTGGTGGGTCTGGGTGGGGGCATCGCCCTGACCCTGTTCGCCTTCTCCGCCCTCCCCTCCGCCTTCATCCCTGAAGAAGACCAGGGCTATGGCATGGGGATCTTCCAGCTCCAGAACGGTGCCTCCCTGAGCCAGACCCAGGCCACGTCCCTGGAAGTGGCCAAGGTGCTCAATGCCGAGCCGGAGATCATCGCCGGTTCGGTGGTGAGTGGCTACGGCTTCAACGGCTCCAGTCCTGATCAGGGGGTGTTCTTCTTCGGCTTCAAGCCGCTGGAGGAACGCAGTGGTGCCGAACAGAAGGCACCGGCGATCGTGAACCGCCTCAACGCCAAGCTCAGCCAGATCAGCTCCGGCATGGCGGTGGCGGCCCAGCCTCCGGCGATCCCGGGCTTCTCGGCCCAGGGCGGCTTCTATTTCCAGTTCAACGACCTCAGCAATGGGGCCTACAGCTTCAACCAGCTGAATGATCAGGCCAAGCAGCTGATCCAGGCCGGCACAGCCAGTGGCGGTTTCTCCACCCTTTACACCCAGTTCATCCCCAGCGCCCCGGCCTTCGGGCTGAAGATCGATCGCTCGATCCTGGGGGCCCTCAATGTCGACTTCAAGCAGGCGATGCAGACCATCGCCGTGCTGGCGGGCAGCAATTACTCGGGCCTCACCTATGAGAGTGGCCAGGTCAGGAACATCTACGTCCAGGCGGCGGCGGGCAACCGCAGCTCCCTGGAGGATGTGCTCAGCTACTACGTGCGCAGCAAGGACGACAAGTTGATTCAGGTGTCGGAATTCGCCTCGGCGGAGCTCACCAGCGCGCCACCGGTGATCAGCCACTTCAACCTCTACCGCACCATCCTGATTCAGGGGGCCGAGGCGATCGGCAAGAGTTCCGGCCAGGCCCTGATCAAGATTCAGGATCTCTTCCATGCCCAGGACTTCAACAACATCGGCTATGCCTTCACAGGCCTCGCCGCCCTGCAGCTATCCGCCGGCAATGCCAGCGTGCTGGTGTTCGGCCTGGGGATTCTCGTGGTCTACCTGGTGCTCTCGGCCCAGTACGAGAGCTATGTGACGCCGGTGATCATCCTGATGACGGTGCCCCTGGCCATGCTCGGAGCCCTGGTGTTCCTGGCCCTGCGCTCGATCGATCTCAACATCTACGCCCAGGTGGGTCTGGTGACCCTGATCGGGCTGGCGGCCAAGAACGGCATCCTGATCGTCGAGGTGGCCGAGCAGCACATGAAGGAGGGCATGACCGCCGCCGAGGCCGCCATCGCTTCGGCCGAATCGCGGCTGCGGCCGATCCTGATGACGGCCATTGCCGCCCTGGCGGGTTTCCTGCCCCTGGTGGTGGCCACCACGGCAGGGGCCAACAGCCAGCAGTCCCTGGGGACCGTGATCTTCGGCGGCCTGCTGGTGGCCACGGTGCTCTCGCTGGGGGTGGTGCCTCCCTTCTATGTGGTGGTGAAGGCCCTTGAGGCCCGCTGGTTCGGCGAATCCGACGCTGACCAGGCGGATCCTGCCGTGTAACGAATCATGGGGCGGCCTGGCTGCGTCATTGCGGTCGCTGGGCCAGGCCGTGAGGATCACCAACAGGGGTTGCGGAGACGAACACCATGCTGCCGACGCTTGCCGAACGGTTGCGGGAGCAGCAGGCGAAGACCAGGAGCCGGCCGCAAACGCGCCAGCCCTGGCCCATGCCCACCGAGCCGCCCACCGCCCTGCTGTTCCAGTCTCGGCAGCAGGTGGTTGGCCCAGAAGCCGTTGCCACGCAGGAACCCACTTCGCCCCGGACCAGGACGGCCCTGGCGGAGTTGCTCCTGCTGCTCTACTGGGCCGTGCTGGTGTTGATCGATGGGGCGTTGGCCCTGGCCTCCCTGGTCGATCGCGTCGCGCCTCTGGGACGGAAATGGCCAGGGCGGCAGCGCCAAAGGATCACCCCACAGGCGTCATCTTCCTGTGGAGTTTCTGATGCTCCTGAGGGCAAGGAAACCACAGAGTTGTTGCAGGGATGCCACTGGTCTGCGCCCCGTTGTGAAGCAACTTTGTAATGTCTTGATGCTACGCCTCGGCGGCACTTTTGTGCCGTTCGGAAGGTGATGGCACCGCCCAGGCCTGGCACTCACCTCTGGTAGTTTCGTTGTGCAGAGAGTGGTGGGAATTGTGAGTCGAACAGCAGCGGCAACGAGAGGGTTTCTTGCAGCCCTTGTTCTCTCCTGCACCGGGTTGGTCCCCAGCCCCATGGCTTTCGCCCAGGCGGCCCCGCCGGCCCGCAGCGTGCGGGTTGTCCAGGGGGACACACTCGAGGCCTTGGCCGCTCGGTATGGGGTGAGTGTGCAGGAGCTGATGCGGCTGAACAAGATCACCAGACCCGAGGAGCTGCAGATCGGCCAGTCGCTGAAGCTGCCGCCCTCGAAGGGCCTGGTGCAGGTGCGCACGGGTGACACGCTGGCCGTCCTGGCGGCCCGTCACCGCACCACCGTGGCGGAGCTCCAGAAGGCCAACCCCGGGGTGAAGCCTGACCAGCTGACGCTGGGAGCCTGGCTGAAGCTGCCTCCGGTGCCTGCTCCGGCCAAGACCACACCACCGGCCACGGCCGCGGCCACGGCCAAGCCCCAGGCACCGGCAGCCAAGAGCGCCGCCGCGCCGGCTCCGGCCAGTCCGCCGGCCGTGAAGGCCCCGGCCCCCAATCCACCCCCTTCGCCCCAGCCGCCGCGGCCGGGTGAGGCGGTCCGATGGAGGTTCTACGGCAACACTCTCGTGGACTGGGGCGGCTGGAAACTCCATCCCGGTGGTGTCCGGGTCAGCCTGGTGCAACCCACCCAGGCGGAGGTCGGGCCGATCCGGGCGCAGGCGACGGCCGTGGCGGTGCATTGCGGCAGCCTGCGCCAGGCCTGGCTGATCAATGGGGCCTGGGAGCCCTGGGCGGTTCCGGTGGGCCGTTCGGTGGGTCAGCAGATCGTCCTGGATCTCTGCGCCAACGTCAGTGATCCCACCGGTCCGGCCATTGCGCCCCCTTCCGCACCATGAGGGCTGGGCCGCGTGCATCGCCTCCTGAGGCTGTGATCTTGATCACGTTCGGCGACGTCGTTTGTGAGCGTGAGCTAAGGTTTGTTACCAATAAGTTCCGTCTTTCAGAGTGACGTATTGCATCGGTTACTGGCTGGAAAAGGGCCTGGTTCTGGTTTCTGACTCCCGCACCAATGCCGGGGTTGACCATATTTCAAGCTACAGCAAGATGTATGTCTTTCAGCCGTCGTCGGATCGGCTGTTCGTGCTTCTGGCGGCGGGAAATCTTGCCACCACCCAGGCTGTGATCAGCTGGATCCGCCGGGATCTCGATCGGCCTGCCGAGGCCTTTGGCCCAGGGGTCAGGGATCTGCGCTCCTGTGACTATCTGTTCGAAGCGGCCGCTTACATCGGCCGGGTGAGCGTGGCGGTGCAGCAGGAGAATGCCGAGGCCCTGAAGCAGGCGGGGGCCAGTGCCGGTGCCTCTTTCATCCTGGGCGGCCAGATCGCCGGGGAGGCCCACGGTCTGTATCTGGTTTACTCGGAGGGCAACGCCATCATGGCCACCCGCGAAACCCCCTTTCTGCAGATCGGTGAGACGAAATACGGCAAACCACCACTCGATAACGTGGGCCACACCAACCTTTCTCTGGAGGACGCCGCCCGGCTCTGCCTGATCTCGGAGGTGCTCACCCAGCGCTCCAATCTCACCGTGGGTCCGCCGTTCGAGCTGGCCATGCTTCCCGCTGACGCCCTGGCGATTTCTCACCAGTTGACCTTCGGGGCGGAGGCTCCTGAGCTTGCCGCCATGATCGAAACCTGGTGCGACGCTCAGCGGGAAGCCCTCTATCACCTGCCCCATTTTCCCTGGGAGCAGTCGCCGCCGGGCTGAACCGAGTGAGCCCCCCGATACTTCCACCTTCCCCCCCATCCCTCCATGTGGTCCGTGTCCGAATGGGTGTCCAACGGCCACCTGCCCACGGCCGAGGTGGTGCAGGAGTTGGTGGCGGAAGCCCACCGTCGCTTTTCTCCCGTTCTGGATGGCCGGGTGGCCGACTACATCCCCGCCCTGGCGGCGGCGGCTCCGGAGCATTTCGGCCTTTGCGTCTCCAGCTGCGGCGGGGCGTTGTTCGAGGCCGGCGAGGCCCGGGAGTCCTTCAGCATCCAGAGCATCTCCAAGCCGTTCCTGTTCGCGCTGGTCTGCCAGGCCATCGGTGAGGATCAGGCCCGCGAGAAGCTCGGCGTCAACAGCACCGGCCTGCCGTTCAATTCCGTGCTGGCGGTGGAGCGCAGCGGCGAGGGCCTTTCCAATCCGATGGTGAACGCCGGGGCGATCGCTGCCACCAGCCTGGCCCCAGGCGACAGCAGTGAGGAGAAGTGGGCCTTCATTCAGGACGGCTTCTCCCGTTTTGCCGGCCGGAGGCTGGAGATCGACGCACCGGTTTTCGATTCGGAGCTGGCCACCAATAGGCGCAACGCCGGCCTGGCCACGCTGCTCAGCGACCATGACCGCATCTGGTGGGATCCCGACGAGGCCACCGACCTCTACACCCGCCAGTGTTCCCTCAGCGTCACGGCTGCCGACCTGGCCGTGATGGCCGCCACCCTGGCCAACGGAGGCCGTCAGCCCGTGACGGGGGAGCAGGTGATCAATGCCATCCATTGCCAGCATGTGCTGGCTGTGATGGTCACCGCCGGGTTGTACGAAACCTCCGGCGACTGGCTGTACGCCACCGGCCTGCCGGGCAAGAGCGGCGTGGCCGGTGGCATGATCACGGTGGCTCCAGGAAAGGGGGGCCTGGCCACCTATTCGCCGCCCCTCGATGAGGCGGGCAACAGTGTGCGCGGCCAGCTCACGGCTCGCTTTCTCTCCGAGCAGCTGGGTCTCAATCTGTTTGCCTCCAGAGCAGAGGGCAGCCGCTGAATCCTGGCGGCTGCAAGGGAGAAACAGGCCCCGGTTGACTACGATCCAGCTTCAGCGTGGGGCCTCTTGCCGCAATGATCAGCACCACCAATCTCGTGCGCTATCTCCTCCTGGTGGCCTGTATCGGAGTCACGGTGGTGATCTTCAATTTCTTTTCAGGCACGATTGCGGTTTTCACGGCCGCGGCCATCGTGGCGGCGCTGCTCAATGTCCCGGTGACGTGGCTGAGCCGTTATCTGCCGCGGGGATGGGCGATTGCCACCGTATCCCTTGGCGCCCTGGTGCTCCTGATCGGTTTTGTCACCGGCATTGGCCTGCAGGTGCTGAACCAGGGCCAGGGTCTGCTGCTGGATCTGCAAGGCAGCTTGAAGCAGCAGGATCTCACGCCCCTGCACAAATACCTTGAAAACTATGGATTCGACAGAATCACCAAGTTGCTGCAAGAGGGGTTGCTCACTGGGTTGGGCTTGCTGCAGACCGTGTTCTCCGGGGTCTTCACGGGTATTTTTGGTGCGGTCATCAGTCTCTACATGCTGATTGATGGCGAGAAGCTCTGGAAAGGATTTCTGCGGTTGATTCCGGAGCCCCGCCGTGATCGTTTTGCGGTGATCTTTCTGCAGAGCGTTGTGGGGTTCATCCGCGGCCAGCTGCTGCTGATGGTGTTCCTGACTGTCTCAACAGCCGTGATCTTCCCACTGTTGGGCGTGAAGTACGGTCTGATTCTGGCGGTGATCGTGGGGGTCCTCGATGTGATTCCAGGGATCGGCGCCACCCTCGGTATCATTCTGACCTCTGCGATGATCTTCGCGTCCCAGGGTGGAGACATCGGCCTGCGGGCTCTGTTCGCTTCGCTGCTGCTCGGTCAGATTCAGGACAACATCGTCCGTCCCAGGGTGATGGGCAGGGCGATGGAACTCAACCCGGTGATTCTGTTTTTATCGCTGTTCATCGGTCAGCGGGTCGCTGGTCTGCTGGGGGTGTTCCTTTCGATTCCTGTTGCGGGCATGATCGCCCTCTGGATCCAGGCAGAACGCTCGCAGCAGGCACCCATCACGCTCAATCCAGCGGGTGACGACTAGGCACCGACCCATTGTCCTCCGATGGCGTCACGGTGGCCAGCCACCGATTCCCGTCTGGCCCAGGGCCCGCCGGCGATCGACACAGACTCCTCAAGGGCAGTACTGCTGAGCTGTTGCTGCCGGCTGTCATGCTGTTCACCCCTGGCTTCTCCTGCCCTGCCCATGACTCTGATTCGTGCGATCACTCCGATCCTTCTGACCCTTGCCGCGACGGCGGCCACCGGTCTTCCGGCCGCGCAGGCCAGCTGCCGCTTCCTGATGCCGCTCGGGGGCGGCGGCAACCCGGTGGTGGCCAAACGGATCGGTCCGGACCGGCTCGTGGGCCGGACGAACTGGAACACCGATTTCATCGTTGATCGCGACTTCCGCAGTTATCGCTTCTTCTTCACGTCGGCCTCAACCGAGCGCGCCAGCTTTCCGGTGTCGGGTTTCATGGTGTTCACCGACGGCAGCAACCTGCAAGTGATCAACGAAACCCCGACGTTCGAACCTGGAACGGGCCGGATGTTCGGGCCCTTCCAGGCCGTTTCCGGCAAGCGCACCAGGTTGATGAACTTCCGGGTTGGCTCCTCCACCACCCCGGCCGCCCTCGGATTCAGTTATCGAATCTCTGTCCAGGGCTGTGATTGAGGCTTCTGGCGTGCTTGGCGCTTACCGCCAAGGGTGGCTCTCCCATTCCCTGAACCCGCAACCCCATGCAGTTTGAAAGCTTCGCCACCTTCAACATCGCCATTGTGGTGCTGGCGATCGGTCGGTGGCTGAATCGAAAGGTGACTTTCCTGCGGGAATTCAATATTCCAGAGCCGGTCACCAGTGGGTTGCTTGTTTGTATCCTGCTGGCCCTGATCCATGCCATCAGTGGCATTGAGATCGGTTTTAATCTGCTGACCCGGGATTTCCTGCTGCTCTACTTCTTTGCGGCCATCGGCCTCAACGCTGACATCAAGACCCTGCTGTCCGGCGGTTGGCCCCTGCTGATCCTGGTGGTGACCACTGTGGGATACATGTTCCTGCAGAACCTCACCGGGATCGGCATGGCGGCGCTGCTGGGGCTGAATCCTCTGGTCGGTCTGCTGGGGGGGTCGGTGTCCCTGCTCGGTGGCCACGGCACGGCGATCGCCTGGGCACCGCGGTTCGCCGAGAGCCACGGCATCAGCAATGCCCTGGAGATCGGCATCGCCTGCGCCACCTTCGGGCTCGTCCTCGCCTCGTTGATGGGTGGGCCGATCGCCCGGATCCTGATCCGTGGCAACGGGCTGCAGCCGGCTGCGGCCGTGGCCGAGGAGGAGAGCGGCACCCCGGACAGTGCCCAGGAATCGGTGACGTACTTCAGCCTGCTGCGCACCCTGTTCTGGCTCAACGTCAGCCTGGGCCTGGGGGAGGTGCTGCACGAAGCCCTCAAGGCCGCCGGCAGCAACCTGCCCCTGTTCGTCTGCTGCCTGTTTGCGGCGATCATCCTCACCAACACCGTGCCGCGCCTGCTGCCGATCCGCTACCTGGCCGCCCCCCGATCCCTGGCCATCGTTTCGGACATCGCCCTGGGCATCTTCCTGACGATGTCCCTGATGAGCCTCCAGCTCTGGACGATCGCTTCGCTGGCGGGTCCCATCCTGGCCATCCTCGCCGCGCAGTTCGTGGTGTCCTTCCTGTTCGCCCTGTTCGTGGTGTTCAAGGTGATGGGACGCGATTACGAGGCGGCCGTGATCTGCGCCGGCTTCGGGGGGATCTCCCTGGGGGCCACCCCCACGGCGATGGCCAACATGTCGGCGGTGGCCCAGAAGTACGGTGCCGCCCACCGGGCCTTCATCGTGGTGCCCCTGGTGTCAGGGTTCTTCGTGGACATCAGCAACGCCGTGGTGATCCAGCGCTTCCTGAACTGGTTCGGTTGATCCGGTGGCGGCTCAGGGGCGAGAGGCTCAGAAGCGAAGTGTCGTTCGGATCAGTCCGGCCCACACTCCCAGGCTGGCCGCCTCCGAAGCGGCTGGAAAGGGCAGGGTCTGGGACACCTCCGAGCTCCCGCTGAGGGCCCCCCGCGGCCTGGTGAGCCAGAAGAGCGCCGGCGTCACCGAGAGCTCATCGCTGAGCTGGATCCGGTAGAAGAGCTCGAAGGCCAGCCCCCGGTCGTCGAGGCCGCCCTCGTTCGGCGTCTGGATCGCGATCACGTGGGCGGGGGAGCCGACGGCCAACCCCAGACTGTTGCCCACCCCCAGCACATCGCTCCAGACCAGGCCGGAGTACCAGGAGCGGCTGCGCACCGCCGGGGTGCCGAAACGGAAGGCGTCCTGTCCCCAGCCGGCGCTGATCGAGGGGAGCCAGCCGGAGGTGCGGGGCTGCCAGTATCCCGCCAGCGACCAGGATCCGAGGTTGCCGTCGCTGGCGCCGGCCGCCAGCTGACTGGCCAGGGGGGTGCCCCTGAGCCTCACCTGGGGGCCGCTCAGGCTGTAGGCCCCGGTGATGTTCCACTGGGTCCGGCTCAGGGCCAGTTGGAGGGTGCTGGTCTGGGAGGAGGACCCTGAGAAGAGGCCGCCTCCCTGCTCCGACCCCCCGGCCCGGCCGGCCACGTAGGCATAGCCGAGGCTCAGCCCCTGCAGCCCGCCCCTGGGCTGCCACCAGACTCCGAAGCCGCCCCCGAGCCGCTTGCCGTAGGTGCCCGGCGATCCGGCGTACTGGAACAGATCCAGGATCGGCGATGGGGTGTAGACGCTCGGCCAGACGGGGAGCATGTCGAGCTGCATGATCCGGGGACCGAAGCTGACGCGGATCTCGGGGCTGAGCGGCAGCTGCAGGTAGGCCCTGTTGATGCTCACCAGCCGACCTGGGCACGCCCCCCCCGCGCTGCAGGCCGGCTCCTGAAAGGCCACATCCAGCCGCGTCAGGGGGGTGGGCGGGTTGGAGAAGAAGCCGGAGGGGGCGAAGTCACCACTGCGCAGGCGAATCCGGAACAGGTCCTGGCCGGTGAAGCTCGTGTCGATCGTCAGGCGCACCTCGTGGTTGAGGCTGACGCCATTCAGCAGCGGCGCCCCAGCGGCGGTGTTGCTGGCGTTGTCCACCGCGCTGCCGCCGTACTGAAGGCCCCCCAGGACACCATTGATCTGCAGGTTCACGGTGCTGGTGGGTGCGAAGCGGGTGGCCTCCAGGGCCTCCGGGTACTCCAGGGCCGGTCCCGCCGGCATGGTCTGGGCCAGCAGGGGGCCCGCGGCGGCGCCGGACCAGGCCGCCGCCATCCAGGCAACGGTGGCGCCAGCGGGCGTCATGGTCCCTGCCGGCTCAGGTGATCACGGTGGGCCGCTCCATTCCGGTGCGCAGCCGGATTTCGGCCAGCGCGTCGATGGCCACGATGAGATCCTTCAGGGCCAGCTGGGGGTTCAGGTCGAGGTCGCCGCTGGGGGGGACGTAGCTCTCCAGGTACACCCGCAGCGTGGCCCCCTTGGTGCCGGTGCCCGAGAGCCTGAGCACCACCCGGCTGCCGTCGTCGAGCAGCACCCGCAGGCCCTGGCCCTTGCTGATCGAGCCATCCACCGGGTCGGTGTAGCCGAAGTCGTCGGCGGCGCGGATCGTGCGGCCGGCGAAGGACTGGCCCGGCAGGGCGGCGAGCATCCCGGAGACCCGGTCGTAGAGGCCATGGGCGGCCTCACTGGCCACGGCTTCGTAGTCGTGACGGGAGTAATAGTGGCGGCCGAAGCGGCTCCAGTGGCCTGCCATCACCTCGGCCACCGAGCAGCCGCGCACCGCCAGGATCTGCAGCCAGAAGAGCACGGCCCAGAGGCCGTCCTTCTCGCGGATGTGGTTGCTGCCGGTGCCGAAGCTCTCCTCGCCGCAGAGGGTGATCCGCCCGGCATCGAGCAGGTTGCCGAAGAACTTCCAGCCCGTGGGGGTCTCGAAGCAGGGGATGCCTAGGGCGCCGGCCACCACGTCGGCGGCGGCACTGGTGGGCATCGAGCGGGCCACGCCGGCGAGCCCATCCGCGTAGCCGGGGGCCAGGGTGGCATTGGCGGTGAGCACGGCCAGGCTGTCGCTGGGATTCACGAAGCAGTCCCGGCCCAGGATCATGTTGCGGTCGCCGTCCCCGTCGCAGGCGGCGCCGAAGTCGTAGTGGCCGCCCTTCAGCAGCAGATCGGCCAGCTCGTGGGCGTAGGTGAGGTTGGGGTCGGGGTGGCCGCCGCCGAAGTCCTCCAGCGGCAGGCCATTGCGCACCGTGCCGGCCGGAGCCCCCAGCAGCCCTTCGAACAGCCGGGTGGCGTAGGGGCCGGTGACGGCATGCATGGCATCGAAGGCCAAGCGGAAGTCGCCCCGGAGCAGGGCGGCGATGCGGTCGAAGTCGAACAGCTTCTGCATCAGGGCGACGTAGCCGTCGACCCCGTCGATCACCTCCACGGCCATGGAGCCGATGGTCGTCGTTCCGGGGGCCTCCAGGTTCAGGGGTTCGGCATCGAGCATGCGGTAGCCGTCGAGGCTGAGGGTCGTCGCATAGATCGCCTCGGTGACCGATTCCGGTGCCGGTCCGCCGTTGGCGCCGTTGATCTTGACGCCGAAGTCCCCGTCGAGGCCGCCGGGGTTGTGGCTGGCCGAGAGGATGATCCCGGCCACGGCGCCGCGGCTGCGGATCAAGTGGGAGGCGGCCGGTGTGGAGAGGATGCCGGCGGTGGTGGTGATCAGGCGGCTGATGCCATGGGCCGCGGCCATGCGGGCGATGACACCGATGGCCGGGAGGTTGCCGAAGCGGCCGTCACCGCCGACCACCAGGGTCCCCCCCTCGACCCCGGGCACCACCCGCAGGGAGGCCTCGATGAAACTCTCCAGATAGTGGGGGGTCTGGAACTGACGGGTGCTTTTGCGCAGACCGGAGGTGCCGGGCTTCTGGTCGTCGAAGGGTCGCTCCAGCGCCACCTGACGCAGCTCGGTCGTCTTCGCCATGGCTGGCGTCCTGGGGGTCGGGGGAGCCCCAAGGTACTTGCGTCGAGCCTCTCCGCCGTCCGGTTCCAGGTCGCGCTGACAGGCCTGGCTAACCTGGGCCGAACTGCACGTACCCCATGGGCCCACGGTTTCTCCCCACCGGCTTCAACAGGGCCGCCACCATGGCCGCGGCCGCTGCCTGCACGGCCGGGGCGGTCGTGCTGACGCTGTCCTCGGCGCGGGCGGCGGTCATGGGCGCCCCGAAGGCCCTTCCCTATGCCGAAGCGGTGAACCGCACCCACACCGCCGCCGAGGCGGTGCTTGAAGGGGCGGGGGCCGAAACCTGCCTGCGGGGCAAGCTCACCAACGCGCTGCTGGGGCTCTCGAGCAGCTGTGAGGCCAGCGGCGAGCGCAACCCCCTCTGCCAGCTGGCCGACAAGGCCGCCGTCATCACCCCCATGAGCCTGGCCTTCATGCGCGACACAGCGACCAGGGTGCTGGCGTTGATCGATGCCCCTGCGGCCGGCAGCCCCCAGGGCGCCAAGCCCCAACCCTGAATTCTCCCCATCCCCCCCATGGATATTCAGCACCCCCTGGATGACGCTCCCCTGTCCGCGGAACAGGCCCAGTTGCTCGAACAGTTCCGCCACCGCGTCGAGGCCAAGATCAGCAACCATGGCCTCACCAGCGCGGATGTGGCGGAACTGGTGAAGGAGCTGCGGGGTCATCCCCAGATGAGCGGCAGGATGATGGCGGAACTGAGCCAGGAGCTGCAACGGCTGCTGCCCGGTCAGCGCTTCAGTTTTGATTGGGATTGATCAGGTTCAGGCCCCCCTTGGACCTGGGGGCGGCATCGGCCGCCGGCTTGGCCGTCGGCAACTGCAGGCGGCAGACGGACGTCAGGCTGCGGGCGGCCCTGTCGATCGTTTCTCGCCGCTCGAAGCTGTTGCTGGCGGCCACCACCGACCGCTGACGGATGGTCCAGAGCGTGTCCTTGCAACTGGCGGGCAGGCGCGGGTGATCGAGCAGGGGGTCGGCCAGGCTGCGGGCCTTGTCGCACGTTTCGGCCGTGTTCTCGCGGCTGCAGGCCTGGGTGATCAGCTGGAGGGAGCGGAATTCGGCGGGCGGGGGAAAGGGGGGTGGCTCCGGCGCGGCCCGCAGCGCTGTCGCCCCCAGGAACGGCAGACTCGCCAGCAGGGCCAGCTGCGCCAGGGAAGCGCGGTGGCGGCGTGGGCCCTGTTGGGTGACTGAAACGGTCCGGTCCATGGCTGGCAGGGAGGTCACCCAATCATGGCCGCCGTTCAGAGGTCCGTGGCGATCGCTTCGGTGCCGTCGCGCAGCTCGCGCTGAGTGGCCCGCCAGCGCCGCGCCAGCAGGGGGCCGCTCCAGCGGGCGGTGCGGGCCAGCAGACCCCGCAGCAGGTGCTGGCGTCCCAGCAGATCGGCCCGCCGGGCCTCCGCCCCCTGCAGCTGCTGGATCCGCCGGATCTCCGGCAGCCGCTCGGCGGCGATCGCCGCTGTGGCCGCATCCATGGCGGCCGGCCCTCCACAGAGCAGGGCGGGTCCCAGGTGCCGGGCGGCCACCAGGGCATCGCGCAGGGCCATGTTGATCCCCTGGGCCCGCAGCGGGCTCATCGGGTGGGCGGCATCGCCGAGCAGCAGCAGGCCAGGCCGTTGCCAGCGCGGGCAGAGCCCGACCCGCACCGGCAGCCGCACCGGCCCCTGCACGGTGGTTGCCGCCAGGGCCCGCAGCCGCCGCGCCAGGGGCTCCGGGGCGTCCCTGGCCCAGAGCTCCAACCAGCCGCCGGGGCTGGCCGGGATGGGGGCCTGGGCGGGCCTCTCCGGGGCGATCGCCCAGCCGAGTTGCACGCCGCCGCGGGCCGAGGGGAACAGGGCGTAGCTGCCGGCGGCACCCACCACCGTCACAAAGCGGCCGTCCAGCCAGGCGCCGATCGCATCGGCCCCCGGGGCCTCCAGCCGGAACCAGAGCACGTCGAGGGGGCTGGGGGCGCTCTCCAGCGCCAGCCCCGCCTTGCGGCGCAGGAGCGAATCCCGGCCATCACAGGCCACCACCAGCGCGGCCTCCAGGCCGGTGCCGTCCGCCAGGCGCACCCCGGCGATGCGGCCGTCACGCAGCAGGAGGTCGGTGGCGGGGTGGCCACCAAGGAACTGGAAGCCCGGCTGCCGGCCCGCCTGGAGCAGCAGTTCCTGCAGCAGGGACTCCTGGTCGATCAGGGTGCAGGGGACGGGGCTGCCCATCGGTTCGGGCGCCTCAAAGAGGACCTGGCCGTCGAGGAAGAAGCTCCAGGCCGTCAGAGGGCGTTGGGCCACCGCCGCCGGAAGGGGCTCCAGGCTCATGGCGGCCAGGGCCGCCAGGCCGCTGGGCATCAGCCCCTCACCGCGGAAGGGGCGGCCACCTCGGCCCGTGGCGTCGATCAGGCTGACCTCGAGGCCGCGGCGGGCCAGCAGCAGGGCCAGGCTGGCTCCGGCGGGACCGGCCCCCACCACCACCACCCGGGCAGCCGTATCCCGGGACGGGCTGGTCAGGTGAAGGAGTTGTAGTTGAGGCCTTCCTCGGGTCTGGGGGTGTCCGCCCCCTGGAGGGAATTCTTCTTGCTGAGCAGGTAGTCGACCAGTTCCTGTTGCAGGGTCAGCAGCTCGCTGGTGCAGCCACGGAACGCGGCACGGTGGCGGATTTCGTCGTGGCGGGTGTGCAGGTCCCGCAGCATCAGGTTGATGGCATCCAGGCGCGGGGTGGCCAGGCGGGAGGTGGCGGTGGAGACGGGAGTGGACACGGGGTCCATGGATCATGTGCTAAGCGTTACCGAATCGTAGTCGTCACCGCGGGCGCGGAGGCGGCAGCCCTCTGCATTCCACTGCCGCAGGTGCGCCGCCGTTGTTCCATGCGGCGCGCCAGTCGGCCACCGATGCCCAGTTCGGCCCCGCGCCACAGACGGTCCATTTCCGCTTCGAAGTGGCGCGCCAGCAACGGGGAGCGGATCAGCAGCAGGGTTTCGTCGTTCTGGAACGAGGCACTCGGGCTCCAGTTGAAGCTGCCGGAGATCACCTCACGGCGATCGAGCACCGCGAACTTGTGGTGCAGCTTGTCGCCGCCGGCCAGCCGGGGCGTGCCCACCCCTTCCAGGGGCGCTCTCCAGGCCCGGTTGCCCGCTTCGATCTTGCAGTCCTGGTCGGGCAGGGTCACCCCGAGCAGGTCGAGGGTTTCGCTGAAGGCCCGGCTGGCGAAGCCCGGATCCGCCAGCAGACGGAGCTTCACGCCCCGGCCATGGAGCTCCTGCAGCCGGTCGGCCAGGTTCTGGCCCGAGAAGACGAACAGGGCGAGGTCGAGGCGCTGGCTGACGGTGCCCAGCTTGGTCTCCAGCCAGGCCAGGCCGTGGTTGGGATCGCTGGGGCGGTGGGGGGCGAAGAGCACCTCCACCGCTGTGCCGGCCACATCGACCACCTGGGCGGGGCCGGCTGCCTTGGCGATGCCGAAGCGGCTGTCGGGTTGCCCGCCGGGGCCATCGCCCCAGAGCCGGGCGAACTCGGCGGCGAACAGCCCCGCCAGGGCGGGACTCTCGAAGCGCAGCAGGTGGTTCACGTTGCCGCGGGTGCTCGGCGCACCCGCATCGCCGTGGATGCAGGAGGGGCTGAAGTTGGCCGATCCGGTCACGACCACCCGGCCATCGACCACCAGGAACTTGTGGTGCATCAGGCCGCTGCCGCGGCTGCCGTCGGCCGTGTCGTCGAGCACAGGCACGCCGGCCCGCTGCAGGACGGCGACGGCGTCCCCCTGGCCGAGGGCCGCCAGTTGCTGCTGGCGCTGGCGTTGGTGGGGCGGCAGATCCGCTGGGTGCTGCTGGCTCCAGGGGGTGCTGTAGAGGTTCTCGAGCACCACCCGCACCCGCACCCCTTGGCGGTGGCGTTCCGCCAGGGCCTCCGCCACCGCCGGCAGGGAGAGCTCCTGCACCGCCACCAGGATCTCCTGGCGGGCCTCGCGGATGCTGTCGAGCAGCAGGGCCTCCAGGTCATCCCCCTGGCGCCACTGGCCGCTGATCGGGCTGCGGTAGCGGCTGTCGCCGCGGTGGTTGAAGGCCACCCGGATGCCCGCTGGCAGGGGCAGGGCCCGGGGTGATCCGCCACTCCGTGCGGCGGGAGCGGGGCCGCAGCCCCCCAGGAGCAGGGGCACCGCCAGGCCAACGAGGGCCCGGGCGGCGTGCCGGAACGGACAGATGGAGGAAGCGGGGGCCATGGGCTGGCGGGGGCGGTACGTTCCGCTCCCTCAGCGTTCCCGGCGGCGGACGCCTCGGGGATGGCTCAGTGGTGGCCTGGCATCTCCGAGGTGCGGAGCATGGCGGCGAACCAGAGGCTGCCGATCACCACGGCGGCGACCACACCGGAGGCAATGCTGACGCGCAGCATCAGGATCGGCACCACCAGCGGGAAAAGGATCGTCCCGGCCAAGGGCGTGAGGGCCACGACCAGCTTGAGCAGGCCGCGGTTGGAGCTGGCGGAGCCGTCCATCAGAACCACTCGGCCACGGCCTGGCTGGCGGGGTTGCTGTTGTCTTCCGGCGTCGAGCGCCGGAACTCCATGGTGATGCTGCGCTTCTGCTCCCCATCGGCGGCCAGGGCCTCGATCGGATAGAGCTGCTGGCCGTCGCGGAAGGGCACCTGCACCCGGAAGGTGCCATCGGCCGAGAGGGGAACCTCCTCACCGCCGATGCTGAGGCGGGCGGCGGGATCGGTGGCGCCGTAGACGATCAGCTCGGCATCGGCCACCAGCCAGAAGGACCG
>CAIXBB010000036.1 GCA_903917565.1 uncultured cyanobacterium | reverse complement strand
TCAGGGCAACGTTGGAAACGGCCTGAGGGAAAGACCAGCTCCGGGGAGAACCCCTCAGTACCGGAAGCCAAGGTCCCTGGGACAGAAGCTCACCCCATTGCACCCGGAACTGCCGGATGCAATGGGCGACAGACTCCTAGGACGGTCAGAACGGTGAGCAGGATAGCGCCCATGGCGGGGAGGCAGACGTGGGGAGTCTGGAGCCTGTGGATGCAGCAGAGGTGGCTCCGGGGGAAGCGATCGCCCTGGATGCGCCCCTATCGGTGTAAGCCAAGACTCGGAATTCAGCCTTCACAAAGTTGGAAGGCACGCCCAGGGTTGCTGGAGATTTGTTGGAGTCATCGTGTCCCGGACTGTTCTGCGGGATAGGGAGTTTAGACTGTTTTTCTTTTCAAGATATTGAGTCTCGAATCGAGGAGATCACCGATGCATGGAACACCCACTTTGGACATTGAGGTCACCACAATCTCTCGTCATTGCCTGTGAATTCTACTGGGTGATGAAGAGTTGCCGATCGCGTTCTCTGATTTTCCATGGTTCAGGACAGCAAGAATTAATCAGACTTTGCCGTATCGCGCCCAACCGAAGATCATCTTTGCTGTCCAGAACTAGACATTGACATCTCCGTTGCATCCATTCGCAATCCAGCGGATTTTCCTTTCCTTTCAAAAAAGCCTGCCCGGAGCTGACCGGAGCTTCGAAATCGCGGATCGCTTCCTCTTCCAGTTGCTCCAGGAGATTCTGGGAACCTTCGAACAGGCTGCTCCAACGGTCCTCCGAGCTGATTTCCTCCAGGAGGATCGCCGCCAGCGCGTCCTGTTCCTCCGGCGGCAGCTTGGCCGCTGAAGCGATTGCGGCAGAGAGGGCCTGCGTCATGGATCGGACCTCAACAGTGGAGCCAAGGCCAGGGCTGTGGGGATGCCCCGACCGGTGTGAACGGCGCCATGCTGATCGCCAGGTCCGACGACGGGAGGCCGCATGCGCGAAACGGACCGCTCCAACCACCGCCTGAAGCAGGAAGCCCTGCGGCAGAGGCGCCCCGCGCTTCTTCAGCGGCGAGTGGGGCGTGGAGCTGGAGAGCTTCGAGGCCGACCAGGAACGCGATCGCCAACAGACGGTCTGTCTGCCTAGAGGCGTCGGCTGCCCGCCGGGCCCATGCCCACCGGAACTGATCTGGACAGGGCGGATCGCCCTGCCGTGGAGCACGATCCACAGGGCGTCAGTGGAGCCTGGGTGTTTCGCGGTTCCCGGATTCCGGTGGCGGCCCTGTTCGAAAATCTGGAAGACGGCGTTTCCCTTGAGGAGTTCGTCGAGCTCCTTCCTGGCGTCTTCGGGCGCCGACTCAACCAGGCGGCATCCCTGCTGCAGCTTGAGGTCCTGGCATGACCAGATCAGTGAGCCGGCGATCCGTGCCATCAAAAAGCCCAGGGCCCAGAGCAACAGCAGCAGGTGGTCGGTGGCGAGCAGGGATGCAGGACAACGGCGACGGACATGGAAGGTGAACGCATCGAACCACCCGCCCCACACCGGACATTCCTCGGTGCCTTTCGGGTATGACCACCGAACACCGTCCCCTCCCACTGCGCGCCGTTGACCGCGGCGGCGCCCAGGCCTGGTGCCAGGGCCAGACTTCAGCAACCCCTGGTCCGGAACGATGGCGCACCCGTCAGCCGCGGAGATCGCCCGCCTGGTGCGGCAAGGGGTGGCCCTGTTCTTCGTGTTCATGCTCAGCGCCGAGCTTCCCGGCCAGATCTTCCACCTCGCCCAGCACCTGATCTGGCCGGAGCCGGGCGCCATCGGGGGAACCCTCGAGCACCTGGGGGTACTGCTGGCCTATCTGCTGGCCCTGGTCTGCGCCCTGTTCTTTGCCCAGCAGGAGCTGGGCCGCACGCGCCTGCTGAAGACCTATCCCCCTGGCGAGCCAGTTCCGCTCGCCTTCCATGTTCTTGGCATGGCGTCTGGCTTGCTGGCGCTGTTCTTGCAGCGCTGAGCAGGCCCTGGCTGCTTACGTTGGCTGATTCAGCAGAGAGTGGAGGCCTGTCAAGCGACATCAGAGATTGGTCCTCCGGCTGCTCGCGCGTGATCACAAATCCTGGCTCGAAGGCCGCCAGCGCAGCGTGTTCCTCAGCCTGGCTCTTCGGCGAAAGCGAATGGTCATGGCTATGGGGAATTGAACGTGTTGTTCAGTGGCGCCGCAGGCGGTTGGGGAAGTAGGTCACCGGCGGCTCCGTTTCCTCTGGCGGGCCTGCCGGGCTTGCCACTTCAGCAGGGCCGTAGGCGGCAAGGATGGCGCTGGCCTTGTCCTGGTGCTCCTCGCGCAGGGCAGCAGGCGCCGGGCCCGGGTCTTGGCGGAGGCACCGGCAAGGGCCAGTTGCTCGCTGAGGTCGTCGCCGCAGTAGATGCCGCCGCTGAGGTGCAGCAGCCCCCCGGCACGCTCGTCGGCCTGGCGATGCTCGTCATCGCTGCGGCAGTTGCGGCTTTCACTGCGTCGCAGGGCGAGGCGATCGAGCCGTTCGGTGCGGATCAGCCCGTGCGGCCGGGCGACCGCATCCTCCTCATAGAGGAGATACCAGCCGATGGTGTGAAAGATCAACTGCAGCGGCCAGACCCGCAATTCCCCCACCGGACTGTCGGGGAAGCCGGCGACGGTGGAGAAGCGCTCCAGCACCACGCGCCGGTGCTCAAGGATCGCCGTGTCGATCGCCTCCGCCTGCTGGTATCGAAGGCGCTCGGCGGCGTTGACGGGATCACTGGTGACCAGGCCCGGGAAGCGGCTCAGCAGGCGCAGCAGATAGAGGAGGCGCTCCAGATCCAGCAGGCGGGAGTAGCCATGCCGCTGCACCCTCCTGCTCCCGGTTGGTGGCGGAGCGGAGGCGCTGGTCGAGCCGGGCCACCTCCTCGGCCAGCACCGGCTCCAGGGCCTCGTGGTGGGTGGGCGCCAGCGCCACAACGGCCGCAAAGCCCTCAGCCCGGCTGGGCCCGAAGTGCGGATCGGCCAGGGCCGCCGCCATCTCCTTGATCACCGGCTCGGGCACCAGCCGCTGGCGGCGCTGGTTCCACTCCAGGCAGGTGGCCAGGGGGGTGAGCAGCCACCAGCCGACCCACTCCACCGGCGCCGGCAACGCCAGCGCCTGGGTGAGGGCCAGCCGCCAGGGCCGCCGGGCATGGGTCGCATCGACGATCACCGGCTGGCCAGCGGCCACGGCCGCCCGGATCCGCTGGTGCAGCAGCTGCTCAATGGCACCCCAGGGCCCCTGCACCGCCGCATCGCCGAACACCTCGGCGCGGATCGCATCGGTGGAGAGCACCACCGCGGCTGGCTCACCGGGCGCGCTGAGCAGGGGCGCCAGGGCCCGGGCCAGGGTGGTCTTGCCGCTGGCCGGCGGGCCGATCAGGAGGTGGCAGCGCAATCCGGTCTCGGGCATGGAACTCACCAGAACGTCTGGCACGGGAAGGTGGACAGCTGGGGATCGGCGGTGAGCAGCACCAGCTGCTCCAGCTCGGCCTGGGCCGCCAGCATCCGATCAAAGGGATCGCGGTGGGGCTGGCTGTAGCTGCCGGCCCTCAGACCATGGGCCAGGGAGATCGGCAGAGGGTGGAAGCCATCGGCCTGGAGCAGGCCAGGGAGATCCGATACGGCCGTCGCCAGCTCAGGTAGTTTCCCCTGATGGTGCTTGAGGCTGAGTTCCCAGACCGAAGCGGAACTCACCAGGATCTTGCTTTTGGGGTCGACCAGAAGTGCCTGGACAGCTGCCGAGAGCCGCTCCGGATCGAACCACCACCACAGCAGGGCATGGCTGTCGAGCAGGTAGGCGGAGTTGCTGCTCACGGCAGGGCTGACGCCGGAATCAAGGGGCTTCCTTCCCAGTCAGCGAGCCGATCGGGCGGCATGGGCTCCAGCAGGGCGTCGGGCTGACTGAGGGGACCCAGGCGGCGCAGACGACCGGGGAGCCGCTGCGGAGCAGGAGCCTCCAGGGGCATCAGCCTTGCCCAGGGCTTGCCGGCCTTGGCCAGCACGATGGTTTCACCGGCGTGGGCCTCATCGATCAACCGCGAGAGCTGGGTTTTTGCCTGGTGCACATTCACCAGGCGGGGTGCCGGTGCTGGACGTTCCACAGGGGCAGGTCGGGAGTCTGGCCTAGCTTAGTCGTGGACTAAGTCAGTGCCTGAGCCAACCGCCTCAGCCCAGGAGCGGCTCCAGGCAGTTGAGCGGCGGGGGCGGGCAGGGCATCGGAAGGGATGGATCCATCGTCCCCTGCCCGCAGCGTTCTCCCGGTTTCCGCCAGGCTGGACAACCTTTCGGATGACGTTGGGTGCCCCTCGATCCCACCAGCTTCGCGCCTCTCCCCAGGACCCCGGCGGTGAGCGGACTGCTCGAAAGCCTTGCCTTCTTCCGGGATCCTGATTTCGCCCGTTCGCGCTTTGAGCGCCATGGCGATGTGTTTGAAACCACCCTGCTGGGGCATCGGACCGTGTTCATCCGGGGCGCCCAGGCGATGAACGATCTGTTCGCCCAGGCCGAAGCGGTCCAGGGCTGGTGGCCCGACAGTGTGCGGGAACTGCTGGGGCCGTTGTCGCTGGCCAATCGCAACGGCGCCGACCACAAGGCCCGCCGTCGGGTGGTGGGCCAGCTGTTCGCCTCTGCGGCCCTGAAGCGCTACAGCCCCGCGATCGTGGCCCTGGTGGAGGAGCTCCGCCTGGCGATGCTCGGCTCAGAACGGCCAGTGGCCCTGGTGCCGATGCTGCGGCGCTTCGCCTTCAGCGTGATCGCCAGCACGGTGCTGGGGCTCGATCCCGTCGATCGCGAGGCTCTGTTCCTGGATTTCGAGATCTGGTGTCAGGGCCTGTTCTCGTTCCGCCTGGCCCTGCCCGGCAGCCGCTTTGCCCGCGCCCGCCGGGCGCGTGGGCGCCTGCTGCGGCGGTTGGGTGCCGTGCTCGCCAGAGCCCAGGCCGCAGCCGCTGCCGGTCAGCCGCTGGCGGCCGGCGGCCTCGACCTGCTGGCCGGTGGCCTCGATGAAGCCGGCCTGCCCCTGGGCGACGACGACGTGGCCGAACAGCTGCTGCTGCTGCTGTTCGCCGGCTATGAGACCACCGCCTCCTCGTTGAGCTGTCTGCTGTTGACCCTGCTGCAGCACCCCACCGAGCTGGCCTGGCTGCAGGAGGAACTCGACACCCTGGTCTGGCCGCCAGCGGAAGGCCAGGCCGTGACCGCCTACGACGCCCTGCGGGCCCCCCGGCTCGATGCGGTGGTGAAGGAGGTGATGCGGCTCACCCCGCCGGTGGGGGGCTTCTTCCGTCGCACCAGGCAAGCGATCTCCCTGGCGGGGGTGCGGGTTCCGGCCGATCGGGTGGTGCAGGTGAGCCTTGCCGCCATCCATCGCTACGGCAGCCGGAGCGAGGATCTGGAGCTGTTCCGGCCGCAGCGGCATCTGTCCGGCGACACCACCGCGACCCTGCTGCCCTTCGGCGGGGGTGAGCGGGTGTGCCTGGGCAAGGCGCTGGCCGAGCTGGAGATCCGGCTGCTGGCGGTGGGGCTGCTGCGGCAGCTGACCCTGGTGCTGGAGCCGGATCAGGACCTCTCGCTCGCGATCATCCCCAGCCCCTCGCCGAAGGATGGCCTGCTGGTGCGGGCGCGGCACCGTGCCAACACGTCCGATCGGACTGCTGCCTCGGCATGAGCCGCCTGGCGGCTCAGTCGCCGAAGGCGGAACCCTTCAGCAGGCAATGGTGCTGCCTGGCGGCGTCGCCCTGGAGCCGCGTCACCAGTTGCTCCTGCTGCTTGCGTTTCTCCAGTTCCCGGATCACCGGTCCGTTCATGGTGGCGTAGCTGCTGGTGGGCGCCTGACGCAAGGCCTCGTCTTGCTTGTGCTGGCGCTGCTGAAGCTCGGCGAGGGCGCGATCGGCTGTGGTCTGGACCGCGGCGGGACAGGCCGCCAGGGTGGCGGCGCGGGCGGGCGGCCCCGCCAGGGGCCCCGAGAGTCCGAGCAGGAGGATCGTGAGCAGACGGGCTTGCATGGCTACGGGACCTGCTCGGAGAGGGAGGGTGGCGGATACAACCGAGCCTGCTGCACCGTCAGGAAGGTGTTGATCACCACGGCCATCGGCACGGCGACGATCACGCCGAGCAGGCCGCCGACCCGGGCGCCGGTGAGGATGGCGATCAGCACCCAGACGGGGCTGAGCCCGGTGACATGGCCCAGAAGCCGTGGGGCCACCACATTCTCCAGGAGTTGCTGCACCACGAAGGCGGCGATCAGCACCTTCAGCCCCAGGGCGGCCTGCTGCAGGGTCACCAGGACGGTGACCAGGGCGATGCCCACCGTGCCGCCCAGGGGCACCAGGGCCATGGTGCCGATCGTGAGGCCGAACAGGACACCGAAGGGCACCCGCAGGATCGCGAACACCAGGATCAGCGCACTGGACAGGCACAGGGACAGGATCAGCTGCCCCAGGAAGAAGCGATGGAAACTCCGGCGCAGGGATCGGGAGAAGGGTTCCCGAAGCTCCACCGGCAGCCAGCCCGTCAACCCGGCCCAGATCCGGTCGCCATACTGAATCAGATAGAAGGTCATGATCACGGTCAGCAGCCCATCCAGCAGGGTCGAGACCGTGAGGGCAGCAAAGCCGACCAGGGGATTCGCCAGCACCTTCAGCTCCCCTTTGAGTTGATCCCCCACCTGCAGCTCCAGGGCCTCCAGGTTCAGCGGCAGATGGGAGTTTCGCAGCTGCTGGTGCAGGGACGTCAGTTGGTGCTGGCCCGAATTGATCCACCCGGGCAGGTGGGTCAGCAGCTGATGGGCCTGGCCCAGCACCAGCGGAAACAGGGTGAGGCCGATCGCCAGGGCGATCACCAGTGCCAGCAGAAACACCAGAATCCGGGCGCGGGATCGCCGGGCTCCGCGGCGGACCATCCATTCCACCGGGACATTGAGCAGGAAGGCCAGCAGGGAGGCCACGATCACCACCGTGACCAGGGAATGGAAGTAATGAAAGATGGCGTGCACCGCCCAGGCATTGATCACCACGATCGGGATGATCAGCCCGAGCCTCAGAAAGCGTCCGATCGAAAACATGCGCTGCTGGCCGAGCCTGACCAGCCTGCCCCAGCCCCGGTGATCAATGGAGCCAGGGATCCAGGAAGCTGAGCGG
>CAIXBB010000035.1 GCA_903917565.1 uncultured cyanobacterium | reverse complement strand
GAAACACCCGCTGCTGGCGTCAACCCGTAGAAGTGTGGATCAACAAGCCAACAGAGGAACCCAATCCAATGCTCGCGCTACCCTTGATCCAGGCCGCCTGAATGGCAGCCCAGGAGTGACAACTTCCCTGAAAGTCACCGGGCCAGGGAAAGGAACCATCCCAGCCGTGGATAAGCCCTGGACAGGATCATTGACATCCCGATTGCGAATGGAATGATGAGTATCCAAAAGCCATGGGGAGACATAGTCGAAAGGTCATACCCCCACCACCTGCACGGATTTGCACGGCTTGGCACGCTACCAAACGGAGCACAACCCATCGCATAGTCCGAGAGCTCCAACGACTCATAGACAGACAGGAGAAAGCCCGTCGAAAACATGACAAACCCAATCAGAAATAGTGCAATTTTCTGAGTGGCTTGACGTCTCATAATAATTTAGTAAATAGGTCTGATGAAAGTCAGTCACAGTTGTGCTCAACACACATGCGACGATCGGATTCGGGCGACGTGCGCCTTACATGCGTACGCCGGCGAAACCTCAAACCACCGCAGGAGGTTGTTTTGACGATTTTCGCACAGACGGCCAGGCGTTTTCAGCAAACTCCTAAAGAACGCCCCAACCGGGCAGGCCCAGGGAGGTAGAAGTCCCTGGGCTTTTTCATGGAAAAAGCCTCAGGGGTTCCCTGGCGGTCAAGTGACCAAGAGCCTGTGCCGGATTGGGACTCGCCCATCCTGACACCACCAACAGGCTCTGGCCCCAGCTACAGCGCCAGCACCGACATGGTGGCCGCCCCGCCTGTCTTCCCATCGCCCATGGCCTCGATCCGGTTGATGGCAGCGGCATCGGCAAAACACTTTACGGCCACCGCCTCGATCGCCAGGGTCATGCCAGTGCTGAAAGATCGCAGCCGCAGGAACGGCTCATCTTCGCGGGCCACGATCGACACCAGTTCCGCATCTCGGTGTGCGTTCAATAGGCGCCGCAGAATCGGCATCTCCAAAGCCATAGGCCGCTGACAGTGGCCCTCCGCCTTGACGATCACAGCAGAAACACCATCGGCACTAAAGGCCCGCACCCGGTCATCAGGAAGGGGATCGAGGATGCAGACCCTCGGGACCGGCTTGTATGCCGACGGGACCGGTACAACGCTTGCGAATGCTCGCAGCATCGAAGCGGATAAATCCACCGTTGATGTACCACTAATCCGTGCCAATGTTGCAGTCATTCGACAATGCAGCAATGAACCACTCTAGCGCCACCGTCATTACCGTACTTCCCGAAGAAGTAGCCATGAAATCGATCCTCGCCGAAGCCGAAGCGCCGTGAGCACCGCCGCTACTGATAAGGCCAATCGCAGCATCCTGGACAAGGGCACTGCCTGCATCCTGAACCCCAGCGCGAAGCAGGAAGCCATCCTGTCTGAGGCACGATGAGCAAGACCTGGGCACCGGAATGGGATGAAAGCTGGGACGGCCCACGCCATCAATCTTCCCGCCGGAAATCAACGGAAAGCGTCCTGGCGTTCCTTCGCCCTGATGCAAACGAACCTGAGGAAGGTAAGTACGACTACGTCTGGAAGCGGTTCAGGCATAACGCCCATGAGGCAGTTGATCGCTTTCCTGCCCCCATTCTGCGCAGAACTGTGCGCAGAATGCTCTATTCACGCCTCCGCACGCCTCGGCAAGCTCAGACGTCAGGCCTGAGAAACCCTGTGCTGGAGTGGGTTTTGCAAGTGCCCGATGCCGGTTTCGAACCAGCGACATCCTGCTTGTAAGGCAGGCGCTCTACCGCTGAGCTAATCGGGCGGTGGCGGCATTCTGGCGGAAAGGGCGCCGCTCGCCGAGGGCCGGTACCTTGCCGGCAGCGTCCGGACCCCGGCCATGGCCAGCGGCCGCAGCCACGATCGCGCCACCCGACGGCTGGCTCTGCCTTTCGCTCTGCTCTGGTGGCCTGCCCTGGGGCCGGCGGGTGTGGCCGTCGCCGCCGGGGCCTTCCTGGTCGGCGGCCTCTGGCTCTCCCCCGACCTCGACACACGCTCCAACGCCACCCGCCGCTGGGGCCCCCTGCAACTGCTCTGGTGGCCGTACCGGCGCCTGCTCAGCCACCGTTCCCTCCTCTCCCACAGCCCCCTGCTGGGCACGGCCCTGCGGTTGCTCTGGTTGGCCTTGGTGGTGCTCGTCGTCTGCGCCGCCCTGGAGCCCCTTGGCACCCCGGCTCCGCCGGAGCTGCTGCAGCGGGGCCAGGAGCTCTGGCGCGCCCAGCGGCCCCTGCTGCTGACGGCCTTCGTGGGCCTGGAGGCCAGCAGCTGGCTGCATCTTCTTCAGGACGGCGATCCGATCCCGCGGCTGCCGCGCCTGCTGCGACGCCTCAGCAGCAGGCGCCGCTGGTGGCGGCGGCGGCCCCGTCGAAGGGAATGGCGCTGCCGCAGCCCTCGAACGGGCCGTAGTGGCGGCTGAAATCGCCGATGAAGCTGAAGTGGGGCGCCAGGCGGCTTTCGGCCAGCATGCGGAAGGTGTTGCCGCACACCGGAAACACCCGGCCCGTTGCGATGCGGTGGTGCTTGTCGAAGGGCAGGGCGTCGGGGGGGCCGGGGATGCTGCCGCGGTAGATCACCGCCTGGCCGTGGTCCTCGCAGGCGTCCTCCAGCGCCTCGATGTGGAACAGCCGGTAGGTGGCGGAGAAGAAGCGGATCGCCCCGGTGCGCCCGGCCAGCTCCGGGTCGGTGATCTCCAGGGGGCGGTCGTCCACCAGGCGGGGATCGGCGAAGCCGGCACGCCGCGCCAGCCGCAGGAAGTCGTTCCAGTAGAGGGCGCCGCTGAAGCATTCGCCGTGCAGCACCGCGTCGTGGTGCAGGGCTTCGGGCACGCGCCGGTCGGCGTAGACGTCGGCGAAGAAGAACTCGCCGCCAGGTTTGAGCCGCCGCCGCACCCCTTCAGCACCGCCAGCTTGTCGGATGAGAGGTTGACCACGCAGTTGGAGATCACCAGATCGAAGCCGCCGGGCTCCACCAGCTGGGCCAGCAGGCACACATCGCGGCCACTGCCGCAGCCCAGGTCGAGCACCCGCAGGCCCTCCAGCAGCGGCGGCACCACCAGGCCGCAGTCGTAGTAGCGACTGAGCACCTCCGGGTGGAGGTGGGCCAGCAGGGGCCGCAGGGGTGCAGGCACGCTGCCGGCATCACAGCAGGCGCTGGTGCGCAGGTCGGCGCTGCTGCTGAGGGTGGAGCGGAGGTGGGGCGGGATGTCAGCTCAGGGCGCCCCCACAGCTGGAGCCGGATCCGGCGGTGCAGCCATAGCAGTGATCCGCCACGGCGATTGGCTCGCCCTCGAGGGCCTGCTCCAGCAGTTGCCGCAGGTGGGCCCGGGGTCGGCCGCGGCCGGCCGGCAGGTCGAGCATCTGGTTGAAGTCGCAGTCGTAGAGATACCCCCGCCAGTCGACGCTGAGGGTGGTGCGGCACATCACCTGGGCCAGGTTGGCCGGGTTGTGGTGTTGGCGCAGCAGCGACCTGTAGCTCTCCAGCTGCCCCTGCTGGCGCAGCACGGCGGCGAAACGCTGGATGGGCATGTTGGTGATCGTGAACAGCCGGCTGAAGCGCAGGCCGAAGCGCTCGGCCAGCTCGCGCCGGTAGTCGGCCTCCAGGGCGGCCTGGGGCGGCGGCAGCTGCGGTCCCTGGGGGTTGTACACCAGATCCAGTTCCAGACCTGAGTCCTCTTCGCCGTAGCCGAGGGCATTGAGCTGCCGCAGGCCCGAGAGGCTGCGCTCGAACACCCCCTCGCCGCGCTGCCGGTCGACGTTGGCCGCGAGGTAGCAGGGCAGGGAGGCCACCACCTTCACCCGCTGCTGGGCCAGGAAAGCGGCCAGGCCCTCCTGGCCGGGCTCACTCAGGATGGTGAGGTTGCAGCGGTCGATCACCGCCACCCCCAGCGCTCGGGCCTGACGCACCAGGTCGCGGAAGTCCGGGTGCAGCTCCGGGGCGCCGCCGGTGAGATCGAGGCAAGCGATGTCCCGCGCCCGCAGCACCGCCGGCACCAGGGCCAGGGTCTCGGCCGCCATCATTTCCGTGCGGCTGGGACCGGCGTTCACATGGCAGTGGCTGCAGCTCTGGTTGCAGCGGTAGCCCAGGTTCACCTGCAGGGTGTCGAGCCGGCCGCGGCGCAGGGCCGGGAACGGCGGGGACGGATGGGTGGTCGAGCTGTTCAGATCGGCGACGGGCATGGTTCTCAGGTGGTCTGAGCCGCGGCCTCCGTCTGAGCACCGATCACCAGCCGCAGCAGAACCGGGGCCAGGAAGGTGGTGCCGATCACCATCAACAGGATGGCGGCTTCGAGGGCCGGGGTGAGGATGCCGGCCTGGGTGCCCAGGCCCAGGAAGATCAGACCCACCTCGCCGCGGGGCATCATCCCCAGACCCACCACCAGCCGGTTGGTGGGGTCCTTGCTGGTGTACGTCCAGCCCGCCGCCACCTTGCCCGCCACGGCGACCACCAGCAGGAACAGGGCCACCACCAGACCCTCGCGGTTGGCGGGATCGAAGGGATTGAGCACCGAGAGGTCCATGCCGGTGCCGATCAGTACGAAGAACACCGTCGCGAACAGGGCCACCAGGGGTTTGACCGTGCTGTCGATGGCGTGGGTGTGCTTGGAGGCGCTGAGGATCAGGCCGGCGGCGAAGGCCCCCAGGGCGGCCTCGAGGCCGATCGCCTGGGCGGCGAAGCAGCAGAGGGTGAGCACCACGAAGCTGGCCACCGCCACATCACCGGGCGCTTTGAGGTGGTCCACCACCCAGTCGAAGGCCGGCGCGGCGTAGCGGCTCAGCAACAGCGCCACAGCCACGAAAATCACCGCAGCGGCGCACAGCTTCAGCACCGGCCCCAGGGTGAAGGAACCGCCTCCGGCCAGGGAGACCACCACGGCCAGGATCACGATGCCGAGGATGTCGTCGAGCACGGCGGCACCGATGACGATCTGCCCCTCCTTGCGCTTCAGCCACTGCAGTTCACCGAAGACACTCGCTGTGATGCCGATCGAGGTGGCCGTCATGGCGGCGCCGGCGAAGACCGCCGGGATGAACGGCACGTGGAAGAGGTAGTACAGGCCGGCGGTGCCGGCGGCGAAGGGCAGCACCACCCCGGTGAAGGCCACGGAGCCGGCCTGGATTCCCACGGCCACGAGTTCATCGAGCTCGCTTTCGAGCCCCGTCAGGAACAACAGGGAAAACAGGCCGATCTCGGCCACCGCCTGCAGGCTCGAAAACGTCTCGCCGTAGAGGGAGTTGACTCCTTCAGGCGTCAGCCCCCCCAGGGAGCTCAGCAGCCCCAGGACCGCACCGCTCAATTGGGCCTGCGTCTCGGGGGGGACCACCAGATGCAGGCCGGAGGCGCCGATCACCACCCCGGCGACCAGTTCGCCCAGGATCGTGGGGAGCTGCAGCCGCACCATCAGCTCCGCCATGACACGAGCTGCCACGAAAATCACCAGAAAACGTCCAACCCCGATCAGGGTTTCCGTCACTTCAACCTGGTGGCTGCCGACGTCCATCAGCAGCGTGGGCAACAAATCCATCAAGTGGGAAAAGGGGTTAGCAGCAGTTTTAGGTGGAAGGGGTGCCGCGCTGTTGCCAGCCAGGCTCAATTCCATCGCCAAGGATGGCTGATGTGGTTCCTCCCTTCCGTGATGTCCGGTTCCCGGCCGTTCTCCAGTTCTGCAGCCGATGGCGCCAGCCTCGCGGCCTTCGGCGAGCTGGTGGCGATCGTCGACCGGCTGCGTGATCCGGAAGGGGGCTGCCCCTGGGACCTGGCCCAGACCCACAGTTCCCTGATTCCCTACGTGCTGGAGGAGGCCCACGAGGTGGCCGATGCGATCCGCCAGGGCGATGACGGCCATCTGGCCGAAGAGCTGGGCGACCTGCTGCTGCAGGTGGTGCTCCATGCCCGCATCGCCAGCGAAGCGGGCCGCTTCGATCTGGCCGCTGTTGCCCGGAGCATCGCCGCCAAGCTGGTGCGCCGCCATCCCCATGTGTTCGACCCGGCGGCGGAGCGGGCCGACGACCCGGAGGCCGTGCGCCGCAGCTGGGAGGTGATCAAGGCCGCCGAACGCCAGGAGCGTGAGCGGGCCACCGCCAGTCCCGCTCCGCAGGCCCAGGCCGCCAGCCCCCTCAGTGACCGGCTGGCCCAGAAGGTGCGCGGCCAGCCGGCCCTGGCCGGCGCCATGACCATTTCGCGCCAGGCCGCCGCCGCCGGCTTCGAGTGGGACGCCATGGAGGGGGTGTGGGCCAAGGTGCAGGAGGAGATGGACGAGCTGCGGGAGGCGGTGGCCAGCGGCGACCGGGCCCATGCCCAGGAGGAACTGGGCGACGTGCTCTTCACCCTGGTGAACGTGGCCCGCTGGTGCCACCTCGACCCTGAGGAAGGCCTGGCCGGCACCAACCGCCGCTTCCTCGACCGCTTCTCCAGGGTGGAGGCCGCCCTGGGCGGTGATCTCGGCGGCAGGGGCCTCGCGGAACTGGAGGGCCACTGGCAGGCGGCCAAGGCCCAGATCCGCGCCGAGCAGGAGCTGGGCCCTAGGCCTCCTCTTGGGGACCCTGCCGGCGATGGTTCTTGAGCGATCCCCGCTGCCGCTTGGCCTTCAGCCGGCGCTCCACCGAGCCGCGGTTGGGCTTCGTCGGGCGGCGGGGCGGCGGCGGCGGCGCGATGGCCGCCTGGATCAGCTCCACCAGGCGCTTCCGGGCCGCCTGGCGGTTCTGCCACTGGGAGCGGTGCTCTGTTGCCACGATCACCAGGCCGGCCGGGGTGAGCCGGGCGGCCAGTCGCCGCAGGGCCCGCTCCCGCAGGGTCGGCGGCAGGGCGCCGCTGGTGGCCAGGTCGTACACCAGCTCCACCCGGGAGTCGGTGGTGTTCACCCCCTGCCCCCCGGGCCCGGAGGCACGCGAGAAGCGCCAGCTCAGCTCGGCCGCCGGGATCACCAGGCCATTCCCCAGGGGCAGATCACCGCTCACACCAGGCTCACTTCGCCGCTGCCGATGTCGAAGTAGGCGGCCTGGATGTGCAGGCGCCCGTCCGCCACGGCCTCGCGCAGCAGGGCACTGCGTCTCGGCAGCTCGGCGGCGGCCGCGGCGGCATTGCGGCGCACCGCCTCGGCCAGGTCCGCCCCCGGCTTCAGGCTGGCCCGGATCGGTGCCACCAGGTTCTCCAGCAGGGGCGTGAGCGGGGCGCTGGCCATGGCGGCGGTCACCGCACCGCAGCCGCTGTGGCCCATCACCAGGATCAGGGGCATCGCCAGCTCCGCTACGGCGTACTCCAGCGAGGCGACACCCTCGTCGAAGGCCGTGTTGCCGGCGCTGCGGACCTCGAACAGCTCCCCGGCGCCGCAGGCGAAGATCCACTCCGGCGCCACCCGCGAATCGGCGCAGCAGAGCACCGAAGCCCAGGGCCGCTGGCCGGCGGCCAGGGCATCCGGTCGCACCTGGCAGTGCAGCGGCCAGGTTTCATGCAGCAGGGTGGCTCGGCCCTGGGGATCGTTGCTGCGCTCGGCGGCCTGCCAGGTGCGGGAGAAGTCGCGGTTGCGGCGCAGCAGCTCCTGCAGCGGGTCGCCGTCGGGGCGGCACACCGACAGCCGTTCCACAAGGGTGCCGTCGGCGGCCGCCGCTGCCGCCGGCAGCAGGGTGTCCAGGGCCAGCCCGGCGCCCGCCAGGCCAAGGAGCAGCAACAGGTGGCGTCTGGAATGTGCCATGGCGCCGTGACAAGAGGTCCTGCCGAAGGTTTAGCTGGAAAGCCACGAGCCAACCGCATGGGACCGCAACAGCCACGGAGCGCCTGGGTGGACGAGGAGCTGGGCGGAGTGCGCTACGGCCTGGCCGCCACCGTGGTGGAGGAGCACACCAGCCCCTACCAGCGCATCACGATCATCGACAGCCAGACCTACGGCAAGGGCCTGCTGCTCGATGGCTGCTGGATGACGGCGGAGCGGCAGGAGCGGCATTACCACGAACCGTTGGTGCATCCGGCCCTCTGCGCCGCCGCCTCCATCGAGAGGGTGCTGGTGATCGGTGGCGGCGATGGCGGCACCGCCCGCGAGTGCCTGCGCCATCCCGGCGTCGCCCACCTCGACATGGTGGAGATCGACGGACTGGTGGTGGAGCTCTCCCGCAAGCACCTGCCCAGCCTCGGCGGCGACGCCTGGAGCGACCCCCGCTTCCACCTCACCGTGGGCGACGGTATCGCCTGGGCGGCTGCCGCCCCCGACGCCAGCTACGATGTGGTGCTGGTGGATGGCTCCGATCCCGCCGGACCGGCCGAGGGCCTGTTCAATCGCAGCTTCTTCCAGCACTGCCGCCGCCTGCTGCGCCCTGGCGGCGTGTTCGCCACCCAGAGCGAATCCCCCGAGGCCTTCCGTCAGGTGCACATCGACACCGTGCGGCTGCTGCGCGAGGTGTTCGGTCATGCCGATCCCCTCTACGGCTGGGTGCCCATGTACCCCAGCGGCTGGTGGAGCTGGACCTTCGCCTGCCCCGATGGCCCCCGCTACCGGGAGCCGCTGGCGGAGCGCGCTGCGGCGGTGGCGCCCGGCTGCGCCATCTGGTCGCCCCGCTGGCAGCGGGGCGCCTTCGAGGCGGTTCCGGCCTTCGTGGAGCGCCAGCTGGCCGCCGCCGCCGCCCAGCCATGAGCCTGGAGCTGTTCGACACCGAAGGGGCGATCTACATGGGCGCCCGCCGCGAGCCGCTGGGCTGCGCCGTGGGCCTGTTCGGCGTTCCCTACGACGGCACCACCTCCTTTCGCCCCGGTGCCCGCTTCGGCCCGGCGGCGATCCGGGAGGTGAGCAGCGGCCTGGAGAGCTACGACCCCCAGCTCGACCTTGATCTCGAGGACCTGGCCTTTGCCGACCTGGGGGCCGTGGCGATCCCCTTCGGCGCCCCGGAGCCGGTGGTGGCGGCGGTGCGCCGGGCCACCGAGGCGGTGCTGGACCTGGGCCTGGCGCCCCTGATGCTGGGCGGCGAGCACTCGATCAGCAGTGGGGCCGTGGCGGCGGTGGCGCAGCGCCGCCCGGATCTGGTGATGGTGCAGCTTGATGCCCACGCCGACCTGCGCCAGAGCTGGCTCGGTGCCCGGCACAGCCATGCCTGCGCCATGCGCCGCTGCCTGGAGGTGCTGCCCAGTGGAGAGCTGCGCCAGATCGCCATCCGCAGCGGCACCCGCGAGGAATTCCAGGAGCTGCGCGCCAGTGGTCGGCTGGTGCCGATCGCCGCGATGGCCGCGGCCCTGGCGCCCCTGCGGGGCCGGCCTCTCTATCTCACCGTCGACCTCGACTGGTTCGATCCCGCCGCGCTGCCGGGCACGGGCACCCCTGAGCCCGGCGGCTTCCACTGGACCCACTTCGCCGAGCTGGTGGAGGAGCTGCGCCACCACCAGCTGGTGGCTGCCGATGTGGTGGAACTGGCCCCCCAGCTCGACCCCAGCGGCGTCAGTGCCGTGCTGGCCGCCAAGGTGACCCGGAGTCTGCTGCTGCTGCTCGGCCGCCCGCTGGCTTCCGGCGCTCAGTAGCAGCAGGTGCCGCTGGCGCGCTGCTCCCGCAGGCGGGTGTGCTGCTGCCCGATGAGCTGCACGGCCAGGGTGGGGTGGTTGTGCAGCAGGTTGAGGAAGCGGAGCCGATCAAGCCGCAGCACCTCCACCGGCGTTCGGGCGAAGGCGTCGCTGCGATGGCTCAGTTCACGCCAGGTGATGTCCTGGTAGCTGAACAGCTCACCGGGGCGGAAACAGGTTTTCTCTCCCTGCTCACCCACCAGTTCGACGATGCCGCGACGGACCGCGTAGATCGTGTTGGCGCTGGCGCCGCGGCAGAAGACGTGGGCCCCTGTGGGAAGGGTGAAGGTTTCACAATCCACATGAACGCCCATCAGATCGATGGGTGATGGGGATGTGGTGGCTCTGATCAATTCAGGGAACCTCCTTGGTGTGGGTGGATGGAGTTTTGTAGTCCTAGGGCCAAACGGGACGTTTTGCTAGGAGAAGGAGGGGTGAAACGGCGGAAGAACGCCATAAGGGCATCGACCGACACATTTCCCGTGCGCTTGAAATCAGGAGAGCCCCGTGGCCAGGCTCAGCTGCTGGCTGCCCACCGGAACGTGGTTGTGCTTCAGCAGGCCTTCGGGGGACACCACCGGCAGGTGGGGCGGGCGTGCCGTCCAGTGGTGGCACCAGAGGTCCGCCACCAGCTCGGCGTGGATGGGTAGCTGGCGCAGCTGGCACCAGCCCATCTCCACACCGGCAGGAGGGGTGCAATGGCGGCAGCTGCGGCAGTTGGGACGGTTACCCATCCTCTTGACCTATTAAGGGGATTTAACGTACGCATTTCCTTGCTAGTGTGATAGGGGTGGAAGCCGAATCACAGGCTTTCTTCGGTATTGGAGGCGATTACGCCGCTCGGGGCCGGTGCCGGTTCCTCCATAGGATCGCCCCACCGGGCACCGGCGTCCCCTTGGCCGGCCGGCTGCCATTGATGGATTCCACCCCCCTGCGCCGAACCCCCCTGGACGCCGCGGCCGTCGCCGCTGGCGCCCGCCTGGTGCCCTTTGCCGGCTGGCAGATGGCGATCCAGTTCTCCGGCCTGGTCCAGGAGCACAACGCCGTGCGGCAGCACTGCGGTGTCTTCGACATCTCCCACATGGGGGTGCTCACCCTGCGGGGGCAAGGCACCAAGGATGCCCTGCAGCGGCTGGTGCCCACTGACCTGTTCCGCATCGGCCCCGGCGAGGCCTGCTACACGGTGCTGCTCAACGAGGCCGGCGGCATCCGCGACGACCTGATCGTCTACGACCGGGGCCGGGTGGACGGTCCCGAGGGGGAGCGGGATGAACTGGTGCTGGTGATCAACGCCGCCTGCGCCGAGGCCGACACCGCCTGGATCGCCAGCCAGCTGGAACCCGAGGGGATCGTCATCAGCGACCGCAAGGGCGATGGGGTGCTGCTGGCCCTGCAGGGCCCGGAAGCGCCCGCCCGCCTGGAGGCGCTCACGGGCACCAGCCTGGCGGGCCTGCCCCGCTTCGGCCACCGGGAGCTGAGCATCGACGGGGCGCCACTGTTCGTGGGCCGTACGGGCTACACCGGCGAGGATGGCTTTGAGCTGCTGCTGGGCCGCGGAGCGGGGCTGGCGCTGTGGCAGCGCCTGCTGGCCGAAGGGGTCACCCCCTGCGGCCTCGGGGCCCGCGACACCCTGCGGCTGGAGGCGGCGATGCATCTTTACGGCAACGAGATGGATGCCGCCACCACCCCCCTGGAGGCGGGGCTGGGCTGGCTGGTGCACCTGGAGATGCCCGCCGACTTCATCGGCCGCGCCGCCCTGGAGCGCCAGAGCGCCGAGGGGGTGGGCCGGAAGCTGGTGGGGCTGAAGCTGCAGGGCCGCGCCATCGCCCGCCACGGCTACCCGGTGCTCCTGGATGGGGTGCCAGTGGGTGAGGTCACCAGCGGCACCTGGTCCCCCACCCTGGGGGAAGCGGTGGCCCTGGCCTACGTGCCAGCGGCGGCGGCGAAGCTGGGCACGGAGCTGGCGGTGGAGATCCGCGGCCGGGCCGAGACCGCGGTGGTGGTGAAGCGCCCCTTCTACCGGCGCGGCTGAGGACTGAGTACTGAGGAGGCCCGGGCGGTGGGCGCCCTGTGGGAAACTCGCTGACTGACTTTGTTTTCCACCATGCGCAGCCACGGGTGCGGCGATCTGCGCAACGACGCCATCGGCCAGGGCGTGCAGCTGTGCGGCTGGGTCGATCGGCGCCGCGACCACGGCGGCGTGATCTTCATCGACCTGCGCGACCGCAGCGGCACCGTGCAGATCACGGTGGATCCCGACCTGGCCCCCGCCGCCTTCGCCGTGGCCGAGCGGCTGCGCAACGAGACCGTGCTCCAGGTGGAGGGCAAGGTGCGGGCCCGGCCGGCCGAGTCCCTCAACGAGCGCCTGGCCACCGGCGCCATCGAGGTGCTGGCCACCGGCATCACGGTGCTCAACGAGGTGCGTGGCAACCTGCCCTTTCCGGTGTCGGTGCACGACGAGGAGAACACCCGCGAGGAACTGCGCCTGCGCCACCGCTACCTGGATCTGCGTCGTGAGCGCATGGCGCGGAACCTGCGGCTGCGCCACGCCACCGTGCGTGCGGCTCGGGGCTACCTGGAGGGGGAGGGCTTCATCGAGGTGGAAACCCCGGTGCTCACCCGCTCCACTCCCGAGGGCGCCCGCGACTACCTGGTGCCCAGCCGGGTGTGCGGCGGCGAGTGGTTCGCCCTGCCCCAGTCGCCCCAGCTGTTCAAGCAGCTGCTGATGGTGGGCGGCATCGAGCGCTATTACCAGCTGGCCCGCTGCTTCCGCGACGAGGACCTGCGGGCCGACCGCCAGCCGGAGTTCACCCAGCTGGACATGGAGATGAGCTTCATGGACCAGGAGCAGATTCTGGCGCTCAACGAGGGGCTGATCGCCGCCGTCTGGACGGCCGTCAAGGGGATCGAGCTGCCCCGGCCGTTCCCACGGCTCACCTGGGCCGAGGCGATGGCCCGCTACGGCACCGACCGGCCCGACACCCGCTACGGCATGGAGCTCACCGACGTGAGCGACCTGGTGGCCGGCATGGGCTTCAAGGTGTTCTCCGGTGCGGTGGCGGCCGGGGGCGCGGTGAAGGTGCTGCCGGTGCCCGGCGGCAACGAGGCCGTCAGCAACGTGCGCATCAAGCCCGGCGGTGATGTGTTCAGCGAGGCCCAGAAGGCCGGCGCCGGCGGCCTGGCCTTCATCCGGGTGCGGGCGGGCGGCGAGATCGACACGATCGGCGCCATCAAGGACAACCTCTCGGCGGCGATGAAGGCCGAGCTTCTGGCGCGCACCGGCGCCACGGAGGGCACCCTGCTGCTGTTCGGCGCCGGCGACACCGCCACGGTGAACAAGGCGCTCGATCGGGTGCGCCAGTACCTGGCCCGCGAGCTCGGCCTGGTGAAGCCCGAGCGCGACAACGACCAGTGGAACTTCCTCTGGGTGGTGGATTTCCCGATGTTCGAGTTCAACGCCGGCGAGAACCGGCTCGAGGCCCTGCACCACCCCTTCTGCGCCCCCAACCCGGGCGACCTGGGCAGCGATCCCGGCCAGTGGGCGGCCACCCTGCCCACAGCCCGGGCCCAGGCCTACGACCTGGTGCTCAACGGCCTGGAGCTGGGGGGCGGCTCGCTGCGGATCCACGATTCGGCCCTGCAGCGCCAGGTGCTGCAGACCATCGGCCTGCCGCTGGAGGAGGCCGAGCGCCAGTTCGGCTTCCTGATGGAGGCGCTCGACATGGGCGCCCCGCCCCACGGCGGCATCGCCTTCGGCATGGACCGGCTGGTGATGCTGCTGGCGGGCGAGGAGTCGATCCGCGACACGATCGCCTTCCCCAAGACCCAGCAGGCCCGCTGCCTGCTCACCCGCGCCCCGGCCGATGTGAGCGAGGCCCAGCTGGAGGAGCTGCACGTGGCCAGCACCTGGGAGGAGGAGGCCTAGGCGCCGCCGGTATGGGCCACGCCGATCCCGGGAAGACGGAACGAACGGACGATCTCTCAGTAGCTTCGCAGTACCACCCCTTTCACCTTCCTTTTCCATGGCCGTCACCGCTCCCCCCATCGACATCGGCATCCCCGAGGCCCAGCGCCAGCAGATCGCCGAGGGGCTGAGCCGGGTGCTGGCCGACAGCACCGTGCTCTACGCCAAGACCCACGGTTTCCACTGGAACGTCACCGGGCCGATGTTCAACACCCTCCATCTGATGTTCATGGACCAGTACACCGAGCTCTGGACCGCCCTCGACCTGATCGCCGAGCGCATCCGTGCCCTCGGCTTCCCCGCCCCCTACGGCGGCACCCTCTATGCCGGTCTCTCCTCGATCCCCGAGGCCGAAGGCGTCCCCGCCGCCCTGGCCATGGTGCGGGAACTGGTGGAGGGCCATGAGGCCGTGGCCCGCACGATCCGCTCGGTGTTCACCACAGCCGATGGGGCCAACGACCAGCCCACCGCCGACCTGCTCACCCAGCGGCTGCAGATCCACGAGAAAACCGCCTGGATGCTGCGGAGCCTCCTGGAGGGTTGAGCCGTCGGCGGCGCCGCCTGCGCTCGCCCACGCTAGCTGGCGCGAGCGACGGACGGCTTCGGTGGCGACGTCGACGGCTCCCCCAGGAGGCTGGGGGCGTCACCTGGAGGCGATCAGGTGGCTGCTGGTGACTGGAAGGGGTCGGTAGATTGGGTGATCAGCGCCTGACCCGATGTCCGCACCCCATGCCACGCGGGGCCATGCCGCGAAGTTCGTTTTCGTCACCGGCGGGGTGGTTTCGAGCATCGGCAAGGGCATCGTGGCCGCCAGCCTGGGCCGGCTGCTGAAATCGCGCGGCTACAGCGTCTCGATCCTGAAGCTCGACCCGTACCTCAACGTGGATCCGGGCACGATGAGCCCCTACCAGCACGGGGAGGTGTTCGTCACCGAGGACGGCGCCGAGACCGACCTGGATCTGGGCCACTACGAGCGCTTCACCGACACGGCCATGTCGCGCCTGAACAGCGTCACCACCGGCTCGATCTACCAGGCGGTGATCAACAAGGAGCGCCGCGGCGACTACAACGGCGGCACCGTCCAGGTGATTCCCCACATCACCGGTGAAATCCGCGAGCGCATCCATCGGGTGGCAGCCAACAGCGGCGCCGACGTGGTGATCACCGAGATCGGCGGCACGGTGGGCGACATCGAATCGCTGCCGTTCCTTGAGGCGATCCGCGAGTTCCGCGGCGACGTGGGTCGCCACGACCTCGCCTATGTGCACGTCACCCTGTTGCCGTTCATCGGCACCTCCGGTGAGATCAAGACCAAGCCCACGCAGCACTCGGTGAAGGAGCTGCGCTCGATCGGCATCCAGCCCGACGTGCTGGTGTGCCGCAGCGACCGGGAGATCAACGACGACCTGCGGGCCAAGATCGGCGGCTTCTGCGGCGTCTCCACCAAGGCGGTGATTCCGGCCCTCGACGCCGATAGCATCTACGCCGTGCCGATCGCCCTGGAGCAGCAGGGTCTCTGCCGCGAGGTGCTGGACACCCTGGGGCTGGAAGACCACGAGAGCGACATGGCCCGCTGGGCCGAACTGGTGCGCAAGCTGCGCAATCCCGGCCCGGCGGTCAAGGTGGCCCTGGTGGGCAAGTACGTCACCCTCAACGACGCCTACCTCTCGGTGGTCGAAGCCCTGCGGCATGCCTGCCTGGAGCGTGACGCCTCCCTTGATCTGCGTTGGGTCTGTGCCGAGCAGATCGAGAGCCAGGGCGCCGATGCCCTGCTGCGGGGCATGGATGCGCTGGTGGTGCCTGGCGGCTTCGGCCATCGCGGTGTTGACGGCAAGGTGGCAGCGATCCGCTGGGCCCGGGAGCAGCGGGTGCCTTTCCTGGGGCTCTGCCTGGGGATGCAGTGCGCCGTGATCGAGTGGGCCCGTAACCAGGCCGGCCTGGATGGGGCCACCAGTGCCGAGCTCGACCGCGCCACACCCCATCCCGTGATCCACCTGCTGCCCGAACAGCAGGACGTGGTGGATCTGGGCGGCACCATGCGGCTGGGCGTCTACCCCTGCCGGCTGACGGCGGGCACCATGGCCCAGCGCCTCTACGGCGAGGAGGTGGTCTACGAGCGCCACCGCCACCGCTACGAGTTCAATAACGCCTACCGCTCCCTGTTCCTGGAATCGGGGTACGAGATCAGCGGCACCTCCCCCGACGGCCGCCTGGTGGAGCTGATCGAGCTGAAGGATCACCCCTTCTTCACCGCCTGCCAGTACCACCCGGAGTTCCTCTCGCGCCCCGGTAAGCCCCATCCCCTGTTCCGGGGGCTGATCGAGGCGGCCCAGCAGCGCCGTGGTGAGGTGGCCCGCAACGGCCAGCAGGCTCAGGCCGCCGCTGCGCCTCAGGCGATGCCCGTGCAGGCCTGACTGCCGCAGGGGATCGGTTCGCCAACAACTGGTAACCCAGCTTGCTTGCTTGCCCGTAAACTGGGTTACCAGCAGGCCTGAGCTGATGAAAACGACCTTGGATCTGCCGGATCACCTCGTGCGCCAGACCAAGCAACGGGCCCTTCAACAGGGGCGCACCCTCAAGGAACTTGTGGCTGAGTACATCCGCCAGGGCCTCCATGGCGTCAAGTCTCCGTCTGTGATCGCCGCCAGCGATGGGGTGACGGTGGATCCGGCGGGCCTGCCGGTGTTCCGGTCTGAGCCAGCCAGCGGCCGACCGGGGATCGATCTTGAAACGGCCTTGCAACTGGAGCAACGCGGACTCGAGTTGGAGGACCTCCGCCGTGCCGGCCTGCCTGCTTGATGGGAATGTGTGGGTGGCGGCGGCCTTCGAAGCCCATCCAGCCCATCACACCGCCCAGGCGGTGCTGCTTCAGGCCACGCCCGCCGCTCCGGCCCTGATCTGCTGAGCCACCCAGCAGAGTTTTCTGCGGCTGGTCTCCACCCCGGCGATCTTCAGGGCCTACCAGTCGGCGTCGGTCACGAACCAGGAGGCACTGGCTGCACTTGAGGCTTTCCAGGCCCTGCCCCAGGTGGACCTGGTGGACGAGCCGATCGGGATGGAGGCTCTCTGGTGGCGTTTGGCTGGGCTCGCCGTTGCCGCACCGAAACGCTGGATGGACGCCTACCTGGCGGCCTTCGCCATCAGCAGCTCCACCCGGATCGTCACGTTGGATCAGGATTTTCGCCAGTTTCTCGGGGCGGGGCTCGATCTGGAACTCCTGCAGACTGATTCCCGTGGCGGCGATTGAGACGCTCTCCCGGTGGCAGGCTGAAGAGACCTTCCTGCTTTCACCCACCCTGCCCGTGCCTGCCCAAGCCCTGCCGGCGCTGAACGTGGTGGAAACCTTCCACTCCCTGCAGGGGGAGGGTCTCCATGCCGGCCGCAGCGCCTTCTTCATACGCCTGGCGGGCTGCGACGTGGGCTGCCCCTGGTGCGACACCAAGCACTCCTGGCCGGAGGCGGCCCATCCCCGGCGTCCTCTGGGCGAACTGGCTGCAGAGGCCACCGCTGCCGCCGCCGCCGGTGCCGCCTTCGTGGTGATCACCGGCGGCGAGCCCCTGCAGCAACCCCTCGACGGCCTCTGCGCCGCCCTGGCCCCCGTCGGCCTGCCGCTGCACCTGGAAACCAGCGGCGTGGGGTGCCTCAGCGGCCGTTTCGACTGGATCACCCTCTCCCCCAAAGCCCACCGCCCCCCGGCCGCCGACCTCCTGGCCCGCTGCGACGAGCTCAAGGTGGTGGTGACCTCCCAGGACGACCTGGCCTTCGCCGAAGCCATGGCCGCCGCCGCTGCCGGGCCGGAACTCCTGCTCCAGCCCGCCTGGGACGACCCGGCCGCCCAGGCACTGGCGGTGGCCTACGTACGCCGCCACCCCAGCTGGCGGCTCAGCCTGCAGAGCCATAAGTGGCTGGGATTGCGCTGAAGCCTCAGAGGGCCTGGGCCGGCTGCTGCACCTTCTCCGCCTTCCAGAGCCGCCAGCGCAGCTCCAGATCCTTGGGGGTGTACACGACGATCGGCCGGCTGGCGTCGTAGGGCACCACGAAGGGCTTGCTGCCCATGGGAACGAACACCTTGCGTTTGGCCTGGCCGGGGGGGCAGGCCATCAGGGTCGTCACCATCGGGCCCACAGCGCTCACGGTGTAGACGCTGACGCCCAGGCCCTTCAGCTTGCTGGCGCGGAAGCGGCCGCGGAAGGCCTGCTGGTTGCAGTCGGCCTCCACCTGGCGGCCGGGGATCAGCTGCACCCGCCAGTCGCTCGGGCTGGGGGAGAGGCGCGGATCGGCGCCTGGGGGCAGCACGCCGCCCAGCTGGATCACCCAGCGGGTCTGGCCGGCGGCGGCGGCGGGGTAGGGCTTGAGATCGAGCTGGGGGATGGCCATGGCCGGAGCCCCCAATCCCCCGAGCAGGGACGGCAGGGAGACAGCCGCTGCCGTCACGCTGGCGCGGCGCAGGGCGTGGGCCATGGGGATCCTCATCTGCTCACGATGGCATCCTCCGGTCCCTCCGACCGCTTCCACAATGGGGGCACCTTGCTCCCGCAGGCCCCATCACGCGCCCCCCTGCCAAGCCCCCCCCATCCAAGTCGCTCGCCATCGCCCTGCTCTCCGGCGGCCTGGATTCGGCCACCGCTGCCGCCCTGGCGATCGAGGCGGGCCACCGGGTGATCGGCCTCTCCTTCGACTACGGCCAACGCCACCGGCGCGAGCTCGCCGCCGCCGCAGCGGTGGCCGGCGCCCTGGCGCTCGAAGAGCACCAGGTGATCGCCGTGAACCTGGCGGCCTGGGGCGGCTCGGCCCTCACCGATCCGGCCATCCCTGTGCCCGAGGCGGGGGTGTGCGACGGGGTGATCCCCAGCACCTACGTGCCCGGCCGCAACACGGTCTTCATCGCCCTGGGGCTGAGCCTGGCCGAAGCCCGCGGCGCCGGCAGCCTGGTGCTCGGGGTCAACGCGGTGGATTATTCCGGCTACCCCGATTGCCGCCCCGACTACCTGGCCGCCTTCCAGAGCCTGGCCGACCTGGCCAGCAAGGCAGGGCGCCAGGGCCATGGGGCCCGCCTCTGGGCGCCGCTCGTGGCCTGGGACAAGACCACCATCGTGCGCGAAGCGCTGCGGCTGGGGGTGCCGATCGCGGCCACCTGGAGCTGTTACAGCGGGGATGACCTTCCCTGCGGCCGCTGCGACAGCTGCCGCATCCGCGATGCCGCCCTGGCCGCCGCCGGCCGCGCCGACCTGGCCAGCGCCGCCATCCGCGCCGGAGCCGCCATCCGCTCCGGAGCAGACCGTTGAAGAGGAAGCCGCTCCCCTGGCTGGAGCCCCGGGCCCTGGCCCGGGTCCTGGCGGCGCGCTTCGGCCAGGATGGGCTGGTGCTGCTCGATGGGGACGGCAGCCCCCTCGGTCGCCGCGGCGTGCTCGGGGTGGATCCGGTGGCCACGGTGGACTGCCGGGGCCTGCCGGGCACGACGGGCGCGGGCGATCCCTTCGCCGTCCTGGCGGATCTGGAGCGCCAGGGGGGGCCGTGGCTGGGCTGGCTCGGCTACGAGGCTGGGGCCTGGGTGGAGCCCTCAGGCCACTGGCAGGTCTCCGACATGGCCACCCTCTGGGCGGCCCGCCACGACCCCCTGATCCACTTCGATCGGGGCGAGCAACGGCTCTGGCTCGAGGGCGACGACCCCACCCGGTTCGCCGCCATGGGCCGGCTGCTGGAGGCCCCCGCCACGGCTACGGCCGCGGCGGGGGCCGGGGCCGGGGGCATTCCAGATGTGGGTATCCCGAGGAGCGACTGGCACTGGCACACCTCCCCGGAGGACTACGCCGGGCAGGTGCGGATCCTGCGGGAGTGGATCGCGGCCGGTGATCTGTTTCAGGCCAACCTCACTGCCTGCTGCGAGAGCCTGCGGCCTGAGCGGGCCGACCCCCTGACGCTCTATCGCCGCCTGGTCCGGCACGGGCCGGCCCCCTTCGCGGGTCTGGCGATCGCCGGCGAGGAGGCCGTGATCTCGGCCTCCCCCGAGCGCTTCCTGCGCCTGCACCCCGACCGGCGCTTGGAGACGCGGCCGATCAAGGGCACCCGGCCGCGCCATGGCGACCCCGATGCCGATGCGGCCAGTGCCGCCGCCCTGATCTGTGACCCCAAGGACCGGGCCGAGAACGTGATGATCGTCGATCTGCTGCGCAACGACCTGGGCCGGGTCTGCGTGCCGGGATCGGTGCACGTGCCCCAGCTGCTGGGGCTGGAGAGCTACGCCCATGTGCACCACCTCACTTCGGTGGTGATGGGCCAGCTCGCCGACGGCTGCGGATTGGTGGACCTGCTGAGGGCCTGCTGGCCGGGGGGCTCGATCACCGGCGCCCCCAAGGTGCGCGCCTGCCGGCGCCTGAACCAGCTCGAGCCGGTGCCGCGGGGGCCCTACTGCGGCTCCCTGTTCCACCTCGGGGCCGACGGTGGCTTCGACAGCAGCATCCTCATCCGCACCCTGTTGCAGAAGGGCCGCCGCCTGCGGCTGCACGCGGGCGGCGGCATTGTGGCCGACTCCGACCCGGCGGGGGAGGCCCGGGAGATGGGCTGGAAGATCGAACCCCTGCTGGAGGCCCTGGCATGAGCGGCGGCGGTGACACCGGCCTGGGGCCCACGGCCATCGCCTGGATCGACGCGCCATTGCCGGACGGATCCTGGGGCGACCCGGACCAACTCTGCCTGCCCCTGAGCGACCGGGGCCTGCTGCTGGCCGACGGGCTGTTCGAGACGGTGCTGATCCAGGCGGGGAGACCCCGGCTGCTGGCGGAGCACCTGGCGCGTTGGCAGGCCTCGGCCGCCAGCCTGGGCATGGAAGCCCCCCCCGGCGCCGATCGGGTGCTTCCGCTGCTGGCGGAGGCCCTGGCCCGCAGCGGCCTCCGCGGCGACGGCGCCCTGCGGCTCAACTGGAGCCGGGGGAGTGGCGGCAGTCGGCGGGGCCTCGCCCTACCGGGGCCAGGCGAACCCCAGGGGCGGCCGCGCTTCTGGTTGCAGCTGAGCCCCTGGAGGCGTGACAGCACGCCGGTGGCGGTGATCCTGAGTCGCCTGGAGCGGCGCAACTCAGGCAGCCTGGTCAGCCGCTGCAAGACCTTCGCCTACGGCGGTGCCATCCAGGCCCTGCGCGAGGCCCGGGCCAACGGCGCCGACGACGCCCTGCTGCTCGGGGAAGGCGGCGACCTCTGCTGCGGCACCAGCGCCAACCTGCTGGTCCGGCGGCAGGGCGAATGGATCACACCGCCCCTGGCCAGCGGCTGCCTGCCGGGGGTGATGCGGGGCCGTGGCCTGGCCCTGGGCCTGGTGCGGGAGGGCCGCCTGGGCCTCGCGGACCTGCTGGCCAGCGAGGGGGCCCTGCTGATCAACAGCCTGGGCCACCGGGCGATCCGCCGCTGCCAGGCCAGCGATCTGCCCCTGCCGCTTGGGGCTGAGGGCTTCTGGGAGCGGCTGCTGGCGTCGTCATAGGTTGGCGCGCGAGTCGATGGATCACCTTGTTCGACGCTGTGGGGGGCCTGGGGGCCCGGAGGCACGTGGCAGGGCTGCTGGCCTGTCTGGGGCTCGCCCTGGCCGGCTGTGGTGCCAACTCCGAGGAGGTGGCCATCAAGAACGCCAAGCCAGGCGACCTGCTGGCGAACGCCGATGGCAGCCGGGTGGAGTTGGTTAAGGCCTTCACGCCAGGAATTGCCAATGGGTTACATAAGGGTGTCGTGAAGATCACCTCCGAGGCCGGAGATGCCAAGGAAAAGTTGTATGAAGTCACAGCTATCTGCAGCGTCAAGGGAGAGCCGGGCTGGCCAACCTATGACAATATCTATGGAGATCCTATCAGCGATCTCAACGCCAAAAGACCATTTCCGGTCAAGGATCGCTGGCAGTTCCTGTTCCATTTTGACGGCCGAACCGAAAAGACTGGAACGCTTGATTCCAGCGGCTGGGTCTCACGACTGAAGGACAATCTGTGCCGGAAAGGTGATTTCAAGCACACCTGATCCTGCTGCCACCACGACAAGGAGAAGGGAAACCGATCGCTTGATAATGATTCTTGCTTCGATCTCGTTAAGCACACCCTAAGCCGCCACTATCCGGTAGCAACAGACACTTTCGAGCCGCAGGCCTTCCTTTTGGATGGTGAGGAAATTGCACCTCGGTGTCTCGATGCCAAAAACACTCTTTTCCGTCGATCTCACCAAACCGATGGATCAACAGGACATGCCCGGCCACAACCGCTGGCATCCCGAGATTCCTGCCGTGGCCTCGGTGAATCCTGGTGATGTGTTCCGGATCGAATGCAAGGACTGGACCGATGGCCAGATCAAGAACAATGACGACCCCAAGGACATCGAAGATGTGAATCTGGAGGTCGTCCACGTCCTCAGTGGACCGATCTGGGTCAATGGGGCCCAGCCCGGGGACATCCTGGTGGTCGACATTCTCGATGTCGGCGCTCTGCAGGGGGATGAGTGGGGTTTCACGGGCATCTTCGCCAAGGAGAACGGTGGTGGCTTCCTCACCGATCACTATCCCAAGGCCGCCAAGGCCATCTGGGATCTGGAAGGCATCTATACCTCCTCCCGCCACATTCCCGGCGTGCGTTTCGCCGGCATCACCCACCCTGGCCTGATCGGTTGCGCCCCCTCCCAGGAACTGCTGAATGAATGGAACCGTCGGGAGACGGAACTGGTGAAGACCGCCCCCGATCGCCGCACCTACGGCGCTGGCCTCTCCGGCAGCGAGCCGGTGCTGGCGGCCCTGCCCAATCCCAACAGCGCCATCCTCGGCACCCTCCCCTCCAGTGAGTTCGAGCGGGTGGCGAATGAAGCCGCCCGCACCGTGCCGCCCAGGGAGCACGGCGGCAACTGCGACATCAAGAACCTCACCAAGGGCACGCGGATCTACTTCCCCGTCTATGTCGAAGGCGCCAAGCTCTCGATGGGCGACATCCACTTCTCCCAGGGAGACGGTGAGATCTCTTTCTGTGGCGCCATCGAGATGTCCGGCTACCTCGATCTTCATGTCGAGATCATCAAGGGCGGCATGGCCAAGTATGGGATGGTCAATCCCATGTTCAAAACCAGCCCGGTGGAACCCCACTACGCCGACTACCTGGTGTTCGAAGGCATCTCTGTCGATGAATTTGAAGGCAAGCAGTACTACATGGATGTGCACATCGCCTACCGACGTGCCTGCCTCAACGCCATTGAGTACCTCAAGAAGTTCGGCTACACCGGTGAGCAGGCCTACCTGCTGCTGAGCTGCGCGCCGGTGGAAGGCAGGATCAGCGGCATCGTTGATATCCCCAACGCCTGCTGCACCCTGGCCATCCCCACCTCGATCTTCGACCAGGACATTCTCCCCTGCTGATCAGCAACGTGGAATGGTGGGCCTGAGCGTCAGGCCCCTTTTCTTTTATGCCTCATTGTGCTCTCGTATCTCCCCTCTTTTTTGCGATGCCTGTCTACGAATACCGCTGCACCAATGGCTGCGACAACTATGAAGTCTGGCGCAGCATCGATGAGCGCCAGAAGGAGACCAACTGCCCAACCTGCACGGCGGCAGGCCTGCGCGTGTTCACGCCTGTCATGTCGCTCAGCGGCCCCCTAAGGCTGAAGCAGGAGCAGTCCGGACCTCGCCTGGTCCGCAAGGAAACCAAGGAAGTGGCCGGAAGGCAGCGGCTCAAGGAGAGCGGCACCCGGCCTTGGATGCTCAATCGCGGCTGTTGAGGCTCTGGGGAACAGGCGTGTCTCAGACCGTGAGGAATTCCTTGATCACGTCGTCGGAGAGCTGGTCGGTTTCGCCGCTGGAGACGATGCCGCCGCGCTGCATGGCGTAATAGAAGTCGGACTGGCGAACGAAGTGCAGGTGCTGCTCCACCAGCAACACGCTGATGCCGGTTTCCTTCATGATCCGCTGCACGGCATGCTCGATGTCGAGGATGATGGAGGGTTGAATCCCTTCGGTGGGTTCATCGAGGAGCAGCAGCTTGGGCTTGCCCAGCAGGGCACGGGCGATGGCCAGCTGTTGTTGCTGACCGCCACTGAGGTCGCCGCCTTTGCGCTTGAGGAACTTCTCGAGGATCGGGAACAGATCGAAGATCAGCGGATCGATGTGGCGGTTCTTTTCGAGGCCCCCGGGCAGGGCTTCCATGCCGAGCAGCAGATTTTCCTTCACGGTCACCTGGGGAATGATGTCCCTGCCCTGGGACACATAGCCGATGCCTGAGCGGGCCCGCTTGTAGGGCGGCTGGGTGGTGAGCTGGCCATCCTGATAACTGATCGTCCCGGATCGCTGCTGCAACAGGCCGATGACGGTCTTGAGGAAGGTGGTCTTGCCGACGCCATTGCGGCCGATCAGGCAGACCATCTTGCCTTTGTGGATGGTCAGGTCAACGTTACGGAGAATGTGGCTTTCTCCGTAATAGACATTCAGGTCGGAGACCTGGAGCAGGGGTTGGGTGCTGGTGGTGGACATGGGGTCGGTGGGTGATGGTCGGGAAGTGATTACTGTTCGGGCGGCCCCAGGTACACCTCGATCACCCGCGGGTCGGACTTGACCTTCTCCAGCGGCCCCTCCGTGAGCACCTGTCCCTGGTGCAGAACGGTGACGTCGAAACCCAGGTCGCGGATGAACTCCATGTCGTGCTCGATCACCACCACGGTGTGGTCGCCGGCAAGCGACTTGATCAGCTCGGCGGTGCGCAGGGTTTCCTCATCGGTGAGGCCAGCGACGGGTTCATCCAGCAGCAGCACTTCGGGGGCCTGGGCCACGAGGGAGGCGATCGCCAGCCACTGCTTCTGGCCGTGGGACAGGGAGCCGGCCTTGACGGTGGCAAACGGAGTGAGGCCCACGTAATTCATGATCCGATGCACCTCATCCTTTGAGGACTGGGGCAGGCCGGAGCCCAGCAGGCTGAAGGCGTTCTTCTCGGGGGAGGCGGAGAGCTCCAGGTTGCGCAGCACGGTGAGATTCTCAAACACCCGTGGGGTCTGGAACTTGCGGCCGATACCATCGCGTGAGATCTTCTGTTCTGAGACGCCGAGCAGGGACTTGCCCTTGAAGGTCACCGTCCCTTTCGTGGGTCGCACCTTGCCTGTGATGACATCCAGAAAGGTGGTCTTGCCGGCACCGTTGGGGCCGATGATGGACTTCAGCTCACCCTTGTAGAGCTTCAGGCTGAGGTCTGTGAGGGCATAGAAGCCGTCGAAACTCACGCTGACGTCATTGAGCTCGAGTAGAGGTTCTGACATGGACATCGGAAGGGTGCGAAATCGAAAAAGCAGTCACAGCAGACAGACCAGGACGGTGCTCCTGGGGGACTAATCCACCGGAATGGCCTCCTTGTCCAGCTGGGGGTAGGTCTTGGCCTTCTTGGCGATGCCGAAGGCGGCCAGAAAGGTGCGGAAGCCTCCTTTGGTGATCCAGCCGTAGATGCCGTCGGGCATCAGGACCACCACGAAGATGAACAGTGCCCCCTGCACGAACAGCCAGGCCTCCGGCAGTGCTTCGCTGACCAGGCTGCGCAGGTAATTCACCACGGTGGCGCCGATGATCGGGCCCACCAGGGTGCCCCTTCCCCCCACAGCCACCCAGATCACCATCTCGATCGAGAAGGAGATCGACATGTACTGCGGCGACACGATGCCGGATTGGACCGTGTAAAGGGCACCAGAGATGCCACAGAGGGCCCCAGCCACCAGAAAGACGATCGTCTTGAAGGGCACGGGGTTGAAACCGGCGAAGCGCAGGCGGCTCTCATCGTCACGGATGGCGATCAGGGCATCACCGAAGCGACCGCTGGTGAAGTACCGGCAGACGAGGAAGGTCAACGGCAGCAGCACCACCGTCAGGCGGTAGAACCAGGCCTGCATGTCGGGGGAGCCGACGAGCTCTCCGAACAGTTCCGAGGTGCTGGTCTTGAGGCCGTTGGTTCCATCGAAGAGCTTCTGCTGGCCGTTGAAGAAGTGGAAGAACACCATCAGCGCCGCCTGGGTGATGATCGAGAAGTACACCCCCTTGATGCGGTTCCGGAAGATCAGCCAGCCCACCACGCCCGCCACCACCGCCGGGATCGCCCAGATGGCAATCAGGGTGAACACCGGCGACCAGAAGGGCTGCCAGAAGAAGGGCAGCTGCTCGACGCCGTAGTTCTCGAAGAACTTGGGAATGCCGTTCCCACCCGCCAGGCTCTTGGTGTTGAGCATCAGGTACATGGCCACCGCGTAGCCCCCCAGGGAGAAGAAGATCCCCTGACCCAGGCTCAGCAGGCCGGTGTATCCCCAGATCAGGTCGATCGCCAAGGCTGTTATCGCCAGAGCGAAGTAGCGGCCGAACAGGTTGAGACGAAAATCATCCAGGGCAGCCGGCAGGATGAACAGCGCGATCGCCAGCAGGATCCAGGGGACGAGTCGTTGGAAGAGTTTCACGGCAAGGGCCTCCTTGTGGGGAGTTGGAACGGAAGGCTGCAGCAGCGTTGACGGAGGGACTCAGGCATCGACCGAACGCCCCTTCTGAGGGAACATCCCGTTTGGACGGAACTGGAGGAACACAATGATGAAGATGAACACCAGCACGAGCGACATGCTGGTGGTGGCGAAGAACTCGACAACTCCTTTGGCGGCCGCAGGCATATCCGGGAAGATCGTGAGCAGCGTGCCCGAACCGATCACCGACTGGATGATGCCCAGCAGCAGGGCGGCCAGCACCGTGCCGAGCAGATTGCCCACCCCCCCCAGCACGATCACCATGAAACAGGAGACGATGTAGGCGGCACCCAGGTTCGGGCCCACGGACCCCAGCAACGTGATGGCGCAACCGGCCACCCCTGCGAGCCCTGAGCCGATGCCGAAGGTGATGCTGTCGACCCGATCGGTGGGAATGCCGAGGCAGTTGCTCATCTGTCGGTTCTGCGTCACGGCACGGATGCGCAGACCCCAGACGCTTTTGTTCAGGAACCAGTAGGTGGCCAGCAGCAGCAGAGCCGACAACAGGATGATGAAGATCCGCAGGCCTGGCAGCTCGATCTTGCCGATCATGCCCCAGCTGCCCTGCAGCCATTTCGGGGCCGTCACGTCGATGTTGCGTGGCCCGAACCAGGCTCTGGAGATGGGCTGGATGTCATCGAGCACATTGATGGCGATCAGGCCGACTCCGATCGAGATCGCCCAACCCAGTCCGTTGAGATAGGTGAAGAAAGGCTTCTCGGAGAACCTGGATGCCAGGAGCTTTGAGATGATGAACCCAACGGCCACGGCAATCAGGATGCCGAGCATCATGGCTGTCGACACACTGCGAATCCACTGGATGAGAATCAGGCTCACACCCCAGGTGGCCAGCAAGGTTTCCAATGGCCTGCCGTAGAGCTGTCGGATCAACGTTCTTTCCAGAAGCACACCGATGAGCGCCGTCACGACGAAGGACAGCACTAGGGAGATCGGGAAATACAGTTCGAAGATCAAGCCACCCATGGGCTTGAACGCCGACTGCACCACATAGGTGACATAGGCGCCGAGCATCAGAAACTCGCCATGGGCGAGATTGATGACACCCATCAGTCCGAACACGATGGCCAGCCCGGTAGCTGCCAACAGCAGTACAGAGGCGATGCTGAGACCATCGAGGATCTGAGAAAAGAAGAGTTCCAACGGAATCAGGTTTGAACGTTAGATCCAGCAACGCAGACGCACTGCTGAACCGGGTCGAACGTGGTGCTGTGCTGAACTGGAGTGGAACGGGAAAGGGGTGGTCCCCGCAGGGACCACCGAACGTTCCTCAGTGCAGGACTCAGCGCAGAAGATGGACTGCTGCGATCACATCTTGAACTTGCCGGCATCGGGCCGGTTCTGGGTCCAGTCGCAGGTGTAGCCCTTGGTCTCCGGAACGAACTGGTTCCAGGGCATCGGGGGGATGGCCTTGACGCTGTCGTAGAGGATCTTGAACTGACCGGTGGGCTCGGCCTCACCGATTAGCACCCGCTCCGAGGTGTGATGGTTCGGGAACATCTTGATCTCGCCCTGGGGGGCGGCGAAGGTGAGCCCGATCATGTCCTTGCGCACCTTGTCGAGATCCTCGAAGGTGCCCGCCTTTTCGACGGCTTTTTTCCAGAGATAGACCATGTTGTAGGCGGATTCAGCCGGGTCGCCCGTCACCCGGTCGGCGCCATACATCTTCTGGAAGTCGGCTGTGAACTTCTTGGAGGCTGGAGTGTCCAGGCTCATGAAGAAGTTCCAGGCCGCGTAGGTTCCGTTGGTGTACTCCGGACCGATCTGGCGGATCTCCTCTTCGGCGATGGAGAACGACATGATCGGATACTTGGCTGGATCGATGCCCGCGGCCTTGAACTGCTTGAACAGAGCGACGTTGGAGTCGCCGTTCAGGGTGTTGATGATGATGCCGCCATCCGGGAAGGCCTTCTTGATCTTGGCGATGATCGGGGCCACCTCGGTGTTGCCGAGCGGGATGTAGTCCTCGCCAACCGTTTCGCCGCCAAGCGCCTTCATCTGCTCCTTGATGATCGTGTTGGCCGTGCGCGGGTACACGTAATCAGAGCCAACCAGATACACCTTCTTGCCGAGCTTGCCCGAGAACTTGTCCATCAGCCACTGAACCGCAGGCTCGGCCTGTTGGTTCGGAACGGCGCCGGTGTAGAAGATATTTCTGGAGCACTCCTGGCCTTCGTACTGAATCGGGTAGAAGAGGATGTGGTTCTTCGATTCGAAGACCGGCAGCATCGCCTTGCGGCTGGCGGAGGTCCAGCCGCCGAAGACCACGGCCACCTTGTCGGAGTCGATCAGCTTCTGGGCTTTCTCGGCAAAGGTGGGCCAGTCGGAGGCGCCGTCTTCGATGACAGGGACGATCTTGTACGATTTGCTAGCAACTTTGATGCCGCCGGCATCATTGATTTCCTTGATCGCCATTTCCTCGACTTCTTTCAAAGTCGTTTCGGAAATGGCCATGGTGCCACTGAGTGAATGAAGGATGCCAACCTTCACTTCACCGTCGAAATTGCCGCCGGATCCAGACCCGCCCCCACAGGAGACGAGGGTTACGCTCACAGCAGTTACGGCGAGTGCAGCTGTCAGTCGCCTTGAAAGATGCAGAGACATTGAATCCTGTTCAAGATAAATTGAAGTCGCCGTAACCGACGGCAAACGAAAAGGTAAAGAAGGACGTGGTTATTCCCGGTATCCAATGAGACAGAACATGACCCAGGGTTTGCTGGAGTGAGGAATTGCTCGTCGACGTCCTGTCGATATGTTGCATTACCTACGGTTTGGGTGATGAATTGGTGAAAAAAGATCAGGGGCCGCCTGAGGGAGCTGCCGCAGCAGAAAGCTCTCGACTTGATCGAGGCCTTCACCGCTGCGCAGATTCGTGAAGCACCAGGGGCGACCCCCGCGCATGCGTTCGGTGTCCACTTCCATCACCGCCAGGCTGGCCCCCACCATGGGTGCCAGGTCGATCTTGTTGATCACCAGCAGATCGGAGCGGGTGATGCCGGGCCCGCCCTTGCGGGGGATCTTGTCGCCGGCGGCCACATCGATCACGTAAATGCAGAGATCCACCAGTTCCGGACTGAAGCTGGCCGCCAGGTTGTCGCCACCGCTTTCCACCAGCACCAGATCCAGGTCCGGGAAGGCCTCCTCCAGCTCCTGCACCGCGGCCCGGTTGATCGAGCAGTCCTCACGGATGGCGGTGTGGGGGCAACCTCCCGTCTCCACGCCGCGGATCCGCGCCGGTTCCAGAGCACCGGCGCGGGTGAGGAACTGGGCGTCCTCCTGGGTGTAGATGTCGTTGGTGACCACCGCCAGCTGCAGCCGGTCCCGCAGCCGGCGGCACAGGGCCTCCACCAGGGCCGTCTTGCCGGACCCCACTGGGCCCGCCACGCCGACCCGCAGTTTGCTGCCCATCGTCCGATTCCATGATCAGTGTCATCCTGACGCCAGCGCCGATGGTCGCGGTGAGTGATGAGCCGATCCCCAGGTTGATCCGCCGCTTCGAGCGACTGGATGGGCGGCTCATCGCGACGGTGACGGGGATGGGGGTGGTGGTCTGCCTCGGGTTCATCGAACTGCTGCGCAGTCCCCTGCAGCAGCTCTCCAGAGTCACGATTGAACTGCTGGCGGTGCGGGCCCTGCTGTTCATGGGGCCGCTGCTGGTCAGCCTGCTGCTGTTGCTGCGCGATGGCCCGCTGTTGCTGGGGGAACGCCGTTCCCCCGGCTCCTGGGGGCCGGAACTGCTGGCCAGTGGTCTGCTCAGCGTCGTGCTGCTGCTCTATTACATGGCAGCGGTGATGATCACCGCCAGCGTCACCCTGAACCAGGGCGATGTGGTGGCGGAGGTGGGCTTCCTGATCAGCCAGCTGGAGCCGGCCCGCTTCGCCGCCGCCCTGGCCAGGGCGGGCGTCTACGGCGCGATCACCGCCGCCATCTGCCTGAACCAGGCTCGGCGCTCCTCCACCGGCGCCCTGGCGATGGCCTCCCGCATGTCCCGATCGTTCCTGCTGGGTTTTGGGGTGCTGTTCTGCCTCGACCTGCTCTGGACGATCGCCGTCGATCCCCTGCGGATGGGAGGGAGCTGACCGTGACGTCCAATGGACAGCGGCGTCGCCCCGGCCCCCAGAGCCTGGCCTTCCTGGCGGGGGCGGTGGGTTTACTGGGGCTCTTCGTGGTGGGAATCGCTCGCTCCAGCAACTGGCTGGCGCCCAGCGTGCGCCTGCAGTTCCGCACCCTCGACGCCGCCGGGCTGCAGACGGGCATGGCGGTGCGGATCTCGGGGTTCGCCGTGGGCCAGGTGCGCCGGATCCTGCTCCAACCCGATGCCCAGGTGCTGGTGGAACTGGAGCTGCGGGACCCCTATCGCTCCATGGTGGGGCGCCGCAGCCGGGCGGAACTGGCCCAGGTCGGGCTCCTGGGGGAGAGCTACATCGCCATCACGCCCGATCCGGCGGCGGTCGGCCAGTCGCCGATCGGCGATGGCGAGACGCTCGTGTTCACCAGCCGTCCCGATCTCGACGATCTGCTCGCCGAGGTGGCCAGCAGCCGCATCCCCCTCCAGCGCGCCCTCAGCAGTGGTCTCACTCTGGCGGAGACCCGCCTGCCCCGCAGCCTCGATCAGCTGGACCAGACCCTGGCCGCCAGCCGCCGTCTGGCGACACGCCTGGAGGCCGACGCCCAGCGCAGCAGCACCGAGCTGAACCGCACCCTGGGCGCCACCCGCCAACTGGCGGAGCGCCTGGAGGGCCGCGCCGACGGCACCGCCGCCGACCTCTCGGCCCTGATCCGGCGCCTCGAGAGCACCGAATCCCAGACGCGGCCGCTGCTGCTCCAGACCCTGCGGGAGCTGACCACCATGGCGTCCACCACCAACCGCCTCGTCAAGACCCTCAATGAGAGCTGGCTGTTCGAGCTGATCGACCGGCCCGGGGATCACCTCAAGGACCGCAGGCCCCGATCGCCCTGAAGGCCGTGGAGCGGCTCAGCCCACCAGGAGGTCGGCCTGGCGCAGCAGCTCGGGCGGGAACGCCACCCCGATCGCCCGGGCCGTGCGTTGGTTCAGCAGCAGCAGCTTCCGGGTCACCGGTTCAAAAGGGAGGTCGGCGGGGGAGCGGCCACGCAGCACCTTGACCGCCAGATCACCGGCCAGGGCCCCATCGGCCTCCGGATCCCAGCCCACCACCGCCAGGCAGCCCGGTGTGGAGATGTCGGAGGGGTCGACGGAATAGACCGGCAGGCGATGGCGCAGCCCCGCTGCGGCCAGGACGGGGAAGCCCACGCTGGTGGCGTAGTCGCCCACCCGCACCAGGGCCCCCACCCGGTGGGAGGCCAACGCGCCGGCGGCACGGGCCACCTCCCCCGGTCCGGAGACCGGCTCGATCACGACCGCGATGGAGCGCTGGGTGGCGTCCCGGCGCAACAGCTCCGCTTCGAAACTGGCATTGGCCTCGGAGGGATTGAAGACGAGCCCGACGCTGGACAGGCCGGGTGTGATCCGGCGGGCGAGGTCGAGCTGCTCGGCGAGGGGACTGGTGCTCACCGTGCCCACCACGTTGGGCCGGTGGAGGCTGTAGCTGGTGCCGGCCCCCGCTCCCCAGGGGTTGGAGCAGTAGGCAAACACCACCGGCACCCGGGCGGGGGCGACGGCCAGGATCGCCGCCAAAGGAGGGGTGCCGATGGCCACCAGCATGTCGACCCCGCCCTCCAGCAGCTCGATCACCTGGGCACGGCTGGTGGCCATGCTGCCTTCGGCGAAGCGCTCCAGCAGGGTCAAGCCGGCCGGCGGCCGGAAGCCGCCCCTGGCCAGGGCCTGGACAAATCCTCGCCGGGCGGCATCGGGGGCCGCCCCGTGCACGTACTGCACCAGACCAAGCCGGGGCGGCCCCGGGGGGCGGGAGCGGGACGTGCATCCGGCGGCCAGAAGCGTCCCACCGAAGGCGGCGGCGCCCAGCAGGAGCAGGGCCTGACGCCGGCTGGTGCTCCGCGCCATGGACATCAGCTGCGGAACAATCGCGAATAGAGCTCACCATGGCCCAGCTGGGCCAGGCTCGCCCCCACGCCCCCGTTCCAGAGGGTCTCGGGATCGGCGTCCACCAGCACCGCAGCCCGCGCGGCGATGGCGGCAGCCAGGGCCAGCTGCAGCCGTTGGGCTTCGGTGGGGCCCAGGGGCACCAGCCGCACGGCGGCGCTGAGCTGGGTGGCGATCCAGCCGTAGAGGTAAGCCTCCACCACCTCCTGGGGAGCGATCTCCAGGGCCAGCCCCGCCCAGGCCCAGGCCGCTGGCCAGGCCAGCCGTGGCGTGCCCCCCCCCGGCAGGGGCAGGCCCAGATCCGCCAGCAGCTCCAGCAGGGAGCGACCCATCTGCCGTTGCTGGGCCCTCACCTCGGCCGCCTCCCGCTGGGCCAGCAGCCAGCCGTCACGGTGCCGCACCGTCTCCCATCCCTCCGCACCGGGGCGGTCCCGCCAGTGGGCCAGGGCGTCCATCAGCCGGCTCAGGCTGGCCGCCTCGATCGTCAGGGCCCCGCGGTCCAGTTCCGCCTCCAGCCAGCGGCGCACGCTGGCCGCGTCCTGCAGATCGCCCGCCTGAACCAGCACTTCCAGGCCCTCGGAATAGCTGAAGGCCCCCACCGGCAGGGCCGGGCTGACCAGTTGGAAGAGGCGCAGCCGGTTGAGGCTCATGGGTGGCGATGGGGATGGGCGTGGCCGGAGGCGTGAAGCGTGCCGCCGTAGGCGCCGGCCTCCGGCAGGAAGGGCTCCAGCCGCCGCTCCAGATGCAGGTCCGCCAGCTGGTGCAGCAGATCCGCCAGCACCGGATCGTCCAGCAGCCGCAGGCCCTCCTCCCCCACCTGCAGGGCCACGTGGCGATTGCCCAGGTGATAAGCCGCCCGCAGCAGGGCCAGGGGATGGCCTGAGCTCACCAGCAGCAGGGGCTCGGCGGCGGCCTCCACCTGCACCCTGGGCGTGCCGTCGGGGCCGGCGAGCCACTCGCCCGGCTCCAGGGCTGCGCCACGGGGCAGCTGCAGCAGCAGGTCGCGGCCGCAGCGGCTGCGGCGGTGGCCCCGCAGCCGGGTGCGTTCATCGGCGCTCAGTTCGAGCTGCAACGGCACGGGCGCGGCGATGCCCTCGAGGACCCGGCCCGGAGCCACCCGGCCGGTGAGCAGCAGCGGCTCCGGTTCCCTCTCGGCCATGGCCTATGACTTCGCGGCGTTTCACCCCCCAGAGTGTGGTCGTTCGAGCAGGGATCCGCAGGCCGATGGGTGACACAGCGAGCCACTGGTGCGGCACGGCGAGCCTGCGGTTCGCCCGGGGGGCCCAGGGCACGCGGCACCAGGGCGGCACCACCTCCCCGCTCAAGGTGCAGCGGTCCTTCCAGCAGGCCGATGGCCGCTGCGAGCTGCCGATCCTGCACACGGCGGGCGGCCTGGTGGGCGGGGACCGGCTCAGCATCGCCGCCACCCTGGAGGCCGGCAGCAGGGCCCTGCTCACCAGCGTGGCGGCCCAGAAGGTGTATGGCTCGATCGGACGCTCCCGCCGGGCCCCGGCCGGCAGCTGGGCCAGCCAGGACCTGGTGTTCGCCGTGGAGGCGGGAGCCGATCTGGAGTGGCTGCCCCAGGAGCTGGTGCTCTTCGCGGGTGGGTTGTTCGAGCAGCGCACCCAGGTGACGCTGGCCCCGGGGGCCGGCTGGCTGGGGGGCGAGGTGGTGCGGCTGGGCCGGACGGCGGCTGGTGAGGATCTGGGGGAGGGGCGCTGGCGCTCCCTGCTGGAGATCCGCCGCCTCGGGGCGACCGCCACCGAAGCCGACCGTTGGGAGCTGGTGGATCGGATCGAGCTGGGGGGCGCCAGCCTCAGGGGCTGCCATGGCATGGACGGCGTGCCCGTGTTCGGTTCGCTGGTGTGGGCCGCGCCCGAGCCGCTGGCCGGCAAGGTGCTGGTTCAGCTGCTGGAGGACTGCCGGCGTGATCGCCAGGGCCTCCAGGGCAGCATGGCCTGCGGGCCCCTCGACCAGGGACTGGTGGCCCGCTACCGGGGCGCCTCGAGCGGGGATGCCCGCTGCTGGTTCACCAGGATGTGGGCGCGGCTGCGCTCCGTCCAGGGGCTGGGCGCCCCCCTGATCCCACGGGTGTGGCCCTTCCAGGAGCAGCCGCTGGGCTGATCGTTCGCGCACTTGCGCGCGGGCTGAGGTTCCAGCGGTGGAGGGCCTGCGCCAGCGAGGAGCGGGCCACCTGCAGATCGCTCTCGGTGCTTTTCAAGACGAAGGTCGTAGGTTTCCCCCCCTCAAGAGGTCTCCCCTGGACCGTCAGCCCATGGGCGCGATTCCACGTGCTTTGCCCGCATCGATCGTGGCCCTGGCCTTGGCAATCACCGGGGCACCGGCGAAGGTTCAGGCGGAGACGACTGCCCTGGAGGCTCTTCTGGAGCGTCAGGACCGCGGGGCCGGCTTCACCGACGGCCGCGTCGCAGACCGAAGCCCCCTCGGCCGCTGGGAGGCAGCGGCCCTGCTCCAGTCCTGCCTGGCGCGATCTCCCACGGTGACCGACGCGTTGCTTCGCCTGGTTGAGGAGTTCGCACCAGAACTGAAGCAGCTGCAGGGGCGGATGGCGGAGCTGGAGGGACGGCTGGCTCAGCTGGAGGCGACGGCCTTCTCCACCACCACGACCCTGTCGGGCGAGAGCCATTTCGTGCTGGGGGGCACCGCCTATGGGGGTGATGTGGCCACCAACCTGCCGGGCACCAACCCCGGCAACGCCCCCCGCAACGGCGTCAGCTTCAACTACGAGTTGAGGCTGATCTTCCAAACCAGCTTCACCGGAAAGGACCTGCTCTACACCCGATTGCGCTCCGGCAACTTCAACGCCAGCGCCTTCGACGGCACGCCAGTGCGGCTCTCCAAGATCGATGCGGCCTTCAGCCCCACGGTCACCGTGGCAGGCGGCGGCTCCCAGGCGGCGGAGAATGGGGTACGGCTTGATCGACTCTTCTACCGCTTCCCGATCAGCCGGCAGGTCACACTCCAGGTCGGCCCCTTGAGCCGCAACAACGACACCCTGGCGATCTTTCCTTCTGTATACGGCAACCGGGGTGATCGGGTGCTGGAGTTCTTCACCTTCTATGGGGCTCCGGCGGTCTACAACAAGGCCACCGGCGTCACCCTCGGCGCGATCTGGATGCAGCAGAAGCCAAAGGGGCGGGGCCGCTGGGGAGGGTCGTTGAGTTATGTCGCCCAGAGGGGCCGGTTTGGAGAGCCCTCTGCCGGCGGTCTCTTCAATGGCAACAGCGGCGCCAACCTCACCGCCCAGGTCGGCTACCAGGCTCCCCAGTGGGCCCTGGCTGCCGCCATCCGGAACGGCCAGGCTGACACCCGAGCCAACGTGGGCACCAGCCTGGGCAGCGCGATCCTGGCGGCCGGCGAACCAGGCTCGGCTGCCTTCAGCCTGAACCTGGCCATCAGTGGCTACTGGCAACCGTTGCACAGCGGCTGGTTCCCCTCAATCAGCGCTGGCTGGGGCAGCAGCTGGATCCGCCAGAACGCCGAGGCCTTCCCCACGCCCCAGCCTCTGAACGCCTTGACCAACGTCCGCGCCAGCCGCTCCTGGTCGTTGGCCTTCGCTGCAGGTGAGCGAAGCGATCACGGTGACACCAGCCGTCTTCTACCTGAGTCGCCCCTTCGGTCAACTGACCCGAAACGCCGCCGGCGCCCGGAATGCCGATGGCCGTTTCAGCGACCTGGGAGTGCTGTTGCAGACCACGATCAAGTTCTGAGCTGACACCACCTGTGACCGCAGGGGGTTTGCGGCGTCCGCCAGCGAGAAGAAACGTGCCGGGGGGCATTCGGGACCTGCTGTTCTCCAACCAGAACCATCGCAACAGCCCCACCGCCGCTTGGCGATACATACCACGGGCGCCTGGTGGATCCGGGGAGACCGCAATGGCACTGTTGTCGCTGAAACACCCTCCTGGATCTCAGCTCTGCTCACGGGTTCTCCTGGTCCCTTGGACTAGGGTTCTGTTTTTCCTGTCGCCAAGCGGAGCAGCCGCTTCGGACCACTATCAGCTGGCCGAAAAACCAGTCCACTGAGGGGCAGTCCGCTATATCGTGGAACAGACGATACCTCTAGGCGGCAGCTGCTCCTACCGCAAGCAGAATCCCTGCGGGCTAGGGCAAATTGCGCTGCCGCCAGCCTGTTGGAGGGCAAGCCCAGCCGCTGGGCGACGGCATGGCAGGAGAGATCTTCCTGCAGGCGGACCTCCAAGGCCTCCTGCTTCTGCTGCGCCGTGAACGGGCGCCGGCTCTTGGTGGGGTTGGTCATCGGAGGACAATCTGATGGTCTTGCGTGACCCTTACCGGCTTGTCCACAGAACCGTGGGAACCCCATTCAATGATGACCACAACGGACCCTTCTCACACCAGGACCCTGACCGACCGGTTGGCACGCCTGGCGCCGGGCCTGCCGGCGCTACTTGGCTACCGTCGTGCCGATTTGCCGCACGACCTGATGGCCGGTCTGTCGGTCGCTGCGGTGGCCCTGCCGGTCGGCGTCGCCTATGCCCAGCTCGCCGGATTCAATCCAGTCGTCGGCCTCTATGTGAGCATTCTGCCCCTGTTGGCCTATGCCCTGTTCGGCACCTCAAGGCAACTGGTTGTCGGTCCCGATGCCGCCACCTGCGCCCTGGTCGCCGCGGCGGTGACGCCCCTGGCGGGCGGCGATCAGGCGCTCTACCTGTCGCTGACGATGACCATGACCACCCTCGCCGGGCTGTTCTGCATCGGTGCCAGTTTCCTGCGTCTTGGTGCCGTTGCCGACTTCCTTTCCAAGCCCATTTTAGTTGGCTTTCTCAACGGCATTTCCCTTTACATTCTTGTTGGTCAGTTCGGCAAACTGATCGGGTTTCCCATTACTGCGACTGGCATCACACCCAAGCTCGTGGAACTGGCTCAGAAGATTCATCAGACCCACGGGCCCACCCTGGCGGTGGGGGTCGCCACGCTCGTCATTTATAACGTCTCGAAACGATATCTACCGCGATGGCCCGCCCCCTTGGTGGCCCTGGTGAGCTCAGGCTTGATCGTGGCGCTGCTGGGATTGGATGGCCGCGGTGTCGCTGTGGTGGGGGCGGTGCCGGCGGGGCTGCCCTAGTTGCGCCTGCCGAATATGTCGCTCGACCAGCTTGGCGCCGTGGCCAGCTCGGCGGCGGGTCTGGCGCTGATCACCTTCACCAGCATGATGCTGACGGCGCGGAGTTTCGCCGCCAGGAATCACTACGAGATCGACGTCGACCGGGAGATGACCGCCCTCGGCGTTGCCAATCTTGCCGCCGCCCTGTCGCAGGGCTTCGCCATCAGCGGTGCCGACTCGCGTACCGCGATGGCCGATGCGTCAGGCGGTCGCACCCAGGTCACGGGCCTGGTCGCGGCGGCGGTGATCGCCCTCGTTCTGCTGTTGTTCACCGCACCCCTTCGCTTCATCCCGATGGCCGGGTTGGGCGCCGTGCTGATCATGGCCTCGCTGTCCCTGCTGGATGTGCAGACCGTGCGCCAGTTCTATCGGCTCAACCGCTTTGAATTTGTCCTTTCCTTGGTCGCCACCATCGGCGTCATCTGGGTAGGCGCCATTGATGCCATCGGGGTGGCTGTCGTCCTGGCGCTGTTGCATTTCATCCGACTGACCGCGCGGCCCCATGTCGAGATTCTCGGCGAGGTCGAAGGGCTGCCGGGCTTCCACTCCGTTACCCGTCACCCCACCGCCCTGTGCCCTCCGGGGTTGCTCCTGTTCCGCTTCAACGCCCCGCTGATGTTCTTCAACGCGCCCCATTTCAAGCAGAAGGCCCAGGCGGCCATGGACGACGCCGGCCCGGACCTGAAGTGGTTCGTGCTTGACGCACTGCCCGTGACGCAAGTGGACGTGACTGCCTATGGTGCCTTGGATGATCTGGCGCAGATGTTGCGGGCTCGGGGCGCGGAGCTGATGATCGCCGGGCGCATGACCGAGTTGATCGAGTTGCGCAGGTCCATGGGGATCGGCGATGCCAGCATCTTCAGCCGCAGCTTCCCGACGCTTGAGCAGGCGGTGCTGGACTGGCGCGAAACACTGTCCGCGTAGGGTCGGCCGCAGCCCCAGCAAGGGTGACGTGATGACGGCAATCGACCTGGGAACCTCGCCAGTGGCTAGCAGGCCATCGAGATCTGAGGCAGGTACGAGCTCAACACTTAGTAGTGCTCGGGGATGGAGCGCGGCCGCGCCGTGGGCTCCCTGTAATCCCCAGGCTTCTGACGATCCGGCAGCTTCACCTCCGGGGTCTTCACCCGTTCATAGGGAATCTGATCCAGCAGGTGGTGGATGATGTTGAGGCGCGAGAGCTTCTTGTCGTTGGAGTCCACCACGTACCAGGGGGCAGGCTCCCGGTCCGTGGCGGCGAACATCGCATCGCGGGCACGGGAGTAGTCGTACCAGCGGCTGTAGGACTTCAGATCCATGGGAGAGAGCTTCCAGGTCTTGCGGCCGTCATGGATGCGCGCCTCCAGCCTCCTGGTCTGCTCCTTTTCACCCACCTCCAGCCAGTACTTGAGCAGCAGCACCCCGGAGTCGACGATCGCCTTCTCGACTGCGGGCGCCATCGTCAGGAACCGTTCCACCGCCTCTTCGCTGCAGAACCCCATCACCCGCTCGACGCCGGCGCGGTTGTACCAGCTGCGATCGAAGATCACCACCTCACCTCCGGCGGGCAGGTGCGGCAGGTAACGCTGCACGTACATCTGGCTCTTCTCGCGGTCGCTGGGGGCGGGCAGGGCCACCACCCGAAACACCCGCGGGCTGACCCGTTCAGTGATCCTGCGGATGGCGCCCCCCTTGCCGGCGCCGTCCCTGCCCTCGAAGATCACGCAGATCTTGGCGCCGGTCTTCACCACCCACTGCTGCAGCAGCACCAGCTCGATCTGCAGCTTTTTCATCTCCTTTTCGTAGTCTTTGCGGGAAAGCTTCACCCCTTGGTCTGTGGGGGCGGAGTCCTGCTCAACGTGGCTCTGGTGCTTGTCGTGATGACGGCCCATGGCTGGTCGGTGTGGGGTGCAGTGGATCAGGTTCCGGAGAGGGGCGCTGGTTGGGGAACGCCGTCCTCTGGGGTGGCTCAGGCGGAGTGCTCTGCTGAACTGTCGTCGTTGCCAACGGCCGGGCGCTTGAAGATCAGCGAATAGCTGCGGCCGACGCCCTGGCCATCGAGGTTGCGCAGCACCGTGCTCCCCAGCTCCCAACCGCGGTCGCCCAGCAGGTTGAGCAGTTCATGGAACTGGTTGAAGGGCAGCGGGCCGCCGGCAGTGCTGGTGGAGATGGCCTGGTTGTTGATCAGCACCCGCTCCAAGACTGCGCCCCGCTCCCCTACGCCGAACTCCACCAGCAGGAAGCAGTACTCCCAGCGATCCCCGGTGGGGGCACCGATGATCGACTCGATGCTGAACGGATGGTCGGAATGACTCGGGATCCAGGAGCGCATCGTCTCCAGGGGCACCTCGCACAGCACCCCGCCATGGGCGTCCCGCAGCACGTAGCCCGTGGAGCTGTGGCCACTTTGGGGTTCCTCCGCCGGGGCATCCTTGGGCAGTAGGCCGGTGCCCCTGGCGACGGCCAGGGCGGTCTGGAAAGCAGAGAGCATGGAACGCCTCATTGATCAACCCAAGCTCAACCTAAGGAGGGTCCCCGGCCCTGACGGTGAACGTGGGGAATCGTTGGTGGGTGGATGGGGCGAGGCCCTTCCCCCCCCCTCACAGCGCCTAAAACCCTGATGGAAAGTCAGCTTTCCTGCCCGTTAGAGCACTCGTTCGAGGCCATTCCGCCGATCAATCTCGATCCTGGGAAGCCACAGCGACTTTGCTTGCAACTCTCTGGGACAGCACACGCGATGGCCTGACCCAGCTAAGGATGGGTTCTGCGAAAAGTCTCGATGGCGCTGACGACACCGGGGGACGAGGCTCCGCTGATGAAATTGAGCCGGAACTTCTGGCCCTTGCTGAGGTTTTTTGCGTAGGAGGAACTGAGAAATGGGAGGTAGGTCTTGTTGTTGCGGAGAAAGATCTCGAAGAAGGGAACAGTGGTGGCATTCACGTAGGAGTTGATCAATCCCTGGCTGGGAAGTGTGAGATCCCCAACGGACTCGATGGCCTGCCTGATCCCGGGATCAATCTGGGTGAAATTCACATGGGCCTGACCTTCCAATAACATCCAGTACTTCTTGGGTTCCGTGAGCCAGGTGAAAGGGCGAGCCTGCTCGAGAGCAGCGGGTGCGGCTGGGTCGTAACTGCCGGAGGCGAGCATCACTGGAATGGCAATCGAACTGATTCCTTTCTGCCCGAAGATGCCGCGCATCACGGGATTGACCGCGATCACCGCGCGGGCCCTTGGATCCTGAAGCACATAGGACTTGCGAGGCAGTTCAAGTGCTCGGCATTCCAGCAGCAGAGAGATGTCGAGGGCCCAATAGGGACGCGTGCAATCGGTTTTGAGACTCTCGAAATCAATCGTGGCTCCGGCCACCGCCAGAGCTGTGTAGCCGCCGAAGGAGTGACCAGCGACACCCACCGAGGCGAGGTTCAACTTGCCGTCGAAGGAACTGGCATTACGCCTGCCCAACTCGTCGATCACGTAGCTGATGTCTTTGGGACGCTGAATGAAGTCCTGTACATCAAAAATGTCCTGATGCAATCCCTTCAGCATTCCCTTCAGCCTGATGTTGTCGCTGCCGGGATGCTGTGGAGCCGCCACCACGTAGCCGTAGGAAGCCAGATGCTGCAGGCCTTGGGCGTAAGCCTCCGGGCTTGAGGCCAGACCGTGGGAGAACAGGATGACCGGGATCTGTGCAGCCGTGTTCTCCTTTGGAATGTAGACGTCCACATAGAAGGCTCGCTGACGGCTGGCATCCACCAGATTCCAGACCTCCTTGCGCACAGCGAAGGGCCCCGGCTTGGCGGGATTTGGCAAGGAGCTGAAGTCAACGGGCGGCTCGGCGGCTGCTTCCTTGGCCGTAAGCGCTCTCAGAGCGGAGGTAACGGCATCGGTGGAGGCGACGACCCTCTCCCCGGCCTTGGCGACCGCAAGGACCCTCTCTCCGTGAATCTGGATGTTGGTGGGCAGTTGCTTGAGCACGCTGAGCAGGCTCAAGCCGTCGCTGGAGAAGGCTGCACCCACCAGAGCGGAGCGAAGCGCGAATTTGCCGTTGCCGCCCTGCCGCAGCGTGATGCCTCGCCCGAGCCTCTCGAGCACATCTTCTCCGATTCTGCTGGAGAAGAAGCGCGATACCGTCAGCGGGCTGATGTCAGCCCGCTTCAACAGGATTGATCGCAAAGCCTCCCGCTTGCTTGCAGGTGTAAATTGCAGAAAAAACGCCAGATCATCGGCAACGGTGCCGTCCTTTGCGAAAGCCTGCAGGGAGCTGATCCTTAGGGAGCGAATCAGCGGACCATAGGAAAAGGAAAGAAGTTCTCCGGCATGGACAGGGCTGATGGCCATCACTGGGACAGCAAGTCCTATCAAGAAGCCTGCGATCGCTCGATTGAACAAGGCTTCCTTTCTCCATTTTTGAAATTAATTTAACATTGGCCACTATGCACCGATTTCCATTCGTTGCAAACGATTACCAAAGCAACTTGCAGGCACCAATCGTCATTCCCGATCTAGCTGATGTATCTTTTGGTCTATCGGTATTCCGTCAGGACGACGTGATCGATTGACTGAGCCAGCAGATCCCAAATGGGGGTGTGGAAGCACGATGCCCAGTACGGCAACGGCGATGCCCACCGCAAGGATGGCCTGGGCCAGGCTTGATCGCAGGACGGTTCAGTGGTGGTCGTCCACGTTCGAAGGAACTTCAGGACTTCTGCCGCGCCTGACCTTGAGGGACTGGAGGGGGGCTTACGGCGCCCCAGCTGCCGCAGGTGCTGAACCAGCCGACGGGGTGATCAATCGCGGATCGACGCGAGGGCTGGCAGGGGTTTCCGCGCCATCGGTGCCGGTTTCCAACTCCAGCCCGGCATGGCTGAGGTTCCAGCGGTGGAGGGCCAGGGCCAGCGAGGAGCGGGCCACCTGAAGATCCCGTTGTGTACTGAGGACATCCAGGATCGGACCGATGCCGGCGCGGTAGCGCAGCTGGGCATCCCGTACCGCCCGCTCTCCGGCGGTGGCGGCTGCTTCGGCGGCGGTGATCTGCTGGGAGGCGGCCTGGTGGGTGTACCACCAGGTCTGAACGCTCTGGGTGATCGCCTGCTGGGTCGTCTCGATGGCGATCTGCTGCTGGTCCGCCTGCCGTTGCGCCAGGGTCGCCGAGGCCCGGGAGCTGCCGCCATCGAACAGGGGCTGGCGCAGGGCGAGCAGGGCCCCCCAGTCGTAGAAGGTGCCCGACTGGCTGGCGCTCAGGCTCTGCTTTGGCAGGTTGACGCCGGGGTCCCCGCTGGTCCCCGACGTGGTGGTGGTGACGACCTGGTCGATGCGGTTGGCGTTGATGCCGCCCCCCAGCACGACACCGACTGACGGCAGCATGGCGGAGCGGGCCAGCCGCACCTGGGCCAGTTGGGCCTGCCGCTGCTGTTCCAGCGCGGTAAGGCTGGGGCGATCGAGGAGGGAGCGGCGAATCGTGCTGGCCAGATCCAGCCCCCAGGCCGGACCGGGCCGCAATGGATCGCTGGCGGCCACGAGCTGATCCGCCGGCAGATCCAGCAACCGCGCCAGGCCGCTGCCGGCGATCTGCACCTGGGCTTCCGCCTCCGCCAGCCCCTGGCGATCCTTCTGGATCAACGCCTCGGCCTGGAAGCTTTCGAGGCGGCTGGCCAAGCCGCGGGCGCGGATGGCGGCCACATCTCGGTTGAGGGTGGTGGACACCGCCAGCGAGCGCTGCCATACGGGGATCAGCGCATCGGCGAGCTGCAGGTTGAGGTAGGCCGCCGTAATGGCGAAGCGGCTGAGCCGTTGCTGCTCCAACTCAGCCGATTGCGACGCCGCAAAGCCCGCCTTCGCCGCCTCCCGCAGGGGCCCGCGCCGGAAATCGATCAGCTGATAGCTGAGCGCCAGGCCGAGGTTGCCGAAGCTGTTGCGCACCACCGCATAGCCCTTGCTGCCCAGGTTGAGGTTGAGGTCGCCGAGGAACGAGAGATTGCTGATGAAGTTGATGTCGGTGCCCACCTGGGCGTAGGTGCCCAGACCCACCAGATCGAGTTTGGGCAGAAACGGACTGCCGGCCAGTGCCACCAGGGCCCGGCCCTGCTCGATGGCCACGGCGGCGCTGCGCATGGCCAGGGAGCGCTCCATCCCGAGGCCCAGGGCCTGCTGGAGGCTCAGGTTGATCACGGCAGTGGCCTGGCCGGCCAGGGCGGCTGCGGGCGGGCCAGCCCATGCGGCTGAGGATGCCGCGAGCGGCCAGGCGAACAGCAGCGCAGCGCTGAATCCTCGACGCCTGCCGCCTGCCAAGGAGCCATCCATGCACGCGCTCCTATCCTATGCGGGCTCCGTCTGCGCCCTCGGGCCCGTGGTGCATGGTAGACGCCACGATCCCTGCAGACTCCGGCGCCAGGGCTGCATCTGATCCACTTCTGCCCCGGCTGCTGCCGATCGGGGCCGTCAGCGGCCTTGCCCTGGCCTGGGCTCTCTCCCCCGGGGTGCCGGTCCAGGTGCATGGTGGCGCCGTGCTGCTGGAGCCGGAAAGTCGCAGCGGTGTCTACGCCCGCTCTGCTGGCCAGATCCAGCGCTTAGCCGTTGCAGTCGGCGCTCCACTGCAGCAGGGGCAACTGCTGGCCACGATCAACCGGGTCGACCAGGCGGCCCCCGGTGGCGGCTGGGTGGCGGCCAACCCCGATGCGATCCGCCGCCAGAACCTGGCCATCGATCAGCAGCAGGCGGCGATGCGCAGCCAGATCGCGACCCTGCGCACCACCAATGGGCCCGTGGGGCAGCAGCTGTCCGCCCTCGAATCCCTGCGAAAAGACGAAGTCATCCCCCGCTACAGCCCCCTCTGGGTGGGGGCCCAGGATCTCTACCTGCGCAACAAGAGCCAGATGCGGGCCCTGGAAGCCCAGATCGCCCAGCTGGAGGCGGGACGCGCCGAACTGCAGGCCCAGAGCACCAGCCAGAAGGTGTTCTCCCCCCGGGGCGGCGCCCTGCTGTCGCTGCTGGTGGCCCCGGGCCAGGCGGTGATCCCGGGCCAACGGATCGCCATCGTGGGCTCCCCGCCCCAGCCTGTGTCGCACCACCACACGGCCATCGCCCTGTTCACGGAGGCCGATGCCAGCCGGCTGCGTCCCGGGGCCGAGATCATGGTGGAACCCCAACTGCAGACCCGGGCTCGCTACGGGGGCACCGATCAGCGCTACGGCTCCCTGACCGGCCACATCCGCTCCTTGTCGCCCATCTCCCTGAATGTGGAGGCCCTCACCCGGGTGGTGGGCGATACCGATCTGGCCATCAATCTGGCCTCCCGCACCCGTCAGGAGGCCTTCGGCGAAGGCGGTGATCCGCTCGCCACCCTGGGAGACAAGGTCACCTCGCCGATGGTGCTGGTGCTGGTGGATCTGGAGCGGGGCCCCACCCCCAGCGGCCTGCACTGGAGCGGCGGGTCCGGCCCCGATCTGGAGCTGGAGAACGGCACCCCGGCCCTCGCCCGGGTGGATCTGGAGCGGCGACCCCTGCTGAGTTTCGTGATGCCATTCCTGCGCTGGATCGGGGGGACCGAGCATTGAACGAAGCGCGCCAGAAGCATCCGATCCGCGAGGCCCTCCGGCCCTGGCTGGCGCCCTGGGCGGCCCCGGCCCCGTGGCTGGCCCTGCTGCTGCTGGCCCTGGCCGCCGCCAGCAGCCCGCCGCGGTTGTGGTTCTGGGTGGCGCTGCTGGTGGTGGTGCTGCTGGTGGGCTGGGTGCAGGCCCTTGGCGGCCGCCGCCGATGAGCGCCATGGCTCCCCCCTTGGGGTTGCGGGCGGCGCTGGTGATCGGCCTGGCTTCGGCCTTCACGGCCGCCATCGCGGCGGGGTTAGGCCTGGCCAGCGGCGAGGCCGCCTACGGGGTGATCGTGGCCGCGCTGGTGGTGCGGCCGGATTTCAGCCGCTGGCCGCTGCCGATCTATCCCGTGCTGGTGGGGGTGATTGGCCTGTCGATGGCCATCGGCCTGCTGATGGGTGAGGCCTTCGCCGGGGCGCCAACGGTGTTCGTGTTCGGGCTGGTGGCGGCCACCATGCAATGTCTGATGCTGCTGCTGCCCGGCAAACTGCGGCCGCTGGCCAACGTGCTCGCCATCACCGGTGTGCTGCCGTTGCTCAGTGCCACCAGCAGCTGGACGAGTGTGGGCAACCAACTGGCTGCGATCGTGCTCGGGCTCGCCATCGGCAGCGTCACCCAGATCGTCCTCACTCCTGCAGGCCTGCCACAAAAGGAGAGGCCCACCAAGGAATCGGCTGCTGGGGAGCCGCCCCTGGCCCAGCGCCTCCGCACCAACCTCGCTTCCGCCTTCTTCTGGCGCAAGCTCGTGTTCGCGGCGCTGGCCCTGGCCATCGGCGAAGGCCTCGGCGCCGTTGAGCCCAAATACCTCTACTTCGGTGTGGTGCTGCTGCTCAACGACAGCCTCGGGGCCACCCTGGGCCGGGTGCGGGATCGAATGGTGGGCGTGACCCTTGGAATCCTGATGCCCCTGCTGGTGTTCAACAGCATCGGCCTCAACGAGGTCAGCACCGGCCTGGTGTTGGGGGGAACGGCCGCTCTGATGGTGGCCGTGAACAGGACTCAGTACCTGCGTACGGCGCTGATTTCCAGTGGCGTGGCCTTTGTCGGCTACGGCCCCCTGGTGGCCTGGTACATCCCCCACCGCTGGATCGACTACCTGATGGGCTGCGGTCTGGCCCTGGCGGCGGGCCTGTTGTTCCGTCCCACGTCGGCCCTGAAGCAGTACCGGGCCTTGCTGCTCACGGGGGAGGCCTCGGCTGACGCCTTGGCTCGCCTGCGCCCGGCGGCGATGGAGGAAGCCCGCTGGCTGGGGCAATCCCTGGCGGGTCCCTCCCCCGTCATGGACCCACTGCGGGAGCTCCGCTAGCGCGGGCCTAGCTTTTCTCCAGTCGCAGAGCCCTCTTGGCCCCACGCGTCCTCCGTCGCCCCGGGGCGGCCGCTCTGGTCCTAGGCCTTGCCCTGGCGGTCCACCCTCTCCGTGCCGCCAGGGGCGCCGAGCCCCCTTCCGGGCCACCCCCGCCACCGCGCCAGGTCACGGCGGGCCGGCTGACCGCCGCCCTGCCGAAGCTCGACGCCCTGGCCAGCGGGATGCTGCGCCGCACCGGCGTGCCGGGCCTGGCGATCGTTGTGGTGCAGGGCGACCGGGTGGTGTTCCTCAAGGGCTACGGCGTACGGAAGGTGGGACAGCCCGGTGCCGTCGATGCCGACACCATCTTCCAGCTGGCGTCGCTCTCGAAGCCGATCGCTTCCACGGTGGTGGCGGGCCTGGTGGGCGACGGGCGCCTGGGCTGGAACGACCCGGTGCTGCGCACCCTGCCGGAGGCCCGGATCGGTCCGCCGGCCATCGCCGCCGCTGTGACCATCCGCGATCTGCTGGCCCACCGCAGCGGCCTGCCCGACCACGCCGGCGATCACCTCGAAGACCTGGGCTTCGATCGGGCCACGATCCTCGCGCGCCTGCGGCTGCTCCCCACCGGCAACCGTTTCCGTGCCGATTACGCCTACACCAACTTCGGCTTCACCGCCGGCGCCGTGGCCGCCGCCAACGCCGTGGGCCGCCCCTGGGAGCAGCTCTCCAGCGAACGGCTCTACCGGCCCCTGGGTATGGCCCGCACCAGCTCCCGGTACAGCGATTTCGTCAACGCCACCAACCACGCGTCCCTGCACGTGCCGGAGGGGGGCCGCTGGGTGGCCCGTTACCAGCGGGATGCCGATGCCCAGGCTCCCGCCGGCGGGGTGAGCTCCAGCGTCAGGGATCTGGGCCAGTGGCTGCGGCTGCAGCTGGCTGGCGGCCGTCTCGATGGCCGTCCGGTGGTGGCTGCGGCGGCCCTCGCCGAGACCCACCGGCCCCAGATCGTCAGCCACCAGCCCCGCGATCCAGCCACCGACCGGGCCGGCTTCTACGGACTGGGCTGGAACGTGAGCTACACAGACCGTGGCACGGTGCAGCTGAGCCATTCGGGAGCCTTCGATCTCGGCGCCGCCACGGCCGTCTACCTGTTGCCGGCGGAATCCCTCGGCATCGCCGTGCTCTCCAACAGCCAGCCGCTGGGGGTGCCGGAGGCCCTGAGCCTCAGCTTCCTCGACCTGGCCACCACCGGAGAGGTTCGGCTTGACTACCTGGCCGCCCTGCACCCCCTGTTCCAGGCCATGCAGCAGCAGGACTACCCGACGGTGGTCACCCCGGCCCGGCCGCTGCCGGCCCGCCCCGCCGGCGCCTACACCGGGGCCTACGCCAACGCCTACGTGGGCCCGATCTCAGTGGTGCGCCGCGGTGATGGTCTGGCCCTGCAGCTGGGCCCCCGGCTCCGCTCCTTTCCGCTCACCCCGGTGAGCGGCGACAGCTTCCGCTACCAGCCCAGCGGCGAGAACGCCTATGGCCCCAGTGCCGTGACCTTCACGGTCGGCCCCGGCAGCCGTGCCTCGGCGGTGCGGATCGATAATCTCAACCTCAACGGCCAGGGGGTGTTCCAGCGCCGCTGATCAGGGCAGAGCCCCCACCTCACGAAAAGCATGATCAGGCCAATGCTCACCCTTGCGGCTCGTAGAGATAACGCTGAAAGCCCGTAAACACCTGGCCGATTTCGGTAGGCGGGCCGAGATCGGCGACGGCATCAGCAATCGAGTTCTGGTAGCGGAGCTGCAGCAGGGGGGTGAGCTTCTCGGTGGCCAGCTCCTGCACCCCCGTGCTCACGTAGTGCTGCAGCACGAAGTTGAGGAAGACCTGCTGCTTGCTGGTGAATTTGGAGTGGATGTAGAGGCGGGCGTTCTCGGCCCGCTCCTGGCGGGGAACGGGCGGCAGGGCATAGGCCACATGGGCCAGCACATCGAACAGATCGCTGTTCTCGGCCTCGATGATCCGCTGCATCTCCGCCAGCTGATCAGAGCCGAAGCCCTTCTCCTCCAGCCCCTGCAGCAGCTTGCGGCGGGTGTCGGGCGCACTCCAGAGCTCGCGCAGTTCGGCCTCATCCTTCACGAACTCCGGCAGCTGGCCGTAGAGCAGCTCGATGAACTGCTGGGAGCTCATCGGCCGGCCATCGGGATGCCAGAAGGAGGTGACCAGCATGTGCTGGATCGAGCGCTCCTTGCCATCACCCAGCTTGATGCGGGCCTTGGTGGGGCGGCGCTTGGGCCCTTCCGGCTCATCGTCCCCCTCCTTGGGCGGCTCGGGTTCGCCATCAGGAACCACAGCCTTGGGCTCGATCTCCCCAGGCTCCAGCGGCTCCCCATCCCACTCCGGATCGCTGAAGTGGTGGTGGGCCTTCACGAAGTCGACGATGGTGAAGTAATCCTTGCCGTCGAACAGGCGGGTGCCACGGCCGATGATCTGCTTGAACTCGATCATCGAATTCACGGGCCGCAGCAGCACGATGGTGCGCACATTGCGGGCGTCCACACCGGTGGAGAGCTTTTGCGACGTGGTGAGGATGGTGGGGATCGTCTTCTCGTTGTCCTGGAAGGCCCGCAGCCAGGTGTTGCCCAGCTCGCCGTCGTTGGCGGTGACCCGCTGGCAGTAGTTGGGATCGCTGCTGCTCTTGAGCTGGTTGATCAGGTCGCGGATGGCCAGGGCGTGGTCCTGGGTGGCGCAGAACACGATCGCCTTCTGGCGCTGATCGATCTGAGCCATGACGATCTCGACCCGCTGGCGCTCCCGCTGCTGGATCTCGATGATGCGGTTGAAATCGGCCTCCTTGTAGAGCTTGCCGGCCTCGATCTCCCCTTCCACCACCGTGTCGTCGGGGGTGTAGACGTACTCGTCGAGGGTGGTGGTGATCTGCTTGACGCGGAAGGGGGTGAGGAAGCCGTCGTTGATGCCCTCCTTGAGCGAGTAGCTGTAGACCGGTTCGCCGAAGTAGGCGTAGGTGTCGGTGTTGCCGGCGCGGCGGGGGGTGGCGGTGAGGCCCAGCTGCACAGCGGGGGCGAAATACTCGAGGATGCCCCGCCAGGTGGATTCGTTGTTGGCGCCGCCCCGGTGGCATTCATCGATCACGATGACATCAAAGAAATCGGCGGGGTACTGGCCTAACCAGGGGGAGGGCTTGCCGTCCACCGGCGGGCCGCTCATGAAGGTCTGGAAGATGGTGAGGAAGACGCTGGCGTAGGTGGGCACCCGACCCTTTTTGCGCAAGTCATCGGGTTCGATCCGCGCCAGGGCGTTCTCTTCGAAGGATGCGAAGGCGGTGAAGTCGTTGAAAGCCTGATCGGCGAGGTTGTTGCGATCGGCCAGAAACAGGATGCGGGGCCGGCGGGTGGGTTCGCCGGAAAGGTTCCAGCGGGCCGCAAACAGCTTCCAGAGGATCTGGAAGGCGATGGAGGTCTTGCCGGTGCCGGTGGCCAGCGTCAGCAGGATGCGGTTGTGGCCGGAGGCGATCGCCTCCAGCACTCGCTTCACGGCGATCTCCTGGTAGAAGCGGATCTGCCAGCTGCCGCCCTTGTCGGGGTAGGGGATGGCGGCGAAGCGATCGCGCCAGGCGTTCTCTTCGGCGAAGGTGCGCGCCCACAGCTTCTGGGGCGTGGGGAAGCCGTCGGCCTCCCCCTCCTCGCCCGAGTCCCTATCAATGGCGTAGATGCCCTTGCCATTGCTGGCGTAGGTGAAGCGCAGCTGGAGCTTGGCGGCATACTCCTTGGCCTGGCCGACGCCTTCAGAGAGCGGCAGCCCATCGGCCTTGGCTTCCACCACCGCCAGGGCGGTGTTGCGGTAGCTGAGCACGTAGTCGGCACTGAGGGATTTGCCGCGGCGGCCGCCGCCTTCAATGCGCCCGGGAGCGATCGGAAACTCGCGGCAAATGCGGCTGCCCTCCACCACACCCCAACCGGCCGCCACCAGCAACGGATCGATCAGCTCGGCGCGGGTTTCAGCCTCGTTCATGGCAGCAGGAAGCCTGTGCTGGAGAGGCGGGCCGAGGCGCTCATGGGGCCAGTTTGGCGTGGGTGGCCGGGCTCTGCCCGCTTCAGCCGCGCGCATCCTGCAGAGGGCAGCCATAGGCGGTGAACGCCGCGTCGGCACTGAGCAGGGTGAACGGGCCGCTGATGGCCTGGGCCACCAGCAGACGGTCAAACGGATCGCGGAGGTGCAGGGGCAGCTGTTCGAGCGCCAGCAGATGGGGGAGGTCGATCGGGAGGAACGCAAAGCCGGATTGCTCCGCCCAGGGGATGGCCTCGCGAGCCGACAGGGGCATGTCGCCGCGGGCGAGGCCGTGCTTGATGGCGATCTCCCAGAGCGAAACATGGCTGAGGAACACCGCGCTGGCCTGCTGGGTGATCAGCTCACGGCTGAGGGGCCCAAGCTTCGGGTCATCGGTGATCGCCCAGAGAAAGGTGTGGGTATCAAGCAGCAGGCGCATCAACCCTGCTCGAACAGGTCGGCGATCAGATGGTTGGCGCCATCGATGGAGTCGGGCGCCACGAACTGCCCCCGGGCGATGCCCAACCGGCGGGGCCGTTCAGGGGCCTGCAGGCTGGTGAGCCGTGCCACGGGCCGACCGTTGCGGGCGATCACCACTTCGGCTTCGGCGCCGGTTTCGATCGCCTCCACGAGCCGCGAGAGGTGGGTCTTGGCTTCGAGCATGTTCACCACACGGCTCGGGCCCCTGCTCTGACCAGGGCTGGTACGGGACACCATGGCCGCACACGGATCAACCAGACCAGACTAGACCAGTACGCACGGCCCCAGAGCCTCACGGCCCCAGCGCCCCCACCGGCACCACGGCGATGCCATCCGCCCGCCGGTAGCCATAGCCGCTGCCGCAGACCACCGCCAGGAAGGCGGGTTCGCCGGTGCGGCTGGTGTCGATCTGTTGGCGAAAGCGCAGCAGGCCTGCGGCGGCGGCCTCCACCTGGCCCTGGCCCAGCTTCACCTCGATCGCGCCCCAGCGGCCATCGCGCAGCTGCACGATCGCGTCCACCTCGACGCCGTAGTTGTCGCGGTAGTGGAACACCTCGCCATCGAGCGCCTGAGCCAGCACCCGCAGGTCACGGATCACGAGCGACTCGAACAGCAATCCCAGCCATTCCAGATCCTTGAGCAGGCGATCGGGGCTGCCGCCGAGGGCCGCCACCGCCAGGGAGGGGTCGCAGAAGTGGCGCCGGGGGGCCTGGCGCAGGGCCGCCTTGGAACGCAGATGGGGCCGCCAGGCGGGCTGGTTTTCCAGCACCATCAACCGCTCCAGGGCCAACAGGTGGTCGGAAACGGTGCGCGGGTCGAGCGGGCCATCGGCGCCGCCGGCATAGGCCGCCAGGGTGGCCAGGCTCACCTCGGTGGCCACGTTGCGGCCGAGGGAACGCAGCAGGGCCCCCAGCCGCTGGGGATCCCGCCGCCGCCCATCCACCCGCTGCACATCCACCTGGCGCACCTGCTCCAGGTAGTCGCGGGCGGCCCGGGAGGCCGCCGCCAGGGGCCGCTCCAGCTGGGCCGGCCAGCCGCCGCGGCACACCAGCTCGGCCAGATCCGCCATCGCCAGCCCTGGATCGGAGCAGCTGGGCGGCTCCCCCGCCAGCAGCGCCGCCAGCGAGACGCCGCCCTGGCCGGCGCCGCTCTCCCGCAAGGTCATGGGCCGCAGCCGCAGAAACGAAAAGCGGCCCGCCCCGGTATGGCGCTCGGCGTCATCGGCCGGCACCGCCGAACCGGTGATCAGAAATTGCCCCGGCGCCTCGACGGCATCCACGGCCCGCCTCACCAGGTTCCAGAGCGCCGGCTCCACCTGCCACTCATCCAGCAGGCGCGGCCGAGGACCCGCCAACACCAGGGCCGGATCCACCGCCAGCGCCTGGCGGGCGGCGGTGTCCACATCCAGCAGCACGGTGGAGGCGGCCAGCTGCTGGGCCAGGCGGGTCTTGCCGCAGGCTTTCGGTCCTTCGATCACCACCGCGCCGGCGGAAGCCAGGCAGGCGCGCAGCTCGCCGTCAGCGATGCGGGGGCGGTAGGCCAAGGCGTTGCTGGCGGCCATGGCGGGCGTGCCGATGCAGCAGATATCGGGACTCTAATGCTGGAAACGTCGAGCTTCTGATGCAGGAAACGTTGGCCGGACGATGCAGGAAACGGCGAGCACCAAGCCCTCAGGGCAGCTCCAGCCAACCCCGCAGGGCCAGATCCAGATCCACCAGCACCTGGGGCTCCAGCTGCCCCACCACCTCGCCCACCGCCTGGACCGGCACGGTGAAGAGTTTGTCGACCATCAGCTGGGACGGCTTGCGCAGGCCATTGCGCCCTGAGGGCTCCACGGCGACCCGCACCAGGGGGGCCTGCCGGAGGGTGCTGGTGAGCGGGCAGAGGGTGACGCTGGGATGGGCCTGGAGCCAGCGATCCGCCTGGACCACCACCGCAGGCCGTGGTTTTCCGGAGTAGACCCCAGGGCTGGCCACGGTCACCACCGATCCGCGGCACAGAACGGCTGGTGTCATGCGGTCCAGTCGTTCCAGTCGGGCAGCTGCTCACTCCAGTGGGGCGGCTCCACCTGGGCGAGGTGTTCCGATTGCCGGCGTGCCTCGGCAGCGTCGCCATGGCGGCTCAGATAGTGGCTGATGGCCTCGCGGATGCAGGCGCTGCGCGTCTTGCCCAGCTGCCGCGCGAGCTGATCCAGCTGGCGCTCCAGCTCCGGCTCCACCCGCACACCGAGCACCATGACGGCAGCCGTACAACGATGTGTTGAACGCTAGCGCGGGCCGGGCCCGTGGACCTTCCGTCCGTTCCACCAGTCCACGGGGATCGCCACCCGCGGTGACTTTCAGGGAAGTTGTCACTCCTGGGCTGCCATTCAGGCGGCCTGGATCAAGGGTAGCGCGAGCATTGGATTGGGTTCCTCTGTTGGCTTGTTGATCCACACTTCTACGGGTTGACGCCAGCAGCGGGTGTT
>CAIXBB010000034.1 GCA_903917565.1 uncultured cyanobacterium | reverse complement strand
ATCCAGCCGCCGCCACCGCCCTTGCGATAGCCGAGCTCGACCCGGTAGTCGCGGTCGGAGAGGGGAACGGGGAGGTACCACTCGGTGGCATGGCTGTCGACCACCACCTCCTGGAGGGTGTGGGGATGGGAGGAGCCACCGACCAGGCCGGTCACGTCGGCGACGCGCAGGCAGAGCTGGGAGGCGCCGGCATGGAGGGCATCGCCGCGGTCGTCCTCGGAAATGTCCCAGAAGACATAGGCCCACTGGGGATCACGGGGCAGGAAGACGACGCGGGTTTCAGCGGCGGGCCGCGGTGCCGGGGGCATCTCCGCCTCAATGCGCTCAAGACTCCGCCCTTCCCCATCCTCCACCTGACGGGTGCTGATGGCTTCCACCAGCTCCTCCTTGGACTTGCGGCTGTAGAGCGAAACGCCGAGGTCACTGGCGATCTGCCGCAGTTGGCGCAGCGTCATCATCGCCAGGGAAGTCAGCGTCTTCTGGCTCACAACATCAGGATTCATTTGGGATCAGTCTGGAGGTGCTTTGCGTCTTTGGACGACACCGATCCCCCGTGGTCAGGATCCACTGACGGCCTGGGGCGCGCCCGGCCGCCATGGGCCAGACAAGGACGCAGAAGAGCCCTGAAGCGGTGACGCTGCAGGGCCAGGGTGGAGTCGAAGCTGGGGCTGATGCGGCCTGGACTCAGCGACCGATGCTGCGATAGGGAACCTTGGAGAGGTAGTCCATGCCGGTGTTGCCGGCGGCGGCGCGGCCGACGCCACGCAGGGCGGGCAGGGTGCGGACCCAGGGGAGGTAGTCCTGCGGGAAGCCGCCACGACGCTGCTGGGCGCGCTCCGGGAAGCTGCGGGTTTTGCCGGTGTAGACGATCTGGGGGAAGCCCAGAATGCCCCGGTAGTACGACTCGTAGCGGGGGGAGGTGAGGTTGAAGGGGGTCTCACCGACCTCGCGGAAGCCCACCACCCGGTTGCGGTGGTAAGGCACGGTGTCATAGCCGAAGGCGTCGAGGTACTCCTTGGAGTCGAGGATGTCGTCGACCATGCCCCGGACCCCGCGGGTCATCAGAACGGCAGACCAGGCGATCTCCTCGGACTTGCCGTGGACCGGGCGGCCCAGCAGCTTCTCGACCAGGTGGCGGGCCACCCGGTAGTTGCTGTTGAGGTTGTAGAAGCTGCGGTTGAAGGTGTCCGACAGGCACAGCGAGCGGATGAACTCCCGCACGTTGATCTGGCCGTCCCGCAGCTGGGATTCAAGGGTGCGATCGCGGTCGACCTTGAAGGCATGGAAGAAGATCTGGCGGTAGGCCGCTTCAATCAGGAAGTTCTGATCTTCCCTGTCCAAGGCTTTGTCCAAGGACACGGCCTTGGGGTCCTCGTCGGAACCCACCCGGAACGGCTCGACACGCGAGTTCTGGGAAGTTGGGGCGTATTTGAGGAGTGGAAGAGCCACGCGTGGTCCGGCATCCGTCGTTGGGGATCGTAGAAGTAGGGCCACGGCGGCCCCGGGCGCGGGAGGGCAGGGCTCACAGTCCGTAACGTTGGTGACACAACGCCGGCGTCGCCGCTCTCACCAGCCCAGGGCTGACAGGCAGGCGGATTCGGGGCTGGATTCGGGGCTGTTTGTGGCGACGCCGGCCGGGGGAGCCGTCTCGCTGGGGATCCGGGTCTCGACGCAGAAGGAGGCGGTGTTGGAGAGCCCCTCGACCGTGCTGGTGCGCAGGCGCACGTCGGGTCCGGCGAAGCTGAACCGCTCCAGGCTGTTCATCGTCTCGTAGCTGGTGGTGAGCAGCAGGCCGTCCCGGTCGTCCATGGCGAAATGCCCCGCCACCGGCGCCGTTTCGGCGTAGCCGCGGTCGCGCAGCAGCAGGCCCTGGCGGCCGCGTTCATCGGTGGGGATCAGGCCGAAGACACTTTCGCCCTCGTGGGCCTCGCCGGCCTTGTCCCAGGCCATCGAGCCGCTCCAACGCACCCGGCAGCCCCCCACCAGACCGCCCGGATCCTGGCCGTGCAGCACGGCGATCGCCTCCAGGCGCGGATCGGCCGCCTCCAGCTCCACCACTTCAATGAAGGAGCCGCCCGCTTCGGCGCGCCGGTGCAGCAGGTGGTGGCTGCTGCGCTGGGAGCGCCAGCGGCCGCAGCTGAGCCGGAAGAAACTGATGGCGTCGGCGATGGATCCGCTCACGGAGGCTCAGGCGATGGGGCGCGATCAGGCGATGATCGCAACTCTCCCACCCTCCCGCGGCCCCTTGTCCGCCGCTCCCGTCGCCGCCGCCCTGGCGGCCGCGTTCTGCTGGGCCCTCGCCAGCCTGCTCTGGCGCCGGCTGCCCACCTCCCTCTCGGCGGCCCGGCTGAATCTGCTCAAGAACCTGCTGGCGGTGGCCCTGCTGCTGCCGCTGGCCCTGGCGCTGCCCTGGCAGGTGGCGCCGCGCTCGCTGCTGCTGCTGGCCCTCAGCGGGGTGCTGGGGATCGCCCTGGGGGACACCCTGTTCTTCGCGGCCCTGCGGCGGCTGGGAACCCGGCGCACCCTCACCATCGACGCCGGCGGTCCGGCGGTCACCAGCCTGGCGGGGGTGGCGCTGCTGGGGGAGGTCCCCCGGCCGGCCCAGTGGCTGGGGATCCTGCTGATCAGCCTGGCGGTGCTGCTGGTGGTGCATCAGCGCGCACCCCAGGCGGCCCCGCCGGAGGGGGGGGAGGGGGCTGGCGGGCCTCCAAACGCCGAGGGGGCCGGGGTGGCCCTGGCCCTTGGGGCCCTGGCCTGCGGCAGTGGGGGAGCCCTGCTGGCGCGGGCGGGGCTGCTGGCCGGGGGGCCGGAACCGCTGCAGGCCGCCACCCTGCGGCTGGCGGCGGCGGCGGTGGTGATGCTGCCGTTGCTGGTGGGGCTGCCGCGGGCGGCCAATGGCCCCCGGCCGGCCCGACGCCGCTGGCCCCTGGCCCTGGCGGCCACCCTGCTGGGCACCAGCGCCGGCATCGCGCTGCAGCAGACCGCCCTGGCGGGTCTGCCGGGGGGCCTCGCCGTGGCCCTGCTGTCGACGGCGCCGGTGATGGCCCTTCCCCTGGCGGCTCTGGAGGGGGACCGGCCCGGCTGGCGGGGGGTGGTGGCCGCCGCCGCCGCCCTGGCCGGGGTCAGCCTGGTGGCGGGCCTGGTGGGGCTGCCGGGGACCTGACGCGGCGGTCCGCCTCCTGGGTGGCCCAGTGGACCAGGTCGGCGAGATCGAGGGCCAGGGGCTCCCGGCCGGTGGCGGCGGCGATGGCCGCCAGTTGCTCTCCCACCCGGCCCATCTGGTTCAGGAAGGCGCGTGCGAAGTCGGGGTCGTCCTGGATCACCGGCTGCTGGCAGGCCCAGGCCTCGATCGCCCCGGCCGCAGGGAGCCCGCCGCTGGGGTGTCCGGCGATGGCCTGCAGGGTGCGCAGGCCATGGGCCAGGAGCCGCAGGTGGTGGCGCTCCAGGGTGGGGAGCAGGGTGGCCTCCAGCTCCTGCAGCTCGTCAGGACTGAGCACGGCTCAGGGGCCCGGGGCGGGGCTGGCGGCCAGGGGGGCGACGCGGAAGCCGCAGCTGTGGCCCCCCTCCAGGCGCCAGTGCACCCGCTCGACGGCGCAGTCGGGGAAGGTGTGGCGGATCAGGCGTAACTCCTGGTCGCAGACCACCGGGTACTGCTCGGCGATGCGCACCACCGAACAGTGGAACTCGCTGATCACCCAGGCGGGCGTGTCGGCGGTGGCGGCGGGGTCGTCGTCGCGGCGGCATTCGGCCAGGTAACCCTCCTGGCGCCGCAGTTCCACCAGCCGCTCGAGCCGGTGGCCCAGGGGACCGTTGCCGATCAGGCGGCGGTAGTCGGCCGCCTTCTCCTCGGCCTGCTGGCGCAGCACCAGTTCCAGCGTGTCCGCCGGCAGGCTTTCGGTGAGGGTGCGGAGCAGGCCGAGGGCGAAGTTCTCACTGCCATCGGGAAAGCGTCCCTGGCCCTGGGCGGTGAGTCGCCAGCGGTTGCTGGGCCGGCCAGGGCCTTCATGGGAGGGGCTGGCTTCCACCAGGCCGTCGTCCTCGAGGCTGCGCAGGTGACGGCGCATGGCCTGCACCGACACCCCCAGGGACCCCGCCAGCTGGGCCGCCGTCGCTTCACCTTCCCGCAGCAGCACCGACAGGACGGCGTCCCGGGTGGGATGGCCCCCCTCGGCAGGGCCGGCCGCGGGGGCTGGTGACTGGGCGGGGGCGCTCATGACGGGCGTCTGACCAAAACGACGGGCGTCTGACCAAAACACGATGCCACGCATGCCGGGGGATTGGGGGCTCGGCCGTGGTGCCCGCCTGGGCGTCACAATGACGATCCAACGCCGACAACGGACCGCGCCAGTGCCTTAGGCTCCCGTAGTAACGAAACCAAAGTGTTTCGTTATTCGATCCACCGGTGCGCGCAACCGACGCTCTGCCCATGACCGACGCCTCCACCACCACCCCCGCAGCCGGTGCCGACAGCCTGGAGGTGATCCGCCGTTTCGCCGAAACCTACGCCCAGCGCACCGGCACCTACTTCTGCAGCGATCCGGGAGTCACTGCGGTGGTGCTGGAGGGTCTGGCCCGGCACAAGGACGAACTGGGCGGTGCCCTCTGCCCCTGCCGCCATTACGAGGACAAGGAGGCCGAGGTGGCCCAGGCCTTCTGGAACTGCCCCTGCGTGCCGATGCGCGAACGCAAGGAATGCCACTGCATGCTGTTCCTCACCGAAGACAACCCCTTCCGCGGCGAGCAGCAGACCATCAGCCTCGAAGACATCCAGACCCTCACCGCCGGCTGAACCGGCCCCCTATTCCCATGGCGAGCAGCGCAACGGTCGGCGATCTGGTGAGCCAGCCGTACAAATACGGCTTCGTCACCGACATCGAAACCGAGAAGATCGCCAAGGGGCTCGATGAGGACGTGGTGCGGCTGATTTCCGCCAAGAAAATGGAGCCGGCCTTCCTGCTCGATTTCCGCCTGCGCTCGTTCCGCCAGTGGCTGCAGATGGAGGAGCCCGACTGGGCGAGCCTGGGCCATCCGCCGATCGACTACCAGGAGATGATCTACTACGCGGCGCCCAAGCAACAGGAGAAGAAGGCCAGCCTCGATGAGGTGGATCCCAAGCTCCTGGAAACCTTCGAGAAGCTCGGCATCCCCCTCAGTGAACAGAAGCGCCTCTCCAACGTGGCCGTGGATGCAGTGTTCGACAGCGTCTCGATCGCCACCACCTACCGGGAGAAGCTGGCCGAGCACGGCGTGATCTTCTGCTCGATCAGTGAGGCGGTGAAGGACCACGCTGATCTGATCGAGACGTACCTCGGCACGGTGGTGCCCGGCAACGACAACTACTTCGCCGCCCTCAATTCCGCCGTCTTCAGCGACGGCTCCTTCGTGTTCATCCCGAAGGGGGTGGCCTGCCCGATGGAGCTCTCCACCTATTTCCGCATCAACTCCGGCGACACCGGCCAGTTCGAGCGCACCTTGATCGTGGCCGAGGAAGGGGCGTCTGTGAGCTATCTGGAGGGCTGCACCGCGCCGATGTTCGACACCAACCAGCTGCACGCGGCGGTGGTGGAACTGGTGGCCCTCGACGACGCCTCGATCAAGTACTCCACCGTCCAGAACTGGTATGCGGGGGATGAGAATGGTAAAGGCGGTATCTACAACTTCGTCACCAAGCGGGGCCAGTGCCGCGGCGATCGCAGCCACATCAGCTGGACCCAGGTGGAAACCGGCTCGGCGATCACCTGGAAGTACCCCAGCTGTGTGCTGCAGGGGGCCGATTCGGTGGGCGAGTTCTACTCGGTGGCCCTCACCAACCACCGCCAGCAGGCCGACACCGGCACCAAGATGATCCACGTGGGCCCCCGCACCCGCTCCACGATCGTGAGCAAGGGGATCAGCGCCGGCCATTCCTCCAACAGCTACCGGGGGCTGGTGCAGCTGGGGCCCAAGGCCGTGGGCGCCCGCAACTACAGCCAGTGCGATTCGATGCTGATCGGCGACCAGGCCGCTGCCAACACCTACCCCTACATCCGCTCCCAGCAGCCGGACGCCAGCATCGAGCACGAGGCCAGCACCTGCCGCATCTCCGCCGACCAGCTCTTCTATCTCCAGAGCCGGGGGATCGCCTTCGAGGAGGCGGTGTCGATGATGGTGAGCGGCTTCTGCCGCGATGTGTTCAACCAGCTGCCGATGGAGTTCGCCGCCGAAGCCGACAAGCTGCTGGCTCTCAAGCTCGAGGGTTCGGTCGGCTGATCCCGGCCCGGGGTCGCCCCAGGCCTCGCCACTTTTCACTTCCTGCCCTTTTCTCCCCCGCCGTGATCCGCCCCGACGCTCCCGTACTGCTTGAGATCCATGATCTCCAGGCCCGTGTGGAGGACCAGCCCATCCTCAAGGGGGTGTCCCTGACCGTCCGTGCCGGCGAGATCCACGCGGTGATGGGCCGCAACGGCAGCGGCAAGAGCACCCTCTCCAAGGTGCTGGCAGGCCATCCGGCCTATACGGTCACCGGCGGCACGGTGCACTACCTGGGCGAGGATCTGCTGAGCCTGGAACCGGAGCTGCGGGCCCGCGCCGGCCTGTTTCTCGGTTTCCAGTACCCGGTGGAGATCCCGGGGGTGAGCAATCTCGAATTCCTGCGGGTGGCCACCAACGCCCGCCGGGCCGGCAAGGGGGAGGAGGAGCTCGACACCTTCGCCTTCGAGGATCTGGTGCGCGAACGGCTGCAGGTGGTGCAGATGGATCCGGCCTTCCTGGAGCGCAGCGTCAACGAGGGCTTCTCCGGCGGTGAGAAGAAGCGCAACGAGATCCTGCAGATGGCCCTGCTCGATCCCCTGGTGGCGGTGCTCGATGAAACCGACTCCGGCCTCGACATCGATGCCCTTCGCATCGTGGCCGGGGGGGTGAACCACCTGGCCGGCCCCGACAACGCCACCCTGCTGATCACCCACTACCAGCGGTTGCTGGATGTGATCACCCCCGACTACGTGCATGTGATGGCGGCCGGGCGGATCCTGCGAACGGGCGGCAAGGAGCTGGCCCTGGAACTGGAGGAGCGCGGCTACGACTGGGTCGACGCCGAACTGGCGGCGCTGGAGCGCACCCCTGCGGAGGTGCTCTGAGATGGTGGCCGCTTCGCTCTCCACCCCCACGGCCGCGGCCGGCGCCGGCCCGGGCGGCTGGATCGCCGCCCTGCTGGCCACAGCGTCCGGTGGCGCCGATGCCCTGGCCGCCAGCCGCCAGCGGGCGGCCCAGGCTTTGGCCCAGATCCCTCTGCCGTCCCGGCGCGATGAGGCCTGGCGCTTCACCGACCTGGCGCCGCTCACCGCCTTGAACCCCACGCTGCTCACCCCCGCCCCGGCGGCTCAACCGGAGGTGGCGGCCGGCAGCCTGCGGCTGCACCTCGATGGCCGCAGCGATCCCCTCGCCGGGATCAGCCTGCCGGCGGGCGTCGAGCCCATCAGCGGAGCGGAGCTCAGCGAGACCCTGGGCCAGGTGCTGGCCGCCACCGGCAGCGCCGATCTCTGGCCGGTGCTGCTCAATGGCGCCACGGCCCGCTCGGTGCTGGCCCTGCGGGTGCGCGGCGCCGTCCCCACCAGCCTGGAGCTGGTGAGTGACGCCGGCGGCGGTGAGGGGATCCTGTCGCTGCGGCTGTTGCTGTTGCTGGAGCCGGGGGCTTCTGTGGAGGTGCTGCAGGTACACCGCTCCAGTGGTGCCAACCTCACCAGCGTGGTGCTGGAAGCCCGCCTGAGAGAGGGCGCCGTCCTGCGCCACGGGTTGCTGGCGCCTGGCGACGGGGCCGCCTGCCTGCTGGCCACCGTGGCGGTGGAGCAGGCCACGGGCAGCCGCTACAGCGGCGTGAGCGCCCATGGGGGCTGGGCCCTGGGGCGGCTGGAGCCGCGGCTGGTGCAGCGGGAGGGAGCGGCCCACAGCGCCCTCAAGGCCCTGCAACTGGCGGATGGCCGCCAGATCAGTGACACCCACAGCCAGATGGTGTTCGCCGGCCCCGGCGGGCGGCTGGAGCAACTGCACAAGGCGGTGGCCGATGGCCACGGCCGCAGCGTGTTCAACGGGGCCGTGCAGGTGCCCCGGCTGGCCCAGCGCACCGATGCGGCCCAGCTGAGCCGCAACCTGCTGCTCTCGGATCGGGCCCGCATCGACACCAAGCCCGAGCTGGAGATCGTCGCCGACGATGTGCGCTGCGCCCATGGCGCCACCGTGAGCCGGCTGCAGCAGGACGAACTCTTCTACCTGCAGAGCCGCGGCATCGCCGCCGACCAGGCGGCCCGGCTGCTGCTGCGGGGCTTTTGCGAGGAGGTGCTGCAGGAGCTGCCCGCCGCCGCCGCGGCCTGGCAGCCCCTGGTGAGCCTGCTGGGGGAGGAGGGCCGATGACGACGACCTCCACCAACCCTCCCCTGATCGCGGCCCCCCCGATGGCCGGCGTGCCGGTGGTGGCCGACCTGGCGGTCCAGACCCGGCCCGATTTCCCCCTGCTCACCCAGACGGCCTGCCTGGGCCAGCCGCTGATCTATCTGGATTACGCTGCCACCAGCCAGAAGCCGCGGCAGGTGCTGGAGGCGCTGCAGCAGTACTACAGCCACGACAATGCCAACGTGCACCGTGGCGCCCACCAGCTGAGCGCCCGCGCCACCGACCATTTCGAGGCGGCAAGGGGCAAGGTGGCGGCCTTCATCGGGGCGGCCAGCGACCGGGAGATCGTGTTCACCCGCAACGCCAGCGAAGCGATCAATCTGGTGGCCCGCAGCTGGGGTGACGCCAACCTGCGCGAGGGCGATGAGGTGCTGCTTTCGGTGATGGAGCACCACAGCAACCTGGTGCCTTGGCAACTGCTGGCGGCCCGCACGGGGTGCGTGCTGCGCCATGCGGGGGTCACCGAGAGCGGCGAGCTCGACCTGGACGACCTGAAGGCCAAGATCAGCGATCGCACCAAGCTGGTGAGCCTGGTGCATGTGAGCAACACCCTGGGCTGCCTCAATCCGATCGAGGCGGTGGCCGCCCTGGCCCATGGGGCCGGCGCCCTGCTGCTGGTGGACGCCTGCCAGAGCCTGCCCCACAAGCCGGTGGACGTGGCTGCCCTGGGGGCCGATTTCCTGGTGGGCTCGTCCCACAAGCTGTGCGGCCCCACGGGAATGGGCTTCCTCTGGGCCCACGAAGCCCTGCTGGAGGCGATGCCTCCGTTCCTGGGGGGCGGGGAGATGATCCACGACGTTTACCTGGATCACAGCACCTGGGCCGATCTGCCCCACAAGTTCGAAGCCGGCACACCGGCCATCGGTGAGGCGATCGGCATGGGCGCGGCCCTCGATTACCTGCAGAACCTGGGCCTGGAGCGTATCCACGCCTGGGAGCAGAAGCTCACCCGACGCCTGTTCGAGCGGCTGCAGGCCATCGACGGGGTGCGCATCCTCGGACCGACGCCGGAGCAGCAGCCCGACCGGGCCGCCCTGGCCGCGTTTTCGGTGGAGGGCCTGCACGCCAACGACATCGCCGCCCTGCTGGATTCTGCGGGCATCTGTATCCGCAGCGGCCACCACTGCACCCAGCCCCTGCACCGCCATTACGGCCTGTCCGGCACCGCCAGGGCCAGCCTCGGCTTCACCACCACCCCCGAAGAGATCGACCGCTTCGCTGAGGAGCTCCAAGGCACGATCGGCTTCCTGCGGGAGCACAGCTGAAGGACCAGAGCTGAGGGGAGGCAGAAGCTTGCTGAGATTGGGCGAGCCGTTGAAGAACCAGGCAGACGCTTCGGATCAGGGAGCTGGCGTGGGTTTGCCTTGACTCCTGGTTGAGCGTCGGCCAGGGCTCTGGAATGGGATCTGTATCGATAACAACATGTGGATATCGGACCCGTGAACCACCGCTGTCGTTGGCGGAAGTCAGTTCGATGCCCCGGGACGATTCACGGAAGGAAGGGACAGCCGTAGGGTGGTTTGCGGATACCATCTGATTGGCGTTAGGCTGCATTGCTTCTAATTGCAGTATCAAGGTACATTCCCTTGCGTGAGTACCTGATAAAGCTTCCGCCCGGGAAGATTGTGCTTTGGTGCTACCTCATCTGGTATCTGGTCATTGGCCTCATGTACTTTGATCCTACGCCTGCGATCTGGATCAATTCTCTTGGAATCAGCGCTGTCATTGGGTTTGCATTACTTCTTAGCGTCAGTAGTCCGACTGCGGGAGGAGCTAACCAGTGGCAGACGTTTCGGTTGTTTCTAATGCCGTTCTGTGTATCGAGCTTTTCCTCACTCATTAAGGGGCGAGGGTTTATCCTTATTTTCCCCCCAAGCGCGAACGAGTTGTTCTTCTTGGTTGGTAGCTGCGCTGCATTCGTATTCATGGTTCTAGCGCTAAAGTATTTTTCCTATGAGAATCGCACCTAACGAGTCGCTCCACCTGACAGCGCCCGGAAAGGGCGTTGCTCGTGAGCTTAGTTGTTGGGCGTCTCCTTACTGTTGGCGACAAAGGTTCCTGACCATGACGTCACCACTGTTCGGCCCCGAGATGCTGGTCGATCCCTACCCGGCCTACGACGAGTTGCGACGGACCGACCCGGTCCACTGGCACCAACCGTTCGGGGCCTGGGTGCTGACGCGCTACGACGATGTGGTGACGGCGGTGCAGGACCCCAGGCTGCGCTCCGACCGCGCCGGCGGCATGAGTGAGCGCGCCGGATGCCCCGAACTCCAACGCCTTTTCGATGTCATCGGGGCCCAGATGAATATCACGAACCCGGAACGTCACCATCGGCTCCGCGCTCTGGTCGCCAAGGTGTTCACGCCACGGGCCGTGGACGCCTTGCGGCCGGCCGTTGAGGCGCTGGTCAACGAGCTTCTGGATCACGTGCCAGATCAGGGGCGGCTCGATGTGATCGCTGACTTCGCCTTTCCGCTGCCGGCCCTGGTCATCACCCGTTTGCTTGGCCTGGAATCCGACGACCTGGAGAGACTCAAGGGCTGGTCCGATGACTTTTCCGCGATCTTCGGCACCGATCCGTCCGCCGTGACCACCGAGCAGTATCAACGGGCGTTGCGGAGTACGCACGAGCTGACCGAGTTCTTCGGTGCGGAATTCGATAAGCGCCGGGCGACGCCCAGCGACGATCTGTTGAGCCTGCTGGTTGGCGCTGAGATTGACGGCGATCGGCTCAACGAGACGGAGTTGATCGCGAACGCCAATCTTTTCCTGGCGGCCGGCCACGAGACCACCACACACCTGATCGGCAACGGCCTGCTGGCCCTGTTACGCCATCCCGACCAGCTGCGTCTGCTGCGCGATGACCCGTCGTGGATTCCCAACGCGGTCGAGGAGTTCCTCCGCTACGACGGAACGGTTCAGTTCATGGTTCGGGAGGCGGGGGAGGATCTGATGATCGGCGGCAAGTCGATCCGCACCGGACAGCTGGTGTACCTGATGTTCGCGGCCGCGAATCGCGACCCTGCCCGGTTCCCCGATCCCGACCGGCTCGACGTGCGCCGCAAGTTGGAGGGCCACCTGGCGTTCGGGCATGGGCCGCATTTCTGCCTGGGAGCGGCTCTGGCACGGATGGAGGCCGGCGTCGCCTTCGCAGCGCTGCTGCGGCGGTTTTCCGGATTGCGACTGACCGGCGAACCCTTGGACTATCAGGAGAACCTGGAACTGCGTGGGCTGAAATCGTTGCCCGTGGCCTTTGATCACCCTTTGGCTTAGCGATGTCGTTCCACGCGTTGTTCTGCTGATGGTGGCCAGCCCACCTCCGTATCGATCGAGGCCACCGGCAGGCCGCGACCCTCGATTAGCTGCAGAATCTGGACTTGGAGCGCTCCACGCCTGGGAGCAGCAGCCCGCCCGGGCCGCCTGGCTGGATTCTGCGGGCCTCTGTATCCGCAGCGGCCACCACTGCACTTAGCCCCTGCACCACCATTACTGTCTGTCCGGCACCGCCAGGGCCAGCCTCGGCTTCACCACCGCACCCGAAGAGATCGACCGCTTCGCTGAGGAGCTGGAAGGCACAATCGGCTTCCTGCGGGAGCACAGCTGAGGGAGCGCCGGGCGTGGCTGTGCTGCTGGCGGCCGTGGAGGTGGTGGCCGCTCTGGTGATCGACCTGTCGGCCCAGCAGCTCTCCGCTTTCGATGCGGCGGGCCGGCAGCTCTATGCGGCGCCGGAGTAGGCGAGGAGGCTGATCGGCTGGCCCAACGGGTGGGCCGTCCCATCTCCCATCCTTCGTTTCGTTACCGCCACCCGACCAGCGGGGGCATGCATCACAAGAACCGTGATGCACTCAAACCCAGCAGACAGCCGTGCCAGAAACCCAGGCACCACCACAGATTCAAGTGGCCTCCTACAGACACCGGTAACATGGGCGGTAAAGTAAGTCTCATGAATCCGCTTGTCGGCAGCACCAAGGACACGGCGGGCGGAGCGCCACCGGCATGAGGTCCTGACCTGCATGCATAACGCACCCGTGATGCATGCAGCGCACAAGGCAACCACACGCCAGAGTGACTGCAGGGAAAGGAACTCGGCGATCACCACGCGAGAGGACGTCAACATAGGCGGCGCCGCAAGACGCCGCCGGCGGGCATCACGGAACCACCCATTTAGTAGTTAGCCGCAGCAATAAGCCAGGGCAACCCCTTGCGTCTGCGTAGCCCAGGAGCTACAATGTGCAAATGGAGGTCTTCGCTACTGATGAGTACAAGACATGGATTAACGGCCTCAGAGATAGGGCAGGAAGATCCCGGGTCCTTCTTCGTGTTGACCGCCTCATTCATGGGAATGCTGGTCTCCACAGAAATCTTACGGAAGGAGTGTCTGAATTGAAAATTCATGTAGGCCCCGGATACAGGGTGTATTACAGCATCCGTGAGCAACGTCTTCTGTTGCTACTGGCCGGCGGAAGCAAGGCAACTCAGAACAAAGATATCCAAAAAGCACTAGAGATCAACCGCTTATTCAAGGAACCACCTCAATGACACAAGCACAATCACCGACCAATTCTGATTCCGTCAAACTTTCACGGTACGATGTTTCAGATCATCTTCGTTCCCGGGAAGAAATGGCGGCTTATCTTGATGCCTGGCTAGACGAGTTCCCCGATGATGTCTCTGGTATTGCACGAGCAGTGGGGGACATAGCTAGAGCTAAAGGGATGACACAGGTCTCTAAGGATGCTGGCTTGAGCCGCGAGAGCTTGTATCGAGCCTTGAGCGAGGAGGGAAATCCGAGCTTTTCGACGATCTTGAAGGTGCTCAAAGCTGTAGGTCTAAGGCTGACGGTGAGTGTTGCCACAAGCGACGGCTAACATCAAGATCCAGAAGACGGGAGCAAAGGTAGCTGACAATGCCTAGACCTCTGCCCGCTTCTGATCTTGAGCGTTGGGCAGACAGGGCTCGGTAATGGAAGCAAACACCCAGATACATGTAACGGCGGCCAAAGCCCAGGATGAACCTGTGCTGTGGCTAATGCTCACCTTCGCGGCATGGATGGGATCTGGCGGGGAGGAGCAAATTGCTCATGCTCGATCGGATCCGTACTTGAGCACCTATGTTTCGGAATGGGGAACGAAGAGAGGTGACATGGGAGTCATTGCGCGAGACGGGTTTGGAGAGGTACTTGGGGCAGCATGGCTACGTTTGGGTAGCGCTGAGGGACCGTACAAGCTGGGAGACAACCAGGTGCCTGAACTCGCAACGGCCGTCATGCCGCAAGCTCGTCGTCGAGGAGTGGGAACAGTTCTGATGGAGCACTTGATAGAATCAGCTATGCCATGTTATCCCAGAATAGTTTTATCGGTGCGCGATGGGAACCCGGCCGTAATTTTCTATTCTAAACTCGGTTTTCGCGAAGTATCAAGAATGAAGAACCGAGTTGGAGGAGATTCACTCGTCATGACCCTTGATTTGGGTCATGCTGCCCAACATCAAGATTCAGCGGGCGAGGCCCAGAATGCCTGATGAATGCAAAGCGCAACTGCCCGCCGCTGATCTTGAGCGTTATCCATATCCAGCAAGCCGTTGACCGGAAGCCGCGTCCGGTACCGAGAGGCAGTACCATGCTGGAATGAAGCGGAGGCACCAGCGCATCCTTGAGCTGATCTTCTCTCGTCCCGTAAGCGGCAGCTTGCCGTGGAGGGACATCGAGGCCCTGTTTAAGGAGCTTGGTGGGGATGTCAGTGAGAGGGCGGGCAGCCGAGTCGCGGTCGTTCTGTTTGGCGAAGTCAGGGTCTTCCACAGACCCCATCCATCGCCCGATACAGACAAGGGTGCAGTCTCTTCAATCCGCAAGTGGTTTGAAGATCACGGAGTGACACCATGAATCTCATGAATGTGGATGGCTACCACGCCAAAATTGAATACAACGAGGAAACGGATCAGTTTCGTGGGGAAATTCTTGGGCTTTCTGGTGGAGCGGACTTCTATGGATCCAGTCCGGATGAGCTTCGCCGAGAGTTTAAAAAGTCATTGGATGTCTTTCTTGAGGTCTGCAAGGAGCAAGGAATTGAGCCCCGCAGACACTTTTCAGGCAAATTCAATCTTCGGATACCGCCTGAACTACACGAGAAGTTAGCGATGACTGCCGAGGCTCAGGGAAAGAGTCTAAACACGCTTGCCCAGGAAGCACTCCAGAGAAGTGTCACGGCATAGAGGAACGGATAACAAGCCCCTTGAGTGGACATGCCACCACCGATTCCTGCTTGCGCTCTAGGCTCCTTGCCTGCCACTCAGGGGCAGCGTTAGCCGGACCCCCGACCCAGGAACAATCCCAATGCCTCGCAGGCTGAGTAGATCTCAAATCCATTGAATATTTCCGCAGTTGCGCCAGACTTGCAGGAGCATCCGTTCAAAATGTTGGAGGGTTACTCAATTGCTTCAATGTAGTTACCTCAGTAGTGTGTCGTCCCACCTTTGAGCCTTATGCTGTCGCCACTTCTTCTCAAGAACTTGATTGTCTCCACATTGGTTCTCCCGTTTACTGGCCCGTCTCTCTCGTGTCAGAAGGATAGTATGTTTTGATAAAGCCCTCCATCTCTTTGTCCCATAGTTCTGGTACATCGGGTCCGCCTTCTATGCTCCCACTCTGCTTGAGGGTCATGTAACAAGCACGATCCGGTGACTTTCAGGGAAGTTGTCACTCCTGGGCTGCCATTCAGGCGGCCTGGATCAAGGGTAGCGCGAGCATTGGATTGGGTTCCTCTGTTGGCTTGTTGATCCACACTTCTACGGGTTGACGCCAGCAGCGGGTGTTT
>CAIXBB010000033.1 GCA_903917565.1 uncultured cyanobacterium | reverse complement strand
GGTGGCAGCCAGCAGGGTGGGGATCATCAGCACACCGAACCAACCGACATACAGGCGGTTGTTGGTGGAGGTGACCCACTCACAGAACTGGTTCCACACCGAAGCGCCGGAGCGCTGCTGGAGAGTGGCGGTCATGAGTGCAGAAAAGTGTGCCGGCAGGAGAAAGCGCAGGCGCGCAACCTTGGGCGTTAAGGAAGGGTGACGAATCACCTAAACAGACTGTAACAGACTGTTGCGGCATGTGAGCCGCCCTTCATGAAGAAAAGCTGAGTTTCCTCCCTGGCCTGCCCCCCCCCCCCCTGCCGCTGCTAGGAGGTGAGTTGCTCCGGACATCTCGCCCGCCCGCCGATGGTCTCGCGTTCGCCGCTCACTCCCGCCCTGCTGGTCCTGACTCTGCTGCTGGCTGGTTGCCAGGGGTTACCCAATGCCGAGGGCCGCCGCATCGACCAGCTGGAGTTGAAGATCCAGCAGCTGGAGCAGCGCCTGAACAAGGCCGACCTGCGCCCCGACACCGCTGACCCGGCCGGCAAGCCCCCGGCCGGCGTGGTCAAGTCGCTGACCCTGCGCACCGACACTGAGGACGATCGGTTGCGGATCTACTGGGCCGACGGCAGCAAGACCGACCTCCCCTGCACCAAGGAACAGACCACCCTCGTTTGCGGATGACCATGCCCTCCCCCCGGCTCCGGCCCCTGCTCGGCGCCCTGGCCCTGCTGCTGGCCACCCCCCTTGTGGGCGTCGCCCCCGCCCGCGCCCAGATCTCCCAGGAGCAGGCTTTCCAGCGCGGCCGCGCCGTCAACCTGGCCCGCATGCGGGCCGAGGCGATCAACGGCGGCCTCGGTGTCTACCGGCCCGCCGCCTGCATGTACGTCCGCAGTGGCGGCGACTGCCTGGTCCGCGCCGACGCCGAGGGCTTCCTGTTTCGCTTTTACGGCGGGCCCCCCGGAGCGGCCCAGCTGGGCCAGCCGCCGACGGTGGAAACCGAGATCCTCATCGCCCCCGATGGGCGCAGCGTCCTGAGCGTGGTCTACAACGGCCCACCCCGGTCTCAGCCGGGGTCCTGAAGGTTCCGGGCCAGGTCTTCCAGGGCCTGACCCCAGGCGGTCTCCACGGGCCAGGATTCCCGGCGGGTGAGGCTGAGGGCGATGCCCTTCTCGCCGTAGGCCGCCTCGTTGATGAAGACGGCCCAGACGGGCTCCTCCCCCTGATCTGCCTGGGGATGGAAGGGGATCGTGGCGCCCTCCGCCGTCAGGAACAGGGGCTCGCCAGCGCCGATCGGCCACCAGTCACGACCCTGGCGCTGCGGGTGCACCACCGCCGCCGGGGATCCGTCGCCATGGCGCGGCAGATCAAGGCTGCCCAGGTGCCGGTGCACCACCAGCCGGGCGGGCTGGCGCAGGGCACCGGCCCTGGCCTCCGCCAGCACCTCCAGGGCCGCCTCCAGGGCCAGCTGACTCTGGAGGCAGGTGTTGGCCTGGATCACGCCCTGGGGCACCGGACCCACCTCCACCACCAGTCCGCAGGGCCAGCGTTCCACCAGGTAGCCGGTCTGGGCCTGATCCTGTTCGTGCAGGTAGATCGGCAGCCCCAGGCGCTGCTGCAGGCCCGCCGCCAGTGCCAGATCGGCCGCCCGCCGGCCGTAGACCACCAGGCTGTTGCCCATGGCGGCCGTGGTGCTGTGCAGATCGAGGGCCACCAGGCAGGGGGCGGTGCCTTCGGGCCCATGGCGGGCCAGCAGCTCCCGGGCCCGCCGCAGCTCCCGGTCCCCCGGCTCGGCGGCCTCCAGCAGGGCCGGTACGAAACTGCGGTTGAGGTCGCGGTCCAGGTAGCGCCGGCCGGCGGCGTGGGCGGCGGGGTTGCCCAGCACCAGCTCCAGGCCGAGGCCATGGCGGCGCAGCAGCGCCGGGTGCTGCCGCCAGGCCGCCAGCAGCCAGGGCGCGTTGCGCTCGTTGCCGTGGGTACCCCCCACCACCATCACCCTGCCCGCCGCCATCGCCTGCTCGCGCACCGGGCTCCAGCCTGGCGCAGAGTCATGGCTTGACGCCGCTGATTTCCATGGCCCCGCCCGCCGCCCTGGTGCGCTCCGCCCGGCAGCTCTGGCAATGCCAGTGGCGTCTGTTGATGGGCGGGCTCGGTCCCGCCGACGGCCAGGGTCGCTACCGCCGGCCTGCCGGGGCCTTCACCAGCCTGCCGCCAGTGCCGGAGGACGCCCCCGACCCCGGCGGCCACGTGCTGATCGTGGGCCGCAGCTGCCCCTGGGCCCACCGGGCCTGGCTCACCTGGAGCCTGCGGGGCCTGGCGCCGACGATCGACACGGTGGTGGTGGTGCCCGATCCGGCCGCCGGGCGCTGGCGGTTCGCCACGCCCTTCGAGGGCTGCCAGACCCTGCTTGACCTCTACCGCCGCTGCGGCGCCGATCCCCGGGCCCGGGCCACCGTGCCGGCCCTCTATTCCCGGCGCCGGGGGCAGATCCTGGTGAACGAGAGCGCCCGCCTGATCGAGCTGCTCAATGCCTGGCCAGCGGCGGCTGAGGCGCCGGATCTGGAGCCGGCGGACGATCGCCAGGCCATCGCCGCCTGGCGGGAGCGCCTTCAGGGCGATGTGAACGACGGGGTGTACCGCTGCGGCTTCGCCCGCAACCAGGCGGCCTACGACGAGGCCGAAGCGGCCCTGTTCGACGCCCTTGAGGCCGTCGAGGCGAGCCTATTGGCCCAGGGGGAGCGCGGCAGCGGCTGGCTCTGCGGCGGAGCCCGACCCAGCCTGGCGGACGTGGTGTTGTTTCCCACCCTGATCCGGCTGGAACTGGTGTATGCGCCGCTGTTCGGCTGCAGCCGCCGGCCCCTCTGGCAGCTGCCCCGGCTGTGGGACTGGCGGCGCCGCTTCCATGGCCTCGCGGGGGTGGCTGCCACCTGCTTCCCGACGGCCTGGCGCAGCGACTACTTCGGGGCCCTGTTCCCCCTGCACCCCTCCGGCATCGTCCCGGCGGGACCGGACCTGGCCACACTGGTGGGTAGCCCGCACCCTGCCGCCCCCGGCGCCCCCTCCCGATGAGCAGCACCCTGGCCACCCCGAATGGCGCCGACCCCGTCTTCGACGGGGTGTACGGCACCTTCACGATCACCGCCACCGACCGCCGCGAGGTGCTGGGCTACCGGCTGGCCCTCACGGCCGTGGCCCTGGGCCAGCTGGCCCTGCTGGCCCAGTGGCGCCAGCTCGGCCCCGGCCTGCTCTGGCCCTGGTTGCTGGTGATGGCGGCCGGGCTGGGCCTGGCCCTCCGCTGGATCCACATCTACCTGCGCCCCCTGCACCGGGCCCTGCAGCTGTTCTGGCTGGCCGGTTGCCTCGGCGGGGTGCTCCTGGCCCTGCGGGCCGGACCCGGCCAGATGCTTCCCGCCCTGGCCCAGCAGCCCCTGTGGATCCTGGCGGTGGGGCCTTTTTTCGCTGCCCTGGCCGGCATCGGCTTCAAGGAGTTCTTCTGCTTCCAGCGCCCGGAGGCGATCGGCGTCACCCTGCTGCTGCCCCTGGCCCTGCTCGGGCGCCTGGCCGGACTGCTCAGCCCCGCCACAACCGCCAGCCTGCTGGCCGCCGAAGCCCTGCTGCTGCTGGTGCTCTGCCTGCGCAAGTTCCCCATGCCGGCGGCGGCGGATGTGGGCGACAAGAGCGTCTTCGCCCATCTGGAGCAGCAGCGCCTGGGCCTGGGCCAGGGCGGCGACACCCCATGAGCGCGATCAGCCTGGTGGGGGCCGCCAAGGACTTCGGCCTGCGCAGCCTGTTCGCCGATCTCGATCTGCACGTGGCTGAGCGCGACCGGCTGGGGCTGATCGGTCCCAACGGCGCCGGCAAGAGCACCCTGCTGCGGGTGCTGGCGGGCCTCGAACCACTCGATCGCGGGGAGCGGCGCTGCCACGCCCGCACCCGGGTGGTGCTGCTCGACCAGGAGCCCCGGCTGGATCCGTCCCTGACCGTGCTGGAGCAGGTGTTCGCCGGGGATGGGGAGGCCATGGCCCTGCTGCGGGAGTACGCCGGGGTGAGCCACCAGCTGGCCACCGGAGCGGAGGACGGCCAACTGCTGGCCCGCCTGAGCGCCCTGCAGCACCGCATGGACGGCTGCCAGGCCTGGGACCTCGAGCGCCGTTGCCGGGAGGTGCTGGAACGCCTGGGCATCGACGCGGACCTCCAGGAGCGGACGATCGGCGAACTCTCCGGCGGCAACCGGCGCCGCGTCGCCCTGGCGGCGGCCCTGGTGGCCGAACCGGAAGTCCTGCTGCTGGATGAACCCACCAACCACCTCGATGCCGAAGGGGTCGAGTGGTTGCAGAGCTACCTGGATCGCTTCGCCGGCGCCCTGGTGCTCGTCACCCACGATCGCTACCTGCTGGATCGGGTCACCCGCCGGATCGTGGCGGTGGAGCGGGGCGAGGCCCGGCCCTACGAGGGCAACTACGGCACCTACCTGGGCCTGAAGGCGGCCGAGGAGGAGGCCGAAGCCTCCACCGCCGCCAAGCTCAAGGGCACCCTGCGGCGGGAACTGGCCTGGTTGCGCCAGGGCCCCAAGGCCCGCAGCACCAAGCAGAAGGCCCGGCTGCAACGCATCGATGCCCTGCTGGAGGCCCCCTCCCGCCAGGGGCGCACCAGCCTGGCCATGGCCGCCACCGCCCGTCGCATCGGCAAACGGGCGATCACCGCCGAGGGCCTCGCGGTCGCCGTGGGCGATCGCACCCTGCTGCGGGACTTCAGCTACGACTTCAGTCCCGAGGACCGGGTGGGGATCATCGGACCCAACGGGGTCGGCAAATCCAGCCTGCTGGAGGTGATCGCCGGACGGCGTCCCCCGAGCGAAGGCCTGCTGGAGCTGGGGTCCACGGTGAAGCTGGCCTACTTCGACCAGCACAGCGATGTGCTGCTGGCCAAAGACGGCAAGCGCAAGGTGATCGAGGTGGTGCAGGAGGCCGCCAGCCGGGTGCAGGTGGACGGGGTGGAACTGACGGCCTCCCAGCTGCTGGAGCGCTTCCTGTTTCCTCCTGCCCAGCAGCACCAACCGGTCGCGAAGCTTTCCGGGGGCGAGCGTCGCCGCCTGCACCTCTGCCGGCTGCTGATCGAGGCCCCCAACGTTCTGCTGCTGGATGAACCCACCAACGACCTCGACGTCCACACCCTGGGCGTGCTGGAGGAGTTCCTCGACGATTTCCGCGGCTGCGTGGTGGTGGTCTCCCATGACCGCTGGTTCCTGGATCGCACCGTCGACCGCCTGTTCCACTTCGAGGCGGGCCGGCTGGAACGCTTCGAGGGCAACTACAGCAGCTGGCTGGAGCGACGGTCGGGGGCTTCAGCCCAGGCCCCGGCCCGGGAGGCCGCCAAGCGATCAACACCACCAGCCAAGGGTGCCGCGGCCGGTCCCCGGCGGCGCAGTTTCAAGGAGGTCCGGGAGCTGGAGCACCTGGAAGCCGAACTGCCGCGGCTCGAGCAGCGGCGCCGGGACCTGGAGCAGCACCTGGCGACCCCCAGTGGCCCGGATTTCGCCCGGCTGGAGGAGCTGACCCACGAGCTGGCGGCCCTGGTGGCGCGGATCGCCACGGCGGAGGAGCGCTGGCTGGTGCTGAGCGAACTGGCCGCCTGAGTGCCGCTGCCTGGGCCATGGGTGTGCGGGCGCCCACAGGGAACGGCGACTCCCCTGCCCCGACCGTATGGTATCTGCGGTGAGTTCCGGCTCGTGATGGCCGGTTTTTGCATGAAGACGATCGACGATCACATCGAGAAGGACAAAGTCGAGATTGAATCGGCCAAGGCCGACGGCAATCTCGGTAAGGTGCGCCATCTCGAGGAGGAGCTCAAGGCCCTCAACGAGTACAAAGAGCACCACCCCGAGGACAGCCACGACCCCAGTCCCCTGGAGGTCTACTGCGATCTCAACCCCGAAGCGCCCGAGTGCCGGGTCTACGACGACTGAGCTCTGAGAGGTCCCTGAGCGCCTTCTGCGTTCGAGGCGGCTGAGGTGACGATCGACGTCAGAAGATCGCCAGTTTCAGACGATGCCGAGCTCCTGCCACACGGCGGCCAGCAGGGCATCAAGTCCCTGGGAAGCCGCGGCGGAGATCACCAGGGGCTTCTGGCCGGTGTGGGTGGCGATGGCGACCACCCGTTCTTCCATTTCCTGGGCATCGCACAGTTCCATCTTGTTGAGCACCACCAGGCGGGGGCGCTCGCTGAGTCCGTTGCCGTAGGCGGCCAGCTCCTCCTCCACCACCAGCAGGTCCCTGAGAACGTCCTCACCGCCAGCATCCACCAGATGCAGCAGCAGCCGGGTGCGCTCGATGTGGCGCAGGAACTCATGGCCCAGGCCGGCCCCGCGGGCCGCCCCCGCGATCAGTCCGGGGATGTCGGCGAAGACGGTGCCGTCCCCGCTCGGCCGTCGCACCACCCCCAGGTTGGGAACCAGGGTGGTGAAGGGGTAGTCGGCGATCTTCGGCCGGGCCGCGGACAACACGGCGATCAGGGTGCTCTTGCCCGCGTTGGGCAGACCGATGATCCCCACCTCGGCCAGCAGCTTGAGCTCCAGCTGAAGCTTCCACTCCTCCCCCTCCTTGCCTTCGGTGAACTTCTCCGGGGCCCGGTTGCGGTTGCTCAGGTAGTGGGCGTTGCCCAGGCCCCCCCGGCCACCGGCCGCCACCAGCAGCTCCTCGCCGGCGTTGGTGAGATCCCCCAGGAGGATGCCCGTGCGGCAGTCGCGCACCTCGGTGCCGCAGGGCACCCGGATCGTCAGGGTGGAGGCGCTGGCACCGGAGGAGCGGTTCGGGCCGCCGCGCCGCCCGTCATCGGCGGCGAACAGACGGCGGTACTTGAAATCCAGCAGGGTCTGGAGATTGGAATCGGCAACGAGGAGCACGTCCCCGCCGCGACCCCCGTCGCCGCCGGAGGGCCCACCGGCGGGGACGTACTTCTCACGACGGAAGGCCACGATGCCGTCGCCGCCGCGGCCGGCGCGCACGGCGATGCGGGCCTGATCGATGAACTGCAAGGAAGGTTTTCGGCCGGGGCTCAGATGAGGAACAACCCTAGGATCCGCCGGTTGCAGCGCTTGTTTGGCCGAGGTCCGCTTCCAGAAGGTCAGCAAGACCTACCCGCCCCGTCGCGGCGGCAGCCCGGTGGAGGTGCTGCGCCAGCTCGACCTGCAGATCGAGGACGGTGAATTCCTGGTGCTCGTGGGCCCTTCGGGCTGCGGCAAGAGCACCCTGCTGCGGCTGCTGGCGGGCCTGGAGGCCACCACCTCCGGCGAGATCTACGTGGGGGAGCGGCCCGTGAGCCGCCTGCGCCCCGCCCAGCGCGACGTGGCGATGGTGTTCCAGAGCTATGCGCTCTACCCGCACCTGAGCGTGGCCGACAACATCGGCTTCGGCCTGCGACGCAGCCGCCACCGCACCCTGCCCCAGCAGTTGCAGGACAACCTTCACCGGGCCAGCCGCCGCCTGCCGGCGCCCCTGCGGATCGATTCCGAGCGGGAGCGCCGCATCGAGGCGCGCATCGATGCGGTGGCCGCCACCCTGGAGCTCGAGCCGCTGCTGGAGCGCCGGCCCAAGGAGCTCTCCGGGGGCCAGAAGCAGCGGGTGGCCCTGGGTCGGGCCATCGCCCGCCAGCCGGCGGTGTTCCTGATGGATGAGCCCCTCAGCAACCTCGATGCCAAGCTGCGCACCGGCACCCGCACCCAGATCGTGGAGCTGCAGCGGCGCCTGGGCACCACCACCCTCTACGTCACCCACGACCAGGTGGAGGCGATGACCATGGGCCACCGCATCGCGGTGCTCAACGAGGGCCGGCTGCAGCAGCTGGGGACGCCGATGCAGCTCTACCAGTGGCCGGCCAACCTGTTCGTGGCCCAGTTCATCGGCAGCCCGGCGATGAATCTGCTGCCGGTGGAGGTGGCCGGCTCCGCCCAGCTGCTGCTGGGGGGACGGCGCTTCCCGGTGGAGGGTCCGATGGCGGAGTTGCTGGGGGACTGGATGGGCCACCGGATCACCGGCGGCCTGCGGCCCGAGCACCTGCGACTGGCCCCCGCCACCAACCGCAACCTGGCGGCGGAGGTGAGCCATTGCGAAGCCCTGGGCAACGAGCAGCTGATCACCTGCCGGCTGCTGGAGGGCAGCCACCTGGTGCTGGTGCGGGCCACACCGGACCAGAGCGTGACCGTCTGCCAGACCGTCCATCTCGACGTCGAACCCACGGGCTGGCGCCTCTTCGACGGCCTCGGGGCGGCCCTGCTGCCGGCCGAGGTCACCGCGACGCCCCGACAGGAACCCCAGCTGCCCGCCATCAACCACTGACCGTCTGTGCTGCGCCGGGAGCGGCGAGGCCCGGACCTCACTTCACCCAGATGACGCTGCAGCCGGGGCCGCCATCCCCCTGCTCGGCATCGCGCACCCGCTCCACCCAGGCCAGGCCGGACAGCCAGTCGCGCAGGCCCCGTTTGAGCTTGCCCGTGCCGATGCCGTGGATCACCCACACCGGCCCGTTGGCCCCCCGCAGGCGCTCCTCCACCGCCGCCTCGGCCTCATGCACCCGCAGGCCGCGCACGTCCACCGTGTTCGCCTCGGTGCGCACCTCGGGACCCCGGCTGCCAGGGGAGCGGCGGCTGAGGATACGCACCTGGGGCGGCGGCTCAGGGGGCGCCGGCTTTTCGCCATGCAACCCCTCAATGGCGGCCAGCGCCACCGTGAGCCGCAGCACGCCGCAGCGCACCGTGAGCTCGGTGCCCTCCTCCGAGATCGCCAGCACCTCGGCGGCCTTGCCCAGAGCCAGCAGCCGGATGCGATCCCCCACCCGGGGCCGCCAGCCGCCATGGTCGCGCCGCTCCGGCAGGGGCCGGTGCTGCTGCTCCAGCCGGCGCAGGCGCTGGCCGGCCTGACGGGCCGTTTCCCCCGCCATCCGCCCGCCGACGCGCACCTCCTGACCCACCGTGCGCAGACGCCGGATCAGGCGCCGCACCTCCCCCTGCCCCTCGCGGATCGACAGCTCCAGCCGCTGACGGCGCTGCTCCTGCAGTTCCGCCGACTGCTCCTTCTGCTGCGACCAGCGCTGCAGCAGTTCCTCATGCAGCAGCTCGGTGCGGGCCAGCAGCACGGCCGCCGCCTCGGCCGCCTCCTGCTGGCGTTGGCGTTCCCGCTCCAGCCCCTCGATCACCCGGTTCACATCGCCTTCGCCGCCAGGCTCGAGCTGGGCGGCGGCCACCGCCAGCACCGCGGGGTCGAGCCCCAGCCGGGAGGCGATCGCCAGGGCGTTGCTGCGGCCGGGGATGCCCCACTGCAGCCGGTAGGTGGGCGAGAGGGTCTCCACGTCGAAGGCCACCGAGGCGTTCTCGAAGCGAGGATCGGCGTACTTGAGCGCCTTGAGTTCCCCGAAGTGGGTGGTGGCCACGGTGAGGCGGGCACGATCGGCGAGGGAGCGCAGGAGGGCGGCGGCCAGGGCGCTGCCTTCGGTGGGATCGGTGCCGGCCCCCACCTCATCAAGGAGCACCAGCGCCGCCGCACCCTCAGGCAGTACCGTCCCCTCGGATAAGGCCGAAAGGATGCGGGCAATGCGGCGGATGTGGCCGCTGAAGGTGGAGAGGTTCTGCTGCAGCGACTGCTCATCGCCGATGTCGGCCAGCACCTGGCCGCACCAGGGCAGCCGGGGGGTGCCGGCGCAGGGGAGGAACAGGCCGGCACGGGCCATCAGGGCCGCCAGGCCGAGGCTCTTGAGGGTCACCGTCTTGCCACCGGTGTTGGGACCGGTGATCGCCACCACCCGGAGCTGGGGGCCCACGCTGATCGTCACGGGCACCACGGGCCGGCCGCCTTCCCGCCGTTCCTGCCAGAGCAGCAGGGGGTGGCGCAGGTCCCGCAGCTCGAAGGGGGCGTCGGCCGTCTCGGCCAGCTCGGGCCGCACGGCCCCCAGCCACTGGCCGTAGCGGGCCCGGGCCAGGCCGGCATCCAGGCGCACCAGCACCTGCTGCAGATGGCCGAGCGCTTCGGCCTGCTCACCCACCAGGCCACTGAGTTCGCTGCGCACCTGCCGCTCCAGCTCCCGCTCCTGGCCCTCGGCGTCGCGGATGCGGTTGCCCAGGGGGATCACCGCCTGGGGCTCCACATAGACCGTGCTGCCGGAGGCGGAGCTGTCGTGCACCAGGCCGCTCACCTGGGCGGCGGCGCCGGCCTTGACCGCCAGCACGGGCCGGCCGCTGCGTTCGCTCACCACCGTGTCCTGGAGCAGGGAGACGTAGCGGCGCACCAACTCCTGCAGCCGCTCCCGCCGTTCGCCGCGCAGGCCCAGCAGCTGGCGCCGCAACGCCTCCAGGGAGCCGCTGGCCCGATCCGCCACCCGGCCCCCCTCCTCCAGGCAGAAGTGAAGCCGCTGCTCCAGCTCCGGCAGCGTTCGCAGTTCGGCTACCAGGGCACTGGTGATGGGCCTCAGCTCGGGGTCCTCGATCTGGCGTCGCAACCGCCGGGCCGTGGCCAGGGTGGTAGCCAATTCCAGCAACTCCTCGCCGCCCTCGCAGCCCCCCTTGGCACAGAGGGCCACCGTGGGGGCGATGTCCCCGGCCCCCTGCAGGCTGAGCCCCCCCTCACAGAGACCGTCGAGGGCCAGCAGCTCGGTGGTTTCCAGCAGCAGACGCCGGCTCTCGGCTGGATGGTCCGGCAGGCCGAGCCCGGCGCAATCGCGCCGGCCGGCGGCGGTGCTGGCGAAGCCGGCCAGATGGGCGGCCAGGCGGGGCCACTCCAGCAGCTCCAGCGTGTCCTGATGGATCTCGCTCACCCCGCTGGCGCCAGGGAGGAGGGGGCGGGGATGGCGGCGGCTCCCACGTTGGAGGGGATGCCGGCGGCGGGCTCGTAGAGCATCTCCAGCCAGTTGCCCTCCGGATCCTGCAGGTAGAAGGAGGACGTGCCGTCGCGGTGGTCGTGCACCGGCCCCACCCGGTGGCCCGCCGCCTCGAGCCGGTCGTGCACCGCCTGCACGTCGGCGCGGTCGCTGAAGTGGAAGGCGAAGTGGGGGCCGGCGGCGGTGTAGGCGGGGCTGAGCAGGGCGATGCCGTCGCCGTTGGCTGGCGACTGCATGTAGGCCCAGTCCTTGGCGTCCCAGGTGAGGCGCAGCCCCAGCCCCTCGTAGAAGCGCTTGGCGCGCTCCATGTCCTGGACCCGCACCGCCACGTGGCCGAGACGCGTCATGGGAAGGGGGCACGACGGTTCATCGTTCCATTCAAGCGGTGCGGTTCAGCCGTCGCGCAGCCACTGGGCGGCGTCGCAGGCGTGGTAGGTAAGGATCAGGTCGGCGCCGGCCCGCTTGAAACACAGCAGCGTTTCCAGCACCACCGCCCGCTCGTCGATCCAGCCCCGCTCGGCGGCAGCCTTCACCATGGCGTACTCACCGCTGACGTTGTAGGCGGCGATGGGCAGCTCGCTCTCGCCCCGCAGGCGATGGATGACGTCGAGGTAGGCCAGGCCGGGCTTCACCATCAGGATGTCGGCCCCCTCCTGTTCATCGAGCAGGGCTTCAGTGAGGGCTTCGCGGCCGTTGGCCGGGTCCATCTGATAGGTGCTCTTGTCGGTCGGGATGGGCTTGTTGCCCACGGCCCGGGGGGCGGAATCGAGGGCTTCGCGGAAGGGGCCGTAGTAGGCGGAGGCGTACTTGGCGGTGTAGCTGATGATCCCCACATGCTCGAAGCCTTCCTCGTCGAGGGCTTCACGGATGGCCCCCACCCGTCCGTCCATCATGTCGCTGGGGCCGATCAGATCGGCACCGGCCTGGGCCTGGGCCAGGGCCTGGCGGCAGAGGATCGCCACGGTGTCGTCGTTGAGCACCACCCCTTCGGCGCTGACGATGCCGTCATGACCATCGCAGGAGTAGGGATCAAGGGCGACATCGGTCATGATCGTCATGGCCGGATGCTCCTGCTTCAGGCGGCGGATCGCCCGGGGAATCAGGCCGCCGTCGTTGAAGCACTCACTGCCGTCCTCCGTTTTGAGGCCATCGGCCACCTTGGGAAACAGCACCACACAGCGAATGCCCAGATCCCAGGCCCTCTCCACTTCAGCCACCAGCCCCTCGAGGCTCCAGCGCTGGGCCCCGGGCATGGCCCCGATCGGTTCATTGGTGGCCCCCTCATGCACGAACAGGGGATAGATGAAGTCGGCGGCGCTCAGCTGGAACTCCCGCACCATGGCCCTCAGGGCCGGCGTACGGCGCAAACGACGGGGACGGTAGGCGAGTTCCATGCAGAGGTGATCAGTTGGATCATCCTAAAGCCCCGCCTGCCTGAGATAAATCGAGTGGATCATTGGAGGCCTGCTCCCATCATGCAATCCAGGCCCAGATAGCAATCACAGAAAAACCCACGAAAGCAGTCAACTGAAAGATTCTGTCCCTACCGTTGATCCTTCTCAAGGACATTGGTACCCCAAAGAAAGAGCATGAACAACAGCAGAGAACCAATGCAGGAATAGGCAGGCAGGCAGTCGAGGAAGGTGAGATAACTCAACGACGGCAATTCAGCCTTGTAGGACTGCTGGAGGAAAAGCAGCGTCAGCAGGGCTTTGGATGGAAGGCCAGCCGTACATCGCCCAGCTCTCCGACCAACGAAGGAGCCAGAAGCACGATCAGCATCGCGATCAGCAGCAAGCCTTGAGTCATCCAGATCACCCTGGTAGAGCCCCCAGTCCGTTCCATAGGAATGATAGGAAGAAATAAATCGAACTTCTTCAATGTTGTAGCTATCAATCGATGCGCAAGCTCCAATCTGGCTGTTTCTTGAATCCTGATCATGCACCAAAACAAAGTATGCTTTCTGTCGGGCAAATACGTCGGTATCCACCTCAAAAATGATCGACAGTAACAACCGCTCAAAGGGAGAGCGTCTTAGATCAACAGAAGGGATATAGAAGCTTGCAGAATAGCGAGAGAGTTGATAAAAACGATCGCCAGGCCGAGCCACCGGAGTGATGCATCTGGCTGAATCTGGGCTGACGAGGAGTTGACCTGATTGGTGAGTTCCACCAACTGAAGTGCGCTGATACCCTGCTTTTCAAGAAGATCCTGGACTTCCCTTGGCCATTCCATCCAGGTAAAGCCCTAGGCAATGAAGCTTCTCTGCCGCAGCGACAGACGATGCAGATTCTCGATGCAGGAGCCGACTTCCACGCCAAATCCCTTGGCGTTGCTGAGCTCGGTCCGGGGATCGACCTGGAGGGATTCCTCCTGAACCAGGGCCCTCTTCATGGTTGCGTCATGGGGGCTCACCGCCTTCAGGGCGACCAAAACGCCAATCACCAGAAGCGCAAGCCACAACCACCACGGTTGTTGTCCCAAACCAGGCCAACGGCCTTGGAAATCCAGTTGGCTGGATCAGCGCCCGTATGGCTGCCGCCTAGAGAGCGGCGGCGCTGATCCAGTCCTGGCGAGGATCGACGCTGCGGGCCAGACGCAGCTGCTCCAGCAGCTGTCGCTCCTCGGGGCTGAGGGTTTCGGGGAGCTTGAGGGTGGGGGTGAACAGCAGATCGCCCCTGCCGTCTTTCACCGGCCAGCCCTTGCCTTTGAGCCGCAGGCTACGGCCGAGGGTCATGCCGGGGGGCACCTGGATCGTGGCTTCCCCATCTGGGGTGGCCACACGCACCTCGCCGCCGAGGGCCAGTTCGTCGAGGCTGAGGGGAAGTTCGGCCCGCAGCTGATCGCCATCGAGACGCCAGACGGGGTGGGACTGGAGCTTGAGGGTGAGGTAGAGGTCGCCGCGGCGTCCGGTGCCGGGCTGCAGGTTCCCCTTGCCCTTCAGCCGCAGGCGACTGCCGTCTTTCACGCCGGCGGGGATGCGCACCTGCACCCGCTCCTCATTGACGGCGAGGGTGCGCTCACAGCCGCGGAAGGCATCGGCCACCGGCAGGCTGATCGTGGCTTCAGCATCGAGCTGGACCTGGGTGGAGCGCTCGGCCCCGGCGCCACCGAATCCGGAGGCGAACCCCCCGGGGAAACCGCTGCCGAAGCCGAAGCCGCCAGGGGCGCCGGCCGCGGCCCCCCCGCCGAAACGGCCCAGAAGATCGTTGATGAAGTCGTCGAAGTTGCCATAGCGGCCGAAGTCCACATCAACCCCGGGAGCGCCGCCGCCGCCACCGCCCATCTGGTTCCAGTACTGGCCGAACTGCTCGTAGCGACGGCGCTTTTCGGGGTCGGAGAGCACTTCATAGGCCTCGCTGATCTCCTTGAAGCGGGCCTCGGCGGAAGCATCGCCGGGATTCACGTCCGGGTGGTGTTGACGGGCAAGCTTGCGGAAGGCGCGCTTGACGCCATCGGCATCGGTGCCCCTTTCGACGCCAAGAACCTTGAAATAGTCGCGGTACCCATTCACGCTCATCTCGTCACGCTCATGTCGCCAGGGCGCCCGTCACCGTCGATCCTTGAAATTGTCCCAGTCTTGCCGATGAATTCACAGGCCCCGGCAGGGCGGAAGCCCGTACGGGCCCAAGGGTGCCGCCTAGATTTCAGTTCTTTCCGCCCGTCGATGCGCTTGTCCTCCCCCTCCAAGACGGCCAGCCGGGCTGCGGCCCTGAAGCGGCGACGGCTGCTGCTGGGCGCTCTGCCTACCCTGTTGGGGTGTGCGCTGACCTTCACTGTCCCCGCCCATGGGGGCCAGGCCGGAGTCTCCACCACCCCCACGCTTGGGGAGGCCCTGGCACCGTCCGGCAGCGCCCAACTCGAGCTGGCGGAGCACCTGCGTCGCATCGGGGCGCTGTTCTACGGCGCCTGGTGGTGCCCGGCCTGTTTCCGCCAGAAAAGTCTCTTCGGCCAGCAGGCTGGCGATCGGCTGCCCTACGTGGAGTGCGACAAAACCAAGGAGGGTCGCGAACGCTGTCAGGAAGCGGGCATCAAGGCCTACCCCACCTGGGTCCTGGGGACCAAGCGGGTGGATGGGGTACAGACGATCGAGGAACTCAAACGTTGGAGCAGTTTCTCCGAGGCGCCGGCGAGCAACACTCCCTGAGCAGGGGCCTGTGGCGATCCCTACAGGCACATGTCAGCCAGCAATCCATCATCGATTGGAATCCTTAGTGGACGGTCCCTGCCAGTTTTGGTAGGGTCTCCAGACCGATTCTTCAGAACACTGAAACCTGCCTTGAGCCAATCTCCTCAACTCAGGGACATGAAGGAATCAACACTCCCTACCCGAAAACCCAAGTTTTCAGCACCCTTTTTCCAGGTCCTCATTCAAGTCGAGGTATTTTTTCAGGATCATTGTTATTCGGGACACCTCTGGGATGTGAGCCGCTCTGGAGCGTGTATTCGCAGCTTCCAGGAAGTCCCCATGGGAATGCCTGCCCAGATTTGCTTCCACGACCCCAGCGGCAAGGAGATCATCGAAGCCAGGGGAGAGCTGATCTGGATCAACCAACTGAGAGGTGCCCACTACTCCGGGCTGAGGTTTGAGAACGACTTCGACATTTCCAAGACCTTTCTCCGGTTGCTGATCAAGACGGATCCGTTCTGAGCCGGGCTGGGGACGTCCGCCCAGACAGCTCGTGGGACCCTCAGAACAAACCCCGAACGGCTTCTGCAGACGTCGAGCTCGCGGATTGAATCCAGATCGCCGGCCAGTGGCCGGGTCTTGAACGCTGTTCCTGCACTGTCAGCGCCGGGAGCCACCCCCCCGCCGGAGGCCGGCCCTCCGAGCCCCCCCCGAATTAGGGCGTGCCTGACCAGCGGGGATCGCCAGGCCAACGGCCTCCGCCACGACCGTCAGAACAACGACGTGCATGCAGCATTCCATCACCGAAAGTGGCGAGGGAGAACCTCGTCCTAGCAAGGTCGGCCCCGGTCTCCACGGACCCCACATTGAAAAGGCCCCTTCCAGGGCCCATGGGTCATTTGGGTGACAAGGCTGACCTCACCCCGTCTCCGTTAAGAGTGTCAGGCGGCCACGGGGGCAGCTTGACGGGAGAAACGAACGATGTTGTTCGCTGTTACGGGTTCGCTCTTACCGAGCAGGCTTCAGTCACCCTCCTCATGCCCCGTCGAAACCATTGCAGCCCCGGGATGACGGACCGGCCGGGGCCGGTGGGTCGAAGGGAATGGAGCTGAGCGGAATCGAACCGCTGTCCGAGACACTGGTGTGGACCACCTAGTTCGTCCGAAGACGAGCCTGTTCATCTTGCCACCTTCAGGCCGCCACCTAGCAAGCAGCATGGGCGGATGGCCAGCCCCTCCCGCTTCGACGTCATCGCCGTGGTCCCTCCGGGGCTGGAGGAGCCGGCGGCGGCCGAAGTGGCAGCCCTCGGCGCCAGTGAAGTGCGCCCCCTGCGGCGCGCCGTGGGCCTGCGGGCCGACCCGGCCACCTTTTACCGGCTGCATCTGCAGGCGCGGCTGCCGTTCCGTTTCCTGCGCCAGCTGGCCCGCTTCCCCTGCCGCGACCGTGAGGAGCTCTACGACGGCGTGCAGCGGGCCGCCGACTGGGAGCGGTGGCTGCCGCCGCAGCTGAGCTTCCGGGTGGAGGCCAGCGGCAGCGTGCCCGGGCTGAATCACAGCCACTACAGCGCCCTGCAGGTGAAGAACGCCCTGGTCGACCGGCAGCGCCAGGTCTGGGGATCGCGCTCCTCGGTGGACCTGGACGATGCCGACCTGGTGCTGCACCTGCACCTCAGTCCTGGGCGGCCCGGGGGCAGCGGCCCCGAGGCGGTGCTGAGCCTGGATGGCGGCGGCGCCAGCCTGCACCGGCGTGGTTACAGGGCCGCCATGGGCCTGGCTCCCCTCAAGGAGAATCTGGCCGCCGGATTGATCGCCCACACCGGCTGGGACGGACGGGTGCCCCTGGCCGATCCCTTCTGCGGCTCCGGCACCCTGCTGATCGAGGCCGCCTGCCGGGCCCTCGGCCGTGCCCCCGGCCTGGAGCGCACGTTCGGCCTGGAGCGCTGGCCCGATTTTGATGCCGCCCTGTGGCAACGGGAGCGGTCCGCCGCCACAGCCATGGCCCGCTCCTGCCTCCCAGGCGGCGAACCCCTGGCCGCCATCGTGGGGATGGAGCGGGAGGCCGCCGTGCTGGCCATGGCCCGCAGCAACGCGGCGGCGGCGGGGGTGGCCGAGTGGATCGATCTCCAGGAGGGGGATTGCCGCGATTTCCGTCCCCCGCAGACGCCCGGGGTGCTGGTGTGCAACCCGCCCTACGGCGAACGGCTCGGTGCCGATGACGACCTGGAGGAGCTCTACGGGGATCTGGGGCGGATGCTGAAGGAGCGCTGCGGCGGCTGGACCCTGTGGCTGCTGAGCGGCAACCCCGCCCTCACGGGTGCCCTGCGCATGAAGGCCAGCCGCCGGGTGCCGGTGAGCAACGGCGGCATCGACTGCCGCTGGCTCCGCTACGACATCCGCTGAGAGCCGCCACGGCAACTCCTGGCCAGCACTGCTAGCGGTGGGTCCTGCCTACGCCGCCACCAGCCCCCATGGCCTCACCTTTTGAAGCGCTCAAACAGGAGGTTCTTGCCGTGGAGAGGGATCCGGCCCTCGACACCGGCACAGCGACGGTGGCCCTGCTGCGGGAGTGGCTGGCCAGGCACGAAGCCGAAATCAGCGCCCGCAAGCTGGCGGCACCCACGGAATTCAACGGCACCCTGATGCAGTGGTTCCACTGGTACAGCGATGGCGACGGCGGCCACTGGCGTCGGCTCCAGGAGGAGGCGCCGGCCCTGGCCGAGGCCGGCATCACGGGCCTGTGGCTGCCCCCGGCCTACAAGGGCGGCAGCGTCTGGGATGTGGGCTACGGCACCTACGACCTGTTCGATCTGGGCGAGTTCGACCAGAAGGGCACGGTGCGCACGAAGTACGGCACGAAGGACGACTACCTGGAGGCGGTGCAGGCCTGCCGTGGGGCAGGGATCCAGGTGTACGCGGATGTGGTCTTCAACCACAAGATGAATGCCGATGAACAGGAGGAGTATCCGGCCACGCCCTACGACCCCTCCGACCGCAACAGGCCCCTTGGCGATGAGCGCACGATCCGCGGCTGGACCCGTTTCCGCTTCGACGGCCGCGCCAATCAGTACTCCACCATGCAGTGGCACTGGTACCACTTCGACGCCGTCGATTTCAACGGACTCGATCCGGGCTACAAGGCCGTCTGGCGCTCCCACGGCGCCGGCTTCGAGAGAAACGTGGATCTGGAGAAGGGCAACTACGACTTCCTGATGGGCTGCGATCTCAACATGAGCCATCCCGAGGTACGCGGCGAACTGAAGTACTGGGGCCAATGGACCCTGGAAACCGTGGGGGTGGATGGCTTCCGGCTCGATGCGATCAAGCACATCGCCAGCGACTTCTTCCTCGACTGGATCACGGAGCTGGAAGACCACGCCCAGCGCGATCTGTTCGTGGTGGGTGAGTACTGGAGCTACAACATCGAGACCCTCCACTGGTACGCGGCCAACAGCGGCGGGCGCATGAGCCTGTTCGATGCACCGCTGCACATGAACTTCCACCAGGCCAGCCGCAGCAGCGGCAACTACGACATGAGCCGCCTGCTCGATGGCACCTTGATGCAGCAGATCCCCCTGCTGGCGGTGACCCTGGTGGACAACCACGACACCCAGCCGCTGCAATCGCTGGAGTCGGTGGTGGAGGCCTGGTTCAAGCCCCTGGCCTACGCCGTGATCCTGCTGCGTGATCAGGGCTATCCGTGCATCTTCCATGCCGATTACTACGGCGCCCAGTACACCGACAGGAAGGACGGACAGGAGTACACGATCACTCTGCCCAGCCACCGCTTCCTGATCGACCGCTTCCTGCTGGCCCGCACCCACTGCGCCTACGGCCCCCAGTACGACTACCTCGACCACTTCAACACCATCGGCTGGACGCGCCTGGGCACGCCTGGCCACCCCTACGTCATGGCGGTGCTGCTCAGCGACGGGCCCGCCGGCAGCAAATGGATGGAGGTGGGGAAGCGCAACACCACCTTCCGCGACCTGACCGGGCACATCCAGACATCGATCACCACCAACGCAGATGGCTGGGCGGAATGGCTCTGCACGGGGGGCTCGGTGTCGGTGTGGGTGGAGGGGGTGGCCCTGGCGAAGATGGGAGTGACGCTCTGAAGGGCGCTGGGCCCCGGCGGCCACCGGTGAGCCCTGCGCAGCCGGCGGCTGGAGCTGACCTTCTGAGCCTGGCGAGCCTCAGGACTTGCCGGTGAGAGCCCGGGTGGTGCGCATCAGCCCGGCGGTGGTTTCCGGCAGGTAGGGGCCCTTCAGCATCTGGCCGCCGATGCGCAGGCTGATGCCGGCCAGCACCAGGTCGATGGCGGCCACGGCCGCCGCGGCCTGCAGCCAGCTCAGGGCGAAGGCCCCCTGGATCCAGAGCAGCAACACCAGCTCGGCCGCCACCAGCGCCAGGGTCATCAGGGTGAGGCCCATGCCGAGCATCACCCCACCGCCCACCAGGCGCCGCTTCTCCTTGTCGGCCTCCTGCAGGGCGATGCGCACGTGCAGATCCATCACCGAGCTGATCAGCGCCGTGACGCGGCCGAAGTTCTGGCCCTTCATGCCGAACGCCGACCCGACGACAGCAGCAGACCCACCACCAGCCCCACCCCGGCGGCGATGCCGAGGGCCATCAGGGGCCGCTCCCGCACCGGCTTCTCGATCCGGGGCCGCAAGGTGCTGTTGAGCTCATCGAGCAGGTGCTCCAGCTGCTCCTCGAGCGGCCGCAGCGAATCCACCACGTGTCCGGCCTGCTCACCGGTGACATTGACCAGATCGAGCAGCTGTTGCTTCACGCCGGCGGTGGTGACCCCGCTCTGGCGGCTGATCACCTCCACCACATGGTCGAAGCTGCCCCGGGTGGCCTCCAGGGTGTGGCGGGCCACCTCGGGCCATTCCCGCTGAATGGTGGGCAGCAGGCTCTCGAAGCGTTCCCTGAACTGGTTCTGCGCCTGCTGGGCTTGGGCGGAGACCGCGGGTTCCGGCGCTGGGGCCGGGGCCGCTTCCGGGGCGGGGTGGGTGGTGTCCGTTTCCATGGGGCGCTCCGTGCGACGGCTGCACTGCATCACCGTAGGAAGAAGGGCTTGTGATCGTCAGTACCTCGGCTAAATTCCGGTGGCTCGGCGCACGGGCCTGTTGGTTCACATCAATCAGGTCGAGCTCACCCACTTCAAGTCCTTCGGCGGGTCGATGACCATCCCGCTGCAGGAAGGTTTCACCGTGGTCACGGGCCCGAACGGTTCCGGCAAGAGCAACATCCTCGACGCGGTGCTCTTCTGCCTGGGGCTGGCCACCAGCCGGGGCATGCGGGCCGAGCGGCTCCCCGACCTGATCAACAGCGCCATGCTGCGGGAGGGGAAGGCCGCCGAAACCAGCGTCACCGTGCGCTTCGACCTGGGCGACTGGCAGCCGGACAACGCCGAGGAGGGGCTGGACGTCCCCGAACACGGCCCCTGGCTGCAGCAGGGCCAGAGGGAGTGGAGCGTCACCCGGCGGCTGCGGGTGGCCCCCGGCGGCACCTACAGCAGCAGCTTCAGCGCCGATGGGGTGCCCTGCAACCTGCAGCAGCTGCAGACCCAGCTGCGGCGGCTGCGGGTCGATCCGGAGGGCAGCAACGTTGTCATGCAGGGCGATGTCACCCGCATCGTTTCGATGAGCGCCCGCGATCGGCGCGGCATCATCGATGAGCTGGCCGGCGTGGCCCTGTTCGACTCCCGCATCGAGCAGAGCCGGGGCAAGCTCGACGAAGTGGTCGAACGGCAGGAGCGTTGCCGCATCGTCGAGCAGGAACTGCTGGCGACGCGCCAGAAGCTCGAACGTGACTGCGCCAAGGCGCGCACCTACCAGGAGCTGCGCGAACGGCTGCACCAGGGGCGCCTGCAGGAGCAGGTGCTGGCCTGGGAGGAGGCCCGCTCCCACGGCCTGGTCCTGGCTGGCCGCCTCGAAAGCCTCGACCGCCAGCAGGCGCTGGAACGGGAGGCCATCGTTGCCGTGGAAGCCGAGGTGGTCGCCGCGGCCGCCGCCCTCGAGCTGCTGCAGGCGGAGGTGAAGACCCTCGGCGAAGACCAGTTGCTGGCGGTGCAGGCCGAGCTGGCCGGTCTGGAGACAAGCGGCCGCGAACTGGCCCGCCAGGCGGAACGCCATGGCCAACAGGCCGAGGAACTGCAACGCCGCCGCCTGCAGTTGCAGCAGAACCAGGCCGAGTTGCGCCAGCAGCGCCAGGCCCTCGACGGCCAGGGAGACGATGGCACCATCGCCAGCGCCGAAGCCCTCTGCCAAGAGGCCGAGGCGGCGGTGGAGCTCTCCCGCCGGCGGCTCGGGGAGGTGGCCGGGCGCTCCGGCAGCTGGCTGGAGGAGCAACAGGGACGTAGCCGCCGGCGCCAGGAACTGCAGGACCAGCTTGCCCCTTTGCTGGCGGAACGGCAGCAGCTGGAGGAACGGCTGCGGCAGGCCAGCGAGCGGCTCCAGGAACTCGGCGGGGAGGAGCAGCAGGAGGACGCGGCCCATGCGGAGGACGCCGCCTCGGTGGCGGCCCTGGCGGAGCAGGAGCGCGCCCTGCTGGCCAGATTGGAGGAACGCCAACGGCAGGCCCAGGAGCTGGCCGAGGCCCTGGCGCTGCAACAGCGCACCCGAGCGCGGCTGGAGCAGGAGCAGACCAGCCTGGAGCGGGAGATCGCCCGCCTTGACAGCCGCCGCGAGACCCTGCAGGAGAGCCGCGGCACCGGCGCCCTGCGCCTGCTTCTGGAAGCGGGGCTGGAGGGGATCCACGGCTCGGTGGCCCAGCTGGGCGAGGTGGAGGAGCGGCTGCGGGTGGCCCTGGAGGTGGCGGCCGGGGGGCGGCTGGCCCAGGTGGTGGTGGAGGACGACCGCATCGCCGCCCGGGCGATCGAGCTGCTCAAGAGCCGCCGCGCCGGACGGCTCACCTTCCTGCCCCTCAACCGCATCCGTGGCGGCAGTGGTGCCGGCGGCGGTGGCTCGGGGGGGGCAGCCCTGCAGCGGGGCAGCCCTGGTGCCGGGGCCGGCGGGCTGGTGGGGCGGGCGGTGGATCTGATCCGCCATGAGCCCGTCTACACCGATGTTTTCCGCTACGTGTTCGGCGACACCCTGGTGTTCGCCACCCTCTCCGACGCCCGCCGGGAACTGGGCCGCTGCCGGGCCGTGACGCTGGAGGGCGAACTGCTGGAGAAGAGCGGCGCCATGACCGGCGGCAGCCTGCAGCAGCGCTCGGGCCAGCTGGGCTTCGGCCACAGCAGCGAGGGCGATGAGGCCGAGCCGCTGCGGCAGCGGCTGCTGGAGCTGGGGGAGAGCCTGCTGGCCTGCCGCCGCCGCGAAGCGGAGCTGGGCCGCGGCCTGGAGGAGGCCCGGCCTTCCCTGCTGGAGCTGCAGCAGCGCCAAGCCGCCCTCGAGGCAGAACGAGGCGCCGCCGAGCGCACCCTGGCCCCGCGGCAGCAGCGCCGCGACCAGGTGAGCACCCGGCTGCAGCAACTGCAGGGGGCCCATCAGGCCGATGGCCGCAGGATGCAGACCCTCGAGCAGACCCTTCCCCCCCTGCGCCAGGCCCTGGCGGAACTGGAGGAGGCCGAGCGCACCGCCAGCGGCAACGACGACAGCACCCGCTGGCAGGGGCTGCAGAGCGAGCTGGAGCGGGCCGACCAGGCCCTGATGGAGGCCCGGCGCCAGCGGGATGGCCTGGAAGCGGAGCGGCGGGAGCGGGCCCTGGGGGCGGAACGGCTGGGCAGCCAGCTGGAGGCCCTCGCCGGCGAGGAACGGCGGCTGGTGGAGGCGGTGCAGGCCCTGGTGAGAGAACGCCAGCTCTGGAAGGAGCGGCACCAGGCCGAGCAGGAGCGCCGCGCCCTGCTGGAGCAGCAGCAGAGCGAACTCCAGACCCGCTTCGGGGAGCGGCGCCGCGCCCGCGACGGGGCCGAAGCCCACCTGGCCGGCCAGCGCCAGGCCCTGCAGCAGCGCCAGTGGGAGCTGCAGCGGCGGCAGGAGGAGCGGCTGGCCCTGGCCGAGGAGCAGCGCAGCCACGGCCTGCGGCTGGCCCAGATGGAACGGGAGCTGCCCGAGCCCCGGCCCGAGCTGCCCGAGGAGCTGCGCGACGGGGGCCTGGAGGTGCTGCAACAGAGCCTGCGCCACCTCCAGCAGCGCATGGAGGCCCTCGAGCCGGTCAACATGCTCGCCCTCGAGGAGCTCGAGCAGCTGGAGCAGCGGCTGGCCGACCTGGACGACCGGCTGGAGGTGCTCAGCAAGGAGCGGGAGGAGCTGCTGCTGCGGATCGAAACGGTGGCCACCCTGCGCCAGGAGGCCTTCATGGAGGCCTTCAAAGCCGTGGACGGCCATTTCCAGACCATCTTCGCCGGCCTCTCCGAGGGCGAGGGACACCTGCAGCTGGAAAACCCCGACCAGCCCCTCGAAGGCGGCCTCACCCTGGTGGCCCACCCCAGGGGCAAGGCGGTGCGGCGGCTGGCCTCGATGTCGGGAGGAGAGAAATCCCTGACCGCCCTGAGCTTCCTGTTCGCCCTGCAGCGCTTCCGCCCCTCGCCCTTCTATGCCCTCGACGAGGTGGACAGCTTCCTCGATGGGGTGAACGTGGAGCGGCTGGCGGCCCTGATCGCCGCCCAGGCCGACCAGGCCCAGTTCATGGTGGTGAGTCACCGCCGACCGATGATCGCCGCAGCCACCCGCACCATCGGCGTCACCCAGGCCCGCGGCTCCCACACGCAGGTGGTCGGTTTGCCGCCGGCGGCCTGAGCCGACCGCGTGGGCCACAATGGGCCGACCAGGCTGTTCCAGGCCGTGAAGTCGCTCCCGTCCCCCCTGCCGTCCAGCCCCGATCTCCGGATTTGACCTCCCCGATTCCCCCCTCCACCGAGCCCGCCGCCACAAGCGACCGCCTCTGGTTGCGCTCCGAACTGATGGGCACCCAGGTGATCACCCGGGACACGGGCCGCCGACTGGGCGTCGTCGGTGAGGTGGTGGTCGATATCGACCGGCGCGAGGTGGTGGCCCTGGGCCTGCGCGACAACCCCCTCACCCGCTTCCTGCCGGGCCTGCCCCGCTGGATGCCGCTCGATCGCATCCGCCAGGTGGGGGATGTGATCCTGGTGGATTCGGTCGATTCCCTGGCCGAGGGGTTCAATCCCGAGCGTTACAGCAAGGTCATCAACTGCCAGGTGATCACCGAATCGGGCGAGCAGCTCGGCCGGGTGCTCGGCTTCAGCTTCGACATCGAAACCGGTGAGCTCACCACCCTGGTGATCGGGGCCCTCGGCGTTCCCCTGCTGGGGGAAGGGGTGCTCAGCACCTGGGAGATGCCGGTGGGGGAGGTGGTCAGCAGCGGCCCAGATCGGATCATCGTCTACGAGGGAGCTGAGGAGAAGCTCAAGCAGCTCGGCACAGGCCTGCTGGAGAAGCTCGGCATCGGCGGCGGCGCCAGCTGGGAGCAGGAGGAGCGGGATCGCTTCCGCTCCGGGGCCGTTCCCGCCGAGAACCAGCTGCCCGCCGGCCAGCCCACCGCCCAGGAGCAGCGCCGCATCCAGCCGGCCACCAGCCGCAGCTTCCAGCCCACCGAGGAGCTGGAGTACGTGGAACTGGAGGAACGGCGTGAACGGGAGCCCCTGCGCCAGCGCCGCTACCTCGACGACGACCTTCCGGAACCGCGCCAGCGCCCCGAACCCCGCCCGGCAGCGACCGACCCCTACGGCCAGGAGAGCGCGCGCAGCCCCGCCCGATACGACAACCGCTACGAAGAGGAGCGCTACGACCGGGAGCACTATCGGGAGCAGCCTCCCCGGCAGGAAGCTCCCCGCCAGGAACCCCAGAGACAGGAACCTCTGCGACAGGAACGGTTTCGCGATGGGGAACGCGCTTACGAGCCGGAGTCCTACGGACCCCCCGCCGAAGCCCCTGAGCGGGATTTCGATGGGTCCCCGCGCGAACGGGAGCCCCTGCGGGCGGAACGTCACCAAGCCCCGGCCCCCCGGCCGAAGGAGCCGGTGGATGTGGAGCCGGAGATCCTCGACGATCCCTGGTGAGCCGGCCGGGGTGCGGCCTCAGCCCTCTGCGAAGCGCAGCGACGCCGAATTGACGCAATAGCGCTGGCCGCTGGGGGCCGGGCCGTCGTTGAAGACATGGCCGAGGTGGGCGTCGCAGCGGGCGCAGCGGATCTCGGTGCGCTCCATGCCGTGGGTGCCGTCGGTGTGGGTGGTGATCGCCCCGGCGCCCACGCCCTCCCAGAAGCTGGGCCAGCCGGTGCCGGAATCGAACTTGCTGGCGGAACTGAACAGCTCGCTGCCGCAGCAGACGCAGTGGTACATGCCGGTGGCCTTGTTGTTCCAGTAGGCACCGGTGAAGGCCCGTTCGGTGCCCCCCTCGCGGGCCACCCGGTACTGCTCGGGGGTCAGCCGGGCCCGCAGGTCAGCCTCGTCGACGTGCTGAAGAGGGGTGGAATCGCTGGGCTGCATGGAGGCGAACCCCGCAGGGGGGAGATGGCTTTTGAAATCCTATCCAGATCGCAGCGGCAGCCCGGACCGTTCCGGCGGTGGCAGCAGACCCCGCACCATCGCCGCCACGGCCGCCACGGCACCCGGCGCCCCCCGCAGGCTGCGCAGGTCGTCGGCCATGGCCGCCAGCCGCCCGGGATGTTCCAGCCAGTCGGCCGCCTCGGCGGCGATCTGGGCCGGTTCGATCGGGCCCACCCGTTCCGGCACCACGGCGCGGCCGGCGGAGATGTTGGGCCAGGCCAGGAAGCCCCGGTGACGCATGCGCCAGGCGGTGAGGGCCACCCCCACCAGACGCCGCAGCAGGGGCAGCCTGGCCACCAGCCCCAGCCAGCCATCCCAGGCCTGCATCACCGCCAGATGCTGGGTGGGCACCAGCACGATCATCGGGACCGCCAGGGCTCCCAGTTCGGCGGTGTTGGCCCCCACCGTGGTGAGCGCCAGGGCGCATTGGCTCAGGGCGGCATGGGCGGGATGCTGCTCCAGCAGAAGGATGCGGGTGCCGGCCGCCGTGACCAGCTCGTCGCCCTCGAGATGGGGCTCGCCGGCCCCCTGGCCACGGTTCAGCGGGTTGGACGGCCCGCCGTAGGCCAGCAGTTCCCGCACAGACGTGGTGGGTGCCACCGGCAGCAGGAAGCGGCAGCCGGGCCGCACCGCGGCCAGCCGGTCGGCCGTCTCGAGCAGGAAGGGCACCCCCACCAGCAGCTTGGCCCGCTTCGAGCCGGGCAGCAGGGCCACCCAGTCACCGGCCGGCAGGGGATTGTCCTGGCGGGCCAGGGCCGAGAGATCCGCCATCAGGTCCCCCACCATCGTGGCCCGGGCGCGCCAGCGAGGGGCCAGGCGTCCAGCGGCGGTGGTCCCCATCACGGCGATGCGGTCGTTCCAGCGGGGCCAGCGGGCCACCCATTCGGCATAGGTGAGGTGGCGGTAGCCCAGGCGGGCCGAGAGCAGCACGGTCCAGAACTGGTCACCACCGAGGAAGACCACCACCCCCCGGGCAGGCCAGGGGCCGTGGCGGCGGGGCCGCAGCAGCAGCCACCAGAAACGGGTGGCCGGCAGCACCCGCTCGAACAGTCCCCAGCCCTGGGCCACCCGATGCTCCGCTCCGGTGGCGTTGGGGCAGGGGACCAGCACCAGCCGCAGGCTGCAGGCGGCGGCTGGATCACGGGGCCGCAGGGGCTCCAGGCCATGGAGCTGCTCGGCCAGCGGTCGCACCCAGGTGCTCAGTTCCCCCGGTCCGTTGCTGACCAGCACGATCGCGCTCTCGGGCGGGGGCACCGCTGGCCCCGGGACTCCGCCTGCGCCGGTGACCCTGCCGGCGGCTGGAGCGGAGACCGGCGACGGCTGGATCAAGTGAACCGCAGGATCCGGAGGACGGGAGCGGGAAAGAGAAATGCGGATGGCGAGACTTGAACTCGCAAGGCCGAAGCCACACGCCCCTCAAACGTGCGTGTCTACCAATTCCACCACATCCGCGTGGCTGGCGCAGGCCGAAGCATTGCACCGGTTGAGCAATATACGCACGGGCTCTCCCACGCCCGACGGCCATCGCCGCAGGGCGGCGCCGGTGAGCACTGATACAGTCCGCCCCGGCATGGCCGCACCCCCGCCAGCCCTCACCGCCCGGACCTGCACGGATGCCCATCGGCAAACTGCTGATCGCCAACCGAGGCGAAATCGCCCTCCGTATCCTGCGCAGCTGCCGGGAACTCGGCATCGCCACGGTGGCCGTCTACAGCACCGTCGACCGCAACGCCCTGCACGTGCAGCTGGCTGATGAGGCCGTCTGCGTGGGCGAAGCCCCCAGCAGCCGCAGCTATCTCAACGTTCCCAACATCCTGGCGGCCGCCACGTCCCGTGGCGCCGACGCCATCCATCCCGGTTACGGCTTCCTTGCGGAGAACGCCGACTTCGCCGAGAAGTGCCTCGACCACGGCCTGATCTTCGTGGGCCCCTCGCCGGCGGCGATCCTGGCCATGGGCGACAAATCGACGGCCAAGATCACCATGCAGCGGGTGGGTGTGCCCACGATCCCCGGCAGCGAGGGGCTGCTGGAGGATCCCACCGAAGCGGCCGCCCTCGCCGAGGCCATGGGCTACCCCGTGATGATCAAGGCCACCGCCGGCGGCGGTGGTCGGGGCATGCGCCTGGTGCCGGCCGCCGATCAGCTCGAAAGCCTTTTCCGGGCCGCCCAGGGGGAGGCGGAGGCCGCCTTCGGCAACCCGGGCCTCTACATGGAGAAATTCATCGACCGGCCCCGGCACGTGGAAGTGCAGGTGCTTGCCGACCGCCACGGCAACGTGGTGCACCTGGGGGAAAGGGACTGTTCGATCCAGCGCCGCCACCAGAAGCTCCTTGAGGAGGCCCCCAGCCCGGGACTCGATCCGGAGCTGCGACGCCGCATGGGCGAGGCGGCGGTGGCGGCGGCCCGCAGCATCGATTACGAGGGCGCCGGCACGGTCGAGTTCCTGGTGGACAAGAGCGGGGCCTTCTACTTCATGGAGATGAACACCCGCATCCAGGTGGAGCATCCGGTCACCGAGATGGTGACGGGCATCGATCTGATCGCCGAGCAGTTGCGCATCGCCGGCGGCGAACCGATCTCCGTGCGCCAGGACCAGATCCAGATCAGCGGCCATGCCATCGAGTGCCGCATCAACGCCGAGGACCCCAGCCACAACTTCCGGCCGGCCCCGGGCAAGATCACCGGCTGGCTCCCCCCCGGCGGGCCGGGGGTGCGCATCGACAGCCACGTCTACACGGGCTACGAGATTCCCCCCTTCTACGACTCCCTGATCGGCAAGCTGATCGTCTGGGGAGTCGACCGCGACCACGCCATCCGACGCATGCGCCGGGCCCTGTCGGAATGTGCCGTCACGGGCATTCCCACCACGATCGAATTCCACCTGGCCCTGCTGGATCGCAAGGAGTTCCAGCGCGGCGAAGTGTGGACCAAGTTCGTCGAGGAGGAGATGCTGAACCGTTGAACCCCGGAAGGCGGCCGGTTCAACCGATGGCCAGGCTGCGCAGCAGGGCCAGGGTGAGCAGACCCTGCTGACCCACCAGCAGCTCCCGCAGCAGGCTGATCAGTCCCACCCAGACCACCGGCGTCACATCCACCCCACCGATGGGCTGGATCAGGCGACGGGTGAGGGCCAGCAGGGGCTCGGTGGGCGCCCCCACCACGCGCATCACCCCCTGGGTGAGATCCACCCTGGGGTACCAGGTGAGGACGATCCGGAACAGGAACAACAGGGTCCAGCCTGCCAGGGCCAGCCCCAGGGCCAGGTGCAGCAGGGGCAGGGGCGCCAGTGTGGGAAGGGCCAGGGTCGTCACAAAGCTCTAAGCATGGAAGTGACGATCGTAGGAAGCCGCCCCCTCTGCCTAGGATCCCCCGAGCTGTCCAGAGCGAACGCCCGCCATGACCCCTTCCCTCGCCAACTTCCTCAGCAGCCTCGGCTGGGGCGCGGTCATCGTGGTGATCCCCATCGCCATCGCCCTGGTGCTGATCAGCCAGAACGACCAGCTCGACAGGCGCCTCTGAGCTTCCGCTGACAGCGCGGGCAGGGTCCTTAGAGTGATGGCCGTCGCCCGGGTGAACCGCCGTGGTCAACGCCAGCCTCAACTGGGCCAGCATCGTCGGCATCGTCCTGGCGGTCGGCGGAGCCTTCCTCTACTTCATGAGGAGCTTCAAGCCGGCCCTGGCCCGTGACTACGACGTCTTCTTCGCCGCCATCGGTCTGCTCTGCGGTGGCATCCTCTTCTTCCAGGGCTGGCGTCTCGACCCCATCCTGCAGTTCGGCCAGTTCCTGCTCGCCGGCACCACCGTTTTCTTCGCCTATGAGAGCGTCCGCCTGCGTGGGGTGACCACCGAACAGGCCCGCCGCTCGTCCTACTTCGACGACGAGGAACCCGCCGCCGCCCCGTTCAGGCCGCGGGGAGGTCTGGGCGGAGGCCGCAGCTACGACGACGAACCGGACCGCTTTGATGAGCCGGAGCCCCTGCGCCGTCGCATCCCCTCCCGCGAGGAACCCGAGGAGGATTTCTACCGGCCGCGCCGGCCCAACCGGACCGCCATCCCCGAGCGGGCCGCCAGCCGCCGGGAGGAGCCCGAAGCCTGGGACAACCCCCGCAGCGAGCGCCCCTCCGGCCGGCCTGAGCGCGAACCCTTTGAGGATCGTCCTGATCGGACCGCCGGCCGCTATAGCGCCGGTGGCCAGGGCCGCAGCCAGCCCACTGATTTCGGTGCCCGTCGCCGGGAGCGGGACAGCGGGCCGGAACCCCGCCGAGGCTCCCGCCCGGTGGCCGCCGCCGACACCGTTCCCCGCTCCGGTCGTCGGGGCCCCACCCCGCCAGGCCCTGGTGCAGCCGCCCCTTCGGTCCGTGATTCCGGCCTGGGGGCACCCCAGGGAACGCCCACGGGCACACCGATCCGCCCCAGCTCCCGGGGCGGTGCTTCCGAGGACGTCAGTGATGCCGACTTCTCGCCAATGGCCAGCGGCCGGCCCCGGACCGGTGCTCCCGGCGCCAGGCCACCGGCGAGCGAGCCCCCCGCCGGCCCGCCCCCATCCAGAAGGGACAACAGCTCACGCTTCGACGACTGAGCCGCTGAACAACTTGCCCCGGCAGCGACCACGCCCGGGCCTCTCCCTGCTGGGGCTCGGGATCCTGGCCTTGCTGCTCTCCGGCTGCGGCAGCTGGAGCTGGGGCCGTCGCAGCGCCGGTCCGGTGGGCTGGGGCGCGGCCGACCGCCAGGATCCGGCCCTCAGCGGCAACGGCCGGGTACTGGCCAGCGTGGTGCGGCGGGACGGCCGCGACACGGTGCTGCTGCAGGAGCAGCCCTCCGGGACGGTGTTACCGCTGCGGCATTTCGGCAGGCTGCAGCCGCACCGGTCCCCCTCCCTGAGCTGGAACGGCCGCTATCTGGCCCTGCTGGTGCAGGAGGGCCCGGAACGCCGGGTGATGATCGAGGATCGGGCGACGGGGCGCCTGCACCGCCTGCCGTTGCCGGGCGGCCTGGTGCCTGAAAGCCTCAGCCTGGGCTCCGATGGGCGGCGCATCGCCATCGCGATGGAGGGGGATGGGCGATCCCGGGTGCAGCTGTACGACCTCACCGCCCTGTTGGAGCCCGACCTTCCCGCCGGCCTGCCGGTGCGGGGGGCACCGGGCGCTGCCCCATGACGATGGGCGCCGACAGACTGATCCGGTTGGCGGCGGTGGCAGCAGTGGCGGGGGGCGCCCTGCCGCTGCTGCTGACGGGCTGCCTGGCACCCCTGCCCCAGCCCCTGGTGGGCCTGAATCAGCGCCTCGAGGCCGCCGGCCCCGCCCGGGCCCCCTTCCTCTCCGGGGACTGGCTGGCCCTGATCGTCAGCAAGGGCGGCCGTGACCGGGTGCAGCTGGTGGATCTGCAGCGCCAGCAGCCGGTGCCCCTGCCGGGCCTGGAGCGGCCCGACGCCCAGCCGCTGAGCGTGGCGGTGGATGGCCGCGGCGAGCGGCTGGCCCTGGTGCGCCAGCTGGAGGGCCGCACCGAGCTGGTGCTCTACCGCCGCAACCTGATGGCCCTGCAGACGGTGCCGCTGCAGCCCCCCGGAGTGCCGCGCCGAGTGTCCCTGCGGGCCGACGGCCGCGAGCTGGCGGTGGAGGTGAGCCGGCAGGGCCAGTGGCAGGTGGACCTGATCGCCGTGCCCTGATCAGGGCAACAGGCCCGCCCAGTGCAGGAAGGTGTCGTGGCTGAGGGCCTCGACCAGCAGCACGGCAGCGAAGCCGAGCATGGCGAAACGGCCGTTGACCCGCTCGGCATAGCCGCTCCAGCCGAAGGCGGGCACCTCGGAAGTGGTGGCGCTGGTGGCGGTCGGGGCGACGGCGTCCTGGGGGGCGTCGGCTGATGGGGTGTCGGAAGGGTCGCTCATCGGATCAGTCCTCGCGGCCAAAGCTATAGCCGGCCGCCGGCAGCAGGCGCCAGCCGCCGTTGCCATCGAGCTCCAGCACCGTGTCGTGGTAGGCCGTGAGGGTGGGGCGGTGGCCCACGCTCACGAAGGCCATCTCCCGCTCCACCAGCAGTTCGTAGAGGGCCTTCTCGGTGGTGACGTCGAGGGCGCTGGTGGCCTCGTCAAGCACCACGAAACGGGGCGAATTGAGCAGCAGCCGGGCGAAGGCCAGGCGTTGCTGCTCGCCGAGCGACAGCAGGCGGGGCCAGTCCTGCTTGATGTCCAGGTCGGGGTAGCGGTGCACCAGTTCGGGCAGGCGCACCTCCTGGAGCACATGGCGCAGTTGCTCGTCGCTGAAACGATCGGGGGGCTGGGGGTAGCAGAGCTGCTCGCGCAGGCTGCCCAGCAGCATGTAGGGCTTCTGGGGAATGAACATCAACTCGCCCACCGGCGGCCGCTGCACGCTGCCGGCGGCAGGGGGCCAGAGGCCGCTCACCAGCCTCAGGAAGGAGGTCTTGCCACAGCCCGAGGGCCCCACCACCAGCAGGCGCTGGTTGGCGGTCACCTCCAGGCTGAGGTTGCTCACCAGCAGGCGGCTGGTGCGGGGAGGCACCAGGTTCACGTTGCTCACCAGGATCGATTCGGGGCGCACCGCACCGGCCCCGGCGCCCATGGCGCCACCGGCCGAGGCCTGCTCGGCGGCCACGAACTCGGCCATCTCGGCACTGATCGTCTCCACCTTGCCCTGGAAGCCCTCGAGGCGGCTGATGGAGGCGGAGAAAGCGGCCAGCCGGTCGATGTTGTTGACGATGTAGCTGACCGAGAACAGCACCTGGGAGAAGGCGATGCTGGCCTGGCCGAAGACACCGAAGTCGACCTGCTTGGCGAAATAGATCGGCGCGATCACCAACCAGGGAAGGAAGCGGGAGAAGTAGTCGTAGGAGCGCTGGATCACCTGGATGAGGGCTTCCCAGATGATCAGCCGGTTGTAGTTGACGATCACGCCATCGAGCCGACGTTCGCCCTCCTTCTGCTCCTGACGCTCGCCCCGATAGAAGGCGATCGATTCGGCATTGTCACGGATGTGAACAAGGCCGTAGCGGAAATCGGCCTCCAGTTTCAGTTGCTGATAGTTCAGGTTCACCAGCTTGCGGCTGGCGAAAACGATCAGGGCCGTGCCGCCCACCGAATAGGCCAGCAACCACAGGGCAAGAGTCTGGTTGATGCTCCAGAGAACGATGATGAAGCTGAAGAAGGTGAGGAGGGCGGAGATGATCTCCACCGTCACGCTCAGGCTGGTGGCGGTGAAGCTGGCCGCGTCCTGGGAGATCCGCTGGTCTGGGTTGTCGATCTCCTCAACGCTTTCTTCGTTGGGGTTTAGAACGTAGTAGGCCCGGTTGGTGAGGTAACGACCCAGCATGCGGCCGCTGAGCCACTCCCGCCACAACAGGCCCAGCTTGGGAATCAGATAGCTCTGGATGGCGCGGATCGGCAGGGCCAGCACCAGGCAGAAGGCGTAGATCGCGACGATCTTCCAGAACTCCTCCTCCTTGTAGGCCACCAAGGCGTTCTCGATGTTCCGGGCGATGAAACTGATGCCCACGTTGATGCCGTTGATCACCAGGATCAGCAGGGCGATCACGCCGAGCAGCAACCAGGGCAGCCAGCGCCCCTGGCGCAGCTTGGCCCGCAGGCTGATGAACGCGGCCAGGCCGGCGGCGAACAGCACCATCACCACCAGGCCGATCGGCCCTTTCCAGACCGCGGCCACCTGTTCGGGCACCCCGGGCAGGAAGCGGCTGCGCAGCTCGGGGATCCAGGCACCGGCTGCGGCCACCACGCCGGTGAGCAGCAGCAGGGTGAAGCCCACCACCACCGCCAGGAGGGCCACCACCAGAAGCAGGAACTGGCCGCTGCCGCCGCCACCTTCGTCGAGCGGCAGGAAGTAGGGCTGGGCCAGGCGCTGAAGCTTGCCCAGCTGCTCGCGAAGGGCCTTCAGGGGGGTCATGGGAGCTGGCGGATCGCGCCATTCTCCCCGCCGGCCCGACCCGGCCGGGGCCGGCGTGCGCAGGCGGCCATCAGTCGAGCGGCCATCAGCCGGGCGGCCAGGCCAGCGGGCGGCCGCCGATCACGTGGAGATGCAGATGGAACACGGTCTGGCCGGCACCGGCACCGCTGTTGATCACCGTGCGCCAGCTGTCGAGTCCCTCCAGCCGGGCCACCCTGGCGGCCACCAGCAGCAGGTGGCCCAGCAGGGCCTGGTGCTCGGCCGTGGCCTCACCCAGCTGGGCGATCGGCTCGCGGGGAATCACCAGCACGTGCACCGGCGCCTGGGGGTGCACATCCCGGAAGGCCAGGCAGAGGTCGTCGGCATAGACCTCCTGGCAGGGGATCTCGCCGCTCAGGATGCGGCCGAAGATGGTGTCGCTGCTGGCCATGGGACGCCGGGGAGCGGAAGGGCAGGAGCTGGAGCGGACGCTCTAGCGGGGCTGGACAGGTGGTGGCACTGAACGGGTAGTGAGCTCCAAGGGGATGTTGGCACGGTGCAGCAGCGGAGCCCTGCGGGGGCTGGAGGCCCTGCCGGTGACGGTGGAGGTGGACATCGCTCCAGGTCTTCCGGGGCTGCGGGTGGTGGGTCTGGCCGATGCGGCGGCCCAGGAGTCGCGGGAGCGGGTGCGGGGGGCGCTGCGCAATGGCGGCCTGCGGGTGCCCCTCACCCGGGTGGTGGTCAACCTGGCCCCCGCCGACCTGCCCAAGGCCGGCCCCGGCTTCGATCTGCCCATCGCCCTGGGGCTGCTGGTCGCCAGCCAGCAACTGGCGGCCGCCGAGGTGGAGGGGATCTGGAGCGCTGGGGAGCTGGGCCTCGACGGACGGCTGCGGCCGATCCGGGGGGTGCTGGCCCTGGCCCTTGCGGCCCGCAGGCACGGCGCCCGGGCCCTGGTGGTGCCGGCGGCCAACGCCACGGAGGCCGCCCTGGTGGAGGGGCTCTCCGTATGGGGAGCCGACCATCTGGTGGAGGTGGTGGGCCTGCTGCGGGATCCGCGGCTGGCCCGGGCGGCACCCGTCGCGGCGGCCCTGTCGGCAGCGGCGGCCACCGGACCCGACCTGGCCGAGGTGCGCGGCCAGGTCCATGGCCGGCGGGCCCTGGAGATCGCCGCCGCCGGTGGCCACCACCTGCTGCTGGTGGGGGCGCCCGGCAGCGGCAAGACGATGCTGGCCCGGCGGCTGCCGCCGCTGCTGCCGCCCCTGGGGCACCAGGAGGCCCTGGAGGTCACCCAGCTCCATTCCCTGGCCGGTCTGCTGGGGGAGGGGGCCGGCCTGCGGCGGCAGCGCCCCTTCCGCAGCCCCCACCATGGCTGCTCGGCCGCCGCCCTGGTCGGCGGTGGCGCCCTGCCCCGGCCAGGGGAGCTGAGCCTGGCCCACCATGGGGTGCTGTTCCTCGATGAGCTGGCGGAGTTCCGCCGTGAGGTTCTCGACCAGCTGCGCCAGCCCCTCGAGGAAGGGGAGCTGTGGATCAGCCGGGCCCAGCAGCGCTGCCGCTTCCCCTGCCGGGTGCTCCTGGTGGCCGCCACAAATCCCTGCCCCTGCGGCTGGTACGGCGATCCCAGCCAGAGCTGCCGCTGCGGCGAAGCCCAGCGCCGTCGCCACTGGGGACGGCTCTCAGGGCCGCTGCTGGACCGGATCGACCTGCAGGTGGTGATGCGGCGCCCGGAGGCCCACGACCTGGGCGGGGCCTACCGGGAGGGCCCGCAGGAAAGGCCGGCTGCCGGCGAAGCGAGCGCCGTGGTGGCCGCTCGGGTGGCCGCCGCCAGGCAGCGCATGGGCCAGCGCAATCCGACAGGGGCGGCCAATGGCCAGCTTGATGGTCCCGGCCTGGCCGCGATCGTGAACCCGGAGCCGGACGCGCTGGACCTCTGGGAGCGAGCCATCAGCCAGCGACGCCTGTCCGCAAGGGGGGCGGAGCGGGTGCTGCGGGTGGCCCGCACGATCGCCGATCTCGCCAGCGAATCGCAGGTGTCGGGCGCCGCGATCGCCGAGGCCCTCGGCTATCGCTCCTTCGACCGGATCGAATGAGACGATCGGGGCCTTGGCGATCGGGACTCAGCGGTGGCGCCGATGGGGGCGATCGCCGCTGTAGGGCTGCTCGCCGATCGCGGGCGGCCGGTGCTGGGCTTCCTCGCCCGGATTGCCCCAGGCGTGATTGATGGTCTCCGCCAGCCAGTGGCTGAGCCTCTGAAGCGGTGAGGCAGACCTTGGCTTGCCTCCCTTTGAGGCGACCGGATGGTCCATGGACCCTGCTGCGATGACCCCTCCAGCCTGCTCACGGGCGGAAGGGCAGGCAACAGGTACAAACACCCGAAGCGGCGCCGTCTGGGCGTGGCTCAGCGGCGACGGCGGCGCTGCTGGGCCTTGCGCTTGTACTTCTCAGTGGGGGTTTCGTGGTGGCGCAGCCGCTTCAGATCGGCAAAGATGCCCGCCTTGGACACCTGGCGCTTGAAACGGCGCAGGGCCGATTCGATGCCTTCGTTTTCGCCGACGGTGACCTGGGTCATGAAGTACTGCTGAGACGTGCGCAGCCTTGCACCCTAGCAAGTGGGGTTGCCTACCACCACGTCAGAGCTTGGTGGCGGGGAGGACAGCCGGCGGGGCCAGGGGCTGTTGAACCGCTGAGGGGGCCGCCGCCTCCCTGGGGGGCTCCGTGGCGGCGGGCTTGGCGGGCGCCACCGTGGTGGGCTGGGGCTGGGCGGCGGTTGCCGCCGGCACTGGCCAGTTCTCGGCATAGACGTAGAGGTGGCCGAGGTTGCGGCCACCGAACTGGCGCCGCATCAGCCGCCAACCAGGCTCCATCTGGAACTTCAGGAAGCCGGGGGCATTCCCGAGGGTGCGGGCCACCACCATCTCCGGACCGGCTCCGGCCTTGGTGGGGAAGGCCAGCAGCAGCATGTCGCCACCGCTGCGGGTCACCATCAGCCGGTAGGTGGTGGCCAGATCCTGGCCCCCCACCCGGACCGAATAGCCGTTGGCGTCGATGTAACGGTTGCAGATGCCGGTGAAATCAAAGCTGGCCAGCAGGGGATTCACCGATGCCGGCGTGCCCTGGCCCACCTCAAAACAGGGACGGACGGGCTTGAGCTGCTCGTAGATGTTGAGCTGGGCCTTTTCCCCACTCGTGCCGATGGGGGCAGCCACCAGCAGGAAGTTCTGCTGGTCCACCTCGGCGGCGGCGAAAAGGGACGAGGCGCGGACCGGGGCGGGGGAGGCGATGGCCAGGGTGGTCGCCAGCAGCGTCAGGGCCGCCAGGCCTGCGCGGTGGAGCACGGGAAGGGTCACGGCGTTCAACGAAGCGGAATTAATCGTATGAACGGCAACCACCGGAAACCAGCCCATGGGCCCAATCGGCCGGCCGGTTGTCGGGCCGGCCGATTGGGCCAGGCCGGCTCAGGCGGGCTTGTTGATGCGGATCGCCATCAGAAGGGCCAGCACCGTGCCCGGCAGGCTGAGCGCCAGAATCGAGCGAGTGGCCTGGACACCGAGATCGGGGTCGCCGTAGGAGAGCTCGAAGATCGATCCGGTGGCGGCGATGCCAAGCAGGCAGGCCAGGCCAAGGAACAGGCCGGCCAGGGGTTTCATCGGCATGGGGATCAGCGGATCGACCGGACGTCGGAGCGGTGGAAGCCCTGCTGCTGCAGGCCGTCGTTGAGGCTGAGCTCGTCGGTGACCCGATCGACGAACAGCACGCCGTTGAGATGGTCCATCTCGTGCTGGATGCAGCGGGCCAGCAAGCCATCGGCCTTGAGGCGCCGCGGGCGGCCCGTCTCGTCCCGGTAGGTCACCTCCACCACCGACGGACGCACCACATCGAGATAGAGTCCTGGGATGCTGAGGCAGCCCTCCTCGTAGGTGTTGAAGGAGGCGCCGGCGGCGGTGATTTCGGGGTTGATCAGCACCAGCGGCGGGGTGGCGGCTTCCTCCAGATCCAGATCGATGACCAGCAACTGGCGGTGCACGCCCACCTGGGGGGCCGCAAGGCCGATCCCCTTGGCGGTGTACATGCTGCGCAGCATGTCGCGGGCCAGATCCCGGACGGAGGTGTCCACCTTGCTGATGCGGCGGGCAGGGGCCCGCAGTTCCTTCGACCCCAGCCTGTGGATCTCGAGGGGGGGGCGTTCCACCGGCGCCTTCGGCACCAACACGGAGTTGCCACCCTGTTCGGCGGACCGTGCCATCTGGGCGAAGCTGCGGGCCAAGACGTCACCTGAAACGATGGATCGATTCTAGAAGCAGCCTGCGGAGGACTCGAGTGGAGGGGCAGTCGTCGCAGGAGGCTTTGCCCCTGCCCGCCGCAGTGGCGGTGGGCAGGGCGACCAGCGTCGCCGAACCACGGCTGAACGGGGGGCGTCTGTTCTGGCTGGAGCAGCGCCCCAGCGAGCGGGGGCGCACCACCCTGATGGGACGGCGCCCCGGTGAAGCGGCCGTGGAGCTCACAGCGGGGCCCTGGAACCTGCGCAGCCGTGTGCATGAGTACGGCGGCGGGGCCTATGCGGTGGCGGGGGATCAGCTGGTGTTCGTCGACGACGGCGACCGCTGCCTCTGGCAGCTCAGCCTGGCCAGCCCCGAGGCGCCCGCTCCCGCCGCCGCGCCCCGGCGGCTCACGGCCCCGCCCTACCCGGAGCGGCCGAGGGCCTTCGCCGATGGCCTGATCGACCGGCCCCGCCAGCGCTGGATCGGCGTGATGGAGCAGGACGGCGTCGACCGGCTGGTGGCGGTGCCCCTGGCGGGGGGCGAACCGGAGCTGCTGCACCAGCCGGCGGACTTCTGCGGCTACGCGGTGCTGGCGCCGGACGGCGGCCATCTGGCCTGGGTGAGCTGGCAGCAGCCCTTCATGCCCTGGGAGCGCAGCCAGCTCTGGCTCGCCGCCATCGATGCTGCGGGGCAACTGCAGCAGGCCCGGCCCATCGCCGGCTCGGCGGCGGGGGATCCCCAGGGGATCTCGGTGTTCCAGCCCCTCTGGCTCGGCGACGGCTCCCTGGTGGTGGCCAACGACCGCAGCGGTTGGTGGAACCTGGAACGGCTGGCGGACGTGGCCGCCCTGGGAATGGACACCCCGCCCCGGTGGCAGCCGCTCTGCCCCATGGAGGCGGAGTTCGCCAGACCGCAATGGGTCTACGGCCTGCGCACCCTGGCCTGGGACGGCCAGCGGCTGCTGGCGGCGGTCTGCCGACAGGGGCGCTGGGAGCTGGGCCGGCTGGGGGCCGAGGGCGGCTCCTTCGAGCCGATCCCCCTGCCCTTCGATGAGCTGGCCGCCCTGACGGCGGAGGCCGGCCGGCTGGTGGCGGTGGCCGGGGCACCCGGGATCGGCCAGGGGCTGCTGGAGCTGGACATGGCCAGCGACCGCTGGCAACACACGCCGGCCTCACCGTCGCCGCTGGCGGCCGAGGCGATCAGCCGGCCGGAACAACTCTGGTTCGACGGCCACGGCGGGGCGCCCACCCACGCCTGGTTCTACCCGCCCCGGGGCGGCAGCCGCGCTGATACCCCCCTGCTGGTGAAGGGCCACAGCGGCCCCACCGGCATGGCCGGCACGGGACTGAACCTGGCCATCCAGTTCTGGACCAGCCGCGGCTGGGGCGTGGTGGATGTGAACTACGGCGGCTCCTCCGGCTTCGGGCGGGCCTATCGGCAGCGGCTCGACGGCCAATGGGGGGTGGTGGATGTAGCCGACTGTGCCGCCGCCGCCCGGGCCCTGGTGGCGGCAGGCAGGGCCGATCCCGCTCGGGTGGCCTTCGAGGGCAGTAGCGCCGGCGGCTTCACCGTGCTGGCGGCCCTGTGCTTCACCACCGTGTTCGGGGCCGGCGCCTGCCGCTACCCGGTGGCCGATCCGGAGGCCCTGCTCGAGGTGGATCACCGCTTTGAGGCCCGCTACACCGAGTCGCTGATCGGCCCCTGGCCCGAGGCCCGGGCCCTCTACGAGGCACGTTCACCGCTGCGGCATGCGGAGCGGATCAGGGTGCCGGTGATCCTCTTCCATGGCCTCGACGACCGGGTGGTGCCGGCGCGGCAGAGTGAACAGATGGTGGAAGCCCTGCGCCGAGGCGGACTGGAGACGGAACTGCACCTGTTCGAAGGAGAGGGCCACGGCTTCCGCGACAGCGGCGTGCTCACCGCGGTGCTTGAAGCCACCGAAGCCTTCTTCCGCCGCCAGTTCCGCCTGTGATTGCCGAGCTGGTGCCGGGGGTGGTGGAGGGCGTGGAGTGGCTGGCCCTGGCACTGGCCGCCCTCACCGTGCTGCTGCTGATCGGCACCGGCCTTGGTGGACTGCTGGGCATGAAGCGCTGGGGACTGCCGGAAGCCCTTCTGGCAGGCAGCCTGGGGCTGCTGGTGGCCCCGGCCGGGCTGGTGCCTCTGCTGCCTCAGCGGGTGATCGACCTGTGGGACCAGCTGCCCCTGCCCCTGCTGACCCTGGTGTTTGCCACCCTTCTGCTGGGCAAGCCGCTGCCGAAGCTGGGGGGGCTGTGGCGCCCCCTCTCGGCCCAGGTGCTGCTGGCGCTCACCCTGGCCTTCGGCCAGTTCCTGGTGGGGGGACTGGCTGTGCTGCTGGTGCTGCAGCCCTGGCTGGGGGTGAACCCGGTGATGGCCTGCCTGATCGAGGTGGCCTACGAGGGCGGCCACGGCTCTGCCGCCGCCATGGGACCCACCTATGAGCGGTTGGGGCTGGAGGGCGCCCAGGCCCTGGGGCTGGCGATGGCCACCGTGGGGCTCCTGGTGGCGACGGTGGTGGGCGGGCTGCTGGTGGTGCTGGGGCGGGCCCGGGGCTGGCTGAAGTTCCCCGAGGCCCTGCTGATCGAGGAGGCGGTGGCACTGCTGGAGGAGAAGACCCCACCGCTGCAGGAGGTACCGACGGGTCTGCCCCTGGAAGCGGGCACGGTGGAGGTGCCGGCGCTGTGGCGGCAGATCGCCGACTGGGCCGTGAACCTGGCGCTGGCGGGGGTGGCGGTGCTGTTCGGCTGCGGGGCGCTGGCGGCGCTGCGTTTCGTCGCCGACGCCAGCGGCGGGGTGTTCGCCCTGGTGATCGACGCCCTGCCCGTGTTCCCCCTGGCCCTGGTGGGCTCCCTGCTGGTGCGCCTGATCCTGGAGAAGAGCGGCCAGACCCAGTGGGTCTCGACCGCCATCCAGGGCCAGACCGGCACCCTCTCGGCCGATCTGCTGATCACCGCCGCCACCGCCTGTCTGGATCTGAGCCTGCTGGCCCACGACTGGATCCCCCTGACGGTGCTGGCGCTGGCGGGCTTGCTGTGGAACCTGGCGGTGATCCTGCTGCTGGCCCCGCGGATCCTGCCGCCCGACTGGTTCGAGCGGGCGATCATCGAGTTCGGCCAGGCCACGGGGGTGGCCGCCAGCGGCCTGCTGCTGCTGCGCATGGCCGACCCGGGCGACCGCAGCCAGGCGGTGACGGCGTTCTCGATCAAGCAGTTGCTGCTCCAGCCACTGCTGGCGGGGGGGGTGATCACCGTGGTGGCCCCCCTGGTGGTGAACGGCTGGGGGCTGCCGGCCTGGACCGGCCTCTGCCTGGCCATGGTGCTGCTCTGGAGCGGGCTGGGGCTATGGCTGGCGGCGCGGGCCGAGGGAACGTCGTGAGCCCTCCTGAGGGTGCCGATCCTGGATCGCTGAGATGATTCGCTTGAATCTGAAGCTTAAATAGCACAAGTCATCGATGTCGCGTTCCACGTCCTATCGAGCTGAGATCGACGGTCTGCGGGCGTTCGCGGTCATCGCGGTGATCATCAACCACTTCGATGGCAGGCTGCTGCCAAGCGGCTATCTGGGCGTCGACATCTTTTTCGTGATTTCCGGCTATGTCATCACGTCCTCGTTAAGCAATCGCACCAGCAAGGGACTGGTCGACTTGCTCTGGGGTTTCTACGTACGTCGGGTCAAACGGCTGGTTCCAGTCCTGGTGATTTTCGTCTTGGTCACCAGCCTCCTCATCTGCCTGTTCGATCCCTATCCGGCCCTGTCACTCAATACAGGCATCGCCTCACTGTTCGGCCTTTCAAACATTTATCTGTGGCTTCAGGCTACCGACTATTTTGGAGAAGCCACACAACTCAATGCCTTTACCCATACCTGGTCCCTTGGAGTTGAAGAGCAGTTCTATCTGATCTTCCCGGCGATCATATGGACAACCGGCTGGGCAGGAAAATCACGTTCTGGCCGCAGGAATCTGATCGTATTGCTGGCGTTCCTGAGTGCACTTTCACTGGCTTCCTTCATCGCCCTTTATGCCCGTCAGCAGGCTGCTGCCTACTTCCTGATGCCGCCGCGATTCTGGGAAATCGGCGCCGGGTGCCTGATCTTTCTTTGCCAGTCCCCGCCGGATCACAAGCGCCCGGAACTTCGGATGACGCCGCTGCTCCTGACCGTCGCGCTTCTGGGGACTCTCTTTCTGCCATTGTTCGCCGGACGGGCGGCGACAGTTCTGATTGTCCTGCTTACGGCGGCATGGATCGTCCATCTGCAGAGCGACTCACCCACCCGCCGCGTGTTTACCCATCCCAGGCTTGTCTGGATCGGCCTGATTTCCTACTCCCTCTATCTATGGCACTGGGCCGTTCTGGTGATCAGTCGCCAGACCATCGGCATTCACTGGTGGTCATTCCCCTTCCAGACGGGGCTCATGGTGCTGCTGGCGACGGCGTCCTATCGCTGGGTGGAGACACCCTTTCGGCGGCAGGCATGGTCCAGGGCGGAACAACACACTATCCCCTATGGCCTCAGCACTGTCCTTGGCGCTGCGCTTCTGCTGTTGCCGCTGAGTCGCTTGCATTGGAGTCGTTTCTTGTTCTCAGGTACACAGGATGCAGGGGAGGATCGCATCGCTCAATATCTCAAGCCATCGCTCACGACACCCACGGCTGCCGAGCAGAGACGTAAGGGCAATTGCACACTTTCAGCCCAACTCACATCTCGAGAGAAATTGCTTGACGTCTATTTTCATTACTGTCTGTTCAACGCGCAGAAACCTGGGCCTCTGATCGCACTGGTCGGCGACAGCCATGCAGAAGCCGACTTTCCCATCGCCGACGCTCTTACCCATGAGGGCCACAGCGTCTTTTTCACTGCACGTCTGGGCTGCGTGTTCCCCGGGCAGGGTGAGGCGAATCAAGGCTGCTATGGTCAAATGCAGGAAACCGCCGCCTTCCTGATCGATCAGTTTCGGAACCGCGGCGGAGGTTTGGTGATCGTCGATTCCTTCCTGCAGGGGCACTTCGGATACGAAGGCCACATGCGCTATCAGTTTCAGGCCCATCCCTCAGGGGATCGCTGGAGCGTGGAGATGAATCTTGCCGATTACGAAAAAGCCCTCGTTCAACTTGCCAAAAAACTTAGGGAGGTGAATGGCAAGCTCGTGATCATCGGGCCAATGCCAGACCACGAGTTTTATGCCGCCAGACGCGAAGAAGCATCCTCTGCAAGATGCACCCGGCAGTGGTTCAGACCTTTTGAAGGAAGAAATTGCCGAGGCAATCAATTTGGCACCAGCAAGGCCGCCATTCTTGAGCGCACGCAGTCGATTTCCAAGGCCCTAAAGTCAGTTGCCGCCACACACGACAATGTCTACTTCTATGATCCGCTGCCTTGGCTTTGCCGAGGCGGGACGAACTGTCAGGTCTTCCTTGGCGATCAGACGCTGTATGTGGATTCCAATCACTTCAGCAAGCTGGGAGCCCAGCATCTGCTTATAGATCTCCGGCGCTTCCTGCATGCCAACGGGCTCCTACAGGCATCCCCACCGAGCACCACGCTGCGCCTCTGACCTCTCGACCAGACACATTCAGCGCACCGTCGCGCCGATAGGCGCGCTTAGCGCACCATGGCCGCCACGTTGCCGCCATCCACGGTGAGCACGGCGCCGGTGGTGCGCTCCATCCGGGCGAGGGCCACGAAGGCGTCGGCCACATCGCTGGCGCGCACCTCGGCGCCCAGCAGGTTGCCGGCCATGTAGAGCTCCTCGCTCAGGCCGCGGGCGGCGGAGCGCTGCTTGATCATGGTGTCGTCGAGCAGGCCGGAGCGGATGCGATCGGCGTTGATGGCATTGACCCGCACGCCCGCCTCGCCTTCCTCGAGGGCGTACTGGCGCACCAGGGCCAGCAGGGCCGCCTTGCTGATGCCGTAGGCGCCGAAGTTGGGCCCCGGATTGAGGGCCTGCTTGCTGACGTTGAACAGCAGCTGGCCGCCCAGGCCCTGGGCGCGGAACACCGCCAGCGCCGCCTGGGCCACGCTCTGGTGGGCAAAGAAGTTGAGTTCGAAGCTGGCCCGCAGGTCGGCGTCGGCCAGGGTGGCCATCGGGCCGCTCCAGGCGGCGCCGGCATTGCTGACCACGATGTCAAGCCCGCCGAAATGGGCCGCCACCGCCGCGATGGCGGCCTGCACCGCCGCCGGGTCGGTGACGTCGCAGGCCACGCCCAGGGCCCGCTTGCCGCAGGAGGCGGCCACCGATTCGGCGGCGTCCTGGTGGAGATCGAGCACCGCCACGTCGGCCCCGGCGGCGGCGAAGGCCCGGGCGGTGGCCGCCCCGATGGCCCCGGCGGCTCCGGTGATCAGCACCACCTGGCGGGCCAGGGGCTTCTCGGCCGCCTTGCCGAGTTTGGCCTGCTCCAGGCTCCAGTACTCCATGGCGAAGGTGTCGGCCTCGTTGACGGGCGCAAAGCGGCCGATGGCTTCGGCCGCCAGCAGGGTCTGGGCCCAGGCCTCGGCGATGTCGGCCACGGTGGCCGCCTCGGCGGCCGACTTGCCGATCCCCACCAGCCCCAGGCCGGGAATCGCCACCACCCGCGGCAGGGGATCGAGGGGCTTGCGGCCGCCGCCGGCGGCGGCGTTCTGGCGCTGGAAGTAGGCGCGGTAGTCGGCGCCGTAGGCCTCCAGGGCCTGCTCCAACGCCTGGCCCCAGGCGGCCAAGCCCTGGCCGTCGCCGCCGGCCGGCAGGGGCGGCAGCACCAGGGGCCGTGCCTTGGTGCGGATGACGTGGTCGGGGGTGGCGACGCCCCGGCCGGCCCAGACGCCCAATCGGGCGTCGTCACTGATGGCGCGGGCCAGGGGCGTGTCGCGCAGCGCCAGGATCCAGTGGGGACGAACGCCGGCGGCGACGGCGGCCCGGCCCAGGGCGCCCCGCAGCAGCGGCAGCACCGCCGCCGCAGGGGCCGGGCGCTCCGGCACGGCCACGGCATGGATCGAGCGCTCGCCCCGGCCCAGGCGCTCCTCGGCCCGCCGCACCAGGTCGATCATCCGGTCGTAGCTCTGCTCGGCACTGGCACCGAAGGAGAACAGGCCGTGCTGCAGCAGCACCATGCCCTCCGGTTCGCGGCCGCCGGCCGCCGCGGCCTCGTAGGCCAGGGCCGCCGCCTTGGCCAGGGCGAACCCGGGCATCACGTACGGCACCAGGGCCACCCGCTCGCCATAGACCTCGCGGCAGACTTCGGCGGCATCGGGCTGGTCGGCCAGGGCCAGCAGGGCGATCGAATGGGTGTGATCGACGAAGGTGTGGGGCAGGAAGGCGTGCAGCAGCGCCTCCACCGAGGGGTTGGGGGCGGCCGGATCGATCAGGTTCTGGCGCTGGGCCGCCACCATCGCCTCGTCGCTGAGGGACTCCAGGACCCGCAGGGCCTGGAGGGGCTCCAGCCGCACCGCCGGATGGCCCGGCGGCTCGATCGTGGCCAGATCCCAGCCCGATCCCTTGACGCACAGCACCCGGATCGCTTCCCCCAGCAGGCCGTGAACGGTGGTTTTCACCGAGGTGTTGCCGCCACCGTGCAGCACCAGTTCCGGATCGGCCCCCAGCAGCCGGGCCGAGTATGTGCGCAGGGCCAGGTCTTCGCTGACGCCCTGCGCGCCGTAGCGGGCGATCGCTTCGCGGGCGGCGGCATCCGACCAGCGATGTTGCACGGCCATGGGGCGAAACGGGACTCTGGGGGGAGACTACGGGGAGCGATCCCCCGGGGGCTGCCCGTGTCCGTCCGTTGCCACCGCGAGGTCTTGAAGCCGTGGGCCGGCGGGGCCTGGCTGCCCCTGCTGCTGGCGGGGGTGGCGGCAGTGGCCCCCGCCCTGGCCCAGCCGGTCCCGCCCCAGATCCCCCGGGACGGCTGGAAGGACTGCGAGTACAACGACAAGCCGCTGGCCTGCGTGGATGAACAGATCCCCGGCGGCCTCAGGATCCGCTGGAAGGACGGCCAGGCCATGACCTACCGGGAGGTGTCCGCCAAGGGCAAGGACGCCAATGGCAGCGACCGGCTGCGCGACCGGCTGGGGGGACTCTGGCGCCGGGAGCTCTACGTCCAAGGCAACATCACGCTCACCAACGAGGCCAACGGCAACCGGATCTTCGTGCCGCTGCGCTTCCCCTGCAAACCACCCCTGAAGGGGGAGGTGGGCTACTGCCGCTATTGAACCCGCCCGCCATGGCCGTGATGCACGCCGTCCTCGCCACCCCGGCGCTGATTGACACCACCCTGCCGGTGCCCGTCCCCGGCCCCCACGACCTGCTGGTGCGGGTCGAGGCGGTGGCGGTGAACCCGATCGACACCAAGCTGCGGGCCGCCATGGGCCCCGGTGCGGCCCCGAGGCAGCTGGGCTGGGACGCCGCCGGGGTGGTGGCGGCGGTGGGGGAGCAGGTGAGCCGCTTCCGGGTGGGGGATCCGGTGATGTTCGCCAGGGACGTGGGCCGGGCGGGGTGCAACGCCGAAGCCGTTCTGGTCGACGAGCGCCTGGTGGGCCGCAAACCGGCGCGCCTCTCCTGGGCCGAGGCGGCCGCAGTGCCGCTGACGGGCCTCACAGCCTGGGAGGCCCTGTTCGAGCGCCTCGATCTCGATCCAGGCAGCGAACGGGGGCGGGGCCGCAGTCTGCTGATCCTCGGCGGCGCTGGCGGGGTGGGCTCGATCGCCATCCAGCTGGCCCGCCGGGCCGGGGCCGTGGTGATCGCCAGCGCGTCGCGACCGGAAAGTGCCGCCTGGGTGCGGGAGCTGGGGGCCGATCACGGGGTCGACCACCACCAGCCCCTGGCCCCCCAGCTGGCTGCCCTGGGCCTTGAAACGGTGGATCTGATCGCCAACTTCAGCGACACCGACGCCTACTGGGACGTGATGGCGGCCCTGATCCGCCCGCTGGGGTCGATCGTGGCGATCGTGGGCAACCGCCGGCCCCTCGACCTCAACATCCTCAAGGCCAAGAGCGTGCGCTTCGCCTGGGAGTTCATGTTCAGCCGCTCCCAGTTCCAGACCGCCGACATGGGGGAACAGGGCAGGATCCTGGACCGGCTCGCCGACCATTTCGACCGGGGGGAGCTGCGCTCCACCCTGCGCCGCACCCTCAGCCCCATCAACGCCGCCAACCTGGAGATCGCTCACGCCCAGCTGGCCACTGGGACCACGGTCGGCAAGCTGGCCCTGGCCGGCTGGGGCTGAGCCCAAACCGGCGCCCTGAAGGCTCGCGGGGCCTCAGCGCACCGCCACCAGCACCCGATGACGGGGGTCGCAGGCCTGGCTGCGCACGTCCCGAAAGCCCGCCTCGCCCATGGCGCCAGGAAGGTCGAGGCTGAAGTACTCCTCCAGATAGGGCTCGGTGCTCTTGAGCAGGGTGGCGATCGGCGCCGGCAACCTGCGGATCACCTTGGAATCGGGATCCTGGTCCACCAGGGCCAGCACCCCGCCGGGGGGCAGCAGCCGGGCCGCCTCCCGCAGCACGGCTCGGGTGGCCTCGGCAGGCAGCTCGTGGCAGACGAACTGGAGCGTGATCAGGTCGACGCTGGCCACCGGCAGGCCGGTGGCTTCGGCCGCGGCATGGTGCCAGCAGCGGATGCGGCCTTCAGGATCGCGAACCCTGGCCACCGCCAGCATCTGGGGGGAAAGATCGAGACCTTCCACTGTCACGTCGGTGCCTTCGCGCGCATCGAGCCACTGCTTCAGCGCCAGGGTTCCCACGCCCACCGAACAGCCGATATCGAGGGCGCTGCGCACCGGAGAGGTGAGGTTGGGCTCGATCGCCGCGAAGATCGCCTGCCGCAGACGCCGCTGGGCCTGCTCCGGCTCCAGGGTTTCGCCTGGCCACACCCGCAGGGCCATGGCATCGGTGGCCTGCTCCGCCTCGCCGGCCGCAGCCCAGCAGAGATTGCCCGCGTCGTAAGCGTGGAAGCGGGCCCGGTAGTAGGCCGGTGTGGTGGTGGCCGGATCGGTGCTGAGCGCCAGCAAGGGCTCGGCCTGCTGCTGCAGCTCCTCCCGCCGGGCCCGCCAGGCAATGCCGCGCCGCTCGGCGGTGCGGATGATCAGCCGGCGGGCCTGCAGGAACATCAGCTGGCGCAGGGGCTCGATGGCCAGCAGCCGATCGATCAGCCAGCCGAGGGGATGGCGCGAGGCCACCCAGTTGGGGGGAGGCGCTGCAGGCTGGGCGGCTGACTGGACCTGGGCCATGGCGGCGGATCAGAGGCGGCGGCGACGGGGGTCATTCTCGCCTCAGGCGGTGGGGTTTAACCGCAGCGAGGCGGCGAAGCCCATCAGCGCCACCGCCAGCCAGATCCAGCCGTGCAGGCTGAAGCTCATCACCCCGCCCAGGAAGGCGTTGACGTTGCAACCCGAAGCCAGCAGGCCGCCGTAGCCCATCAGCAGGCCGCCGAAGCCGCGCCGGGCCAGTTCCGACAGGGCCTGGGACCCCTCGCCCCGCCAGTGGAAGCGGCCCTGCCCGATGGCGGTGGCCACAGCGCCGTAGAGCAGGCCCAGATCAACCAGCACGGCGTCGTTGAACAGCCAGGCGTCCCAGCCCACCAGCAGCGCCTGGCCCCGGGGGCTCGACCAGAAGAGGCTGGTCTGGGGATCCCAGCCCAGGGCCTGGGCCAGGTGGGCGCCACTGAGGGCCAGGCCCCAGAGCACCTTCCAGGGTTCCGCTGTTACCAGCAGCAGGCCGGTGGCCAGCAGAGCCACGGCAACGGCGCCGCCGTAGAGCGCGCGGCATTCGCCGCTCCACGGGACCTGGCCGCTCCAGCGCCAAAGCAGGACGGCGATCAGGGCGATCCACGCCAGCTGCAGCACCACGGACCCCGCCAGACCGAACAGGTCGAGGCCGACCGGTGAGGCCAGGCGGGGCAGGCCAACGGCGGCCAGCTGAGGGGCGTGCAGGGTGCCCAGGAAGGCACCGATCACCAGACCGCCCAGGGCGGCCACCACACTGACCCCGCCCGGGAGGCCGCCGCCAGGGTGCCGCAGCCGCAGCCGCGGGCCCGCTCCATGCCGATGCCGAACAGGAAGGCCCCGGCCAGGAACGGCAGGCTGAGGGGGGTGGCCAGCAGCTTCGGCCGCAGGCCGGTGAGGGGCTCGAAGGCGAGCACCAGGGCCATGGCGATCACCAGCAGCGCCACCAGCAGCAACTGGGCGAAGAAAGGACCGGGATCCCGCAGCTCCAGCAGCCGCCGGTAGCCGGAGGCGAAACCGAAGTTGAAGCGGACCAGCCCATGGCCAAGACCGCAGCCCAGTCCCCAGACAAGGGCCGAAGCCGGTTGCCGGGCCGCCAGGGCCACCCCGACCGCTACGGCCGGGGCCACAGCCAGAGCTGTGGGGCAAGCGGCTGTTTCAACGCTTCTTCGACTTGGCGGCGGCGGGGGTGTCGCTGCCGGTGTCACAGGCCAGGGCGGCGGCCGGTGCGAGCAGGATCACCGCCAGGCTGGCGAGCGCCCAGAAACGAACGTTGCGAACAGGCATGGCCATGGTTGGAGGGGGGAGGGGAATCAGCGGCTGCTCACCTGGGCCGGACTGCCTTCAGGACCCACGGCGATCGGCAGCTTGGAGGCGCTGTACTCGGTCCAGGATCCTTCATAGATCCGCACCTTGGGGTACTTGAGCAGATGCTTCAGGGTAAGGAACTGGAGGCTGGCTTCACGGCCGGTGCTACAGGAAACGATCACCTCCTTGTCGGGAGTGATGCCACGGCTGACCAGCAGGGACTTGATCTCTTCGAGGGATTTCAGCTTGTGGGGATTCTTTTTGGCCTCATCGGCGTTGTTGGCTTCGGTGAACGTCTGCCAGGGGACGTTCTTGGCGCCAGGGATGTGGCCATTGCGGATGAAGGTCTGGTCGGTGCCCTCGAACTGGGCTTTGGGCCGTGGGTCGATGATCACCACGTTGCTCTTGCCGATCAGGGGCTCCAGCTCGTTCAGGGGAATGGCCAGACCCTTGACCGTGGTGGGCCGGAAGGTGCCGGCCTGGAACGTGGGGAAGGCCTTGGTGGTGGGCTGGGAGGCCGCCTTGTACCCACTCAGGCCGCCATTGACGATCGCCACCTGGCGCACGCCGCTCTTCTCGAGGATGTAGGAGACAAGGGAGGTGCCCAGCACGTCATTGCCGTCGGAATAGACGAGCACCGAATCCTTGTTGGAGATTCCCGCCTGGCTCAGCAGGCTGGCCAGCTTTGCAGGGCCCCAGATCTGGAAGGGCAGGCGACCGTTGGGTCCGCGGAAGGCCTGCTCCGAGAGATGGACGGCACCGGGCACATGGCCACCGATGTAGGAGAGGGGCGGCACCGGGCGCACGTCAAGCACCTTCCATCGGCCCGAACTGGCGGCGGCAGCGGCCTCTTCCGGGGAGAACACCTGGAGGCTGGTGCCCCCCGGAGCCAGGGTGGTGACAACGGCGCCGGCCTGGGCGGGAGCGGCGGCCTGGGCCTGGGTGATCGGGAAATGGCCGAGGGCAAAGGGGGTGGCCGTGGCGATGGCGGTTCCGGCCGCGGCCGAGAACAGCAGGCGCCGGGCGGAGCGGGAGGTCTGCGGAAACATTGAACGCAAAGGCGACCGATATACCGATGTTTAAAGGATGGTCCAGCTGGGGTCCTGTGTGTTCAGCCACGTCGGGGTGTGTCCCGGCGAATCGGGGTAACGTCCCAGCGACCCTGCGAACAAGCCATGCACTGGCGTCCCCGTCTGCTGGCCCTCTCAACCTCGCTGCTGGTGGGGGCCGGCGCCCTGGTCGGTGGAGCCGCCCTCGCCACCCCGGCCGGTTCGCTGCTCAAGGGCCTGCAGTTGCCCCTGCCCAAGCCGGCCGCCAGCCTGTTCGCCGCCAATGCGATCGGCCAGACCAGCCTCAACACCCAGCTGCCCGGCCAGCCGGAGGAGCTGCTCGCCAAAGTGAGGGCGTCCCTGGCCAAGCAGGGCTACGCCGAACGCACAATCAACACAGTCGTGGGCCCCTGGGGCTTCAACCTGGTGATGGATCCGCCCTCGGGCTCCAAGGTAGATGGCACCGCTGAGGGCAAGACTGCCGCCCTGGTGCTGCAGGCCACCGCCATCGGCCCCGGCAAGCTCAACCTCAACGTCCGCTTCGAAGGGCTCTGAGGGGTTACGGGCCCGGCAGGGGCAGCCACAACAGGCCCTTGAACCGGCCGAAGTCCTGATCGAAGCTCACCAGCCGCCAGCCGCCGGAGATGGCCATGGCGGCCAGATGCACGTCCGTGCAGAGCCTGGCCGGCCAGGTGTCCTGGGTAAGGAGATGGCGGAACACCGGCCAGCTGGCGGAGGCCTCGTCCACCAGCCGCACCCCCGGCTGCTCCAGGAAAGCCGCCTGAACGGCGCTGGCCTGGCCGAGGCTGAGCACGGCGTCTCCCATCACCCGGGGCTGGCTGAGCAGGCGCACCAGACCCAGGGCCGTCACGGTGGTGAACAGCACGGTGTCGGCGGCCGCCTCCTCCCAGTAATGACAGGCGGAGGCATGGTGCCCATGGCCACTCCAGGCCAGCGCCAGCCAGAGGTTCAGATCAGGCAGATCCGTCGGCGCCCGCTGGGGTGTCACTCCTCCTCCAGCAGGGCGAACAGGCCGGCGTTCGAGAGCTGATCCGGCCTCAGGGGCAGGTCGGCCTCAATCCGGGGCAGGTCAGCGGCACGGCGGACCCTGGCTTCGCCCCCAGGCCCTGCGGCCTCCAGACCCTGTTCCACGAAGAAACGCAGCAACTGCTTCAGCGTGGTGCCTTCCAGCGCCGCCCTGGCCTTGAGGCGGGCGAACAGGGGATCGGGCAGCTCCAGGGTGGTGCGCACGGCTAGGGATGCGTCAGATGCGCATTTTAATGCGCATCTGACGAGGCCAGCCGATTCCGGAGAGCAGCGCGGCTCAGCTGGCCGGTGCCAATGTGGCCCCATGGACACCAAACCAGCCCCCAACTGGTGGACCCGAAACTGGAAGTGGCTGGTGCCGGCCGGCTGCCTGACGGGGGTGGCCGGGGTGGTGGGCTTCATCGCCCTGATCATCAGCCTCGTTTTCGGGCTGATCAAGTCATCCACGCCGTACAGACAGGCCCTGGCCAGGGCCCAGAAGGATCCAGTGGTGATCAGCCAACTGGGCACCCCGATCAGCGGGGGCTTCCTGGTGTCCGGCAGCGTCAATCTCTCCGGTGGCACGGGCCAGGCCAACCTGGCCATTCCCCTGCAGGGGTCGAGGGGAAGCGGCACCCTGTATGTGGAGGCCAGCCAGAGCGCCGGCACCTGGACCTACTCCACCCTGACGCTCCAGCCCAACGGCGTCGGCGCTCCCATCAGCTTGCTGCGCCCCTCGCTCTGAACGGTTCTCAGCACGGGGCCACGGGGTCGGCGTAAAGGGCTTGGAGCCCCTCCTCGCTGGCCGGGGCCACGCCCCGCTCGGTGATCAGGGCCGTCACCAGCCGGGCGGGGGTGACATCGAAGGCCGGGTTGAAGCCCTCGCTGCCATCGGGCACCAGCTGCACGCTGGTGGGATCCGCCCCGTCCGGCTTACCGGCGATGTGGGTCACCTCCAGAGGGGAGCGGGCCTCGATCGGGATCTCGTTCACCCCGTCGGCGATCGACCAGTCGATGGTGGAGGCGGGCAGGGCCACGTAGAAAGGCACCCCGTTGTCGTGGGCGGCCAGGGCCTTGAGGTAGGTGCCGATCTTGTTGCAGACATCGCCGGTGCGGGTGGTGCGGTCGGTGCCGACGATCACCGCATCCACCCGGCCGTGCTGCATCAGGTGCCCGCCGGCGTTGTCGACGATCACGGTGTGGGGCACCCCCTCCCGCCCCAGCTCGAAAGCCGTCAGGCTGGCCCCCTGGTTGCGGGGCCGGGTCTCATCGACCCACACATGGATCGGCAGGCCGGAGCGGTGGGCCTTGTAGATCGGCGCCAGGGCCGTGCCCCAATCGACGGTGGCCAGCCAGCCGGCGTTGCAGTGGGTGAGCACGTTCAGCGGCTGCCCGCGGCGCTCCTCGGGGCGCCGGGCCGCGATCTCCTGGAGGAGGCGCAGGCCGTGGTCACCGATGGCCTCGCCCATGGCCACGTCCTCCTCGGCGATGGCGGCCGCTTCGGCCTTCGCCGCCTCGGCGCGCTGCTGCGGTGCCAGGGGCAGGACCCGCTCCCGCACCCGCTCCAGGGCCCAGCGCAGGTTGATGGCGGTGGGCCGGGTGGCATCGAGGCGATCGAAGGCCGCGGCCAGGGAGGCGTCGGAGGGATCGGCCTGGAGGGCCAGCATCAGCCCGTAGGCCCCGGTGACGCCGATCAGGGGAGCCCCCCGCACCACCATGGTGACGATCGCCCCGGCCGCCTCCTCGACGGTGGTGAGCGAGCGGGTGACGAAGCGGTGGGGCAGCAGGGTCTGGTCGATCACGCCGACCGAGCGGCCACCCTCCTCCAGCCAGATGGTGCGCCAGGGCTTGCCGTCGATGTTCATGGCCGTGGAAGGGGCAGACAGATGGTTCCGATCATCCCTGCCGGCAGGGATCAACACACCAGAAGAGCGTCCCTAGGCTCCATCCAGACCCGCCGTTGGAGTGATGGCCCTGCTGCTGCTGGTCCTGGTGGCCGCCCTGGCCCTGGGACTGATCCTCCTCTACAACCGGCTGGCCCAGCTGGGCGTGCAGGCCGACAACGCCTGGGCTGACATCGACGTGCAGCTCAAGCGCCGTCATGACCTGATCCCCAACCTGGTGGAGACGGTGCAGGGCTACGCCAGCCACGAGAAGGAGAGCTTCCGCGCCGTGATCGAGGCGCGCAGCGCGGCGATCGCGGCCCGGGGCGCCAGCGAGCAGAAGCGGGCGGAGCAGCAGCTGGGGGCCTCGCTCGGCCAGTTGTTCGCACTGGCGGAGGCCTACCCGGCCCTGCGGGGGGTGGAGAGCTTCAAGGCCCTGCAGGACGACCTGGGCCGGATCGAGGAAGCGCTCCAGAACGCGCGGCGCTATTACAACGCCGTGGTGCGGGACCTCAACACGGCCATCGTCCAGTTCCCCTCCAATCTGGTGGCGGGCGGCTTCGGCATCCGCTCCCTGGCCTTCTTCGAGCTGGGCGACCGGGGCGAGGCCGCCGTTCCCCGTGTGGAGTTCGGTGGCTGAGGCCGGCCGCCGGGCCCTCCGGCGACGGCTGTGGACGCAACGCGGGGCCTGGCTGCTCGCTTGCTTGCTGAGCCTGGGCCTGGCGCTGCTGCTCCTGGCTCCGGGCGGGGGAGGGGCGGCCGGAGCGGCGGGGCGCCAACTGGAGCTCACCGACTTCCAGATGCTGGCAGAGGTCGCACGGGATGGATCCGTGCAGGTGCGCGAAACCCTCACCGCCCGGTTCCAGGGATCGTGGAACGGGATCCGGCGCCAGATCCCCGTGCTGGCGAACCGCCCCGGCGGCCTTGAACCCCTGGGGCTGAAGCTGCTTTCAGTTACCGATACCGACGGCACGGCCTACCGCACCGAATCGCGCCAGGTCGGCAACGAGGAGGAGCTGCGGATCTTCGTGCCCGGCGCCGAGGACGCCACCCGCAAGGCGGTGCTGCGCTACCGGGTGCGCAACGGCCTGCGCTTCTACGACGACCACGACGAGTTCAACTGGAACGTGACCGGCAACGGCTAGGAGATCCCGATCGACCGTGTCAGCGCCCGCGTGCTCCTGCCGGAGGGGGTGAAGGGGCTGCACGCCTCGGTGTACACGGGCCCACGGGGGGCCAAGGGACAGGACGCCCGTCTGCGGATCGGCACGCGGGAGGTGACCGCCGAAAGCACCCGCCGCCTGGAGCCCGGCGAAGGCCTCACCCTGGCGGTTGGCTTCGACAAGGGTGTGGTGCTGCCCCGCTCGGCACTGGAGCGGCTGCAGCGCTGGCTGCAGGCGCGGCTGGCCCTGCTGCTGCCCCTGGCCACCACCCTGCTCCTGGGCAGGATCTGGTGGCGGATCGGTCGTGATCCGGCCCTGGGTGCGGTGCCGGTGGTCTACGAACCCCCGGGCAACCTGCCGGCGGCGGTGCTGGGCAGCCTGGTGCAGGAAAGCGTGGGCAGCGTGGCGCTGGGGGCCACGCTGGTGGATCTGGCGGTGAAGGGTCACCTGCGCATCCAGCAGCTGCAGGAGAAGGTGCTGTTCCTGCCGCTGAAGAAGCACTACGCGTTCACCCTGCTCACCGGACCGGAGCGGTGGCAGGAGCTGGCGCCCCACGAGGCCTACCTGATCGAGCACCTGTTCCCCTCGCGGGCGGTGGGCGACAGCGTCGATACCGACGCCCTGCGCGACCACTTCTATGTGCATGTGCCCGGTTTCGAGACGCTCGTGCGGCAGGCGGTGCTGGCGGAGGGCTTCTACCGGCGCTGGCCCGGAACGGTACGGGCCATCACCCTGGCGGCCGGCATCGGGGCGGTGGTGGCGGCGGTGGTGGTGGCCCAGACGCTGCTCCCCCACGACCTGGCCCGGCTGCAGGGGGCGGCCGATCCGCTGCTCACCCTGCTCAGCCTGCTCGCCACGCTGGTGCTGATCGGCCTGTTCGCCTGGATCATGCCGAGCCGGACGCCCCGGGGGGTGGAGGTGCTGCGCCAGACCCTGGGCTTCCAGGAGTTCCTGCGCCGGGTCGACGCCCCTCGCTTCGAGCGGGTGGTCCTGACGCTGGAACTGTTCGAGCGCTTCCTGCCCTACGCGATGGTGGCGGGGCTGACGAAGCCTTGGGCGGCGGCCTTCAAGGGCATCGTGCAGACCCCTCCGAGCTGGTATGTGGGGAGCGACGACCACTTCGACACCGACGGCTTCGGCGACCGCCTCGAGGACTGCTGCAGCACCACCGGCAGCGCCATGCAGTCGTCACCGAGCAGCTCCAGCAGTTCCAGCGGCAGCTCGGGGGGCGGCAGCTCCGGCGGCGGCGACGGCGGCGGTGGCGGCGGTGGCTTCTGAATCGGCCAACCCGTTGCGCCAGGCAGGCCGTGGATCAGATCAATACCGCCCAGGAGGAGCGCGACAAGACGATCGAGAAGGCCGACCAGTGAGGTCCGAGGTGCGCTTAGACCCGTTGCCCCTGGCAGCATGGCCGCAGCGGCAGCCATTAAAGTCCATCCTTTCTCGGCGCGGATGCACGCTCCTCAGTCGAACGGAAGCAACTTCCAGTCGATGAGGCCGTAGCCATCGAGACGGGTGGCCGCGTTGCCATGGGCGTGCCGTCATCTATCAGGGCACTCTCGCCGTAGAAGTCGGCGGCCTCGGAATCCCGTTCCTTGAACAACAGGGCGAGGCGGTTCAGGGCCAGCAGCTGGGCGTCATCGAGGCAGAGCCGCGCCAGCATCCGCGGCAGGAGGGGCAGCTGAGCGAAGCCCCGCCACCGCACCCCTGGTTTCAGGCGCCGCCGGCCCGCATCAGCCGCTGCAGCTGGCCACTCTCCAGTTCCAGCACCCGGCGGGCGAAATCGGGATCCCGCTCCAGCACCGCATCGAAGGAATCCACGGGCACGGCCAGCAGGCGGGTGCCGTCGGCCTCGGCCACGATCGTGCTCTCCGAGGCGCTGTGGGTGAGCACCTGGAGCTCGTCGAGCACCCGTCCGGGCTGGAGATCCTCCACCCAGGTCCGCTGGCCGTCCCGGTGCTGGACCCTGGCCCGGCCCTCGATCAGCAGCAGCAGTTCGCGGCAGGTGTCTCCCGCTTCGGTGATCAGCTCGCCCTTGGCGAACGTGCGCACATCGGCCTTCGACGCCAGGGCATCGAGGGTGTCGGCGTCGCTGCGGCGGAAGAAATCGCTGGTGGCCAGGAACACCCGTTTCTCCAGCTCCGGGTATTCACCCAGCAGCGGTGGCCCTTCGAGGCGATCCACCGCCCGGGCGGTCTGGCGCAGCAGGGGTGGGGCCCCGTGGACACCCAGCTCGGCCGCCAGGGCCCGGGCCCGGCCGCCATCGAGGCAGGCCGTCAGGAACAGGGCGGCCGATGAAAGCGTGGGGCTGGGGTCGGCGGCCAGGCTGGCCAGGAAGCTGAGAGTCTCGTCGACGGGCACCTCCAGGGAGCAGGCGGGGGCTTCGCCGCCGGGGTGGGAAAGGCTCTCGGCGACGGCCGCCGGCAGGCGGCGCCCCCAGCCCTCACGGCGCAGCAGCTCCGGCAGTTCCAGAGGGGCGATGACCTGCAGCCGCTGCACCAGGCCGGGCACCGCCGGATCCTCCTGGAGAGTGGCCAGGCCATCGAGGATGGCCCTCAGCGTCAGTTCCTTGCGCAGCTGCAGGCGGTCGTCGAGGAGGGCCAGCACAGCGGGCTGGTGGCGCAGGGCGCTCTGGTGCAGGGCCCGGTAGCCCTCGGTGAGGGCCGGCAGCCGCCCCAGCAACAGCTCCAGCTTGTGGATCGCGGCGGCCGCGGGCGAAAGGTCGTCCAGCACCTGCTCCTCTTCGCGGCTGGAGATGCCGTACTCCCGCCGCAGCGCCCGCAGCACCTCGCCATCGGGACCGGCCCCAACGGCGACGCCTCCGCTCCCGAGGCGCTGCACCAGCATCAGCCGCTCCAGCGACTTGCGGTAGCCGCTGAGGCGGATCTGGTCCTCCAGGCTGCGGCGGTTGCCTGGATCGAGCAGGCCGGGATCCTCCACGCCAAGCGCTTCGAGCAGCTGGCGGTGCTCGCTGTCGCTGATGCCCAGCGACAGCCGCATCTGCTTGAGCACCTCCAGGCTGCTGGCGGCATTGACGAAGCCCTCCTCGAGGGCCTCCCGCACCACCCCCTTGTAGGCCTCGAGCCGCTTCTGGCCGGTGAAGCCCGGCAGCACCTTGGCCAGCACATACACCTCCTCAGTGCCCAGGTCGGCGAGGGAGCGGCCGTCGAGGTAGCGGCCCACGTCCAGGTCGAGGCGGGTGAGCTGCTTGCGGAAGCGTTCGGCCAGGTTCTCGCGGCCGTAGAGATCGGGGGAGCGGCTCCAGGCGCGGTAGAGCCAGAGCGTGCTCACGGCCACCAGGGTGACGTCGAACAGGTACTGCACCCAGGCCGGTGCCAGCAGCAGCAGCGGCCGGCCAGCGAACAGAAAGAAGAAGTTGAACACCAGGAAAGTGGCCACCACGAAGACCCGGTGGCGAATCCGGTCGCGATCGGGCTCACCGCCGCGACGACGCATCCGGGTGCGCAGCCCCGACTCGATCGCCCGGCCGGCGAGCGCCCCCAGCCAGGTGCACAGCCCCAGGAACAGGGGCACCGCCACCAGGCGGGGCACATCAATCGGCTGGCCGAACAGGAAGAAGCCCGGCCGCAGCAGCTGGGCGAGCTGGTCGCTCTGGCGCAGCCAGGCCCCGGAGAAGTAGTAGTCCCAGTTGCCGGCGTAGAGGTAGTAGTAGAGGAAGTAGCCGAGCACCAGGCCCACGTAGCCGTAGCGCTCGAAGGCGAAGGCAGGGGTGGGCAGCCGGGCCCAGTAGAGGCGCTCGGCGTCGATGTCGAGGCAGGGCTGCTGGCAGGCCACGCAGGCGCTCTGCTCGCTGCCATCGGGCTGCACGGTGCGGCACATCGACTGGGTGATCGGAGTGCTGGCCATGTGGGCCTTGCTGCCCAGAAGGCCGGTGGGGGTGGAGAAGATGCTCTGCACCGGTGCCATCGGGCAGAAGTACTGACACCAGCTCTTGCCGCCGTAGAGCCAGCCCACGGCAATGGCACAGGCGATGGTGAAGGTCAGCCAGGCGAAAAGCACCAGGCGGTCGGCATTGAAGAAGAGGATGCGGCCGCAGAGGCCGACGAACAGCCAGCCGAACTGGAGCCGGGAGTAGTGCCTGCCCAGCCAGGAATCGGCCGGCACCTTGGCCAGCTGCGGTCGCTTCTCGCCGGTTTTCGGGTTCACCCTGGCGATCTGGCGCTGCAGCCCCAGGGCGCGGGGGATCTGGGAGAGGAACGAGAGCGGGCAGATCCGGCGCCACAGCTCATGGCCGAAGACCAGAAGCACGAAGATGCCCGACGGCACCACCAGGCCCCAGAACAGCGTGGTTCCCAGGGGATAGGGGGCCTCCGTCAGGCAGCTGCCCTGCACCGCCACGCACTCCTGGGGGAGGCGGAGGGGGCTCCAGGGGTGGTCGGGCTCGGTGAAGCGGGGCGTGAACGGGTCGAAGAGCAGGGAGGCGATGATCAGCAGCCACCCGGTGGTGAGCCCCCAGCGCACCAGATGCATCCGCCGTTCCGACACCTGAGTTCCTGCCTGTGGGAGATCGCAACTGCGGACCCTAGCGATGGACTCCGGAAGCTGACGACCGTCAGGCTTCGACATGGTGATGCACCTGGGTCGTGCCGGTGAGGCGCTTTTCCAACGTGCGCATCAGGACATAGAACACCGGGGTCAGAAACAGCCCGAAGAAGGTGACGCCGAGCATGCCGAAGAACACCGCGACGCCCATCGCATGCCGCATTTCAGCGCCGGCACCGGAAGAGGCCACAAGGGGAATCACGCCCATGATGAACGCGAAGGATGTCATCAGGATCGGCCGCAGTCGCAAGCGGGCGGCTTCGATCGCGGCGCCTGAAGTGGTGGCCCCGTCAATCTCCAGTTCACGGGCAAACTCCACAATCAGAATGGCGTTCTTGCACGCCAGACCCACCAGTACGAACAGACCGATCTGGGTGAAGACATTGTTGTCCCCGCCGGTGAGCCAGACGCCCACGATGGCCGAGAACAGGGACATCGGCACGATCAGAATGATGGACAGGGGCAGAAACAGACTTTCGTACTGAGCCGCCAGAACCAGGAACACCAACAGCACGCAGATCGGGAACACCAGCAGTGCCGTGTTGCCACTGAGGATCTGCTGATACGTCAGATCAGTCCATTCAAACCGGGTGCCAGGCGGCAGGGTCTCCGAGAGAATTCTGGTGATGGCGGCCTGCGCCTGGCCGCTGGAATATCCGGCCGCAGGGCCTCCATTGAGATCGGCGGAACGGAACCCGTTGTAGCGCGCGACGCTGTCCGGGCCATTGGTTTCCGTGATCCGGATGATCGAACCCAGGGGCACCATCTGGCCGGACTGGTTCTTGACCTTCAACTTGAGGATCTGCTCCGGCCTGGAGCGGAACTCCTTGTCGGCCTGGGCCACCACCTGATAGGTGCGGCCGAACGCATTGAAGTCGTTGACGAAGAGTGAACCGAGATAGATCTGCATGGTGTCGAACACGCTCTGCACATCGACACCCAGTTGCTGGGCCTTGGTGCGGTCGAGGTCCGCGTACAGCTGGGGCGTGTTGATGTTGTAGCTGGAGAACACCCGCAGCAGCTCGGGGGCCTGGGCGGCCTTCTGCTGCACCGTCTTCATCACCTGATCGAGCGCCTCATAGCCCAGGTCGGTGCGATCCTCCACCTGCAGCTTGAAGCCACCGATGGTGCCCAGCCCGTTCACGGGCGGTGGCGGGAAAATCGCAATGAATGCGTCGTTGATCCTGGCGAATTTCTTCTGCAGGGATTGCGAAATGGCAAAGCCCGACAGATCCGGCGTGGTGCGTTCCTCGAACGGCTTGAGCGTGACGAACACGATGCCGGACGAGGGGCTGTTGATGAAGCCGTTGATCGACAGGCCGGGGAAGGACACCGCACTTTCCACCCCGGGTTCCGCCAGGGCGACATCCGAGATCCTGCGGATAACCGCTTCGGACTGATCCAGGGTGGAGCCGTAGGGCAGCTGGGCAAAGCTCACCAGATACTGCTTGTCCTGGGTGGGGACGAAACCGGTGGGCACCACCCAGAAGCCCACCACAGTGGCGCCGAGCAGGGCCACGTAGAGCAGCATGGCCAGGGATTTCCGCGACAGGATGCGTCCCACACCGCGGCCATAGACCGCCGAGCCACGGCGAAACACCCGGTTGAAGCCGCGGAAGAACCAGCCGAACAGACGATCCATCAGGCGCGTCAGCCGATCCTTCGGCGCCTCACGGCCCTGGAGCAGAATGGCCGCCAGAGCAGGTGAGAGCGTGAGTGAGTTGAACGCGGAGATGACGGTGGAGAAGGCAATGGTCAGCGCGAACTGGCGGTAGAACTCCCCGGTCAACCCGCTGATGAAGGCAATCGGCACGAACACGGCACAGAGCACCAGGGCAATCGAAATGATCGGCCCGGTGACCTCCTGCATCGCCCTGATCGTCGCCTCACGGGGCCTCAGGCCTTCTTCAATGTTCCGCTCAACGTTTTCAACCACCACAATCGCGTCATCGACGACGATGCCGATGGCCAGCACCAGGCCGAACAGGGACAACGAATTGATCGAGAAGCCAAACAGCTTCATGATCGCAAAAGTGCCCACAATCGAAATCGGCACCGCCAGGAGTGGAATGATCGAAGCGCGCCAGGTCTGCAGAAAAACGATGACCACCACCACCACCAGGGCGACGGCCTCCAGCAGGGTGTGCACCACCGCGTCGATGGAGCCGCGGACGAATACGGTCGGATCGTAGACAATGCTGTAATCCACTCCCTGCGGGAAACTCTTCTTCAGCTCCGCCATGGTCTGGCGCACACTGTCTGAGATCTGGATCGCGTTCGATCCTGGCGTCTGAAAGATCGCCAGGGCCACGGCAGGCTTGTTGTCGAGCAGCGAGCGCAGACCATAGTCCGCCGCATCCACCTCCACCCGCGCCACATCCTTCAGGCGGGTGATCACGCCGCCGTCCTGCTTGATGATGATGTCGGCAAACTCGTCCGGGTCGCTCAGCCGCCCCCGGGCATTGATCGACAACTGCTGCTTCACGTCTGGCCCGTAGGGGGGCCCGCCAATGACGCCTGCGGCGACCTGCACATTCTGTCGCCGGATGGCGGCCACGACGTCATCGGCCGTCAGGGACCGCTCGGCCACCTTGTCGGGATTGAGCCAGATCCGCATGGCGTAATCGCCGGAACCGAACACCTGCAGCTGTCCGACGCCGGGGATCTTCGCGAGCTGATCCTTCACATTCAGCACAGCGTAATTGCGCAGATACAAGATGTCGTAGCGATTATTGGGCGAAGTGAGGTGCACCACCATCGTCAGATCGGGTGAGCTTTTGGTGGCGCTGACTCCCAGGGCTCGGGTGACCTCCGGCAGCCGGGAGAGCACCTGATTGACCCGGTTCTGCACCAATTGCGTGGCCAGATTGGGATCACTGCCCAGCTTGAAGGTGGCCGTGAGGGTGAGCGTGCCGTCCGATGCTGACTGGGAGGACATGTAGAGAAGGTTCTCCACGCCGTTGATCTGTTCTTCTAGCGGCGTCGCCACCGTTTCGGCGATCACCTTCGGGTTGGCGCCCGGATAACGCGCCACCACCACAACCGAGGGCGGCACCACCTCGGGATATTCCGAAACCGGCAGCTGCAGCATTGAGAGGGCGCCGGCCAGGAAAATCAGCACCGAAATCACCCCGGCGAAGATCGGCTTGTCGATGAAGAATTTGGAGAGATTCATGGCTGGATCATCGAGGGGTCCTGCCTGTGTCGAAAAATCCCATCATTTCTCAGCCAGCAGACGGGAACCTGGTGACTCCTGGGATTGCGAAACTTGCCGGGTGGCCACCGTCTGGCCAGGTCGAACCCGCTGTTGGCCGTCAATGACGACGCGATCGCCCTCGGAAAGGCCGGAAAGGACAACGCGCTGCCCTTCCGTCTGCTGGCCAACACGAATTTCGCGATAGGCAATTTTGTCGTCGGGCCCCACCAAGTAGACAAACTGCTTGTTCTGATCTTTGATGATCGCCTTTTCAGGCACCAGGATGGCCGTACTGCGATCGCTGTTCGACATCCGTACGGAGACAAACATCCCTGGGATCAGAGAGCCATCGCTGCCATAGAACTTGGCGCGGGCACGGATGGTTCCCGTCGAGGAGTTGATGCGATTATCGAAACTGTAGACACTGCCTTTATAGACACGCTCGGAATCGCCCGGCAGCCTCAATTGAACTGGCATATGGCGCAGCGATTCCGGCGATTGATTCTTTCCCCGAACCATGTTGAGATAGGTCTGCTCGTCAACATCGAAGACCGCGTAGATGCCGTTTGTCGAAACAATCGAGGTCAGAACCGGCGAATCCTGGCCTGTTTCCACAAGATTGCCGAGGGTGATTTCCGGGCGGCTGATGCGGCCGGAGATCGGCGCCTTGACATAGGCATGATCGATGTCGATCCTGGCCTTCCTCCATTCGGCTTCGGCCTTCTCCACGGCGGCCTTGGCCACCCGATCGGCATTGACGCGCTGGTCGTAGACGCTCAGCGCCAGCGCCTGGGACTGGACCAGGGTGGTGGCTCGCTGGAGATCGTTCCTGGCCAGGCGGGCATTGGTCCTGGCCGATTCCAGCGTGGCGGCGGCCTCGGCCAGGGCGGCCCTGAAGGGGCGTGGATCGATCACGAACAGAACGTCTCCGGCCTTGACGATCTGGCCGTCGTGGATGCGCACCTCGGCAATGCGACCGCTGACCTCCGGCCGGATCTCGACGAAATCGACGGCCTGCATGTGGCCGGAAAACTCCGACCACAGCTGAACCGTGCGCTTTCTGACGGTCTGGACGTCAACCGGCCCCGGGGCCGGAGCTGCCGTGGCTTTCCTGTCTTTGGCGCCCGCACAGCCCCACAGGGTCATCGACAGACCGGCGGAGGTGACCACGGCGATCAGGAACCCAGCGAGCCTGGGCGTGGCGTTTCGGGGCCATCGATCGGGTCGGGACCGGTTCAAATCAGACGACCAAGGAACAGTGTGCCAACCTCCAAACGTCCTGTTGGATGAACCGCAGGCAGGGCGCTGCGTCCAGAGGTCATCAAGGCCAGGGCAGGCTCTGGTGACGGGAATGGCCGTGCCCGAATCGGCAGCATTCAGCAGCACTCATGGGAGACCCCCGGATGGGTGGCCCACAAACAGAACGCTCTGTCTGTCGGTGGGTGCACCGTAGACCGAACGTTCTATAGTGTCAACCATGGCCAAAGAGCCCAATACTCACCTCACGCCATCTCCCGTTCGTGATCGGCTGATCGACGCCGCCGATCGTCTGTTCTATTCCGAGGGCGTGCGCGCTGTCAGCGTTGATCGGGTGCTCGATGAAGCGGAGGCGGCCAAGGCCTCCCTTTACGCCCACTTCGGTTGCAAGGACCAACTCGTGGCGGCCTACGTGCAGCGACGCGTGGACGTGTGTCGCGCCAGGCTCGAGGCGACGATGGCCGATGTTCCACCGGCCGATCGGGCCCTGCACCTGTTCGACTGGGTGGTCGAGCAGACCCAGCAGCCCGACTTTCGCGGTTGCCCGGTGATGCACGTCGTCAGCGAACTCGCGGACGCCCGTCATCCAGCGCGTGTCGTGGCCGCTGAACAGCGGACATGGATGCATCGGCAACTGGTGACATGGGCCAGGGCTGCAGGAGCTGCCGACCCCCACCGTGTCGCCGGAGCCCTGCAGGTGCTCCTCGATGGCGCGGTCGCCGCCGCCGAGCAGGATGGCCCCCAGCGGGCCCACGACGCCCGTTGGCTGGCTGAGCAGCTGCTCAGCCAGGGCGGCGCTGCCGCGGCTGGGAGGCCAGCACCAGGATCAGGGCACTGACCAGCAGCACCAGGGTGGAGAGCACCTGGATCTGGGGCGAGATCTCCCGCTGGAAGGCGCCGGCCAGATAGAGCGGCAGGGTCAGCGTTTCGCCGGCGGTGAAGCTGCTGACCACGTAGTCGTCGAAGGAGAGGGAGAAGGACAGCAGCGTGGCCGCCAGCAGGCCCGGTGCGAGCAGCGGCAGGGTGACCCGGCGGAAGGCCGCCAGCGGCGGCGCCCCCAGATCCTGGGCCGCCAGCTCCAGGGTGGGGTCGAACCCTGCCAGACGGGCCTTGAGGGTGAGGGCCGCATAGCTCAGGCAGAACAGGCTGTGGGACAGCAGCAGGGTGAGCGGCCCCCGCGGCAGATCCAGGCCCACGAACAGGGTCAGCAGCGCCGTGGCCAGCACGATCTCCGGGTTGGTGAGCGGGAGGGCCAGCAGGAGCTCGATCCAGCGCCCACCGCGCACCCTGGCGCGGCTGAGGGCCAGCGCCATCAGCCCCCCCAGCAGCACCGCCAGCAGCGCTGAGGCCACCGCCAGGGCGAGGCTGGTGAGGAAGGCCTCGGTGAGCGCCCCGTCGCGCAGGGGATGGCGCCAGTTCTCCAGGGTGAAGCCCTGCCACACCAGGTTGAAGCGTCCCCGGGGGGCGTTGAAGCTGAACAGCACCGTCACAACCACAGGCGCATAGAGCAGCCCGTAGGCCAGCCCACTCCACACCCCCAGCAGCAGCCTCCCGACCCGGTTCATGGCAGCGGCAACTCCTGGAGCCCCCGACCCCGCAACTGCAGCACCACCGCCACCGTGATCAGGGCCATCAGCACCAGCGTCAGCGCCGCCGCCCGCGGCGCCTGCAGTTGCACCAGCAGCAGATTCTCGATCGCGTTGGCGATCATCCGATCATTCGGCCCGCCGAGGAAGCGGGGGTTCACCACATCCCCGGCGGCGGGGATCAGGCTCAGCAGCAGGCCGGCACCGAGCCCCGGCAGCGACAGGGGCCACACCACCCGGGCGAAGCTGCGCAGCGGGCCGGCGTGGAGATCGGCGGCGGCCTCCAGCAAGCGGGGATCGATCCGCTGCATCGCCACCACCAGCGGCAGCACCAGGAACGGCAACAGGTTGTTGGTCAGCCCGATGATCACGGCGGCGGGGGTGTTGAGCAGCCGGCCATCCCGCAGCACCCCCAGCCCATTGAGCCCATCGGTGAGCCCCAGGCTCTGCACCAGGGCCAGCACCGGGCCGTTGTCCCCCAGCAGGCTGGTCCAGGCGATCGCCCGCACCAGGAAGGAGCTGAGCGAGGGCAGCACCACCAGACCGATCAGCAGGGGCTGCCAGCGGCCGCCGCGGAAACGGATCGCGAAGGCGAGCGGATAGGCCAGCACCAGGCCCGCGGCCGTGGCGATCGTCGCGAAGCTGAAGGAGCGCACCAGTATCGGGCCATAGGCCTGCAGCACCTCGGTGTAGTTGGCCACCCGGCCGCGGAACACCGTGTCGAGGCCGAAGCGGCTGAGGGGCTCCGACAGCGACAGCGGCACAAGACCCAGCAGGGGCAGGACGTACAGCCCCAGGAGCCAGAGCAGGCCGGGCGTCAGCAGGAGCCACGGCCACATGGGCCGGCGGGCGTCAGCCATCGGTGATCTGGGCAAAGCGCTCCTCCCAGCGGGCCTCCTCCTGGTCGCTGAGCGGCCCGAAGACGTGCAGCTTCTTCTGCATGGCCGCATCCGGGAACATCAGGGGATTGGCCGCCAGAGGGGCGGTGGCGGGATCCTTCGCCAGCACCTCGCGCACCCCTTCCACCGGGGAGATGTACTGCACCGCGGCGGCGATGCGTGCCGCTTCCACCGGCTCGTAGACCCAGTTCAGCCAGCGCGCCACCTCCTGCCGGTGGCGGGTTCCCTTGGGCATCAGCATCACGTCGGCCCAGAGCACGCCGCCGCTGTCCGGCACCAGAAAGCGCAGGTCGGGCTTCTCCATGGCCAGCTGCGCCACATCCCCCGACCAGCCGATGCAGGCGGCCAGGTTTCCGGCCAGCAGATCGTTCTGGTAGTCGTTGCCGGTGAAGCGGCGGATCTGACCGTCCTTGCGGGCCTGCTCCAGCCGCTTGAAGGAGGGCTGGGCCGCCGCCCAGGTGGGGCGGGTGATGTCCTGGCCGTTGGCCAGCATCAGCAGGCCCATGGTGTCGCGCATCTCCAGCAGCGCCGACACGCGGCCCTTGAGCGCCGGATCGAACAGATCCTCGACCCCGCGCAGTTCCCGGCCGGTGGCCTTGATGTTGTAGGCGATGCCGGCAATGCCGGACTGCCAGGGAAGGCTATAGCGCTGCTCCGGATCCCAGGAGGGCTTGCGCAGGGAAGGAACGAGGTAGCGGGCGTTGGGCACTTCCGCCAGCGGCAGCGGCTCCACCCAGCCCAGCCGGATCAGCCTTCCGGCCATCCAGCCGGTGAGCACGATCAGATCCTGGGCGAGGGGCCGCCCGGCGGCCAGCTGGGGCTGGAGGCGGGCGAAGAACTGGCGCACATCGTTGACGTCCTCGACGTAGCGCACCCTGATGCCGGTGTCCTTCTGGAAGCGGGAGACGCTGCCGGGAGCGCCGGGGGCGTTGACATCGATGTAGAGGGGGAAGTTTGAGATCACCAGCTCACCCCCTCCGGCGCCGCCCCCGTCAGCACCCTCGCGGCCCCCCGGGCCCCGGCCGCAGGCCTGCAGCAGCGCCGGGCCAAGGGCGGCCGCGCCGGCTCCCAGGGCCAGTCGCCTGAGGAACGACCGGCGGCCGCGGGGATGGGGGCGGATCTCTTTCATGGCGATGGGGCCTCCAGCAGATGGCTGTCGGCCGGATCCCAGCGGCACCAGAGCTCCTCGCCGACGCGGAGATGGTCCGGCAGATGGGCGGTGGTGTCGATGGCGATCAGGGGCAGATCGTTCTCGCCGCTCAGCCGCACCTCCACGGTGGCCCCCTGGAACGCCAGCTCCCGCACCCGCGCCCGCAGCCCCCGTTCCCCCGCTTCGGGCGGGTTGGCACTCAGACGCAGGCGCTCCGGCCGCAGCAGCCGCACGCCCCCACCGAACCCCTCCGGCAGCAGGTTGGCGGCCCCCAGGAAGGTGGCCACCACGGCACTGCGGGGGCGGTCGTACAGCTCCCGAGGGGACCCCACCTGCTCCAGCCGGCCCCCATGCAGCACCGCCAGGCGGTCGCTGAGGCTGAGGGCCTCTTCGCGGTCGTGGGTCACCAGCAGGAAGGTGATGCCCACCTCCCGCTGAATGCGCTTGAGCTCGGTGCGCATCGTGCGGCGCAGGTCGGGGTCGAGGGCCGCCAGGGGCTCGTCCAGCAGCAGGGCAGCCGGTGCGTTGACCAGCGCCCGCGCCAGGGCCACCCGCTGCTGCTGACCGCCGGAGAGCTGGTGGGGCCGCCGGCGTGCCAGCTCCGCAAGCCGAACCACCTTCAGGGTCTGCCCCACCCGCTGGCGGATCTCCGCCTCGGCGAGCCGCTGGGAGCGGGGCCCGAAGGCCACGTTGTCCCAGACGCTCAGATGGGGGAAAAGGGCGTAGTTCTGGAACACCAGGTTCACCGGCCGCCGATGGGGCGGCGCGTCGGTGAGGTCGTGGCCTTGCAGCAGGATGCGGCCCGACTGGGGACGCTCGAAACCGGCGATCAGACGCAGGGTGGTGGTCTTGCCGCAACCCGAAGGGCCCAGCAGGGAGAAAAACTCCCCGGCTGCGATCGAGAGGCTCAACGCCTCCACGCCGGCCAGCTCGCCGAATCGGCGGCTCACCTGGCGCAGGGCGATCGCCTCGGCGACGCCGGGACGATCGGCCACCTCGGAGCCGTTCAGCGTTGCAGGCTCCGTCAGCACGCGCGGCAGCAGGTCGGGCCACTGTCTAGCAATGGCTTGCCCCCCCAAATGTCCACCAATGACGGATCGGGCGCTTGATCCGCTGCGGGGGTGCCTCAACGGGCCCCGGGCTGCCATCCTCACGGTGGAGGCTGACGCCCGCGCCATCGGATGGACTTCTTCGATCGCCAGTGGTCCACCTACCGGGCGGTGGTGGACAACGACCTGATGCAGCACCGGGCCCTGACGGCAGCGCTGAGCCAGGCGGTGGAGGCCTGGTTGGCCGCACGGCCGGCAGGGGCAGCTCCGGCCCGGATGGTGGATCTCGGCTGCGGCGACCTCGCCGTGATGGCCCCCCTGCTGCGACGCCTGCCGCTGGGCTCGTACCTGGGGGTGGATCTTTCCGCCCCGGTGCTGCCCCTGGCGGCGGCCGCCCTGGGCCCGGTGCCCTACCCCTGCCAGTGGCGGGCGCAGGATCTGCTGGCCTGGGCCGAAGCGGAACCGGGGCCCGAACCGGTCGACCTGCTCCATTCCGCCTTCGCCATTCACCATCTCAGCGGCGACGACAAGGGCCGCTTCCTGCGGCTCTGCCGCCGCCATCTGGCACCGCAGGGCCTCTTCCTCTGGGCCGACGTGTTCCGCCCGCCCGGGGAAGACCACCAGGCCTACGTGGCCCGCTACGTGCGGCGGATCCGCAGCAGCTGGAGCGTGCTGGCGCCCGAGCAGCAGCAGCCGGTGATCGACCACCTCAGCCAGTTCGACCTCCCGCCGGATCGGGACGCCATCCGCCGCACCGCCGAGGCCTGCGGTTGGCAGTGGCAATGGCTCTGGCAGGGCGACCACCAGGCCGAAGCCCTGGCGCTGCTCACCCCAGTCGACGGACGTTGATCGACACCCTGGATCGCGGGCAACCAGTTGTGGCAGGAGCTTGATGCCAGACGAGGTGCCGCCCAGTTGATCGATTCTCGCAGCACCATTCTTCTTCACCGTGTGATCTGTTGATCCTCAGCGTCCCAGCCGCGCACGAATGTCCTTGAGCCGAGCGACGTTGTTCACCAACGTCGGAGCGTGGTCAAGGCCCTCCAGATAATCAAACACATAGGCGAGCACGGCATAGATCGCACCGGCGCTGAATCCCGGCGAACGGGTGAAGTCGATCAGGATGACAACGAGCGCGACGATCGTGGCGAGCTCCGTCACGCTCCATGTCCACGACTCACTGTCCGACAGTTGCACATGCCAGCGACGCACACGGCCGAAATGGCGACGGAGTCGCAGGAGGCGCGCCGACTCGATGTCCTCAATCTCACGCTCGATCTGGTCGTTGAGCCCGCGGTGCAGATTCAGAGCGCGCCGCCAGTACCAGGCGTTGACGAGTGCCATCGGCAGCAGCACCGCCATCGCGATGAATCCTGCTTCGAGGTCATAGGTGAAGAGCATCACCAGCGAACCGACCACGGTCACCACCTGGGAGAACATCGCCGGCACGTCGGCTTCGAAGAACCCGACCATGTCGCGCATCATCTCGACCCGCGCCGACACGACGCTTGTGCCGTGACCACGGCTGTTCTGCTCGGCGACGGTGTGCACGGCGAGGCGAGCATAGAGGCCCATGAAGACACGGGTGTCGTAGCGCTGCCGGACGAATGAAACGACAAGGTGCACGAGCCACACGGCGATCAGCGCCGAAAGGCCCCGGTAGCTGTTCTTCAGCAGGCCATCGACAGCCCATCCGGTGAGCGCCGGATAGGCGAGCATGCAGAGGTTCTCCAGCAGGGTCAGGGTATAGGTGCCGGCGATCGCCCACCGATCAGCTCGAGAAACCAGGGACAGAAACGGCTGTGTCATCGCGGAGTCCCATCGCAGCTGGCCAGGCGATGGAGACCTGACATGGCTGTTCCGCTCCCGCAAAGGGGTAAGGCGCGTCGCTGCGCTCCGACAACAGTGCCCAGCCTCAAGGGGATTCGCTGGCGCGCTTCAGCCAGGCCGCGAACTCCTCGAAAAGTGGCTGCAGATCGGGAATTGAACTCGAAAGGAGAGACGCCAGGGGCATCAACGTTCCTGGCATTGACCGAGCCAGGGCACCATGATGAATCCGGTCTCCATGGCGCTTCCTACAAAGAGGCTTGGTGGGGGGTGGGGGATGGGTTGTGGGGATCAAAGGGATTCATTCGCATGATGACAGTTTAGCGCCCCTTGCTCATGGTCGAGCGAACGGTTGCGTTCACGCGCTACCGAAGGCAGTGGCGTGGAACGGAATGGAATGCCGATGACGAATGACCGCCCGCCAAACGTAAACGCAGCGCAGTTTAGACCGTAAAAAGAAGATGAACCATTGCAAGCACCGCAGCACCGTCCTTCGCCACCAAGACGTTACCGACTTCCGGGTTCGTGATGATTCGGAGAAGGCCGCGACGCTGCGCCTCTGGATCAGGCTTGAACTCAGCCTCCGGCGTGAACAACACCGACAACAGCTCCGTCAGTGCCGGTACATCTGCTTCAAGGGCTGCTTCGATAGGCATGGAACGATGCCTTGGGGCGCCTACCGTTCAAGATAAGCGACGAGCAGAAGCCCTGCGCAATGATCAAGCATCTTTGGATCGGACCGTTGAATCTTGATGTTAGCCTCCATCCAAAGGCACAACGAATCGGCGCCACGCAAACGTGGACTGGGACGCATCGACTGTCCCGATTGGAAGACCTGGAGCGAGAATAGTTGTATAGTTAGATGAGCATTCTTAAACTGCTGCAATGAGATTTATTTCGCTGATTGCAACCACCATCGCTTTAGGGGCAATACTCAGTATTCCATGCCCTGTGCTTTCCGATGGCGGTAGCAAGCCACCGGCAGGATCAAAGGACGCTTCATGTCGCTATGGTGACAACATACCCGGTTCTTGCAAGGTAAAGGTAGTCAGCAGACGCCCAGGCAAGGTTCTGGTATGGACGCCCGAAGGAAGGCAAAGCGCAATGACATTGACCTATACCGGAAAATGTCTTGAAAGGGGATGCATTCTTACGGGCGATGACTTTGGCTATGTGGGCGGGCCAACAAAGTATCAAATCCTGGAAGTCACTCAATCGCTACTCAAGTGGAGAGAGTTGACTGGGAATAAGGCCATAGAGGAGATCAGAATCCTGGCCCGGTGACGTCCAGTTCCAACACTGGCTGCGCAGGGGAACCACCAACAGGATCACCGCGCCGAAGGTTGCCACCACGAGATCACCGACGAGGAGAAACCAAAGAACGTTCATAACGGGATTGCATCAGTTACCCATGGTCTTGTTGTGTTTTGTTGCCCAAGTCTTGTCCAGACTTGATCAGCAGCACACGTGGACTGTCGCTATTTGCCAGAGACTGAACTGGCCCCCCAGAATCCCAGTCGCTTGGATCTGGCACTCAACTCCGACTGTGAATAACGTTCTGTGTTACACAGGTTCAGAGATGATCGATCCATCAGCGCCATGGCGGCCTCTGGCAAGATCAGATTGACCGGCACTGTTGACCCATTTGGAATGATCTCTGAGGTGGATGCAGGCGAGCCGCACCTTGAACGGATCGCCGTAAGGGGCCACCACGATCGTGGTGCCATCAAGCACCCTCACGAGTCGAACATCGTCGGGTGGGGGCGGGGGAATGGCACGAACCGTCTCCCCCGTGATCGACAGGAGCAGAGCCGACAGGCCCATGAAGGCACGATTCACCGCGGCATCCATCAAAGAGACCAGAGGCCTCAGCCCCCCACCACGAGGGCATCGACAATTTCATAGCGCTCGAAGTTCTCCCCAAGCAGCAGCACCGAAACATCGCCGCGTCGCTGCACCGAGAGCTTCTCGGGCTGATCGGAAGCAACAGCTTTGCCATTCACGAAGAGAAACTGACGCTTCTGGCCCTCGGGGTTGGTGACCACCACCGTGCCGCTGTTGTTGGTCCGGCGGATCACGGAGGCCTTGCACCTGCTGGCCTTACCGCTGCTCCCGGACACACAGGGCACCTCCCCAGAGGCGTGATAAGGAGTGCCGGGGATCAGGGCATCGCGGGACGCGGGCAGAGGGGCGAGAGCAGCACCGCCAATCCCCACGTTCAGGCTGTAGGTGCTGGTTTCATTGCGGCGCGCCGCCGGACGCATCAGGTACAACCTCACCCTGACATCGCCATCACTGGGCAGGAGGCCCCGGAAGCGGTTGCCGGAGCTGCTGCCGATGAACAGGGCATTGTCGGTCCCGGCCGCCATCACGTTGAAATAGTTCTGCGAATTGGAACCCTTGAGCTCCACTGTCAGGGTCTGACCGGCGCCGGCACGCAGTTTGTAGTCGACGGTCTGGTCACCCATGAGCTGGCCCTTGAGCAGGGTGGAATCGGCGCCGGCTCCAAACGTGACCCTTTGGCTCTCGATCGCCACCTGGGCCAGGGCGCCCGCTGCCGGAAAGCAGCTCGCCAGCAGGCCAGCAGCAAAGGCGATTGGAGCACGCATTGGAGCCTACCGGATGAGACTTTGGAACTCTACCTCCCGTGCACTTCGACGCACATTCAATCGCCCATTTCATGCCTGGCGATTCCACTCGATGAGATGAGTAGCTTGATACTCTCAATCAGCCTCATTGCACTTGTAGATCAAACGTTGAGATCAGTGGCGGGCAGGAGCCCGATGTGCATAGAGGGCATGTCTGGCCCTGGCCACTGGATCTTAATGTCAGGCGGCGCTGTGAAAGTAAGGTTGTGACTTGACCCCGGTGATGGGTCTGATGATTGAACAGGTGAGTGACTAGTACCCAGCGTGGGACAGTCCTCTCCCTTCAATCAGCTTTGCTGACGTAGGTGAGCGGAAGGGCCAGCAAATCTGGTGTGAGAGTGGTTGACCAGATCAAGAGTCTCTGATCCATGAGCTCACAATCGGTACGCAACTGCGTAAATCCACCAAACAAGTCTTCACCTAGCGGAGAAACATCCGGCGGGTAGTCGGTGAAGCGCGAGATGAATGCTAAGTCTGCGTAGGCGATGTGGTTCAGGGTCATGTAGATCGACTTAAGATATGCTCCGCAGTCTTTACGCAACTCCTTCTCTGAAATTGACGCGCCTACACGGAAGATCTTCCCGTTCATCCACTTATTGTATTCAGCCATGAGTTGACAGTATTTGACGTCGATCATTGACTGCTTGGATTCTACGTTGGCTGTAGGTGTGTCATGTGCATTTTACCGCCTCACATTCGAGCTGTGCGGGGGCCTTCCATTGATGCTCCACTTGAACGATGGGTCAGGTGGCACTCGGCTGACGTGACCCCCATCAGTGGTCCAGTTCCTATGAGAGCTGGTGGGGTGATCAGGCCGCTTTCCATTGCTGGAGGACTTCCAGGGGCGTACGCCCCTGGAGAGCCGAATGCGGTCTGTAGGTGTTGTACTCCATCCTG
>CAIXBB010000032.1 GCA_903917565.1 uncultured cyanobacterium | reverse complement strand
GAGCGAGAGCTGGCGATGCCCTGCAGTTGCTGAACCTCGTCATCGCTGAGAACCAGCGGTGGCATCGGACGGCCAAGCGCCACGGAGCACCTCGGGAGACACTCCTTATTCTAGTTGTTATTTCCGGGACGGCACACTAGGAACGGTAACAAAATCACCAAAGTTAACGTCGAGAAAATAATTTTTCGTAAGCGGGTTTTGAAAAGCGGTAACCGTTCCAGTTGGAAGATTTAAAGCGGAGACAAAAGTAAAAACTTTATCCCCGCAAGTGACCGGATTACTAACCACCCAGGCACTAATAGCGATGGGCAAGTCACAGCCTGTAGCGGCCTGAGCCGAGCCAGCGGAGAGCACGGAGCCGGCGCCGCCAAGGAGGGCGGCGGTCATCAGCACCCGTGGCAGGGCGCTTTTAACGGTGGATCTGGCCATGGAGGTAGGGGATGGTCTGGGAGTCCTGGAGGGATTCGAGTTGAGTGTTGGCATGATTTCAAGCGAAAGCCACCCCTAAGGGCTTGGGCTTTAGTCTCATCGCATCTTAAGTCCTGAAGACAACGTCCATGGCTACCTGGTATCCAGACTTTCACCAAGTTCTCACTATATGCTCATATTTGTGCAACAGTCGTGCTGCGTTGGGCAAAGTCTGACTTGGCTGCAATCAGCAATCATCAGGATATCCACAATCTGTTGAATCTCAGAGTAAGAAAGTAACTTTTCATTGCGAAGTCTTCGCCTCAAGCAGCAATACTGTGCTACCTCCATAGCGCCTGATGTCGCGGGCCTGCCACCCGGGGGGAACCTCGGGCACCGCCTCGCTGGCGCACTCCCATACCAGGGTGCCGCCGGGCCGCAGCCAGCCGCCGTCCCGTACGGCTGCCGCGATCGGGGCGTGCAAGCCTGCGGCATAGGGCGGATCGGCGTAGATCAGATCGAAGCCGCTGGGGGTGGTCCGCCCCAGCCAGAGCAGTACCTCGTCGCACACCACCGAGCAGCCTGGAGCATCCGTTTCGGGCGGCGGCGCCGGCCGGCCCGCCAGCACCAGCTCCAGATTGCCCCTGGCCACCGCCGCGATGCGGCGATCCCGCTCCACCGCCACCACCTCCGAGGCTCCTCGCTGCAGGGCCTCGCAGGCCATCACGCCGCTGCCGCAGCAGAGATCCAGCCAGCGGCTGCCGGCGATCTCGGCGGCCAGCAGGTTCATCACCGCCAGCCGCACCCGGGCGGCGGTGGGCCTGGCCGTGCTGCCGGGGGGGCTCTGCAGCTGGCGCCCACCGCTCACCCGCAGGGTCACAGGGAGGCCACCCAGTCGAGCCAGCGGCGCAGCATCGCTTCCCCCACCGGCCCGGATTTCTCCGGGTGGAACTGGCAGGCCGCGATGGCGCCCTGCCAGACCGCGGCCGTGACCTTGGTGCCGGCGTAATCCACCTGGGCCGTGGTGGCTTCCGGCAAGGCCGGCTCGGCGGCGAAGGAGTGCACGAAGTAGACCCAGGCCTCCGCTGTGGCGGCCGGCAGCAGCGGGCTGGAGGTGGCCGGGATCAGGGGAGCCCAGCCCATGTGGGGCAGGGGGTGGCCCGCCACCCGGGGCAGGCTCCTCACCCGGCCGGCCAGCACTCCCAGCCCTTCGGCCCGGCCCTCCTCGCTGGCCTCGAACAGCAACTGCAGGCCCAGGCAGATCCCTAGCAACGGCCGCTCGCTGGTGCAGGAGCGGCGCAGGGCCTGCTCCAGTCCCGCCGCTCGCAGCCGCTCCATGGCCGGATCGAAGGCCCCCACCCCCGGCAGCACCAGGGCGTCACAGGGCTCCAGGTCCGTCGGACCGTGCACGCTCACCAGCTCGGCGCCGAGGCGGCCAAAGGTGCGTTGCACCGAGTGAAGGTTGCCCATGCCGTAGTCGATCAGGCCGATGCGGCTCATGGCTGGCTGGCGGTGGGGGCCCGTTCGGCCGGATGCTCCAGAGCCGATGAGGCGGGCAGATCAAGGCCGTTGAGATGGTCGATGAACTGGTAGAGCCGGCCGACGCGGCGCTTGTCGAAGCGCAGCTGCAGGCAGGGCCTGAGCAGGCCGTTGTCGTCGACCCCCTCGCCACTCTGGATGGAGCCTTGATCCAGCAGGTCGGCGAAGGTGCTGTTCAGCTCCGGCAGCAGGGCGCGTGGCACCTCGGCATTGAGCAGCAGCTCGATGCGGTCCTGCCCCAGCTGGGCGCTGTGGAACACCCGGTAGAAACGGCAGATGTGGGCCACCGCTTCTTCGGCGTTGGTGGCTTCCACCATCAGATCCACATCTTCCGGTGAGATCAGCTCCCGGGTGGCGAGTTCCTGGTGCACATTGCGCTTCCAGACCTTCCAGAACGCGTCGCCCGGCGGGCAGAGCAGCACCAGGGGAATCGGCGGGGTGCGGCCCGTCTGGATGAGAGTGAGGCACTCGAACAGTTCATCCAGGGTGCCGAATCCCCCCGGCATCACCACGAGGGCATCGCTCTCCATCAGGAAGAACAGCTTGCGGGTGAAGAAATAGCGGAAATACAGCAGGCGGTTGTCGCAGGCACTCACGTAGGGGTTGGGATGCTGCTCAAAGGGCAGATCCACGTTGAGCCCGATGCTGTGTTCACAACCGGCGCCGCTGTTGGCGCCCTCCATGACGCCCGCCCCGGCACCGGTCATCACCTCGAAACCGGCCTGCACCGCCAGCCTGGCCACCTCTTCAGCCAGGAGATAACAGGGATCGCTCTGGCGCGTGCGGGCCGAGCCGAACACGCTGATCTTGCGGGCGCTGCGGCGAGGCCGGAACACCTCCAGGGCCTCGCTGATGTCGGCCAGACAGCCCGCGATCAGGCGCCATTCCTCCTCTTCCTTCTCCTGGCGTGCCACCTGGAGGAGGGACACCACCGCGCGCTCAATCTGGCGGCGCTGGGGGTGCCCATGAAGCTCGTCAGCGAGGGCCTGAAGGGGACTTCTGCCCGCCGCCGGCGCTGGGTTCGGGGAGAGGGGCGGCGTCAGCGGAGCGGCGTCAGAGGTATTTGGAAATGGTGCCGGACAGGGTGTTCTTGGGAACGGCACCCACGACGGTGTCGACCTTCTGGCCGCCCTTGAAAAGCATCAGGGTGGGAATGCTGCGGATGCCGTATTGGCTGGCGACGTTGGGGTTCTCGTCGGTGTTGAGCTTGTAGACGCGGATCTTGCCTTCGTATTCCTTGGCGATTTCATCGACGATGGGCGCCACCATGCGGCAGGGGCCACACCAGGGGGCCCAGAAATCAACCAGCACGGGCACATCACTCTTGAGCACGTCTTGCTCGAAGGAGGCATCGGTGACGGCAGCAGCGCTGGACATTCCATGCAGACTCGGGATGAAATGAATCTAGCAACCGGGTTCGGCCGCTCTCCCCTGGGATGGAGTCAGCGTTGCAGGCCGTAGCGGAACCGGCAGCTCGAGGGAGCAGGGCTGCGGGTCGAACGGTGGGGGAAGACAAAAAGCCCGGACACGCCGGGCCGGGGGGTGTGAGGAGTGTGCGAGCCGGAGCCCCCACATCCAGAGGTTAGCCCCCATCTCGCCTTGAGGCAGTGTTGTCCAGTTCTGCGACGAGACCTCCCGGTCCGGGCAGGACCGCGCCGTGCTACTTGCCCATGCCCAGCTGCTGGGCCTTCTGGTACACCTTGCCTTCGGTCAGCAGGGACGGGGCCACCACCACCTCCACCTCCCGCATCTCCTTGAGGGTGCGGGCCCCCAGGGTGCCCATGGAGGTGCGGATGCAGCCCAGCAGGTTCTGGGTGCCGTCGTCGAGGCCCGCCGGACCCCGCAGGATCTTCTCAAGGCTGCCGGTGGTGCCCACCTTGATGCGGGTGCCCCGGGGGAGAACCGGGCTGGGGGTGGCCATTCCCCAGTGGAAGCCGCGGCCTGGAGCTTCGGAGGCCCGGGCGATCGGGGAGCCGATCATCACCGCATCAGCACCGCAGGCCAGGCATTTGCAGATGTCACCGCCGGTGACGATGCCGCCATCGGCCACCACAGGCACGTAACGCCCGCTTTCACGCTCGTAGTCGTCCCGGGCGGCGGCGCAGTCGGCCACGGCCGTGGCCTGGGGAATGCCAACGCCGAGAACGCCCCGGGAGGTGCAGGCGGCGCCGGGGCCGATGCCCACCATCACGCCGGCGGCCCCCGCCCGCATCAGCTGCAGGGTGACGTCGTAGGTGACACAGTTGCCGATCACCACGGGCACGCCCAGGTCGCGGCAGAGGGCGGCCAGGTCAAGGGTCTGGCGACCTTCGGGGCCGATGTGTTCGGTGGAGACCACCGTGGCCTGCACGAAGAACAGCTCGGCGCCCGATTCGGCCACCGCGGCCCCGAAGCGCAGAGCCGCTGCCGGGGTGGCGCTCACCGCCGCGATGCCGCCACCCGCCTTGATCTCCGCGATCCTCTGACGCACCAGATCTTCGCGAACCGGCTGGCTGTAGAGGTCCTGCATCAGGCCCACGAACTCCTCCCGGCCCACTGAGGCGATCCGATCCAGGATCGGTTCGGGATCGTCGTAGCGGCACTGGACGCCCTCCAGGTTCAGCACCCCCAGGGCCCCCAGCCGGGTGAGTTCGATGCACATGCCCACATCCACCACCCCGTCCATGGCGCTGGCGATGATCGGAATCTCCCGCTGGATGCCCCCCAGGCTCCAACCGCTGTCGGTCACCTCGGGATCGACGGTGCGGCCGCCCGGGACAAGCGCTATTTCGTCGATGCCGTAGGCACGGCGGACGGTCCTGGAGCGACCGAGCTGAATGTTCACCGTTGGACGGACGCAGTGGGCACAAACTATCAACCGGTCCGCGGCGGCCCCTGTCCTATCCCGGGCGGCGAATCACTCCCTGCCGCGGAAATCACTCCAGCGGCGGCTCCAGTCGGCGAAGACCTGCTCCCGGTCGCTCTTGCGCACCAGCCTCGTGAAGCTGAAACGGGTCACGGCGATCAGGCCCACCAGCTCCAGCAGGCCTCCCACCAGGGGCAGGCTGTCCAGGGTGCCGATCAGGGACGCATAGACCCGCAACAGCAGCACGACGCCGATGAGGATCCCCAGGCCCTTGAGGGGGCCGCGGAAACGCTGCCACCGGGCCTGGAGCTCACCGCTGCCGATCCAGTCCCTGATCTTCTGCAGCAGCAGTTCGAACTCCCCTCCGCCCTCTGCTGCCGGCTCGGTGGAGCCCTCCAGGGGGGGCACCTCAAAGGTGGCGATGATGCCGGGCTCCGGCTCGCTGAGCGGCGCCTCTGCCACCGCCTCCGCCACCGGATCCGGCCCGGCCAGGATCGGTTCGGGCTGGGGTGTCACGGGATCCGGCGTCGTCTCGGCCGCTTCGGTCGGCCACGCTTGCGGCGAAGGTCCGCTCTCCTGAGGCTCCGGGCTGAAAGGGGGCTCGGGGCTGGAAGGGGGCTCGGGGCTGAAGGGGGTCTCGGCCATGGCTGGTGCCGGTAGCTCACGGCGGAGCTTACGGCCGTTTTCCGCCACCGCTCCCGAGGTGTGCAGGGATGTCAGCTGTCGAGCGGAATCAGGCCACCCCGGCCCGAGAGCGGCCGGACCGGCAGGCGCAGCGGAAAGCGACCATCTTGGAGCCAGGCGATCAGCTCCGCAGCGATGGCTTCGGCCAGCCGTGGACTGTGGGCCGGAGCGGCGGTGACGCGGCGGCCCTCCACCTGGATCAGGCCGGATTTGAGTCGGGCGTAACTGACGGACCCGAAGCGGGGCCGCAGGCGCCGCGGGATCGCCACATCCAGAACGGGTGCCTCCAGATCCTCGTCGCCGCAGGCGGCCTGGCGGGCCACCGCCTCGCTGATCAGGGGGATCGGCGCCGCCAGGCCCACCAGCAGGCCGGCCCCGTGGCCCTCGAAGAAGCAGGGCCGCAGCCATTCGGACCGCAGGCCATGAAGGTCCACGCTCACCGCCGCCACCGCCCCCGGGCTGGTGGCGTGGCCGCTGGCGGAACGGGACACGCCCGGCTGGTGGCCGCTGCCACTGCCCACCACCCAACCGATGGCCCCCGCCACCAGGACCGCTGAGCCCGGCCCCAGCAGGGCCAGTCCCGGCATGGTGAGCCCGATGCTGCCGGCGCCGCCGCAGCCGTAGAGCGCATTGCCGAACGGCCCCAGCACGGGCCCCCAGGGGCTGCGCAGCACCCCTTCGGCGCTGCTCACGGCCACCACGCCGTTTTCGCTGATCGCCCGGTGCAGCAGCAGCCGGCCCGTGCCGAGCCGTTCCAGATCGAGCTGGGCCTGCAGATCCCGACGGGGGTGCAGGGCGGTGACCTCCCCGGTGGCGGTGAGCGTCAGGGACCCGCCCCGCAGCAACCGGTCGAGCAGATGGGCTCCCCCCTGCCGCTGGGCCTCCCCGAAGCCGCCGCCGATGGGCAGCACCAGGTCACCGCCCCCACCGCCGCCCTGGGCCCCGAGGGCCTCGAGCTGGGCCTCCCGGAAGCGGATCGGTGGATCGCTGGGGCCGATGTTGAGATGCAGACAGCCCTGATCCGTGAACTCGGCGTTGGCGGCCACCACCACGTCGGTGCTGTTGTAGGCCTCCGCCAACCCGGCCTCGGCCACCAGTCGGCGGAAGTCGGCGGCGGCCCGCACCCGAAGGAGGCCCTTGCGTTGACGCTGGCGCAGGGCCGATTCGCTACGGGCCGGCAGGGTCATCATTAGAGTGGGGTGTGCCCCATACGGTCTTGCATGGCGGATCCAACCGGACCCGGTGAATCCGACGGACGGATCATCCAGACCGACCTGCGCAATGAGATGTCGCGCTCCTATCTGGAGTATGCGATGAGCGTGATCGTGGGGAGGGCCCTGCCCGACGCCCGCGACGGCCTCAAGCCGGTGCATCGGCGCATCCTCTACGCCATGTACGAGCTCGGTCTCACCAGCGACCGGCCCTATCGGAAATGCGCCCGCGTCGTGGGGGAAGTGCTCGGCAAGTACCACCCCCACGGCGACACGGCCGTCTACGACGCCCTGGTGCGCATGGCCCAGGACTTCTCCATGCGTATGCCCCTGATCGATGGGCATGGCAACTTCGGCTCGGTCGACAACGATCCGCCTGCCGCCATGCGGTACACCGAATCGCGCCTGCAGGCCCTGACCACCGACAGCCTGCTGGAGGACATCGAAGCCGAGACTGTCGATTACATCGACAACTTCGACGGCTCCCAGCAGGAACCCACCGTGATGCCGGCCCGGGTGCCGCATCTGCTGCTCAACGGCTCCTCCGGCATCGCCGTGGGGATGGCCACCAACATCCCCCCCCACAATCTCACCGAGCTGATCGATGGCCTGCTGGCCCTGATCGACAACCCGGAGATCGAGGACCGGGCCCTGATGGCGATCATCCCCGGACCCGACTTCCCCACCGGCGGCCAGATCCTCGGCCGCCGCGGCATCCGCGAGACCTACACCACCGGTCGCGGTTCCATCACCATGCGGGGGGTGGCCTCCATCGAGACGGTGGAAGCCAAGGGCCGCCCTGACCGGGACGCGGTGATCATCACCGAACTCCCCTACCAGACCAACAAGGCCGCCCTGATCGAGCGGATCGCCGAGCTGGTCAACGACAAGAAACTCGAGGGCATCTCCGACATCCGCGACGAAAGCGATCGCGACGGCATGCGCATCGTGATCGAGCTGCGTCGTGATGCCTACCCGCAGGTGGTGCTGAACAACCTGTTCAAGCTCACGCCGCTGCAGAACAACTTCAGCGCCTACATGCTGGCCCTGGTGAAGGGGGAGCCGGTGCTGCTCACCCTCGGCCGCATGTTGCGGGTCTTCCTCGAGTTCCGCATCGGCACGATCGAGCGGCGCACCCGCTACTTCCTGCGCAAGGCCCAGGAGCGCGACCACATCCTGCAGGGTCTGCTGCTGGCCCTCGACCAGCTCGATCCGATCATCGCCCTGATCCGGGCCGCCCCCGACACCGCCACCGCGCGGGTCCAGCTGCAGGAGCGCCATGGCCTCAGCGAGATCCAGGCCGACGCCATTCTGCAGATGCAGCTGCGGCGCCTCACGGCCCTGGAGGCCGACAAGATCCGCCTCGAACACGACGATCTCGTTGCCAAGATCGCCGACTACACCGACATCCTCGGCCGGAAAGAGCGGGTGCTTGGGCTGATCCAGGAGGAGCTGCAGGTGCTGCGCAGCCGCTACGACTCCCCCCGCCGCACCGAGATCCTGGATCTCGAAGGCGGACTTGAGGATATCGATTTGATCGCCAATGAGCGGTCGGTGGTGCTGCTCACCGAGAACGGCTATCTCAAGCGGATGCCGGTGAGCGAATTCGAGGCCACCAGCCGCGGCACCCGCGGCAAGGCCGGCACCCGCAGCCAGGGCGAGGAGGCGGTGAAGCTGTTCATCAGCTGCAACGACCACGACGCCCTGCTGCTGTTCAGCGACCGGGGGGTGGTGTACTCCATCCCCGCCTATCGGGTGCCGATCTCGAGCCGCTCCGCCAAGGGAACCCCGATCGTGCAGCTGCTGCCGATTCCCCGCGAGGAGGCGATCACCTCCCTGCTGGCGGTGAGCGCCTTCGACGACGACGTGCAGCTCGTGATGCTCACCAGCGGCGGCTACATCAAGCGCACCCGGTTGTCGGCGTTCAGCAACATCCGCTCCAACGGGCTGATCGCCATCTCCCTCGAAGACGGCGACGCCCTGCGCTGGGTGCGCCTGGCCCTGCCCGGCGACAGCGTGCTGATCGGCTCCCTCAAGGGGATGACGATCCACTTCCGCCTCAGCGACGAGGAACTGCGTCCCCTGGGCCGCACCGCCCGTGGCGTGCGGGCCATGAACCTGCGCCCCGGCGATGAGCTGGTGAGCATGGATGTGCTCACGGCGGAACTGGCGGACCGTGTTGACAGCACCGCTGACGCCGCCGGCGCCGACGAGGAGGAGGGTGACGAGGTCGCCCACAGCGAGGGCCCCTGGGTGCTGGTGGCCAGCGCCAGTGGCCTGGGCAAGCGGGTGCCGGTGGATCAGTTCCGGCTGCAGCGGCGCGCCGGCATGGGCCTGCGGGCGATCAAGTTCCGCCGCGACGGCGACGTGCTGGTGGGCCTCAAGGTGCTCGGCGCCGGTGAGGAGCTGCTGCTGGTGAGCGAGCGGGGGGTGATCGTGCGCATGAAGGCCGATGCCATTCCCCAGCAGTCCCGGGCGGCCACCGGCGTGCGGCTGCAGAAGCTGGATTCCGGCGACCGCCTCACCGAAGTGGTGCTGGTGCCGCCGGCCGCCGAGGAGGAGGAGTTGGTGGATGGGGCTGTACCTGAGGCCACTCCGGACGCCATCAAAGAAGCCACGCCCGCCACGCCCGAGGTCCCTGAGCAGACCACAGACACCCCAGACGACTGACCCCTCCTGCCTGGTGGGTGTCAGCGCTGGCCTGACTGGGCCGTGATGCAGGATGAACCATCACCGTACCGGCGAGATGGCAAGGGACGTGCTGGTGCTCGGAGGCGGTCCCGCTGCCCTCTGCATCGCGGCGGCCCTGGCGGCGGAAGGGCTGAAGGTGGCCCTGCTGGCGCCCCAGGATCTGCGTATCCCCTGGCCCAACACCTACGGCATCTGGGGGGATGAGGTGGACGCCCTCGGCCTGGGCCACCTGCTGGAACACCGCTGGAGCCACACCGCGAGTTACTTCGGCGAGGGGGATCCCGACCCCGCCGCTGCGTCCAATCTCCCCACAGCCCATGGCCGCGATTACGGCCTGTTCAACCGCGAGGCCCTGCAGCAGCACTGGCTGGCCGCCATTGAAAGCGGCGGGGTGGAACGGCTGCAGGGACTGGCCACGGGCTGTGACGCCAGCGGCCAACTGAGCGTGGTGGTGGGTGCGGATGGGAGCCAGTGGAAGGCGCGGCTGGTGGTGGACGCCACCGGCCATCAGGCGGCGCTGGTGCTGCGGCCCGATCGGGGCCCGGTGGCGGGCCAGTCGGCCTATGGCGTTGTCGGCCGCTTCACGGCGGCGCCGGTGCAGCCCGATCAGTTCGTGCTGATGGACTACCGCTGCGACCACCTCAATGGGGCCGAGCGAGCCGAGCCCCCCACCTTCCTGTACGCAATGGACCTGGGCGGCGGCCGCTTTTTCGTCGAGGAGACCTCGCTGGCCCTCGCTCCTCCGCTGCCCGTCGAGATGCTCCAGCAACGCCTCCACCGCCGCCTGGCCCACCGCGGCGTGCAGGTGCTGGAGGTGGAGCACGAGGAGTTCTGCCTGTTCCCGATGAACCTGCCCCTGCCGGATCTGCGCCAGCCGGTGCTGGGCTTCGGGGGGGCCGCCTCGATGGTGCATCCGGCTTCGGGCTACCTGGTGGGTGCCCTGCTGCGCCGGGCTCCGGTGGTGGCGGCGGCGGTGGCGGTGGCGATGGCGGCGCCGGAGGCTCCCTCGGCTCTCCTGGCACAGGCGGGCTGGCGGGCCCTCTGGCCCCAGGAACTGCGCCGCAAGCACGCCCTCTACCAGTTCGGCCTGGGCAAGCTGATGGGCTTTTCCGAAGCCCAGCTGCGCCAGTTCTTCGCCAGCTTCTTCAGCTTGCCGGACCCGCAGTGGGCTGGCTTTCTGGCCAACACCCTGGGCGTACCTGAGCTGCTGGCGGCGATGCTGCGCCTGTTCGCCCTTTCTCCCTGGGGTGTGCGCGCCGGCCTGCTCTTGCCGCCCCGCCAGCCCTAGCCGGGTGACGGCAGCCTGAGCACCTCGGCGCTCTCGCTGCGGATCCGCCGGCAGAGGTCGGCGTCGTGGCGGATCGATTCGCCGTAGGAGGGCAGGATCCGCTTCAGCGTCTGCTCCCAGCCATCGGGCAGCTTGTCGCGGAAACAGGAACGCAGGATCTCCAGGCTGATCGCCACAGCGGCGGAGGCGCCCGGCGACGCCCCCAGCACGGCCACCAGCGACGTATCGGCCGCATGCACCACTTCGGTGCCGAACTGGAGCACACCGCCCCGGCTGGAGTCGCGCTTGATGATCTGCACCCGCTGGCCGGCCACCGCCAGTGACCAGTCGGAGGGCCGGGCGTTCGGGTAGAAGTCGCGCAGGGCCGCGAAGCGCCGCTCGGCGCTGGCGAACACCTGACCGATCAGGTATTCGGTCAGGGGCAGGTTGTCCCGGGCCACCGCCAGCAGGGGCACCAGGTTGCCGGGCCGCAGGGATCCGGGCCAGTCGCAGAGGGAGCCGCTCTTGAGGAACTTGGTGGAAAACCCGGCATAGGGTCCGAACAGGATCCAATGCCGGCCTTCCACAAGCCGCGTGTCGAGGTGGGGCACCGACATCGGCGGGGAGCCGGCGGCCGCCATCCCGTAGACCTTGGCGTGGTGGCGGCTGGCCACGGCCGGATCGCCACAGCGCAGCCACAGGCCGCTGACGGGAAAGCCGCCATAGCCGCGCCCTTCCGGGATCCCCGCCTTCTGGAGCAGGGTGAGGGCGCCGCCACCGGCCCCGAGAAACACGGTGCCGCAATCAATCAGGTGGGCCTCGCCACTGGCCTGATCGCGGGTCTCCAGGCGCCAGCCCCCGTCCGGCCGCCGCTGGAGGCCCTTCACCGCCGTGGAGAATCGCGCCTCAAACGGCGGACTGGCCCGCAGGTGATCCAGTAACTGGCTGGTGAGGGCCCCGAAGTTCACGTCGGTGCCGGAGGCAATGCAGGTGGCGCCGATCGCCTGGGCCGGATCCCTCTCTTCCATCAGCAGGGGGGCCCATTCCGCCACCTGGGCAGGCTCCTCGCTGTAGGCCATGCCCCGGTAACAGTGGTGGGCGGCCATCAGCCGGTGGCGTTCGCGCAGGTAGGCCCGCCGCTCCTCCCCCAGCACGAAACTCATGTGGGGGACGCCCTGGATGAAGGCCTCCGGGGCGCCCAGGGCGCTGCCCTTCACCAGGTGAGTCCAGAACTGGCGCGAGAGATCGAAGGCCTCGTTGATGTCGAGCGCCTTGGTGAGGCTGATCGAACCGTCCGCCGCCATCGGCGTGTAGTTCAGCTCGCAGTTCCCCGCATGGCCCGTGCCGGCGTTGTTCCAGGCGCTGGAACTTTCCTGGGCCTCACGGGGGAGGCCCTCGAGCAGCAGGAGGCGCAGCTCCGGCCGCAACTGCTTGAGCAGGGCGCCCAGGGTGGTGCCCATGATCCCAGCCCCCACCAGGGTCACATCGACGGTGGTCAGCGTCACGGGGTCTGCCGTTGGATCGGATCGGCGATCGGGCCGGGCGACACGGTATCCGATGGCCTCCTGGCCCTGACAGCATGGATCCTGATGCGCCCCCGCGCTGCGGGCGAAGCCTGTGTCTGATGCTTCCCTTGCCATCACCGATGGCCCGACAGCTGCCGCCGGCGACGCCCAGGCCTGCCGGGAGGAACTGCTGGGCTGCCTGCGGGCCGGATCGTCCGGCTCCTCAACGCAGACCGCCAAGAGGATTCCGGCCCTGATCGAGCGGCTGGAGCACCTGCAGCCCGCCGACCTGGCCGCCCAGGCGTCCCAGCTGGCGGGGGCGTGGGAGCTGCGCTGGAGCAGCAGTTCCCTGCCCTACCTGGCGGTCCAGCCCTGGCTGGAGAATCTGCAGTTGCTTGATCCCGTCGGCGGCCGTGCCCTGAACCTGCTGCGGCTGGCCGGCCCCCTCGGGCCGCTGGCGGGCATCGCCGTGCAGGCCCGGATCGCCGTGGAGCCCGAGCCTCCCCATCAGCGGGTGTCGGTGCAGTTCGAGCGGGGCGGCTGGCTGGGGCCCCAGATCGGAGAACGGCGGTTGCAGCTGTTTCGGAAGGTGCAGCAGAGCTTTCCAGCCTGGCTCGATATCACCGTGCTCGATGACGAGCTGCGGGTGAGCCGCGGCAATTCCGGCACGCTGTTCGCCCTGGTGCGGCGCCCGGACCTGGAGATGGCGGCGCTCCTGGCGTAAGCCCCCGGCCGTCCGTCACCACCCCTCTTCGTCGCCTTCGGCCACGTCCTCCGGCGGCCAGGCCAGGTGCACCATCACCGGGGCATGGTCGCTGGGTTGCTCGTTGCCGCGCTGATCCTTGTGGATCACGCAGCCTGTGGCGCAGGCCAGCAACTGCTCGCACAGGTAGATGTGGTCGATGCGCCAGCCCCTGTCCATGTCCCAGGCGCCGGTGCGGTAGTCCCACCAGCTCCAGTGGCCGCGCTCCGGTTCGAAGACCCGGAACACGTCGCTCAAGCGATCGCCGAGGGCGGCGACCAGAGCCTGGCGCTCCGGCTCGCTGGCCATGATCCCGCCGCTGAGGCGGTCCGGGTCGTGGATGTCGCGGGATTCCAGGGCGATGTTGAAGTCTCCCACCATCGCCAGGGGTTCCCCTTCGGCCTCCTGGGCCTCCAGGTAGCGCCGCAGACAGGCCAGCCACTCCAGCTTGTAGGGGTACTTCTCCGAGGTCAGGGCGGATCCGTTGGGCACATAGAGATTGAGAACCCGCACCCCTTCGATCGAGGCACTGATCACCCGTTTCTGCTCGCCCAGTCCCACGGCCGCCGGATCGTCGGGCAGCAGGGCGGCGAAGCCCACCCGCACGTCCTCGATCGGCAGACGGCTCAGGATCGCCACGCCGTTGTAGGCCTTCTGGCCGCTGATCACGGTCCGGTAACCGAGGCCCTCGAAGGCGGCGTGGGGGAACAGGTCATCGGCCACCTTGGTTTCCTGCAGGCAGAGCACCTCGGGCCCTTCGGCCCTGAGCCAGGCGTCCACCTGATCGAGCCGGGTGCGCACCGAATTGACGTTCCAGGTGGCGATCCGCATGGCTATGGCGACGGGCCGGTGGACCGGCAAAGGGCCCTTATCATGGATGTCCTGGTGATTCGTCCATACGCCGGCAGGAGCCATGACCCGTTCGCTTTCTCTGCGCGCCTGCGCCGCCGGTGTCGGCTCCCTGGCGGTCCTCGCCCTGCCCGCGGCGGTTTCTGTGCTGCCGGCCGGTGAGGCCCTGGCCCAGCAGGCCGGCTACGGCCAGACCCTCGGCACCAGCACCTTGGAACGTCAGCTTTACGACTACGGGCCCAGCAAATCGGGTTCCGGCAGCGGCTCGATCCTCGACAGCACCAATCCGCTCGACCTGCTGAACAAGCTGAAGCGCAGCACCGCCCTCGACGACGCCACCTCCCCCAGTTCCGCCATCGATCAGGCCCTCAGGGATTTCGACGCGAAGGCTCCGAAGCCGGCATCGGCGGGATCTTCTGGGCAGCTGCAGGGGATCTGAGCGGTTCGAGTCCCCAGCTCGCTGCCAGTTTGTCGAGCCTCGGGTCCGGCTTGTCTGGATTGGGGTTCCGCAGCCTTGCCTGGGCCAGGGCCTCCTGAGCCCCTTTGGCGTCGCCCTGGTCGTGCCGCAGCATGGCCAGGCCCAGCAGGGGACGCTGGTCCTGGGGAAAGAAGTTGGCCAGCTGCAGGTAGGTGGCCGCTGCCGTGGCGGTCTGATTGCGCTTGAGCTGGAGCTCGGCCAGGAGCAGACCGATGCCCAGGGCCTCCGACTGCACGTCGGGTTTGATGGCCAGGCCATAGGCCGCCTTGACGCGGGCCTCGGCGGCGGCGCCGCGCCCCTGCTCCAGGTCCAGCAGGCTGAGCAATTGCAAGGCCTCCACCTGGGTGGGCCGCAGGTTGAGAATCTGGCGCAGTTCGCGCTCGGCGCCGCTTCGGTCGCCCTGGTCGCGCCGCAGCTCGGCCAGCATCAGCCGCAGCGACCAGCGCTCGGGTTCCCTGTCCGCCATGGGCTCCAGCAGGCTGATGGCCTCCCCCTTGCGGTCGAGGGCCACCAAAAGCTCCAGCAGCCTCTGGCGGTCGGTCGGACCCGCCTCGTCGGCGTCGAGCCGCAGCCGCAGTCGGGTGGCCTCCTTGGTGAGCAGCGCCCGCTTCGGGTCGGCGCTGGCCTGGGTGGCCGACTGGCGCTGGCCCAGCCACCAGCCTCCCCCGAGGGCCAGCATCCCGACCAGGCTGGCCGCAATCAGCGACCAGAGGCCGGGAAGGCTGCGGTTCGGGGAGGGCATCCGCTGTCGGTGAAGGCTCGAGGTTGCGTCCGAGTCTGGCCTGGGCATCGGGCTTCCGCTGCTGCTTACATTGACCCGGGCCATTCCAGGCACCGCCACGGGGTTCTTCCTTTCACCATGCGCCAGCATCCCATTTCCCCGGTCACCGAGCCGATGCAGTACCGGGCCATCGGAGTGGTGCGTGGTTGCTACGTGCCGGCCGATCCCGAACAGCTCACCCGGGGTCTGATCCGCACGGCCGACGGCACCGAGATCGAGGCCGTGGTGCTCGGGCGCCTGCTCACCCTCATGCGTCGCCATCTCGATCTGGAGACGCCCCATCTGTGGGTCGTCTACCCCCGCTCCCGGGAGGAGAACCAGCTCCACCTGCAGATGGTGGGCGTGTGGGAACCCAGCACCCTCGCCGCCCCCACGGAATCTGAGGCCACAGAACAGGAGGCCACCCCCGCTGAGGCCACCTCCAATGACGCCACCTCCAATGACGCCACCGACGCCGACCAGCTTCCCGAGGGCGACGATTACTTCTCGATCCGCGGGGAGCTGATCTTCACCCGCCCCGAAACCGGCGATCTGGTCATCAAGGTGCGGCAGAAGCCCCGACCCGACGGCAACCGCCCGGTGCCCTTCAAGCTGCAACTGCGCGGCGACATTCCCCTGGAGCACCTGCGCCACTTCGTCGCCCTCGACCTGCGGCGCCAGGGGCAGCAGATCGCCGTGGAGCGCTTCGAGGTCATGGGCCCGGTGGCGGAACGGGGCAACCGCGGCGGGCGGGCCCGCAAGCCCGGCGGCGACAAGGGCGGCCCGGCCAAGCCCAAGGGCCATGGCCGGGCCGTGACCCGCCAGGGCCGCTGAGATGACCAGCGGTGCCCCCACGGCCGGGGTCGTGGTGCTGCTGGTCACTCTTGCCGCCGTAGCGGGCCCGCTCGTCGGGCTTTCCCCCTGGTGGATCACTGTGCTCGTGGCCCTGGGCCTGGGATCCCTCACCGTGGATGCGGCCCGCTTCGGCGGCCGGGGCGGCCACCTGCTGGCCGAAACCCTGCCCGGTGGCCACTGGCGCCTGCGCCGCATCGCCATCCATGAAGCCGGCCACGCCCTGGCGGCGAGCAGCGATGGTCTGGCGGTTCAGAGGGTGCTGGTGGGCAGCCTGGCCTGCCTGCGGGCCGGTGTCGACAGCGGTGGTTGCACCGAGTTCGCCCTGCCCGAGACCGTGAAGCTTTCCGCCGAGGATCTGCGGCGCTGGAGTCGGGTCCTTCAGGCCGGCATGGTGGCCGAGTCGTTGGTGTACGGCGACAGCGTCGGCGGCGATGACGACCGGGCGCTGCTGGGTCGCCTCTGGGGCCTCTCCGGCTTTGATGTCGAGACGGCCCGCATGGAACAGCGCCGGGCGCGCCGGGAGGTGGAGCAGGATCTGCGGGACCGCCGCTTGGAGATCGAGGCCGAGGCCGAACGGCTGCTGCAGGCGGCCCCCCGGTTCGGCCGCCGATCGCCCCCATGATCCTGGCCCTGCTGGATTGCCCCACCGGCCTGGCCGGCAACATGCTGCTGGCGGCCCTGCTGGACCTCGGCCTCCCCGAGGAGATCATCCACTTGCCCCTCGCCGCCCTGGGGCTGGAGGGGCGCTATCGGCTGCGGATCGAGGAACGGCGCAGCGCCGGGCTGCGGGGCCTGCATCTGGCGGTGGAGGCCCTGGAGGAGCAGCCGCCCCATCGCCCCTGGGGGGCCTTGCGCGAGCAGATCCTGGCGGCTCCCCTGGCGCCCGAGCTGCAACGGAAGGTGCTGGCGGTGTTCGGCCTGCTGGCGGAGGCGGAGGCGACGGTTCACGGCCACCCCGCCGAGGCCGTCGCGTTTCACGAGGTGGGGGCGATCGATGCCCTGGTGGACATCGTGGGCGTCTGTGCCGGGCTGCTGCACCTGGGGGTGGATCAGCTGGTCTGCGGCGTGCCGCCGGCGGGCCACGGCCGTGTGAGCACCGCCCATGGGGCCCTGCCCCTGCCGGCCCCGGCGGTGCTGGAGATCGCCCGTTCGCGGGGCCTGCCGCTGGCCTCCAGTGAGGGGTTTCCCCCGGGTGAGCTCACCACCCCCACCGGGATGGCCCTGATGGCCTGCTGGGCCGACCGTTTCGGACCCTCCCCCGGGGCCGTGCCTCAGCGGGTGGGGGTGGGGCTGGGGACGCGCCGACTGGATCGGGCCAACCTGCTGCGCCTCACCCTGGCCCGTCCCCTGGGGGACGATGGCGCCGGTGGAGGCCACGAAGTGAGCGAAGTCCTGTTGCAGCAGCAGGCCCAGATCGACGACGCCACCGCCGAGGACCTGGCCTATCTGGCCGAGGCGCTGCGTCGGGGCGGGGCGCTGGAGGTGTTCAGCCAGCCGGTGGCGATGAAGAAGGGCCGCACCGGCACCCTGCTCACAGCCCTGATGCCCCCGGCGCTGGGGCCGGCCCTGCGCCAGGTGTGGTGGCGCCACGGCACGACGCTGGGGGTGCGGGAGCAGTTGCAGAACCGCTGGATCCTGCCCCGCCAGAGCGCCACCCTGGCCACCACCCTCGGGCCGGTGCGCGTCAAGTGGGCCACCCTGCCCGATGGTCGCCGGCGGGCCAAGGCCGAACACGCCGATCTGGTGGAGCTGGCCGGGCGCCTGGGTCGCTCCATCGAAGAGGTGCGCGATGAGGTCCGCCGGGCCCTGGCGTCCGAGGAGGATGCCCCATGAGCCCCTGGTCCCGTCCCAGCCTCGAAAGCCTGCGGCGACGACTGCCGTCGCCACTGAAGTGGCCCGCCCTGCCCGCCCTGCCCTCCCTTCGGGCCCTTCCGGCCCTACCAGGCGGCCTGCGGCCCTGGATCACCCTGGGCAGCATCGGTTTTGTGATGGCGGCCCTGCTCAACCACGGCCGCCAGCTGGTGCAGATACGACTCGATGGCCAGGGTTGGCTGTGGCTGGTTCTGGGCGTCGGCGTGAGCCTGCTCAGCCTGCTGATCAACGGCGTGGCCTGGGGGGTGATCCTGCGCTGGCTGGGCCTGCGGCCCGACTGGGCCGCGGTGGTGGAACTGCACGTGGCCACCAACCTGCGCAAATTCCTGCCCGGGGGCATCTGGCACCTGGCCTCCAGGGTGCAGCGGCTGCGCAGCGAGGGCGCGCCCCTGGCGGCTCCGCTCAGCACGCGCATGGCCCTGGTGGCGGTGCTGCTCGACCCCCTGGTGGCCGCGGTGGCGGCCCTGGCCCTGGTGCCCCTGGGTGGTTGGCAAGGCGGGCTGGGCCTGGTGTGCCTGCTGCCCCTGGGCCTGCTGTTGCCCCGCTGGCTTGATCCCCTGCTGGGGCGGCTGGAGCGGCGTCGGGCCCTTGACCTCGGCCTGGAGGAGGAGCTGCAGCAGGAACTGGAGCAGGCGACGCCCGTGGGGCGCTCCAGCTGGCCGCGGGGCTACCCCTGGCCGCCGCTGCTTGCGGAACTGGCATTCGTGCTGTTGCGCTTCGCCGGCTTCTGCTGCTGCATCCGGGCCTTCGATCTGCCCCTCGGCGGCGACACCCCCGCGTGGCTGGCAGGATTCGCCCTGGCCTGGACCAGCGGCCTGGTGGTTCCAGGAGCACCTGGCGGGCTGGGGGTGTTCGAGGCGGTGCTGCTGCTGCGCATGGGGGTGGCCCTGCCGGAAGCGCCGCTGCTGGCGGTGGCCCTGAGCTACCGCCTGATCGTCACGCTCACTGATCTGCTGGCGGCCACCCTGGTGGCCCTGGACCGGCGGCTGGCCGGGGAGCCGGCGGCGGCGACACCGTCATCAGGCGGCGCTTCTCAATAGGTTCTAGTTTTGCGAAGGTCTGGGCTCGCGTGGTGAACACTCCCCCCACCGGTCTGGCCCAGCCCAGCAGCCTGCGCACCACGCTGAATGATCGGGGCCAGCGGCTCACGCCCCAGCGCCAGCGGGTGCTGGATCTGTTCGAGCGGATCGGGGAGGGCAGCCACCTGAGCGCGGAGGAAGTGCATCTGCGCCTGGTGCGCAGTCAGGAGCGGGTGTCGTTGGCCACCGTCTACCGCACCCTGCGGTTGCTGAGTTCGATGGGGCTGCTGCAGGAACTGGAACTGCCTGAGGGGGGGCGCCGCTTCGAGCTGGCCGGCGACGCCCACCGCGACCATCACCACCTGGTCTGTGTCCGCTGCGGCCGCACCGAGGAGTTCGAGAGCAGTGCCGTGCTCGCCGCCGGCGAAGCGGCTGCCGGAAGCTTCGGCTTCCGGTTGCTGGAGTGCGTGCTCAACGTGCGGGCCCTCTGTCCGGCCTGCGCGGCTGAGGAGCAGGGTTGAGGGGGCTGCCGGCGCTGGGTGCGGGCCGTTGCAGCTGCTGATCAGCCCAGTGGGCCGCCAGCGCCGCCAGCAGGCTGGATCTGTCGCCACGGAGGCGGAGCATGGAGTGGAAGGCAGAGGTGAGGCCTTCAGGCTGGGGCCAGCTGCCTGTGCCGGCGCGATCAATGGCACGTCTGAGGGCAGCGAATCACACCAGTGGATGACACCAGCGGGTGGTGCGCAGGTCCTGATGCTCCTTGGCAGCGACCCGCCGAGCCCCCTAGACAGAACGGGCGCCATGGATGGGAGGCGGACGATCCGGTTCTCCTGAGCACAACTGCCGGTGCCGCCGTGATCGAACCGATTCCATCCACCAGCGATGTGGGCTTCCGCCGGGGGATCCACCGGAACCCCCGCAGACGCCAGGGCGCCGGGTCGATCGCGTTGGTGGAAGTGGACTGCGATCTCGGGGCAGGCATCCCCGGCGCCGGATCGGGCATCGCCAAGCTGCGGCAGGCGGTTCATCACCAGCACGACCTGCGCCGCATCCGTGCCCGGGCCGGGGAGATCACCACGGTCTGCACCAGCCCCCACGCGCGCCACATCCACACCCTGGCGGGGGTGATCGAAGCCGCGGCGGCCCTGGTGGCGGGCGCCCTGGACCAGGGCCGGTTCCCGATCGTGCTGGCCGGCGACCACTCCACCGCGGCCGGCACCATCGCCGGGATCCGCCGCAGTGCTCCCCATCGCCGCCTCGGCGTGGTCTGGATCGATGCCCACGCCGATCTGCATTCACCCTTCACGACGCCCTCGGGCAACATGCACGGCATGCCCCTGGCGATCGCGGCGGGCCATGACAACCGGGCCCATGGCATCAACGAACCGGACGCGGCCACCCGCGAGAGCTGGGACCGGTGCAAGGCCCTGGCCGGCGAGGATCCCGCCCTGCGGCTTGAGGATCTGATCTATGTGGGGGTGCGGGACATCGAGGCGGCCGAGGCCAGCACGATCGAGGCCCACGGCATTCCGATCGTCAGCACCGAGGAGGTGAGGCGATCGGGTCCGCAGCGGGCGGCCCGCCGCTGCCTGGAGCACCTGAAGGCTGTCGACCTCATCTACGTGAGCTTCGATGTGGACAGCCTCGATGCCTCCATCTGCCAGGGAACCGGGACCCCCTCCGCCGGCGGCCTGTGGGCCGAGGAAGTCATGGAGATCCATCGCACCCTGATCGCTGATCCGCGGGTGTGCTGCTGGGAGATCTGCGAGATCAATCCCCATCTCGACACCCTCGACTCGATCATCGACCTCTCCCTGGGCGTGTTTCAGGTGGTTCTGGACGGTCTCGAGGCGCGGTTGGATGGTGGTCGGGGCCTTCCCCTGGGCTGTCCTGGAGCCAAGGCGCCCTGGCCATGAACCGCGCCGGCCCCCCAGACCCTCTCCCCGTTCATCAGCTCCTGCTCTCCCTGCTGGAGCCGGAAGCTCCGCTCGCCAGCTGGTACGAGCGGTTGTTGCCCTGCAGCGGCACCCTGCCCCAGCTCACCCGCCGCTGGAGGGATCGGCGGGCCGTCGCGGCCGCCGTCGCCGCCCTGCGCAGTCTCGGCCAGGTGATCTTCATCAACAATCCCCTCAGCGGTCTGCTGCTGCTGCTGGCCCTGCTGCTCCAGTCGCCGCCCATGGCCCTGTTCGCTGCCCTCGGCATCGTGGCGGCCCACCTGGCGGCCAAGGCCCTCGACAGCAGCTGGGAAGACCGCCACAACGGCATCTACGGTTTCAACGGAGCCCTGGTGGGCAGTGCCATCGCCAGCTTCGCCGATCTGGGTCCTCCCGGAGCCGCCCTCCTCTGGGCGCTTGGGGCCCTGGGGGGTGGGGCGCTGAGTTCCGTGCTGGTTCACGGCCCGGGCCGTCGTCTGCATGCCGCCACCGGCCTGCCGCCGATGACGCTGCCCTTCTGCCTGGTGACCTGGGCGCTGCTGGCGCTGGTGACCCTGGCGGACCTGCCGCCCTTGCAGCTCCTCGGCCCCTCCGCCCTTCCGTCTGCGGGTTCGGCCCTGCAGGCCTTTCTGCTGGCCCTGCCGCGAGGTTTCGGCCAGATCTTTTTCTGTGCTGATCTGTCCAGCAGCGCTCTTGTGCTGGCGGCCACGGCCGTCGCCAGCCCGATGGCCGCCGGGGTCGGTCTGATGGGAGCGGCGATCGGTGCACTGGCGGGCCTGGCCAGCGGGGCCCCTGAGGGCGTGGCCATGGGTCTTTGGAGCTACAACGGCGTTCTCAGCGCCATTGCCATCGGCGGCATCTTCCATGCCCCCACCAGGCGCAGCCTGGGGGCGGCGGCCCTGGCAGCCCTCGCCGCCAGCCTTCTCAGCCCTCCGATCGTCCGGTGGATGCCGCTCGGACTGCCGGAGCTCGCGCTGCCCTTCATCGTCGCTACCTTGAGCACCTTGCTGGTGGTGCGTCGGGCGCTGCCCACCGTCGTGCCCGTGGCCCTGCATGCCATCCTCACCCCAGAGGAACACCTGCAGCGCTACCTGGTGACCCGGCGGCTGGTGAAGGACTTCCGCTCCCGTCTGCGCGGGGCCGTGGACGGAGGCGGGAGGATCAGCCTGGCCCCGTCGGCGGATCAGGAGCTGCTGGCGCGCCTCGCGGGGCTGTTCGAGCGCCTCGACCATGACCACGACGGCCGGCTGAGCCTGGCGGAACTGGCCGACGGGATCGAGCAGGGTTCCAGCGACCCTGCGGCGGCCCTGGGCATGGTGCTGGAGGCCATGGATCTCGATGGCGACGGGGCGGTGGAGAGGGCCGAGTTCATCGAGGTGATGCTGCGCCTGCGCCGACTCCGGGACGGACAGGAGCGGTTGCAGCGCTACCTGATCCCCTTGGATGCCGATGGCGATGAGCGGCTCGACCCCGGCGAGATGGACCGGCTGCTGCGCAGCATCGGCCAACCCACGCTCAATCGGCGGGAGCAGCGGGCGGTGTTCGGGCCTGAGCTTTCCGGCCTGTCCTGGCACGCGTTCCTCGATCGGTTGCTTCTGACCTGAGGGCCGGGGTGCCGCCGTTGCGGCAGAACCGCTTCGCAATCCCCACCTGCTATTGAGAATCGCTTGCAAAAGGGGCGGTGGGGCATCTAGGTTGCGAGCAGTTCGCAATAAGGGCGCTCCTCTCCGATGCGCTACCGCTTCCTCCCCGATGACCCCGTCAGTGCCGTTC
>CAIXBB010000031.1 GCA_903917565.1 uncultured cyanobacterium | reverse complement strand
GCAGCTGCTCGGCGCTGCGCAGCTTGCGGATGATCTGCTCGGGGTTGTGGCGTTTGCGCTTCATGGGGCTTCTCCTGGCCAAGTCTGGCCGGTAGGGAAGCTCTCATAAGGGCTGGTTCAGCTTTTGGGGTCCACGCCACAAGCGCCTGCCCCTTGTGCGATCAATAGAATTCGACTCTCATTCGGCCTTCGAGAGTGGGGCCGTGTCGAGCCAGTACTCGACTGCCCCGGACTTACGGGGAGGTCGAACCAGATTGCCGCTAGCAATCGCAAGGTCAGCATTCGTACGCGCCACCTCCCTGCTCTTGATCAGCCAATAGGCCGCAAATGCCCAAATCCCGGCGACCTCAATGAAGAAAATAGTGCGAGAACCAAATGGATGGAGCTTGAAAAACTCAAGCAGGGCAACAACCAGAGGAAACGACCACATCACAAAGCCGATTCTGCGATACCAGCGCATGTAAGCCTGCCGATCGCTTGGATTCCTGACCAGCTCAAGTGTGTCGCCAGAGCGAAAGATGCAGACATATCCGATCGACACAAAAAAGATGATGGCGGCAACGCCATGGACGGAGACTTTCGGACAGGTCTCTCCACAGGCCCAATCCATCGGGAACATCGCTACTGTGATAAGCAGGATGCCAGCAATGTTTAAAGCAGTATTTTCTCTACGACCATATCCCCTGTAAAGGATGAGAAAAAAGCCGATGGCCCAGAGGATTCCCACGAACCAATTGCGCATGACCCCATGACCTGCAACAGCAAAGGGATCAGGAAACTCTCTAGTAGCTACGAAAGCATGATAGTAGGCGCTGATCGAGTCTTGCAGAATCAAGCCGTATTTAAAAAATCCGATTCCAGCGAGAATGATTGGCAGCGCGATGGCGAGAATGCCGATGCCAATCCTCAGCGATCCGTAGGTCTTGAAGATGTGCTCACTGAGTGAAGGGGGCTCAATTTTAGGCATGACCAAAACAGACGCGTTCCTCTACTTAGCATGCTGAAAGTAACGTGACAAGTTTCGTGACGTTCCTTCAAGTGCAGCATGAACTTCTAGCGCTGCACGCTCCAATGACTGAAACTCGCGACACATTGCTTGTCCACGGGCAGGCCAGCGACAGTAGGGAACTATTGGCATCGCTTCCCCTACCTAGGCTCAAGCCCCCCCTCCCGAGCCATAGCCGAACTCACCGTGCTGTTCGATGACGCCTGTCCGCTCTGCCGGCGGGAGGTGGAGACCCTGCGCCGGCGCGATCAGGGACGCGGACGCCTGGTCTTCGTGGATGTGGATGATCCCGGCTACATGGCAGCCAGCCACGGTGGCGTCAGCTATGGGGAGGCCATGGGCCGCATGCACGCGATCCACGCCGATGGCAGCGTGATCCGTGATGGGGAGGTGTTTCGCCAGGCCTATGCCCTGGTGGACCTGGGCTGGCTCTACGCCCCCAGCCGCTGGCCCCTTTTGCGCCCACTGGTGGAGGCGATCTATGGGCTGTGGGCCCGCCGGCGGTTAGCCATCACCGGCCGACCGCCCCTTCAGGAGCTCTGCCGCAGCCGCACCCAGGGGGCCTGAACGGCTCAGGGGCAGCTCGCCGGCGCCATCGCCATCGCCTGGGCCACCACATCGGCCTGGCGGGCCAGCTCAGCTCCCGAAGCGGTGTAGAAGCTGAAACCCTGGCGGTTGCGGTAGAGCACCGGGCGGGTGCGCTCCAGCAGTTGCTCGGCCCGGCGGCGGCAGCGGAGCAGGGCCTGGTAATCAATGGGCTCGCCCAGCTCCTTCGTCAGGGCATTGGCCGCGTCGGCCTGGCGGCGCAGCACCGGGCAGAGGCGATCGCGCAGCTCCTGCACCAGGGCGATCTCCGCCTGCATCGACTGGGTGGCCAGCCCGTCCCGCTGCTGCCGCAGCTGGCGGCAGTCCTCGAGGTTGCCGGCCAGAGCGGGGGTGACAAGCACGCCGGCAAGCAGGCCAACAGCCAGCAACGGGCGCCGCTGCACTCCCCGCTTGATGCGCCACACCCTCTGACGGCTGAGAACGAAGAGGGGCATGGACGTTGCCAGCAAGGCAACGATCCTCCTGCCACGGGTCACCGCCGGCCACCGCGCCGATAGGGGGCTGCGGAAACCATGCAGCGTCTCTGCATCGTGGAGCGAGCCCGAGCCCCGATCGAGTGGACATTGGCAGACCCAAGGGAGCACTGGATGCTGCAAGGTCATGCCCAGGTGCCTCAGCGCTCTGTCTCCTCCTTCCTCAGGTCCACCCTCCCAAGGGTCTGCTGACAGTCGGTGTGCTGGTCGGCGACAGCTCTGCCGGTGCGGATGAGCCCCCTTGCGGTGAGGTTGTCTCCACCGACAGAACGTCGGAGTTCATCAACTGCGTGGGCGGCCCCCAGGGCTTCACGTTTCAGGTGATCTTCTCCCACGACTTCCTCACCTGGACCTACGGCAGTGGCGATGTGGATCAGGATTCCGTCGTGCTCTGGATCCGCAGCACGCCTTCGGACAGGTGCGATTCGAATACAGCACCACGGCCCGTTTCGCCCAGATCGCCGGCATGGTCACCGCCAACGTCACCAATCCAAACCAGCCGGTGAAGGTGGAGCTCAGCGGGCTCAGCTCCGGCGTCAGCGGTGACTGGCGCGGTGAGCTCGCCCCATATCCCCCCATTAGCAATGCGGCAGGCAAAGCGCTCAATTTCATCGTGGAGCTGGGCGACACCATCGACGACCACGAGGTCACCAATGACTTCGCCGGCGGTGCACCGGCTGCCTCCGACCCCCGCTTCGGCAGCAGCCAGGGACTCATCAACGACACCGACCTGTTCGAGAACGGCCTGACCGCCTTCCAGGAGTACAACCCGATCCGTGACGTCTTCAACGGCAACACCGGCCATCCCCGCACCGCCGGGGAACGGGATCTCTACCGCTTCAACACCTTCGGCTCCGATGCCGCCTCGTTCCTGCTCGACACCCGCTCCTTCCGAGATCCCGAGCTGGTGGCACCGAATACGGCGGATCCCACCGATGTGGCCCGCTTCCTGAGCGAATCCCTCACCCTGGAGCGGACCCTGCTGGGAGCTGATCAACTCAGCCGGCTGAAGGCCGATCTGCTGAGCGCCGATCGAGACGGCATCACCTGGAAGTTCGTGATGGTGCCCGAGCCGATTCAGGAGATGGGCATCTACAACACCGATGCCTTCGAGGGCTACGCCAAAGAACGCAAGGAGCTGTTCAAATTCATCGAGACCAACGGCATCCGCAACGTGGTGTTCGTGGCGGCCGACATCCACGGCACCATGGTCAACAACCTCACCTACACCGAAACGGTCGGAGGTCCCCGCGTGGCCACCGACACCTGGGAGATCAGCACCGGATCGGTGGCGTACAGCAAGCCCTTCGGCCAGACGGTGGTGGACTTCGCCACCGCCGCCGGCCTGCTGAGCACCCCGCAGAAAGCCTTCTACGACAGCCTGCCCATCGCCCCGGACGGCGACGACAACCTCAACGAAAAGGACGATTTCCTCAAATTCGCGTTTCAAAACCTGGCCATCGGTCCTGGCGGCTACGACCCGATCGGCCTCGATCGGAATCTCACGACTGCCTCTGGCGTGATCGGTTCCTTCGATACGAAAGCCACCCTGCTCCAGGGGGATTACGCCTCCGCTCACACCTACGGCTGGACCCAGTTCGACATCGACCAGGCCACCCAGAAGCTCACTGTCACCACCTACGGCATTGCCCCCTACAGCGAAGCCGAGCTCAAGGCCAACCAGGCCTCCGTACTGGCACGGGAGCCCAGGATCGTCAGCCAGTTCACGGTGGAGGCGAACCAGGCCCCCAGGCTCACCCCCGGCACTGACCTGATCGCCAACCCCAGCGCCTTCAGCTTCGATTTCGGCAGCAATCTGCCGGCGGCTGTCACTCTTCAGGCCCGCTTCTTCGACGCCCAGGGCCAGCCGATCCCTGGAACACAGACCCTCGCCACCGCCATCGGTCAGGCCTCCGGCCTGCCTGCCGGTTTCGATGCGGACGCCCAGGCTGGCGTGCTCGGTGATGGCCAGTTCAACGGCAGAGCGGAATTCTTCCTCACCAATCTCTCCAGTGGGGCCACCACACCCCTGACCCTTTCAGGCTCCGCCCAGAGCGGGTTCGTGCTCGCTGGCAGTGGATTCAGCATCACCGCCACCCTCACCCCTGAGGCAGTGCAACCGAAGGTCTACAACACCAGCTTTGCCCTCGGTGGTGACCAGCTGATCGGGCTGGACCTCTCGGGTCTCACCCAACAGATCAAACTGGATGTGGAAATCTTCCGTGAGGCCTACTACGACGGCACCCTCGGGCTCTACCTCTCCAATCGCAGCACCGGCGATGTGATCGACCCCCTGACCGGAGCCGTGGCCAGCGGCGGCAACTGGGCCGGAAGCGAAGAGGCCTACCGCCATGCGGCGGTGGCCAACGCGCTCTGGACCGGAACGACCCCCGACAACACCGTGGCCACCCTCAGTGCCTCGGTGACCCTCGGCCAATCCCTCAACCCCGACGACTACGTGCTGCTTCCCTTCATTCAGGTGGCCAACACCAGCCAGGTCTTCGTAGCTGGTGCCTCCAGGAATGTGGACAACTTCGGCCACATTCAACTGCTCGGCACCAACACCTTCGGATTCGAGGACCTGACCGGCGGGGGTGACGCCGACTTCGACGATCTCATCCTCCGGGTCAACAGCCTCTGAGGGTCGCTCGACTCGCCACAGCCGCCCAGAAAAACCGGTGGAGCCAAGGGATGGCCCCACCGGAAGGGCTTTCCAGGAGAACCCTCACCCTAGAAGTTTCATCCGTTGGATGATGACAACCGCACACCTGCACCTGTAGCGGCAACCACCGCCCGTCAGAGCGGAGCTCCACTGCGCCTTTGGGGTACGGCGGTGGTGCCATCGGGGTCGAGCACCCGGCCGGCCAGCACCTCGGCGACCAGCAGCCAGTGGTCGCCGCAGACCACCCGCTGGGTGACCCGGGCCTCCAACCAGGCCAGGGCTTCGCACAGCAGCGGCTGACCGGCCGGGCCTACCTGAAGATCCAGATCCGCCAGCCGGCCTGCAGCCGGGGGAAGGGGGCGTCCCAGGAGCTTCAGCAACCGGCCCTCTCGACCTGCCGGCAGCACGTTGAGGGCGAAGTTGTCCCCCACCTCCAGCAACTCAGCCAAAGGCTGGTCCCGACCCACTGACACGCTGATGGCCGGGGGGCTGAAACCGGCCTGGCTCACCCAGCTGGCCACGAGGGCCCCCTCAATCGCCTCCTCTCCCGTACCCCGCCGGAGGCTGAGCACGCAGAGAGCCCCGACCACCCGAGCGAGGGCCTGCAGGGCCGGCAGACTGCGGCTCTCCTGCAGACCGCCGCCCGTGGCGGAACGCCGGGACTTGCCCTGGGCCGCCAGCACCTGCCGGCCCAGGTCCCCGCCCAGCGTCTCAAGCTGGGCCAGCATTCCGGGGTCGGGGCTGAACTTGACCCGGATCGGATCGAAGGCCAGGCTGAAGCCAGCGTCGCGGAGCTTGGAAGCGAGCAGGTCGATCGCCTCCCCGCTCCAGCCGAAGCTGCCGAACACCCCCACCGGCAGGCTCCGGTCCCCTTCGGCCAGCACCGTGCCCAGGGCCGAGACGATCGGGGTGGGGGCGTGGCCCCCCAGGGTGGGGGAACCGATCAGCAGGCCGCCGCAGGCCCGGATGGCTGCCACCACCTGCTCGCTGCTGACGAACTCGCAGTTGAGGCTCTCCACCCGCACGCCAATGCCGCTGAGTCCGCGGGCCAGGGCATCGGCGATGGCGGCGGTGTTGCCGTAGGCACTGGCATAGAGAAGGGCCACCGAGGCCATTGCCTGCTTCTGGCGCTGGCCCCAGCGCCGGTAATCGGCCAGCAGGCTGCGCCAGCTCTGCGTCACGGCAGGACCATGGCCTGGAGCGATCGTGCGGATCGGCAGGTCCTCGATCCGATCCAGCACCATCTCCACCTGACGGGCCATGGGCGCCAACAGGCAGTCGTGGAAATGACGACGGTCCTCCTCGGTCTGGCTGCGGGTGGCTTCATCAAAGGCTTCGCAACAGAGATGGGCAGAGAAGAACTTGCTGCTCATCAGCAGACCTGTGGTCTCCTCGAAGGCGATCAGTCCCCCCGGCCAGCGGGGCGTCGGGGCGGGGATCAGCCGCAGCCGCAGTCCATGGGCCAGCTCGCGGCCATCCTCCCCCCTGATCACCTCGATCGGCGGCAGGGGCGGCAGGGGTTCGTCGGCCTCCCCACCACCGGAGGGACGGGATTCCTGGGCCCAGAGATCCCGAAGCACCCGGGCACCGGCATTGGAGGCGATCAGCCTCAGGCCGGCCCAGTGGCTGGCCATGCGGCGCAGCAGCAGCACCCGGTTGGGGTTGACGACCCCCACCACGACAGCCAGGGGAGCCGCAGGATCCACCAGCTGAGCGACCGATTCCAGATAGGGGCCGGCGAAGGTGGCGCCGGGCGGATGCACCAGCAGCGGCGCCACCGGCTCCCCATGGGCCGTCGTGCCGGCGGCGAACAGGAAACTGTTGGCGCAGGTGCCCCGCTCCAGGCCGTACTCCAGCTCGAAACGAAGCCGGCGGGGGCTCAGTCCCCGCAGGCAGATGAGGCCCGGCCCCAGCGGCAGTTGGATGATCCTGCGCCCATCAGTGAGGGGCGGGGCCAGAGGTGTCAGGGTCATGGCAGGGTGCGGGTCAGTAGTGGTTGCCGAATTTGCGGTGGTGCACGGCCGTCGCGGCCTCGGTGTCGGAGACGCTGCCCTCCTCCACCTCGGCGACGACGATCCAGTGGTCGGCGGTCTCGAGCCGCTGGCTGACCCTGCAGCCCAGGTAGGCCAGTGCATCCCCCAACACCGGCCCCCCGGCGGCCACCCCCTCCAGCACGGCGATGCCGGCGAAGCGATCAGCCCCGGGCGGGAAGCGGCGCAGGAAGTGGCGCAGCAGGGGCTGGTGATTGTCCTGACCCAGCACATTGAGCACGAACCGGTCCCCCACCTGCAGCAGGGATTCGATGGCCCTCTCCCTGGCGACGGCGACAGTGAGGGCCGGGGGGTCGTAGCTGGCCTGGCTCACCCAGCTGGCCACCATGGCCCCGCTGCGCTCCTGCTGGGCGGCCGTGACCACGTAAAGACCACCGCTCAGCCGGCCCAGGGCCCGGTCCAGATCACCATCGAGGGCCTTCATCGCGGCGATCGTGCGCTCCCTGGTGAGCAGAAGACCGAGGTCGGTGCCGGCCTCCTCGCAGCGCTGCACGTCACCGCCATCAGGCACCTGGGACAGCCGCAGGGGAGCAAAACCCTCGGGCTGGCCGAGGGACCGCAGGCGGCTGGCGAGGCCATAGAGGGGTTCATCCTGGCGGCCCAGAGCCTCGTAGCAACCCACCCATTGCCCAGGACTCAGGGCTGCCAGCAGGGTGCCGATCGCCGCCTGGAGGTCGGGTTCGGGATCCACCGGCCAGGTGGGCACCACCACGGCCGCCGCCTCCCCGATCAGGGCCGCCAGTTCCTGGGCATCGGTGGAGCGCAGGTCCACCATCTGAACCTGGGCGCCGGATTTGCCGATCCCCAGGGCGATCGCCTGGCTGATCCGGTCGCAGAAGCCGTGTTGGCTGATATAGCAGACAGCGGCATAGGCCTCTCCCGCGCTGCGGGCCTGGCTCCAGTCGCGGTAGTCCCCCAGCCAATGGCCGATGTGGTGCCGAAGCAGGGGGCCATGGCCGGTGGCGATGGTGCTGATCGCCGGCAGGGCCTCCAACCGTTTGAGGGCCTGCAGCACACTGCGGGCGTTGGGACCCATCAGGCAGTCGTAGTAGAAACGGAAGTCGGGAGCGATCGCGCCGGGGTCGGCGTCGAAGAGGTCCTCGGAGCAGTAGTGAAGCCCGAAGGCATCGCAGGTGAACAGGGTGCCGGTGCCGTGGTCGAAGCTGAAGATCGTGTCCGGCCAGTGCAGGTTCGGCGCACTGAGGAATTCCAGGTCGTGGTCCACGCCGGAGTCAGGATTCCGTCCCAGGCCCAGGCGGTCGCCGCTCTTCACCACCCGCCGGAGAAAGGGGCGGTGCAACTGGTGCTCCAGGAACTGGATCGCCAGTTTGGAGCCGATGATCTCGATGTCAGGATGGAGATCCAGCACATCTCCGATCAGACCGGAATGGTCCGGTTCCGTATGGGAAACGATCAGGTGATCGATGCGGCGGGGATCGATGCTGGACTGCAGCAGTTCCAGCCAGGACTGGCGGAACTTGGCATGGCTGGTGTCCACCAGGGCCCAGCGCTCACCGCCCACGAGGAAGGCGTTGTAGGTGGTGCCGTTGCGAAGCCCGAACTCGATGTCGAAACGGCTGCGATCCCAGTCAAGAGAACGCAGGGCAGTGGTATCCGCGGCAACCTGTTCATCTTGAAGAGAAAGCCTGCTGGAGGTGGCTTCCTGGGGTGGCTGAAGTGAAATGGATCGCTGCTTTTCTGCCTGTTGCTGCAGGCTTTGAAGGGGGAAAGTTCCGGGTTTTGCGGTAGCAGGCATCGGATCGGCACTCCCATGGAGAAGGTGGCAGGAATCGACGCTAAAGAGTGTTGGGGATGGCTGGGCAGTGCCGGCGATAGGCGTTGTTGATCAAGCCCATAACCTTCTGGGGGAGTTTCCTTCAGGGGTTGCACCAGGAGCAATCACCTGGATCCGCAGCGTGTCTGCCATCCCCACGAGGCTTCTCCTCCCGGCGATCGCAGGCCACGCACCCCCAGATTTCGGCCCGGAGGCGCTCCGTGGGCTGACCGCACCATGCACAGGGCAAGCCGGCCAGACCCTCGCAAAGGCCCCAGCCGGGTGCGCCACAGGCCGGACAGGGGCTGGCGATCCGCCGCACCAAGCGGAACGCAAGGCTCCGGATCGCCACCCGTCGGGTCGGGTTGCAGTGGGCGCGCATGTCGGTCTCCAGCCAGACCAGCCCATCGGACGAGGCCCTGGCGCAGCGCCCCAGGGCCCGAACCAGCTCCCCGGACGTCCGGATGCCCTTGATCAGCGAAACATCCACCGAGCCGTCGCTCCCCTCGCCGAGGTGGGGGCGAGCGATCAGCGCATGGGATGGGAAACCCACCCGCCGCAGCCAGTCCTCGAGATCGTCCCCTGGCGACACCACCCGACGATCGAAGTTGGTGCGTGGGACCAGCAGGCTTTCCGCGATCACCAGGCCCTCCCTGCGGTCCACGAAGGTGAGCCACTCGCTGCCAACCGCCAGCCAGGGGAAGGCGGGGTGGGCGCCGAAACTGCCTTCGCTGGCCAGCCCCAGATCAAGGCCCGTGTGGTCCATGCCGGCTTCCGCCTTGCGCCTGCAGGTCTCAGGGGCATCGGCGGGACGGGGCCGCTCGCCGCTGAAGGTGCCAAAGACGTCCGTATCCAAGCCTGTGGCCAGGACCACGGTGAGGTCCAGGCCACGGCGGAAGGGTCGTGCCAGAACCCGCTCCTTGCCGTGGCAGGTGGCCACACTCACCCGGCGCCCGCCAAGGGGCCCAGGTGCAGGGCAGGAGAAGGTCTGGATCACGGCGTCGGAAGGCACAGGAGCGAGGCGGGCAATCCAATCACCAGGGCTTATCAGCTGGATTGGCAATCCTGCGTTCTGATATCACCCAACGGCCGGAAATGGTCATTAATGTTCCCGCACTCCAACACGAGCCTTTCGCCTGGAGCGTCGGGGGCCCCCAACGACCCTTCCATCCACCCCGTTCTTCCGAAACGCTCCCCCGCCCGCAGGAGTCTCCCGCCATGCCATCCACCGTGTCATGACCATCACCAAGCCCGCTCGCCCCCTGCGCCTGACCCTTCGCGCTGATGATCATCTGCCGGCAGACATCAGCTGGCGGATCGACGATGGCTACATCCGTGCCAACACCTGGAACGAAGAGGGAGAATCCATCACCCTCGGCATCTGGGGGCCAGGCGAACTGATCACCCCCACAGGTAGTGGGGTGTTGCCCTACGAACTCATTTCCCTCACCCGGGTGGTGGTGGTGGAATGTGAGCCGGGCGAGAGCGAGATTCTGGAGTTCATGCGTGATCTGATCACCCAGACAGCCCATCTTTTGAAGATCCATCGGGTCAGACCCGCCGACGCCCGGCTGTTGCGTCTGCTGCACTGGATCGGCGCTCGCTTCGGCCGGGTCAGCAGCAGCGGCACAACCCTCTCCCTGGAGGACATGAACCTGACCCACCGCCACCTGGCCGACATCGCCGGCATGACCAGGGTCACCGTGACGAAATCCCTGACCCGTTTCCGCAGCAAGGGCCAGGTCGTCAAGGTCAGCGAGGCCGATCTGCTGGTGCCTCGCGACGCCTTCCTGAGCGCCGTCACCAACGTCCCACTTCCCTTGGCTTGCCTTCCCTTCCCGAGAACCCTTCGCCATGAACCCCCCGCTCACCAGAACGCCGGCTTCCGAAGCCCTTGAAGCCATCCCCTGGTACCAGCAGCTTCGCCGCATCCAGATTGTTCAATCTCTGGAAGCCGTTCAGGATCTGATCGTCATTTCCCTCACCCTGGGCCTGTTCGGCGTGATGGTGCTCCAGCTGAAACGCACCTTCACCGCCCTGCTGGCGTCGTCGGAGTTTCATGAAGTCACCGCCGACATTCTGTTCATCCTGATTCTGGTGGAATTGTTCCGCCTGCTGATCATCTATCTCCAGGAACAGCGGGTGTCGATCGGTGTGGCGGTGGAGATCGCCATTGTTTCGGTTCTCAGGGAAGTCATCGTCCGTGGGGTGCTGGAAACCGAATGGCATCAGATCCTGGCCGTGTGCCTGTTTCTGGTCACCATGGCCCTTCTGATGGTGGTGAGGGTCTGGTTGCCTCCGACGTTCGCCGGGGTCGATCCGGAAGCTCAGATGTCGGCACGAATGCGCCATGCCCTTGACCATACAGAGGGCTGAGAAGCCCTCGGCATTCCATGATTCTTGACAAGCGAGTCCGCCATTGATCAGACAATCTGATCATAAGGATCGCCAAGCCTGCTTCATCTTGATACCCAGCCATCTGATCCAGCGACTACTATTGCCGGACCCCAAACGGGGACCTTTAAAAAGCCCTCTAACTCACCGATCAGCCTCCACATTCGGCTCTCCTGATTTCAGTAGTTGAGCCAGATTTGATCTCCCTTTTCCCACGGTGAGACTGTTATCAAAACAACCTGATTTTTTTGTTATGCATCATTCGCTTCCTTTCCGCCAATCCTCAGCACCATGACCAAGCGACGACGCTTCATTGCTCTGCACGGTGGAGCCCTCACGTCCACCATCGTTCTCACCAGCTGCAGGGGCAATCCACCCACCAAGACTGACGCTGGCGGGTCCGCCCCCACCCCCCAGTCGCCCGCGGCGGGTTACGCCGATCTGGAGGTCAAGACCGTCAGCCTCGGCTTCATCCCCATCCTTGAGGCCGCTCCCCTGGTGGTCGGCGTCGAGAAGGGCTTCTTCGCCAAGCACGGCCTTGAGGTCAATCTCACCAAGCAGGCCAGCTGGCCCGCCGCCAGCGACAACGTGGTGCTTGGAACCGCCGGCGGCGGCATCGAATGTGGTCAGTGGCAACTGCCGATGCCCCAGATGATCAGCGAAGGTGCAATCACCGATGGCAAGAAGGTGCCGATGTACATCCTGGCCATGCTGATGAGCCAGGGGAACGGCATCGCTGCCTCCACGAGCGTCAAGGACGCCAACCTCGGCACCGATCTCAAGCCCGCAGCAGGGTTCTTCAAGAGCTTCTCCCACAAGGAGGTCCGCAAGTTCCGGGCCGCCTACACCTTCCCCAAGGCCAACCAGGACATCTGGATCCGTTACTGGCTGGCGGCTGAGGGGATCGATCCTGACAAGGAAGTCGAACTGCTGACCGTGCCCGCCACCGAAACAGTGCAGGGCTTGCGGAACGGAACCATGGAACTGTTCAGCACCGGCGATCCCTGGCCGACCCGCGTCGTCAACGACAAGATCGGCTATCTGGCCACCACCACAGCGTCGATCTGGCCGGTGCATCCCGAGGAGTTCCTCGCTGTCCGCTCCGATTGGGTCGACAAGAATCCCAAGGCCACCATCGCCCTGATCAAGGGGCTGATCGAGGCCCAGCAATGGCTCGACAAGCCTGAGAACAAGGTCGAGGCCGCCACGATGCTCTCCTCCCGCAAGTGGTACAGCATCCCGCAGCCCGTGCTTGAAATCGCCCTCAAGGGCGGATACAGGCCGGGGCCGACACCCACGCCTGAAACGGACCCCAGAAAGGTCTGCTGTGCTGGAACAGCGATCGTGGGGTCGTTTCCTATCCCTACAAGAGCCTCACCCTGTGGTTCCTGCTGGAGTCGATGCGCTGGAAGTTCTATCCCGGAATCGTCGACACCATCGAGCAGGCGAAAGCCATCAACGACAAGGTCACCCGTGAAGATCTCTGGCGCCAGGCCGCCCAGGAACTTGGCCTCCCAGCCAAAGACATCCCCACCACATCCAGCCGCGGCAAGGAGACCTTCTTTGACGGTGTCACCTATGACCCGGAGAACCCCAAGGCCTACCTCGACAGCGTGAAGATCAGCGCTCATCGGCATTGATCGGCCGCGGCTTAAGGTATGCGGCGAGCAACGCTTCGCCGCATACCTTCCCTTGACAGGAACGGCTGCGGATTTTCAGTCCACCCTCCAACCCCGATTTCCCTCCAGGAGAACGATTCCATGGTTTCCGGTCCCAACGACGGACTTCCGTCGACCCCCAAGCGCAGTCCGTTCAGCCCCCTGGGCTGGCTGATGCGCAATCAAACCAACTGGCTGCCCCCCTTGCTCGGCATCGGCGGCTTCCTGCTGATCTGGCAGCTCACTTCCGCCTTCGAGTTCACGCGCCTGCCATCACCCACCAGCCTGTTCACCGAAAAGCGCACCAGAAACCTGATCTTCAATCCATTCTTCGACAATGGCGGACTCGACAAGGGTCTGTTCTGGCAGACCTTTGCCAGCCTCGGGCGGGTGGCCCAGGGTTACACCATCGCCGCCCTGGTGGGGATTTCCGTGGGCATCACGGTGGGCCTGAAGCCCGTGATCAACCGCGCCTTCGACCCGTTGTTCCAGTTCCTGCGCATGATCGCACCCCTGGCCTGGGTGCCGATCGCCCTGGTGGTGTTCCAGCAGAACCAGCCAGCGGCCATCTTCGTGATCTTCATCACGGCTGTCTGGCCGATTCTGATCAACACCGCCGAAGGTGTGCGCCAGATCCCCCAGGATTACCGCAACGTGGCCCTGGTGCTGCAGATGTCGAAAGGGAGGTTCTTCTCCAAGGTGCTGATCCCCTCCGCCCTTCCCTACATCTTCACCGGCCTGCGTATTTCCATCGGCCTGGCCTGATTGGCGATCATTGCTGCCGAAATCGTCATGCCCGGCACGGTAGGCATCGGCTTCTTCATCTGGGATGCCTATCAGCAGAACTATGTCGGTGAGATTGTTCTGGGCGTGATCTGGATCGGGGCCATCGGCCTGATCCTGGATCGTCTGATGGTCTGGCTTCAGTCACGCATTGCCGCTGGTTAGTAAATCTGCAGGAACAATGATGTTTCTTTCTTCGATCAAGGCCTTCGGATCCCTTGAAGCATGGATCAACGAAAAGCGGAACGTGATCAGATTCCTGCTGGCCCGCATCCTGCTCATGACCGGCATGATCTTGGCTTTCAGCTTCTTCTTCCTTTCCCAATCGTGATCCGTCATGACAGCACTTGTTGATGTCCAAACCGTCGAAAAGGACTTTCCCCTCGTTGGTGGTGGCCACTACCTGGCCCTCAAGGGGATCGATCTGGAGATCCGTAAGGGGGAGTTCATCTCCCTGATCGGCCACTCCGGTTGCGGTAAATCCACGCTGCTCAACATGATCGCCGGGCTGGATCTCCCCACTGGCGGCACCGTGCTGCTCGAAGGAGAAGCGGTGAAGCGTCCTGGCCCCGACAAGATGGTCGTGTTCCAGAACTATTCGCTGCTGCCCTGGCTCACCGTGCGCCAGAACATCGCCCTGGCCGTCGACGAAGTGATGCCCGACCTGGGCAGGGCCGAAAAGGATGCCGTGATCGAGGAACACATGGAGTTGGTGGGGCTCACCCCTGCCGCCACCAAGCTCCCCGCCCAGCTCTCGGGGGGCATGCGCCAACGGGTGTCCATCGCCCGCGCCCTGGCAATCAAGCCCAAACTGCTCCTGCTCGATGAACCGTTCGGCGCCCTCGATGCGCTGACACGGGGCAATCTGCAGGAAAAGCTGATGCAGATCTGCAACGAGCACGAGCTCACCGCGGTGATGGTCACCCACGACGTGGATGAGGCGGTGTTGCTCTCCGACCGGATCGTGATGCTCACCAACGGACCGGGTTCGAAGATCGGCGGCATTCTCGAAGTGGACATTCCCAGGCCCCGTTCGCGGCTCACGGTGGTCCACCACCCGAGCTACTACAGCCTGCGCTCGGAGATCATCTATTTCCTCAACCGCCAGAGGCGGGTCAAGCAGTGGCAGGCCCGCCCCCACAAGGTGCTGGCCCGCCACGGCCTGGAGAAGGTGAACCTGGATCTGGGCTTCATCCCCCTGGCCGCCTGCGCGCCCATGGCGGTGGCCGAGGCCAAGGGATTCTTCACCAAGCACGGCCTCGACGACGTGCATCTGGTGAGGGAGACGAGCTGGCGCGGGGTGGTCGACGGTCTGGTCGACAACACCCTCGATGCCGCGATGATGCCCTCGGGCATGCCCACCTGGATGACGGCCGGTGGCCATGGCGGCCCCCCGCTGCCGATCGTTTCCGCCCTCACCATCAGCCAAAATGGCAACGAGGTGACGCTGGCCAAGCGGCTGGCGGAGCAGGGCGTCAGCACGGTGGAGGACTACCGCGCCTGGCTCAGCAGCCATGATCGTGAGCCGCATCGGATCGGCATCGTCCACCCCGCTTCGATGCACAACCTGCTGCTGCGCTACTGGCTGGCGGCCAACGGCATCGATCCGGACAAGGACGTGCACCTGCAGACCCTGCCGCCAGCCCAGATGCTCGCCGACCTCAAGGACGGCTCGATCGACGGCTACTGCATCGGAGAACCCTGGAACTTCCGTGCCGCCAGCAGCGGTCATGGTGTCCCGATCGTGGGGGATCTGGAGATCTGGTCGGGCCATCCCGGCAAGGTGCTCGGGGCTCGCGAGGACTGGGCTCTGACCTATCCCAACACCCACATCGCCCTCACCAAAGCCCTGCTGGAGGCCTGCCGCTACTGCGCCGATCCAGCCCACTGGGAGGAGATGGGCGAACTGCTCAGCGACCGGCGCTATCTCGGCATGAACGCGGATCTGATCCGGTTCAGTGGCCAGCCCGGCGAAACCGGCCCCTTCGCTCCCCACGGCGAGCCGCACCACCTGTTCTTCGGTGCTGGTCTGAACAGGCCCAGCCGCAGCGAGCACCTCTGGATCCTCACCCAGCTGGCCCGCTGGGCCGAGATCCCCTTCCCCCGCAACTACGTGGAGATCCTCGAGCGTGTCTGCAGTGTTGGTGTGTTCAGCACCGCCGCCCGGGAACTGGGCCTGGAGGACGTGAGTTACCAGCGCCAGGGGATCGAGCTGTTTGATGGCCGCCCCTTCAACCCTGATGATCCAATCAGCTACCTCAACGAGGTCTCGCTGCACCGTGATTTCAGCATCGCCGAAATCCCCATCGGCCAGCCCCGTGTCATCAGCGTCTGAAACCTCCTGACCGCTTGCGGTACCCCACCATGACGACCATCGCAACCGCCACCCAGCCCCTGCTGCGCTTCGAAGCCCTGGGCAAGGTCTATCCCACCCCTACCGGGCCCTACCCGGTTCTGGAGAACATCAACCTCCAGGTGAATCAGGGAGAGTTCATCTGCGTGATCGGCCACTCCGGTTGCGGCAAATCCACCCTGCTGAACATGGTCTCGGGCTTCTCCCAGCCCAGCTCGGGCCAGGTTCTGCTCAACGGCGTGCCGATCGAGAAACCCGGTCCCGACCGAATGGTGGTGTTCCAGGGTTATGCGCTGCTGCCTTGGATGACGGCCTACGAGAACGTCTACCTGGCCATCGACTCGGTGAAGCCGAAACTCCCCAAAAGTGAAAAACGCGACGTCGCCATGGAACATCTGGCGATGGTGGGCCTGGACAAAGCCAGCGACAAGAAGATCACCCAGCTCTCCGGCGGGATGAAGCAGCGGGTGGCCATCGCCCGCGCCCTGGCCATCCGCCCGGAAGTGCTGATTCTTGATGAACCCTTCGGGGCCCTCGATGCGATCACCAAGGAGGAACTGCAGGAGGAGCTGCTTCAGATCTGGAACACCCAGAAATGCACGGTGTTGATGATCACCCACGACATTGACGAGGCCCTGTTCCTCGCTGATCGGCTGGTGATGATGACCAACGGCCCTTCCGCCTCGATCGGCGAAGTGATGACCATTGCCTTCCCCCGGCCCCGCAACCGGGAGGACATCATGGAAGATCCGAAGTACTACGAGCTGCGTAACACCGCCCTCGACTTCCTCTACAACCGCTTCGCCCACGACGACGTGGAATGAGGCCCAGGGGCCGGGCCCAGGAGGTCTCCTCTGCCAGGATGCGGACCCGACCCCGGGGTTGTTTGCTGATGCAGGCCGCACCGTCCCTGGCTCCCCTGGTGCTGGTGCTTGCCACCGCAATCGCCGTTGCCCCTCCTGCGCAGGCCCTGGAGCAGATCAAGCTCAAGCTGCCCCTGGTGGACACCAGCTTCACCATCCGGTTGGCCGAACTGAGTGATCCCCGGGCCCTGCTGTCGGGCGACAGCGACCTGGCCGAGCTCGACCAGGCCACCCGGGGCGCCATCGGGCGCCGGTTGGTGGAACTGTTCAACACCCCCCTGCCCCTGCAGGCCCTGGACGTGGCCCGCAAGGTGGTCCCCTCACCCCTGGCCCAGCAGGCCCTGCTGCTGCTCTCCTCCCTCGGAGGCGTCGATGGCCTGCCGGCCGATGTGTCCAGCGACACCGTGCTGCAGGTCCTGGACCGGGCCTCCGGGCGGGGGGCGCTCACGATGCTCGGGGTGCTCCAGGCCGTTCCGGGCAACACGGCCTCCGTGGATGTCGGCAAGGGGATGTTCCTGCTCCAGCGGATGAACGGTCAGCTGCGGTCAGCCACCCGGCTGCTGGAGGGGCAGACCCCAGCAACGGTGGATCCCGCCCTTGCCGGACCGGGTCCCCTGACAGTACGGCGAGACACCCTGAACCTGCCGGTGGCCTACCGGCCCCTCCCCCTGGAGGTGGTGGTGATCCGTCCGTCCCAGCAGGCTTCCGGCCGGCTGGTGGCCATCTCCCATGGCCTCTGGGATGGGCCTGAGAGCTTCGAGGGCTGGGGACGGCATCTGGCCAGCCACGGCTACACCGTGCTGCTGCCCCGTCACCCCGGCAGCGACCGGACGCAGCAGCAGGCCATGCTGTCCGGCAAGGTGCCGCCGCCCGGAGCGGCGGAGCTTCGCCTGCGGCCCCTCGACATCTCCGCCCTGATTGATGCGGCGGCAGCTGGGAAGCTGGGGCTGCCGCCCGGTGTGGACACCCGTTCGGTGGTAGTGCTGGGCCAGTCCTGGGGGGCCACCACCGCCCTTCAGCTTGCGGGCGCCCGTCCCCGTTCCCAGCTCCTGCAGAAGCGCTGCAACGATCTGCAGGACCCCCAGCGCAACCTCAGCTGGGTGCTGCAGTGCAGCTTTCTCGGCGCCACCGACCAGGCGGCCCTGGCCGACCCGCGGGTGAAGGCGGTGGTGGCAGTGAGTCCACCAATGGCGCTCCTGTTCGATGCCGATGCCGCACCAGTCTTCCAGGGTCGGGTGCTGCTGATCAGCGGCAGCCGCGACTGGGTGGTGCCTCCCGGCCCCGAAGCCATCGCCCCGATGGCCCGTATCGCCCGCCAGGGGGAGGTCGGCCACCGGCTCGTGCTGGTGGGGGGAGGGGACCACTTCAACCTGGGCTCCACCTACGACCAGGGCGGCGGCCCCCTGCGGGGTCTGCTGCTGGGCTGGGTGAACGGGGCCTTCGCCGCCGGCGCCGGCGTCGCCCCCGGAGCGGGGGCCCCGGACCTGTTGCCCCCGAGTGGCTGGGGGGATGGCGCCCTGTCCCTCAGCGATGTGAGCGGCCGGCTACCGAGTTGGAACCCCTGAGCCGACAGGACCCGCCATCTGAAGCACACTGATTTCCCATGCATCCCGCCTCTGATTGATGTGCCCTCGGCCTTCCTTCTCGCGATCGGCCCGCGCCTGGGGCGGAGCCGCGCTGGCCACCCTGCTGACCCTGGCCGCCCCGACGGCCCAGGGCGCCGAGCAGGTGGTCTTCGTCAGCGGAGCCTTCCGCCGCTCAATCCCCGTCGCCGATCTGGAACGGCTGTCCCGTACGGGGGAGGCCGTGGGCCTGCTGGGGGATGCCCTGCGCCTGGGCGGCCAGGACCCCGCCGGGGTCGCCAAGCTGCTGAACCATGGGGTGACGCTGCCGCTGGTGCCGACCACCCGGCTGCTGAGCACGCGGTTCGGCGAAGACGCCCTTGAGAGGCTGTCCGTCATCCTTTATCCCCTCAGGGCGCCGAAGGTGGGGATGGTGGCCCTGCGTTCAGCGACGATCCTGGGGGTCCAGAACGGTTCAGGCACGCTGTCGGCGGTGGGCTTCCTGCGCGCCTATCCCAACGAGGACGTGGCGATCAACCTGCCGGCGCTGCAGTCGGCCCTGGAGGGGCTCAGCGGCATGGGCAACGTCGTCAATGAGTTCCTCGAATCGGACCTGGGCTCCAACCTTGAGCGGGTGAAGGAGCCCCGGGCACCGGCCAAGCCCTGAAGCCGGACCCCAGGCAGGCGCGCCTGGTTGGGGACGCCAGAGCCGCTGCTCCGACGCCAACGCCCAGTACCCAGTGGAGGGGTCCATGACGTTCACCGATGGGAGCAATCTGCAGGTCATCAACCAGACCATGGATCCACCGATCGGGACCGTCCGGATGTTCGGTCCCTTCTCCGCCATACCGCTCAAGGCGGCCAGCCAGATGACTTTCAAGGTGGGCGCGAGCAACGACGCCGGGGCCCTGGGGTTCAGCTACCGCCTCTCGATGCAGGGTTGCCGCTGATCAGCCAGCGTCATCACGGCTTCAGATTCCGGCAGGGCCAGCCGCTTCAGGATCGCCACCAGGGCCCCCAGCTGGGGGGCTTCGAGGTGGAACAGACCCTGGTCGGTGCTGGCCTGGAAGCCACGGTCCGCCAGCACCTCGTGAATGGCCTCACAGATCGCTCGGGCCTGGCACTCGGACGCGACGGCACTCACCTGCACAGTCTCCAGCTGGCCGCCGGGAGCGGCGAGGCTGTCCCTGATCTCCAGCTGAAACCAGCGCAGACCATCCGGCATCGGTTGGGCTGAAAGATGCAGGAAGCGGTGGCAGCCGGCGAGACGTCGGTCCACCGCCCGTCCCAGCTGCAGCGCCAGGTCACCGTCGTGCCCATGACCAAGGCCGATCTGGGCATGGAAGGCGACCTCCAGGCGCTGCTGCTCGGCATCGGTGGCTTCCCTCAGGCCGCGGCACACCTCGGAGCGGAGGTGCTCCTGCCAGGCATGGGCCACGAACACCGGCAACAGGCTGAGGTCATCCGCGTCAAAGGCCCGCTGGAGGTTGCCCGGCAGGGTTGCGGTGCTGCCGTCGAGGGCGTGGCGGAGCAACCATTCCTGCAGGGCCGTTGCCGGTTTCGCCATGACACCAACCTTTTCTTCAACACACTTTAAGCCTAGCTTCATTTTGAAGTTCCGCCACTTTCGAGGAGCCACAGGGCCAGCCCACCGCCTCGTCCCCTGGCCGCCAGCCACCCCGGGGACGCTCCCGTCGATGGGCCCGGCTCGCCAGGCCCCGGTCGTTCAGCGGCAATCAGGGCGAAGAACGGCCGGCGCAGGGGCTCGGGCGCGGGCAGGGCGCGCTCGATCAGCACCCGCCCGCCCAGCAGCAGCAACAAGCGATCGAAGCTGAAGACCAGGAGGGGACGGCGGCCCTGCAGCCGGCCAACCCCTTCAAAACGAAGTTCCAGGGCACCGACGCGCACGCTGTTGACCATCCGCAACCCGCCGCCACCTGTTGCTGCCCCATCCGCCGCCAGCTGCAGGCGGGCCGCCAGACCCCGAAGCAGGGCGGCGCCGATGGCAGCTGGCCGCAGACTCCCCTTGCTCCAGATCCGCTCCAATCGCCAGGAGCCGATCAACGCAGCCTGGCTCAGACCGCTGCCCTCCCGGCGGCTGCGTCGCTCACGCTCCAGCAACCACTGGGCCTCGGGGATCACGGCAGAACGCCTCAGGTAGCAAGCGCTTAACGGTAGGGACGGCCAGCAAGAACCCGGCCGGGCCGCTTCGCAATCCCCACCTGCTATTGAGAATCGCTTGCAAAAGGGGCGGTGGGGCATCTAGGTTGCGAGCAGTTCGCAATAAGGGCGCTCCTCTCCGATGCGCTACCGCTTCCTCCCCGATGACCCCGTCAGTGCCGTTC